>NZ_JBFDTM010000001.1:0-30743 GCF_040719405.1 Enterococcus sp. AN402 | reverse complement strand
AAATGCCGCCCATTTCCCCCCTTCGGGTGAAATGTTCGCCATTGGCTCCGTGGGACCGACACTTCGGCGCAA
The DNA here is from genome assembly GCF_040719405.1 of Enterococcus sp. AN402. Lineage (NCBI taxonomy): Bacteria > Bacillati > Bacillota > Bacilli > Lactobacillales > Enterococcaceae > Enterococcus > Enterococcus sp. AN402. The sequence goes on along the minus strand of NZ_JBFDTM010000001.1, from coordinate 30,671 downwards.
GCGCCTTGGTCGCTGTCTGTTCCCTCTTGTTATTTTATTCCTCTATTTTTTATCTTTCCTTATCGGGAACCCTTTGTCCCTTCCGCAAGCGGAACGAACAATCAAGCCTGAAGGCTTGGTCTGTCACGCCGCGGGCATAGCCCTCGGCTACAATCGAACCGCTTCGCTCTCGATTAACTACTATTTTATACAGATTTATCCTTGATATAACAGCTTTTCTTTAATTTTCCGCGTCTGCCGCTTTTTCATTTAAATAGATTTTTATATTTCTGAATTTTCTGACAATTTTATTTCTTATAATTTTGTTAACGTAGTATCTAACCGTTCGCATCTTTTAAATCGTTTCCTATATTTCTACTTTGAATAATAGTGTTATTTTATGGTAATAATTAAATAACATCTATTTACAAAACACGAACTATTTATTGTTATTTCTATTATTAATAGCTGTATTGTTCGTTTTTGTCATATTCGTATTCTTATGATATTCTTAATATTTGCTATGTAACTTTCTTGATTACTTTCTTTTTCTCTTCACAAAAAAACGTTGTATGATTTTTCATACAACGCTTAATTTTTTACTTCGTATTTTTCTTTTGTTTCCTTTAATGTCTCTTGTGTGTAATTTATTGCTGTCTGTGCGATAGATTCCGTTAACAGTTGCGAAAAATTTATCCCTACTCTATTTCCCCAATTATTGGCCCAACTTGGGATTGTTAGCGTCTTTTTAACTGGTTTCATGTCTTTAAAATATTCTTCTATATCAACTAAAACCATTGTTACAAATTCATCAGGTTTATGACTTATACTATTTAATTCGCTCGCTTTAGGCAACGTCTCATTATTTTCAATATAATCAGCTAACACCATACCTAAAACTTCTTCAGCCATCAATAAACCATAGGCTATATCATTTTCATTTATACCTGTATACGCTCCTTGAACATCTGGAAATTCAATAAAGTATCCTCCACCCTCTTCTGGATGAAAAATAGCAGGATAAGCGACTTTCAAAGATGTTTGTAATGACATGATGTTCCCTCCTTCTCTTGAAAGACGAGGGCTATTTTTTTAGCCCTGCATCTTTTAAGATTTTTCGCTCTAGCCCTTTTCCTAAATCTTGATTTCCATGAACTGGTACTGTAATTCTTACGCCATCTTTATATAAGTGATGATGTGAGCCTTCTTGTCTTCGTTCAATCCAACCATTATTTTTTAAGAGCTTTAGCATTTGCTTTCCGGTAAGTGGCATTCGCGACTACCTCCTTACATTTATTATTATATGCGTGTTAGCACGTATTGTCAAGTGTTTTTAAAACAATTCCACTTGAGTTACATTGTTTTTTATTCGATCTAAAGACTGTCTATAATAATCTTCATTAGTTTCAAATCCAATAAATCTACGATTAGTATTAAGACAGGCAATAGCTGTGGTTCCACTCCCCATACAATTATCCAGCACCACATCATTCTCCTTCGTGTACGTCTTTATTAAGTACTCTAATAGGGCTACAGGTTTCTGTGTTGGGTGAAACGTCCCTTTACTTTCTTTATCGTATCGCAGGATATTTTTTGGATACCCTGTATACTCTTGAACAAATTCTTTGCCTCTCAATCTGTTTGATACAACAGTATCTTTCTTACAACTTTGATTTTTAGTTTTTTTCTCTATTTTTACTATTCCTTGCGGATAATAATTAGGCGTACTTTTACCGAAAACAGAAATTGTCTCTATCTGTCTCATTGGTTGCGTCTTCGCAAAGGTAAATCCTGTCACATTGTTTTTCAACCAATACCAATCGTATTTAAATTGTTTTAGGTTACTCATTCGTATTAATGTTGAAAAAGGTTCTGCTCCAAATAAAACAATCGGTGATTTTTCCTTTGTGATACGATTATATTGTTCCCATAAATTTTCAAACGGAATAATAGTATCCCATGAACAGGCAGTTGTTCCATAGGGTAAATCACAAATGATACAGTCAATACTACCATCTGGAATTTTCTTCATCCCTTTAATACAATCTTCTAAATATATTTTGTCTAATTCCATTTTATTCAATACATTATCAAATCCTTTCAATTTTATTTTAGAATCCACGCACCTAAAAACCCTGCTCCTAAAACGTGTTGCCAATACCAAATATCATCACGAGTAACGTATGGAGTGCCGTTATAATTTTGGTTAATTGTATCTAGCCCATTATTACCAGCTTTTATTCCCACATGCCCATATTCAGAATATAGCCAAAATACTATCGCTCCATTTGGTAATGAATCCCATATTTTTTTTGCATTATCATCATTACCTATATCTCCTTGCACGTGTTCCCAACCAGGAGGAAGATCATGTGAATATATGTCTTGCGCATTACCGTAACTTAATGCAGGAGCTAATGGATTGCCTGGAAGATAAAATTCTGATAAAGCTTTAATTAAGTCTACACATTGAGGCCCTGCTCCTGGATGAGCCGCTGGATAGTTAAACGTTTGGCCTAAATTATTTAATGCCCAATTATAAATACCATCCATATTCTTAGAAGGTTCATCGGGAGGATTGTTTGGCGGATTATCTGGTTTTGTTTCTGGTGGCGGAGAAGGTGGTTTGTTAGATGGTTGTTTACTTTCATCCATTAATTTTTTTAGAGATTCTATAAAATTATTCGTCATTTTAACAGTCATCAAATTGTTGTATGTTTTCATTACTTTAACACTTGAATTTGAATAAGTATTTTTACCGCCATCCATCATATAGACTTGTTTCTTCATAGCATCATCATATTTTTTTAGGAATTCATTTACTATGCTTTTAATCGCATCAGATAACCCTACATTATCATTTGGTATATCTTCTTTATCTGGCTTTTCAGGATTCTTGCTACCAGAACCTCCACCACCTGGAGAACCTTCACTAGGTTTTTCATTCCCAGTATTTCCCCAATACTTATTAACCAAAGGTTCAATTTCTGCGACTTCTTCCTGAGCTGTGTTATATCTAATAGTACCAGGGTTATACGCTGGCCTTTCCCAGTAGCCTATAAAAGCTTTTGTTAGAGCTACAGAATCATAACCAAGCTGGTTATATAAAAATTGGTCAAAATTCTCTATTTTAGGAGTAGGGTCTGGTAGTCCTGCCGCTCTAAACCACGATCCAGTTATATCCCATTGTTGCTTATAAGAAATCATAAAAGCTACTTGTCCATCAAAATCGCCCAATGTTATTTTTCCAGCAAATGGCGTCCATTGCCAAAGACCTCCCCCAGAAGCTCCATCATCCCAACCGTTCGCACCCAAAGGAGGGCCAGGATTAATAGCTCCTTCAATTGTCCATGGGTTTAAATAAGATTCATGAGCTGCATTAATTGCCAAAGCTATTGTTGTTTCCTTAGGTATGCCTGCCTTTTTACACGCTTGCACTAACTTGTTTAGATAATCATATTGCTGATCATAATTTAATAGCGGCATATTTTCACCTCATTTTGTTTTTTTGGATATCTTGTTCCATAGGGTTGCTAGTATTATTGTTATGCCAAAAACGCACACCATTTTCCAATTGTGCTTTTAATTGCTCCATCAAAGCTACATCAACTCCGTGTATCTTGTAATTACCTCTAATTTGTAAAAAATTACAAATAGTCATACTTTCAATATCACTTATTTGTTTTCCATCTTCTTCAATTTCATATCCAAACATCTTGTAATATTTTTTTACTTTAGCAAATTCTTGTTCTGAAGGTGCAGAAAGTTTTATAGTAAGACCATTTATTTCATTAGCCATTTGAAAAGCAGTACCAGGACTTTGATTTGTTATTGTCGGTGCTTTTAATGCCATATCTGCGAACTCTGCTCGTTGATTTCTATAAAATTCGTATTCATTTTCGAATTTTGATAAAACTGATTGTGGTTTTAAATCGCTTAATAGATTTACAGCATTATAGAAACTTCCTTGTGCTCCTTGCAAATTACCCGATTGCAAATTACCTAAAAGATTCCCAGAAGTGATATCTTTAACAGTTGAATTTATTCGGTTGGATGGCAATCTGTCCTCCGCTAATTGTCTACTGTACGCATTACTTGCTTTTGATAGTCGATAATTATCGATTAAAATAGGTAATTCTGTGAAATTGTCGTAAATGATTGCGTCATTCAAAAATGAACCTTTATCAATCAGAATTTCACCTTTTGAATTTTTAACAGCTTTTTCTTTTTCCGTTGTTTTATAATTAATTGGGTAAAGTGCAATCTTATTCTCATAACCAATAGATGTTTTCGCTCTGAATTTAATGCCAGTGTTTTCATCTAAAAATGCGTTATCTAATAAAATCCTTTGACCATCCCAACTATAAATTTCTGCTGTTGTGTATCCTGTTCTTAACAAATGTTTTTCCTCATTATGGTCAATTCCATATATATTACATAACTCATTAATAGAATAGTTAATTCCCTCAAGTTCTTTGTTAAGAGATTTCCCACCTTTCTTGAACGTTTTCAGGTTTTCATAATTAAATTCTTTTGCTTTAACAGTTACCAAATCTTCTAAATTTATAAAATCGTCAGGTATCATCATGAGTAATTGAATGTTCTGCGTAATCCACGGATACGGAGCTAAAATTTTCATTAATCCATTAAAGTATTCATAATGAATCGCATAAAGATTTACTGGACTAGTCATATTGTCATATTGATTTCCTTGTGATGTTTCCATTTTGGGTGCATCTACAGTTCCGAATTCTTTTGATAAATCAACTGAACTCTGAAAAACAACAAAGTAGGATTTAAACGATTTTAATTTAGTTTGAACATATGCTTTTGTTGTTGTATTTAATATATCTCCATTAGTTCTCAACAATGGTAAATATTTTATATAGTCTGATCGATTTAAATGCTCTCTAATAACATGGATATTTTTCAATGTATTCAATGTTTTACCTTGCGTAAACGTCATAACCACATCAATTATTAAATTCAATCTAGTAACTTTTTCATTAATGTATTGATAAGACATCACGAAAGCATAGTACCGTTTATTATCACGTGAAGATATAAAAGTACAATAGTTGACACCATCACATTTTGCATATTCAATCGGTGCTTTAATTTGCAGACGATCTCTCACGAAATTAAAACCCGTATCAAAATTTATTTTTTTAAAATGGTTTTCTTTAAGAAAATAATTGTCTCTATCCTCATCTGATTTAAAATGAATAGTATTTTGAAAATCATTAAGAGGAGTATTTTTAAATAATACAATTTCCGTTAAATGACGATCCATTAAGTTCACTTCCTTAATTTCCAATTTTGCCTTGACCTTTCCACACTCCATCTTTTCTAATACGTGACGTTCCTTTATTGTCTTTTCCTGCATCTTCATAAGACATTTTAGGAATATCTTCCCACTTATTATTTTTGCGTTTTTGGAAGAATCCAGTCTCTTTATCTAAAGAAACCAATTGATTATTTTTTCTTATTGCCCACGGTCTAAACTCTTCAAATGCTGATGCCAGCTTAAAGTATGCATATAATGGTGTGACCGCTGGTTCTCCATAAATCTCAATACGAATCCATACATCTTTACTTGTTGCAGTAAATGTATTAGATGTTTCTTTTTCATACGCTTTTGTATGCCAATTAGTATTACCATACAATGGTTCTCCGCCGTGATACATTGTTTTGAAATTCTCTTGAAATAAATTTTGATATTTTGCTTTTGCAGGATCAGTTGTTTGATCGTAACTAATTGCAGCTTTTATTATCCATTGATAATCCGCATTGGGACCACCTTGGTAAGAACTAACAAAATACTCTCCTGTCGTCACTGAAATTGCATATGCAACTAGAGATAATTTAAATCGATATGTGTCTTTTTTTACTGTTACAACACTTACTCCTTTTCCATATGGAGCAGGAGAACCAGGAGGGCGTCCTGGAAATTTATTCCAACCTGGCCCTCCTGCCATAATAACGTCTCCTTTTACTCCTGGATCGTGTTTCCAACTACCATAAACATTCTGCCATGCCATTTCTAAACACCGCCCATCAAGTCGTTATCTCGATTCTTACCTGTACGGATATAATGACTTTCATCTTGACCAAAGGCACTAATATTTCCTCCAGCAATACCAGTATCTTTCTTAAAGTCACCTTCAAGGACCGTATCACCTGTTTGAACCCAAATACCAGACATGTTTTTCAAGTTATTTAAAACTTTTTCCATTGCTACATTATTTTGTTTCAGTTGGTTATTAATATTTTGGATATCTTTTTTCAATTGATTTGTAATATTTTCATATTTCTTATCAATATTATCGATTTTTTGATTAAGATTATTGGTAATCTTTTCATATTTTTTATCCAAGTTATTAATCGTTTCATAAATCTTGTTAATGATATCCAAAAACTTTTGATCAATCCCTTGATTCGGATTTTTTTCATAATCATCAGGTACCGAATCATCTCTTACAGTGTAGTAGACATATGCCCACGGACTAATATATGTTGCTTTGGAGCGACCTCCTACTTTGGAATCAAAATCTTTATAATCAAAACGCATTAATCTTCTAAATTGGATTTCTGCATATTCGTCTTGGATAGTTAATTTAATTACTGTTTCATATTGATTTGCTGTTTTTTCATTAACCGTCCCTTTTGTTACCGAAATAATTGTATTTTTTTCTTCCAACTTTTTAAGCAACGGATGATTTTTATCTAATGGTAATCCATAATATTTATAGGTTTTTAGAGGTGTATCTGAGAATGTTTCCTCGAAATCCTTAGCATTATAAGTTTTCTTTGTTCCTGCTAAAGAAAGATAGTCGAACTTACCAGCAACTGAAGGATTTAATTTTTCACTCGTTGTTGGTATAGACTGTTCTTGCCAACGTCCTGCCTTATTACGAATCATCCCATTTGTTGTAATCATTTGTTGCACCACACGCTCAAAAATGCGCATGTACGGCTTTTTATTTTCCATTAAGCTTAATACCTTCAAACGTTGCCAGAACGTTCTTAGGTTGCCTTCTGGTATAAATTCAGAGTTTTCTAAAACAATTTGTACACCCGCTTTTGAAAACTCCGTATCTTCTAATAGTAAAGCTGGTGCATCAATAAAATTTTTAATACGGTCCGTAACGTTATATGAAAAATATCCTTGATATTCAATCAGTGATTCATTGTTATATAAATCTTTTAGCACTACATCTTTGAAATATTTATCTAAATTTTTAGAGATAATACTATTATCAAATTTTCGAGGATTTAATTCATAAACACTTAATGTATAAGGTGTTTCTTTCATTTTTGAAGATAGAATAAAGCAACTCAACAATGACTTGTCTCCTTCTAACTCTTCTTGATTGATATAGTCTTGATACATATTCGCAGGCGTAATTCCCAAAATATTCTCATGAGTAAACTTAATTTCTTTTGGTGTTTCCCATGTATCATACATTTCCACCCCATCAAAACAAGGCTCAAAGCAAAGGCCTTTCATTACATCAGGCTCTCTTGTTTCTACGCCTTTATACGTAACTGCCCAAATGGTACTTTTCCCTTCAATGACATCATTAATTGGATCAAAAATATCTTGATTTGCTACAGGAATTTGGTACAATAGCTTTTCGTTTCCTGTTTCTAAGTCATATTCATAAACTTTATAATCCAGTGTCATATAATGTAACAAATTACGCTTTGTAGGCACTCGTTTAAATACGTTGACAATCCAGTATGCATCATAATTAATATTTAATTTTTCAAAATTCAGTGTTCCTTGTTTACCTCTTAAAATTGTATTTTTATTAAATCGTGCTCGTTTAATTTCGCCTTCAAAAATATAAAAGACTTCTTTGTCCCCATCCATTTTGTTTTCTGATCGGTTAATAACCCATACACGATTTACTTTGCTAGGAATATTTGTTACTCCAAATTCATAATTTAATATATTTCCGCCATCTCGTTCAGATACATTAATTGTCCAGGTTGTAAGATTCCCTTCACAACCTGCTTCTGAACTAGTTTGTTTTGTTTTGGTTGCTTCAATAAATCCATATTCTGTCCGAAAAGCGTAACAAAATACAGACTCTTCTTTTTTAGTTGTGCTTGATTGTGTTGTTACCAAGGAAACTCGTTCATTATTACCTGTTACAATCAAATCAAATAAATCATATTCTTGAATAACTTCAGGTAATTGACTTGCTAATTCAAATTGAATAATAATGTTTAAATCAGCTAAATCTTTTTGTAATTTTTGTAGTTCTTCATTCATTCCACCAGCCCAATCTGATAAATGGTGAATCATATGTTGAATCCAAGTAATTGATTCAGCATAAGTTAAGCCAGCCCCTGTAGGTTCAATTGGTGTATTTCCCCACCAATTTAGTTGGGGAAAATGATAATTAAATCGGTGAAGTAAACTGTGCAATTGCTTTTGTGTTTGCGGTGTTGGGCTTTGTGCGCCTGATAGTTCACTTATTTTCTTTTTATTTTCTTCTGAAATTGACATAATTTTGCTCCCCTATCCTTGTTTTTGTCCTAAATCTCTAAACATTGATGCTACTGTGCTATTCCACTGAACTTTGATATCTGTACCAAAAGCGAGGTTCAATAAATCAACCGCATGTTGACGAGCATTAAAGTAAATGTCCCCCATTCCTTCAATAACATGATTGTTTGAACTTGCTTCTCTATCGATCATTCGTTCCTTCTTTTGTTCTGGGTTATTATAGATACCAAATAACGTCAGCATTTCATTAAATGTATTCCGATAGGCATTTTGTAGTGACGGTGTCCTATCTGTTACATTTAAATCTAGTTTTTCAATTTTATCTGTAATATCTGAACCCTCTTCTACCTCTAAAAACAAGTCACCTTTTTGAATTTTACTTTGTAATACTTGTCCGACTTGGCCGTTTTTTTTACCTTTCAAAATATATGGACTACGCATTTGCATAATATTCATTCTTTCTGTTGCTTTAATAGTTGCTAATTGTTTCGCATAGTGTTCGACGATATCATAATCAGTAGCATAAAAATCATTAAAGCTTTGCTTGTTATAAAAAACGACATAATCGCCTTTTAAATTTCTGTTAGTAATAACCTTTTTACTTTGTAAAAAATTATTATTACCGTCAAAAAGACTAGGGATAACATTCCCATATAGGTTATACCCTAATTCGTCTGCTCTTCCTAAAATCACTAGGTCTCCTAATTCGTCTTTACCTACACAAACCCCTCCACCCATTTGACGGAGCATAGTTTCTAATTGAGCTGTATTTAACGTAGGCGGCATATTTTCATACTTAAATAAATTGATCAGCATATCTTTAATTTGTCTAATTAGTATAAATGTTTGTATTGCTTCGAATTGTACATAATTATTTCCCAGATTATCTCCAGTAGTTGTAGAACTAGTTCCGATCCCTTGTAGCAAGTCTCTTCTATTTCCTATCACGTTGTTGTATGAAGAGGCTAAACCTGTTTGGTATCCCCATGTATCTTCAAATAACTGGTTTTCCATAATATCTCTCCTAAAATAAAAGGCCGCTAATTTAAATTTAGCGGCCTTTTTTCTTTATTTTTTCAGCCGTTTTACTTACTGTTTTTCTTTTCGTCTGGTTTTGTATCGGCTTCTTTTTCTTCATTTTTTACAACTTCATCAGTTGCTTTTGTCACGTCTTCAGTGTATGGAATATCAGCCACCCCATTTTCACCAACTACGCTTTTACCATCAACAGTTACATCTTTGACTTTTTTTTCACACTGCGAATTACAATCATCTGGAGAATCAGACATGATTACACAAGCAGGCATAAATGGACTATAAGAAAATAGTTCTTTATCTTGTAAAATAATTTGAACATAACGTCCTAATGAGTTTGGTTGTGATGCCAATGTTGTTTCTAACATTGGATTAATCACTAATGCGCGACGATCTAAGATAACCGCTTGAATACGTGAAGCATCAAAGACTAGTTCAATATCATCTAATCCGTTTTCTTTCGCATATTCATACGCTTCTGGTTTTGCTTGTGCTCCTTTTGGAACAACATCACCGACTTTATAGTTAAAGTCATTGAAGAAACCACTTGCCATATCAATATCTGTAATCGTGTGATCTTTTGTATATTCATAAATACTTGGGAAAGCATCTACTTCTTTAATAGCCAATCCACTTTGTACTGCATCTAAATGGAATGCACCAGCAAAGAAGTCAACATTCAAATCAACAGATGTATCAACAGGTAATAGCATACGTAATTCTTGGCGATCTGCTTGGATACTAATTCCAGTACGTCCCATATTATTAGGTTGTCCTACATTTCCCATATTATAGAATCGTCCAGGGTGAACCATTCGTTTTGAGTGTCGTAAAATCGCTTTTTGTAAGTCTTTTGATGTAACTTTATTCCCTAAGTCGATGACACGCATTAATCCCTTACGAATAGCAGTTGAAATCAAAGCTTTTGTTTCATAATATTTTTCTTGTTCATTACCTGAAAGCATTGATTGTGTTACTTGAATAACATAACGATCTAAACCTGCTTCACTTTGGAAAATATCCGTAATTAACGTGTCTTGAATCGTACGTACATTTGAAACATCACGCTTATGATTATGAATTACTGCTTTCAATTCGGGTGGTCGGCGTTCAAACAATCGTTTTTCAGCTGCTGAAGGATCAAATTGGAATGTTTCAGCAATATCTAAAATCATATCCTCAATGTATTCACCTGATGTAATTAATTCCCCTTCAAATTCGGATAAAGGATTAACAATTTTATTGTCTCGTTGCAAGATTTTCATTACCATTTTAATGGCATTTTTATGCCATAAACTTGCAAAGTGATCATCTTCAGAAAGAACTTGCCCAATAGCTGAAAAATCTTTCTGTCCTGCTTTAGCAATAGGCAAATTGCTACGATAAGGTTCTGGTAATACTTCTCTAACTGTGTTAACAAATTCTGGTGCGGTAACACCTAAGTTTTTAAATCCATTCATAATTTTCTACTCCTCTTCTTTTTTAATTAGATCAACTAGGTCTGGTTTAATTTCGCCTTCTCCATATGTTTCAGCTAATGTTTTATGCCCAAAAGTTTTCTTTTCTACTTTGGCCACACAAATTTGATCATTTAATGCTCGTAATTGCTCATTATTCTTTTCAAAGGATTTTTTTAAATCATTGTAATGAGACAATTTTTGGTTGATGATGTTATTGAATTCTAATAGACGATCTTCCAATGTATTGGATACATCCATAAATTCTTTCAGGCTTTCACCTTCAAAAGATTCATGGGTTTTATATCCAAATAATTTGTTTACATCATCAACAAAATATTGATCAGTTGATTCGACGGTAAAAAATTTAGGTAGTTCTGCCTTAAACATTAGCAATCACTCCTTTATATTCGTCGTCAGGTGTTCTTTCTTCCAGTTCAGCTTCTGTAGCTTCTAACAAACGTTTTTGTTTATTAATCAATTCTTCTTGGTTATTAACCTCATTCGTTAGTTTCTCCAGTACAGAATCTAAATTCTTTTCTTCTAGGAAAAGTACACGTGTTTTTTCTGTTAATTCTTCTTGATCAATAATTAACTGCGCTAACTGTGAAGGCTCCATATGTTCTTTATTGTTTGATAGAAACACCGACATATTATCTAGCGCTTCAAGTACCGCAACTTTTTGTTGGGTAGTATCTAAATTCATGATTAAGCCCCCCAGCCATTAGCCCACGCATTACGTGCTTTAGAAAAAGCTCCTGTTCCAACTTCTTCTGGAATATCTGATTCAATTTCTTGTTGATTTTGATTAGCATCTTCTTGCCATTCTTCTTTTGGTTCTTCTACTGGAACAACGTCGCCTTCAGTCTGTTCAAAAGATTCTGGTTCATTAGTTTCAGCTGGTTCAACTACTTCTTCTTGACCATCATCTTCTGCATACGTTGTATTTGTTGCATCTTGTTTTTGTTCTTCCACTGCTTCTTCAATTAATTCTTTTGTTTCTTCCATGATTCATTCTCCATTCTTTTTTTAAGATGTTGTTTTTCCTTCTAAAACTTCTATACGTTTAATTGCTTCTTGCAATTGTTTTTTTAATTCATTAGTATTATCAGTAGCAGCTGTCACTTGATCTGATAGTTGTTTGATTTGCGCCTCTGTTTCTTTCTTTAGCTTATCTAAGTCTTGGCTGGCTTGTTTTGCATTAGAAAGGATATCGGAGGCGTTTTTTTCAATTTTTCCATCTCTATCTTTTAGTAATTGATTAACTCTTTCAAATATATTATTTTGGAATTTTTGTAGCATTCCTTTTGTTCCTTCATATACAGACATTGTCCTCACCTCCTCTACAGGTTATTTTCAATTTTCATTATTAAAAAAATTTAGCCATAATTTTCTGATACGTTTCAGCGCTCATCAGAACATTTCCTTCTTGTGTGTAAACAAATTCAAAAGGATTTAATTTTTTGATAACTGCTGGAGTAGGTTCTTCCTCGATTGGATCAACTGGATCAGTTGGATTTTCCTCTTCAACATCCTTTTTCACTTCTTCGCCTAAAAATTCGGCTAGTTTTTCTTCTTTTGCTAATTCTTCTGGTGTTTTTTCTACGTCTTCCATTTCTTTATTCCCCTTTGCTATTCATTATTTTTTCAAAATCATCAATTTCTTCTGTTTGATTTTCTTCAGGTGGCGTTTCGCAAAAATAGCACCCCTCTTTATCACTAACATAGTGATATTTTTCTTGCTCTTCTTTTGACAATAATCGCCATTCATTAATTAACAAACGTTTCATAAAAATCACTTCCTAGAGTAGCGGCATAAAGATTTGTTCTTTTAAGCAATCATGAAAAAGTGGTGTAAACAGATCATAGCCACTATCAATCCATTGTTTATAAATATCAAACACATCTTTATTTCTTCCAAATGTATCTGTAATAGAATTACCAGAAGAACTACCTTTATTTATCGTATGATCTTCGCTGTCTGTTATACTATTGGATTTACCTGTAGTTTTTGTATCACTAGTTGATTCAGTTTTATTTGCCTGTGATGCATAATCTAAATTGCTAACATCAAGATCTAATTGGGTATCGGGCAAATCTGTATTTGCTCCTTTTGTTACACTTTTAGTATTACTATCACTTTCAGTTTTTCCATTCGTTTCAGAATGGCCTTTAGAATCAATTACTCTACTATCTCCATTAGTAGTGGTTCCTTGACTGTTACCTGTACTAGTTACGTACATTTCTTCTAAGAGGTAACGCCAATGATTACAATAAATCGGCATTTTTCTACGAAGAAAATTACCTAATTCTAAATAAAAAGCGGCTGGTGTTTGAAATCCTATCTCTTTCATATAAAAATATTCTAAAAACATTCTTTCAAATTCTTCTTTAAACGCCTGGTCCCGCTCATCTCCCCAAATTTTAAAAGGATATCTTCCTAAAGCCTTAAAAAAATTCTCTCGGGAGTTCTCAATAATAGAAAAAGGAGAGGCGTACATCATAGGATTTTCATTAATATCTGAAAATCCTCTTAATAAGAATCCTAATTCAATAGTGTAGCTAGACAATTTGCGTCACTCTCCTTTAATTAATAACAAGAATTAGACAACTGGAAACATTTCTTCTAATCGTTTATACCACGGCGCATAGATAGTCCAATCTTCTTTTGTATAAACAGGCATTTCGTGTCCATTGTTCTTTTTGTATAGTTCTTTCAATAACTTAACGTTATCTTCATATGGGATATGACGACAATTAACGCCATTACAATAATATTTCCCCCACGTGTTTCCATTATCATTATTTGGTTTTCCATCTCTCATTGGTCGTTCATAAATACAATGCATAGTTGTCACTTCCTTTTTATTATTATTTATTTCTTCATTTTCTTTTTCTGGCCGCTTACTTCCTGTTGCATATAAGTCCCAGTCTTCAAGCGTTCCATAAAATACATTTAAATCCAGGTATCCACCCCAGCCAGGTAATTTCCCACTTGATGTATATTGATACATCACTGTTAAAGGAAACCCATTACTGATAGGCGGTGCTGGTTGACTATATCCTTGTGGTTTGTCACTTAGATAATTTGCAATCCATAACCCATAATCAGCATTTCCAATACTAGAAAAATCATAATTATTAACCATGTGTGTATACGTATAAAATAATGGTTTAATTCCTGTTTTTTCATAAACAGTATCTAACCAACGCTTTGCCCATGCTACATCATGTTTATTGTCACTTTCCCAATCTAGGATAAAAATCGCTTTTCCAATATATCCAGCTACATTTTGTAAAAAGAATTCCGCTTCTTGTTCAGCTGTTCCTTGAAAGCCGATTTCATGTGCATAATGATAGACCGCTACTTTTTTACCACTTTTAATTGCTTCTTGAAATGCTCGATCACAATCAGGGTTAACATATCCAGTTCCTCCTGTAGCTTTAATAACAACCCCATCAGCAGGAACACCATCTTTTCCTAAATTAATACCTGTCTGCCAACTAGAAATATCAATGACGTTCAATGTCATTATTTTCACCTCTTTCGTTACTATCTCTGATTTGTATAAAGTAATCCTTTAATTTATCAGGAAGCGGTACAAATTCTGATATATTTTCCAATAAAGATATTCCTTCATTAGCAATATAGAACATAATAACTACTTCTCTTAAAGGAATATTGTTATTGGTTAATTTTTCAATTTCTACCGCTACGGCAATTACTACAAAAATCATAATTTTCTTCAGCAAACCAATAAAACCTACTTCACTTGAAATTTTCTTTTGTTTCCATGCCTTAGCTAATCCAGTGATATAGTCAATCACTACTAAAAATAAAATCGCATGTAAAATAGCGTCCATGCCTCCCAAATAGCTGACAATAACTCCTCCAAATACACCAAATGTCATTGCAACCGTATTAAAATATTTTTCCATGATATCCTCCTACTAACTTTCATTTTCATGATAAGTTTTTCCTGTTATTTCTTTATATTGTTTTTCTGTGATACGTTTAAATTTAACAAATGTTTCCATATTATCATCAGTCAATCCAAGTAGTTCGTATTCGTACTGAATATCAGTATATTTAGGATAATCTAGAACGATTTTTCCGATTAGCGGTATATAGGACAACGCCCATGAAATAACTGCAAAGTTCAACATTACATTTCCGACAAAAGAAGTTGTTCTATTGTTTGTTAAATCATTTAAATCATCAGGATAATGAACTAATTTGCCATTGCGTAATCCCCAATTCAAATAATCTTTCGGCTCTTCAGTTACTTCAATTTCAATATAATTTTCCTTAGCAGCGAGTGAATAGTCCGCAAGCATTTGATTTTCGTCCACTGTAATCCATATTTTTATCTTATCCATGTTGCACTCCCTCCAAACTCTACATCGTCATTTTGAAGTCCATAAACTCGAATCATGATTCGACCAGATGTTTCTATTTGTAATGCTGCATACTTATTTATTTGAATGGTATTCCCTATATTTATTGTTAAAGGTACTTTAATAATCATGTTAACTGGTCTATAACTTGTTTCTGCTCTTGTCGACACCTCATGCCATCCGTTGGCTTTCCCTTTTTTAAAGATTCCTTCGACATTACATGTAACAACTGTATTCGATTTTTGAATGTGTATAGTGATTCCATTAAAAGAAATATGTTGCCCTATAGCATTAAATGCTGTTTTATCAATCTTTTTATTCAAATCATTTGTATACTGTGTTTTTGTTACTAAATTGCTTATATCAGGTGTATCTCCCTTTGGTCCCTGTGGACCAATCGGACCAGTATCACCTTTTGGACCTTGTAAGCCTAATTCTTTCCAATCCGTCCAGGACGGAGGAATTCCCCCAAATTGTCGGATAAAAATTGTTCTCTCCGTCTGAAAGAACTGTCTGATTCCTCCTTGGTCTTTATTGACGAATAGAGAACCAGAATTAGGTAAAGGTTTATTTTCAACTCCTGTAGCTGAAATTGAATAAACACCTGGTTGAATAGCATCATTCATATTTTCAACATTTTTATTTTTAATTACATACAATCCATTTTCCATCAACTCTTGGTTTATGAATTTATTGTCTGCTTCGTTTTTGGTATAAATACTATCTTTAAACGTAGAAAAAATTGTATTTATTTTTCTTACTGCTTTTGCTAACCTCAACACATCGTTCACTTATATCAGGCCTTTCTTATTGTATGAATTCTTCAAGCCATTGATTTAATTCTGTATCTGTAATCGATACATCTTCTGGTTTTTTCGCATATTTCGTTAAATCAGATTCAAGCTGTGTTTTTGTTACAAAATTATCTGTATTCGGAATATCAGTTTTTTTTGCATAATTTTGTAATTCTTCTTTCGTTACAAGATTTGCTATTTTATCAAATAATTTTTTTACTGCTTTTGTTAATTTAGTTACATCATTCACTACCAATCACTCCTACTCTTTTATGACTTCTTCAATGAATGCCTTTAGTTGCGGGTCCATGATATCAATATCTTCTGGTTTTTTCGCATACTTCGTTAAGTCAATATTCCCATCACTACCGCCTATTTTAATAAGTTGCTTTCCCTCATTATCAAGAATATACATTTCTCCATTAGGTAAAATATATGCTTTATCTTTTCTAGGCTTTAGAATTTCTTCTAAACTGTTAACTCTAACAAGAACACCAGATTCTAAGTCACCATTTGAATGATTTAAAGGAATTTCCCCACGAAAGCTAATTGGTGTCCTTGATAATTTAATTGCTAATGTTTCAATTTTTTCAAAATTCGGAACACTTTTAAATTGAATTAAGCGATACCCTGCTGGAGCTATAATTCTAAAAGGTTTAAGTGTACTTATTGAAAAAAGCAACTCACGATTATAGTTTGTATTTTTACCTTGTTTATCTTTATGAAAGTCATAAAATATATTGATTTTCCCATAAACATAATCAAGCGAGAAGTTAGGAAACATTCGTATATTTTTATTAAATTTTTCATAGGTTAACATATCTTCTTTACTGAACATTTCCTACCCTCCCTTCAAATTTAGTTTTTTTACTTCACCAGTTTTTAAATTTCAAGTGAAGTTTAGCATGTTTTCTTTTAAAAAAATCAAAAAGCGACGTACATCGCTCATTAATGCGACATACTTCGCTCATTTTTACCTCTTGACAACATAAAAACCACTCTAATTTTGATAGAGTGGTTTTTTTATTTGTTAAAAGGTTTCCCATTCACTCGCCGAATTATAAATATATTTGCGCAAGTGTTTTTCAGCAATTAACCTCAATTCTGGCGAATCAAAATAAAGTTGTTTGTTTTGTAATTTATCTGAAAGTACCCTGTATACTTGTTGATCTAGCACTTGTTCTTCTATAGGTGTCCGATCAACAATATCTAATTTATCTGGATCACTTACACGGCTAATTAGAATTTTATAGTCTCCTGTTCTCCAAACACCGATATATGTTTCCCCAAAGAAAATATTATATAGACATTTTCGAGGCGCTTTTGCTTCTTTTAATCTAATGACATTAAATAACTGATTGTCCGCAAAATCATTATCTAATGAATATTTACCATATGCTGATCCTTTAAATAAATTTTTAGATTGCTCGCTTCTTTTTGCTTTATTGGGTAAATGATAAAAAAGAACTTCTCCTTCACGCTTTACTGTTTTAACCTCCGTGAATTCGTCATATCCATAATAATCAAAATAAGGATTTAAAATTGTCCCTGAATTCCCTAATGCAATCACTTTAATATCTCCAGTTCCACATCTTAAACGTCCAACGGATTCGTAAATATCTTCTAGCTCTACAGGTTCATTTGGTAAATAATCCCAATTTTTTTTCGATTGAAATTCATCCAATAATATTACTTTTACTTTTGGCAGACCTGGTCCTCTAAATTTTTCTGCCATACTTACCGCACCAAGATAACCTAATTTAATACATTTTTTATCTTTTTTTAGTTCCTTATTTCTAAAAACTAATAGTATTTCTCTAGGCTCTTCTGAAGAGCCCTGATATTCTACAAATACTTCATATTGTTTTTTTACTTCTTCAGGCAACTTATCTAAAAATGGTTGATAAAAGTCAGCCAATACTAAATTTCTACTGGCAGACTTAGCTTGTGTAATATATCGGCGTAAAAATAAAAATTGAAATTCTGCTTCCATCAGAGTAGGTAATTTTTTAAATTCCTGTAGTGTAGAAAAATCAAAACATTCTAAAATAGTATCTAATCCTCGTTTGATTGAAAAATTTAAGAATCCATAAGTTTTACCTACGTTTCGTGCGCCAACTAAAAAAGCGAATTGTTCCACTTCTTCCCATATGATTGGCACATTTAAATAACCTTCTTCCGTTTCATATTTATTTTTCTCCATTCTTTTCACCTCTCTATCAAAAAAGCAAAGCTTGTCTGCTTCGCTTTTTATTTCTTTTTTAATTTTTCACATCATGGTCTGTAATAACATGTACTTTTTTCTTTACAATCCCTTTTTTGTTTAATGCTTCAAATTCAGGAACTTCTTTTTTAAAATACAAGCCGTCTGTTTTAATTAATACAAGTCCATATTCACTATTTACATACTTTTGTTCGTAGCGTGCGATTCTATCTCTAAACACGCCAGCTACCATTGAAGAAAATGCACGATTATACATTGGAAACTTAAATATTTTTGCTTCGTGAGTAGACAATTCTCGTTTACCAATCGTTCCATAAATTTTGTTCCGTAACATTTTATAAAAGAATTTGGTTTCTTCATCCTCTTTTAGTCGATCAATTTTTTCAAAATAATCTTCTAACAGGCCTTTACGTGTTCGGAAAGTATACGTTTCTAGTATTTCTAATGCTTTTACATCATAAAAATCCATAATTAACTTTAATTCAATTTCAGTAACTGTTAATGTACGACTAAGATTTTTTCGATATTGTTGAAAATGTGAACCAAAAGCAGTATACGTACTTTCTTTTGCAATTGCTTCAATGGCAACTTTTACAAAAACGAACGTTGATAATTCTTTGTATGGTTGAGGTTTATCATAACTAGCTAACCGCTCTAATAATTTTTCTTTATCAAAACGAACATTTTCTAGGTATACATTCGATGGCAGTTTATAGTTTCTCATGATATTTGTATATGCTTCAGCAAAATCATATTCAATCATTCGTTCATTAGGAACAAGTAACTCTTTGTTGTACTTGCTTCCTGAAGTTGCTCCACGATAACTATCTGTATCAGGATAAAAAGGTATTTTTTGTGGATCATCCCATCCAAGGTAATGGATTTGCGAAGTATTTTTAGTAGAATTTACATAGATGTCTTTCAAAATATAGTGGTTTCCGTTAAATCCATCTAATTTGGCACGTGTTAAATAAGTTAATCCTAACATTGTTTTTACTTTTGTTTGAAATGCATCAGATTTCATTACCTCATTGCTCATAAGTTCCACCTAACTTTTAGTATTTAAATTTCATTTTTTGTTCGCTCATTTCATCGATTAAACGACCTAACTCTTCGATGAATTGGTTTTGATATGTGTCCATCATACTAGATTCTTCACTTCTATTACGCCCTACTTTATTTCTAAATAGATAAGGCTCTACATTCATAGCTTCGCTTGCATTATCAATTAGTCCTTCAAGAGTATCAATACTCATTACTTCAGAAGGTGAGAAACCTCCTCCTCGGCCATTTCCGTAATCAGATGCCATATCATAGAAATCATTCGTATGATAAATTTCTAGTAATTCTTTTTGGTATATTTGAACGAGCTTTTCATTTCGACCTTGTTGAATCTCTTGAAAAGTTTCTGAAGAATCGTAATCTATATTTGATCCATAGGCTTGATTGTATGCATTCTTTGTATAAGCACCTGTATAGTTTTCTCCTCTATTCTCTGCCGATACTTCATTGACAAAATCTTGGAAAACATACTTAGAACCTGATGGAATAAAGCCACGAGCTTGGAAATTTTTCATGCGTCGACTTGCTTCTTTAAATACATTCTGGAATTTTGCCATGGGTTATTCTCCTGTTCCTTACTTCTTTCTGTTAATTATAACAGAATAACTCTTTTTCGAAAAAAGGTTATTCATACTTGCGCCATTCGTCCACAATTATATTGCCGATTCGTTGAATCATTGCTGGATCAGGGTATTTCTCCATTAGACGATAGACAGGTTTATATTTGGTGATAACAGCGTCTTTCCGATCAGACCATGCTCTGGGATAATTATTTGTATCATCCATGTATTGGCGGGTACATACACGAATCATGTTCTCTTGTTCTGGCGCTAATTCTATTGTTGATCCCACTCTTTTGTCATTGGATTCCATTCACTCACACTCGCTTCCTTTAAGTCTACTAAGATTACTTTTCCAATATGCCAGTCAAACGCCTCAAAACGGCCACAGTCCCATTCTTTTACGTTACTAAGACATTTATACCCATAACGTCTTGCAACCTCTTTGATGCGCTTATAAGGGTAATCAGAAGCTAACGACTTTCTCTTTTGCTTACTCATTTGTTACACGCCTTTCATATTTTTTAAGCTAACCACAGTTAGGTGATTTAATTGAACTTGTAACGCTTCATCGGCTTCTTTTTCACATACTATAATTTTTACTAATGCCGAATTATCGTAAATCGTTAAACATTCCGCACGTATCTTACCTTGAAACGGTTTTACAGAACACCAATAAATGCCGCCAACTTTTACATTACTTTTTGTCCGTTTTCTTTTAATCGGTACATCGAATCTTCTTCCTTCTGAATGAATATAATTTTCAGTGATCACACATTTTCACGCTCCTTGTTTTCAAATAAAAAGAGGTCTTCTATCTTTAAATCTAAAGCATTTGCTAAAGAATAGGCTAATTCTAACGATGGTTTTTGCTTTTCTTGTTCTATCCTGCTAATCGTCATACGTTGACAACCTATTTTCATGGCTAATTGTTTTTGTGTTAGGTTTCTTCTATCTCGCCATTTTTTCAATTGATTTCCCTGGAGCATCCAAAAATTGTCTGTCATTTAATAGGTCACCGTCCTTTTGAGCTTCGTAATTATTAACTATTTGATTACAAACAGGACAAGGCTTAACCTTTAAAATGCCAAAAAGTGAATCAAATTCTTGTACCACTCGTTTGTCATTACACCACTTACACATTTTTTTCACCGCCCATTAATCGATAGTCTGGTGTTTGTCGTTTGTCATTGAAAATAAACAAATGATTTTTTGAATTTGCAAATAAACGACTGTAAATCCGATGCCCATAAATTGCTTGAATCTGTAAGTTTGTTAGGTTCGTTGTAATAATCAATCCTTTTCCTTGGCGACCATCAACGATTGCATTTAATACCCGAATCATAAAGTCAGTAGCTCGCTTATTCGTTTCAATGCTTCCTACCTCTGCTCCTAAATCATCAAGTACAAAATAATCAGCATCCAGCGCCAGTTGTACCGCTCTTGCTTCAGTAAGATACTCACTTTCATCGTCATAACTATTTCGAATACGTCTCAATAATTGATCCAGACTGAAAAATAAACACGAGTAAGTCAAATCGTTATATTCATTCAATTTTTTTAAAATACTCATTGCTAAATGACTTTTTCCAACGCCAACTGGTCCACTAAAGACCGTAGTAAATGCTTGCTGTTGCTCTTCTTCTTGTTCTTGATCAATTGATTTATTATTTTCTAAACGTAATCGGTAATACTCCCTCGCTTGATTTATAGCAAATTCTTTGGCGTGTTCTGCTTCAGTACCTGGTTTCACATGATAATTTTCAAAGCAAGCGGTTTGCAGTGTTGAATCAGTATAAACGCTGTCCTTTAAAAGAACCTCTTGTGTAGTCCGTCGCTTCTTCCTGTCAAAAGCTTGTTCGAATCTCTTTTGTTCTTCTTCCCTGATACGTTCTTCCCTACAAGCTAGACAAAACGGTTCAAAGTCTTTAAAAACTTTTAATCGAGTACCGTGAATTTCGCAACGTTCGTCTATTTCATGCACTTGTGATAAATACTCAAAGTAATTCGTCCCAGTCACTCATACTCCCACCTTTTTGGTTATTATCATTCTTGCGCTTGTTGTAATAACCAGATAAATGTTTTTTCACCTTTTCAGGTGTATCTAGTTTTTTTGTTTCCCAAGATTTTAGAATGGTATCCAAATAGTTATAGCTCTTAGCCCCATTTTTCAACATTTCATCAATGGCCAATATAACAATTTCGTCATATCCTCCAAAATCTTCTACCCAAAAATTAATCGATTCCATAATCGTTGGTGCTTCTGCTGGGTGGACTTGATTTAGCCAGTAGGAAACAGCCGTACTATCTTTTGTTTTATCTACGCTAGAATAAGCAGCAGTTTCTTTTGTTTTTATTTTATTTTCTTTGTTTTTATTTTCTTTTATTTTATTGCTATTTTTTTCGGTAGCAATCGCATTAGCATTTTTAGGTTTGCTATTTTTTTTTGATGGCTTTGCTATAGCATTGCTATCCGTTTGCCATTTTTTTGCTATATTTTTATTTTCCTCATTCATAGCATTTGACTCATTTTGATTTTGTGACCAGCGTTTTTCAGCGCCTTTTCTACCTGCTTCAGAACGTTTTTTTGATTTTTCTTCCATAAAGGCCATTCGTTTATTCAAGCCTTCGGAGTAAAAACACTCACCGTCTTCGGTGAAGGCAAATAACCCAAAGTCTTCAATAACTGATTTAATGATTGAAGTATCTACACGAAGATCAAAGGCTATCGTATTATAATCTTTGATACTCGTGTAGTTCCCTTCTTCCCTTAATCGTTCTAACAACATAAAATACACGCCATAACCTTCTGCACCAAATTTCATGCGTACTGGAATTAACTCATCAGAATTTCGTGCATTGCTATCATGAGAAAAGTAAGGTTGTATATTTTTCATATACTTGCTTTTCTCCTTTTTGGAATTTTATTTCCTACCTGAATTTATTTATCTCTAAAAATTGGTTCGTCTAAACGGATCGCTTTTATCAGTGCATAAGTTTTATCGTATGCCATATTTGGCGACCAAGTCACAACATATTTAACATCGCATATTGCATATGTTTTTGATAGTTCATTTAATTTTTCAGCAATATTATCAGTTATTTCAAACCATTCAAATCTATTTTCCATAATATTCACTCCTCAATTTTAATTAGGTCTCGCTTCATAAACCAAAATACTTCGCCATTTTCAAATTTGATCAATAAAGCTAAAATTTTTCCATCGACTTTATCAACACACTCGCCTATTTGTCCTTTCGGAACAATGCTGTGATATCTAGTTTTGTACTTCATCTATTCATCATCTTTCCACAGATCGGACATAATTTCATTTAGTATCGCTTTTGTTAAGCCTAATTCTTTGCTGTATCCAATTAAAGCAGCAGATAATGTAAAGACAATTTCTTTTTGTTCTAGTCCTGTTGCTTCCATATCAATTTTATTTTCATCAATATTTGTTAATATAATTTGTTCCATTTATTCATCCTCCTCACTTAATCCCCAAAAAGGCTTTACCTTGTAAAATTTCTCAACTTCTCGATTTAAAGATCGCACCATACTTTCTAAGACCGTTGCTCGTGTTCCTAGAGGTACATTTTGTTTTTTCGCCTTTTTAACACTTGTAATACCTAAATTGTGTCTTAGTTCAGAAAAAACTAGTATTCCTTGGTTGTGATATTTCCATCTCAAATCTGGATTGGCTTGAATCTTTTCCCATAATTTGTTCGTAACTACTAAATAGTTATAATCACCTAAAAACGTTTGTTTTGCAGAGCTCTTTAAGTCTGCCAACGTTACTTTTATTTCATAACATCTAATAGTGTTGTCCGTTGAATAAGTCATGAAATCAACTCTTTCCTTACCGAACCATCCAATTGTCACCTCAAAACAGCCGAACACACCCATTTTGTTGGTGTAGTACCACAAGCATTTCTCGGCTTGTTTGGTTAAATCAGTTTTCATTAGTTACCTGCTTCCCCTTAATCCCTAAGACAATATAGCCATCTTGTTGTGCATAATTTGTAATGTAAGTTATTTCTGCGACATAGACATCACCTGTATATTGTCCGTCTTGATATTCGTTTAAGCGTAAGATATCGCCTTTTTTATAGTTACGGTCATTCTTACGGATTTCAAAACGTTTATTACCTGAAACAACTGCTTCAAAGTATTCTGGTAAGATCTTTAGTTCATGAATGATTGGCTCTTTCTCGACTTCGTAGCCGTTGTCAATGGCGCTCATTAGTTTAACTTTATTTTTTGGAACTGTAAGCCAGCTCTCTATTTTTTCAGTTAAAAACGAGTATTCTTCATCATAGTACCGCTCTAACTGTCTGCCGATGAACGTCATGAAAACAGCCCCAGAATTTAACTTAACATTACTGATTTGACCTCTTAAATCAGTAAGCCAATCAGCTACAAACTTCGGAACAACTACTTTTTTCGGTTCGTCTAGTTGTTTTGCTAAACTAATTGCTCTTTCTGTTGCATAGTTAGCTCCTTTCAGATAATCGAGACTACCTGTTTTAACTTCTAAGCATTTTAACTCTTCAATCAATTCTTGTTTATCCATTGTTGTTTTCTCCTCTTTTATGCCAATAATTTTTGAACATAGTTTCCAACCAGCTTTTCTATATTCATCCAAAAAATTAGATTCTTCCATTTTTTGTTTATTCATTACTCCCATCACCTAATCCATAAATTAGGGCAACAGCAACTTCCATTTCATGTAATTGAGATAATGCAAATTCGTCACGCCACTTTTTAAATTCTTCAGTTGCTGGTAAGTAATCTTCGTATGAGCCAGCTTCAAAATCCATTTTTAACTCTGTTTCATCTTCTACTGCCATAACCATCCGTAGACATCCTGTAAAAGTCATCCCATCATCAAGATATTTTCTAAAAAACATGATTCGTTCCTTTACTACTTTTGGTAAATTCATACGTGGAGTGCTTACTTTGTTAATCTCCTCTTCTTCAACAACTCTGAAGCCATAAATGTTATTACAGGCTGTTCTGATTTTTTCAGACATTAAATTCCCTCCTCCTACACTTACTCAAATTGAACTTCCATTAATTCAACTTCTAAACGTTGCTTCGCTTGTTCAAATAATTTTTCTAAATTATCTTCTGTAGCAAATGGTAAAATTTTTTGAACATGTGGAAATACTTCTAAAATAAAATCTAGTTTTTCTTTTGACATACTAATTCCTCCATACTTATTTTTTAAATAAAAATTTAATCTCATATTCTGGAAAAAATTCTTCTTGGATTATTAGAGCTTCTTTAAATTTAAATTCAGAAGTTCCGTTTATCTTTTCTCTAAGTGTTTGATATTTAACACCTAATACAGCCGCCATAGAAACTAATGATATATTTTTTTCTTGTCTAGCTTTTTCTAAATTATCTAACATAAAAGTCACTCCTTTTGTACGAATTTTCGTATATCGTTATAAAAAAATAAACGCTAAATATTGTTTAATTAAACAATATACGATTTTTCGTATATTGTCAATGGATTTATCTCTTGTTATACGATTTTTCGTATGGTACTATACTTTCAGGAGGTGATCACATGAACTTAGAAGATCGTTTAAAAAAATTGATTGAATTAAAATTTGGAAATGTTAATGCGTTCTCAATAGAAATTGGATTACCATACACAACTGTTAGATCAATTCTCCAACGTGGAATCATGAATGCTAAAGTCGAAAATATAATTAAAATCGCTGATGGACTAAATATGAAACCAGAGGATTTGCTTAATTTAAGTAATGAAGATTCAGATATAATTTCAAGAATTACAACTATTATTAACCAATTAACTTCTGATAGAAAATTAGTTGTACTAAACTCTGCAAAGCAGCAACTAAAGGAACAAAAACAAGAAAAAAACAATGTTATATCTTTACCAGTCAAAAAATCTGTAAATTTATATGGGATTATGACCGCTGGATATGGAACAATTAATTATGATAAATGTCAACCTATAGAAACAATAGAGATTCCTGAAAATGATATTCCGAAAGATTATGATTTAGCATTCCGTGTATCTGGCGACAGCATGTATCCAACTTATGAAGATGGACAAATAATTTTTGTTAGAAAACAATCTGAAATAGAGCAGGGTATGATAGGATGTGTTGAAATTAACGGGAATGCATTTATCAAACGTATCTATAAAGAAAAAGACAGACTACGCTTTGTTTCTTTTAATACCGATGTTGATAAAGATGGCAACCGCTTGTTTCCAGATTTTTATACTTCAGAAACTGATGAAATATATATAATCGGAAAAGTCGTAAAATAAAAAATATATCTTATTGAGTATAGAACTCAATAAGATATATTTTTTTGATTAATTATTTTGTGAAAATTCTAAAGAAGAATCATAACTAACTTTAGTTGCCAATTCATTATACTTATCTTTGTCTTGTTCGTATATTTTGAACAAGTCATTTTTTGTAGTTATCTGATCGCTTGGAAACGAGCTTGGATTTATAGTAGTTTTATCTACTTTGTAGGCAATTGTTTCTGTGTGAGCATGGAGCCCATAATTTCTAATTACAACATTTTGAGTTCCATCAGGGAGTTCAGTTATATTATAAGTGATATTGACAAAATCTTGAAAATCAATTTTGTCATGTAATCGTGCCATTAAACTAATTCTTTGATTGATGTTTAATGAACTATATCCAGAACTATTATTAGATGATTGCTCTGTTTGTTGCGATATTTTACTTAATTCAGAAGCATCTAAATCATTAATCAAACTGATATCTTTATAGTTTTTAGATAAAACTTTATATTCATAATTCTTATTTTTAGTTCCGTCTACTGTATTTGTTTCAAATTCCATGATTCCTTCTGGATTAATTCGTAATATCATCATGGGATATTTGGGATTTTGAAATCTAACACTATAATAAATTGAATTACTATCTCGCCCGTTTAAATCATTTAACCGATCAACAGTATATGGCCAAGCAATATTGTGTGCTTTCTCCCAATTATCTACTACATAATTTATCCATTCTACAACTTGTTCATTTGATAAATCCGTTGTGTCTAATTCTGTTTTACGCTCATCACTGTTACTTACATAGCTAGATGATGTACTTGGTTTACTTTTAGATTCTTTGGTCTCGCTAGAAATACTCACATGTTTACTTTTAGCAGTATGCTCTGAAAATAAATTTTTGCTATTTACTAATGCAAACGCTCCTCCGCCTATAACAAGTAAAAATAAAATTATCAAGATGGCCGTTTTGGTCCTTTTTTTTCTTTTGGTTTTCTCTACTCTGTTTTGTTCTTCTTTCATTTTCTTTCCTCCTCCATTCAACAAATTAAACCCAATTATGCATGGTAACAGTTGGTAACGGTTTAATTGTATCAGGATTCACAATATTTGTCTCTTGAACAAAAATATCTGCATTTTCTAGCTTTTGTTTTAAGCCTGTAATGAAATAAGCCTTATAGCTAGTAAGACCGTTTGTTTTAGCTTCTGTTTCGTTCGCACGTATTTGTGCATTAACCAGGTCTGATACTTCTTCATCAATGACTGGCAAAGTAACAATAAACTGTATAATCTCTAAGCAATCTGCATCAGACACGCCAGCAGCAAGCAAAGAAACAGCTAACGGAGCTAAGTAGTCTTTTCCTTTAAGTACAGTTGTTAATCGTTCTCGAACTGTCAAAGGACAGTCTACGCCCTTTTGTTTTGAATAGCTAGAGAAATTTTCATGAGTTAATTTGCTTTCGCATGCGTTATTAATATCATCATCATCTTTTATATTGTTAATTTTAAAACTGTTACTTTTATGTCGGTCGTTTTGACTGATAGGGTATCCATCAAATTGGGGGATAGGGTCACAGTCATTTTGACGGATACCCTCATCTTGTACTTCTTCTTCAATTTTCGGATTAGAGATTAACGTGTATAAATTTTTGATGATTTCTTTTTTCTCATTACGAATTTGAGTAACAGAAATATAGTTACAGTCAATTAACAATTTACGATGTTTGTAGAAACGCTTTTCACTAATCTGTAAGTCCTCTAAAATTTTCCGTAAGCTAGGAAATGCTGTACTTCCTGCGCCGGCAAAACTAACGATGTAAGCATAGATTGATTTTGCTTCGATCGTTAATCGTTTATCTTGCATTACAAGCTTAGGCATGACACCATAGCCATTTGCATTCACACCTTCTACTGCTAATTTATCTTGTAACTCATTTTGATTCGTACTCATGTTAACCCCTCCGATTCCTAGACTTATATGTAATTGTTCTTTATATTCAGTAGTCTATAGAAAAAAATATAAGAATGGAATAGGCTATAACAACATGTAGATTTGTAGATACATCTACATGTAGATTTGTAGATACATCTACATGTAGATTTGTAGATGTATCAATAAATAGCCGATTAAATGTTGATGTATAAGTATTTTTATTTGTAGATGTATCTACATGTAGATTTGTAGATTTGTAGATGTATCTACATGTAGATTTGTAGATTTGTAGATGAGTTTTGTTGACACTGAATATATTTAATAGTATTATAAATGTAGATAAAAAAAATATGTAGATTAAAAAGGAGTGTAGATTTTGGCTAAGAAAATAACTTTCGGGAATTTTAAAGGTGGTACTGGGAAAACTACGAATAGCACAATGGTAGCATATCATTTAGCTAAGAAAGGGTATAAAACTTTATTAGTTGATTTAGACCCACAAGCTAATGCAACAGCAATGTTGCTGTTAACAGTTCAGAATCAAAAAGATATTGTAGTGAATTTTGAAACAACTTTAATGACTGCAATTGCTGAAAATAATTTGTCAAAAATAGTAACAGAAATCAATGATAAACTATTCTTATTACCAAGTTTTGCAGATTTTACTTCATATCCGTTGTATTTAGAGAAGAAGTTTCCAGATTCAATAAAAGAAAGAGGCTTATATTTCAAAAAATTACTATCAGAATTTGATAAAGAATATGATTATATAATTTTTGACATTCCACCTACACTAAGCTTATTTACCGATTCTGCGATGTTAGCATCTGATTATGTTGTAATAGTATTGCAGACGCAAGAACGATCTTTTGTAGGCGCAGAGGCCTTTATTCAGTATATGCAAGAACTATTGGATAATTACGAAGTAAATTTTGATATATTAGGGATTTTACCTGTCCTTTTGAAAAATAATGCTATTGTAGATAAATCTGTTTTAAAAAATGCTAAAGAAACATTTGGAGAAAGCAATTTATTTGAAAACATAGTTAAAAATATGGAAAGGTTAAAAAGATACGACATGACGGGTATCATTGATCCAGAGGTAAATAAAAAATTTGATGTTCATGATATGAACGTTCATAGACTTTACGATAAAGTAACAGCTGAATTAATAGAGAGAGGTAATAATCATGAGTGAATTATTGAAAAAGAATAATTTATTAAAGAAAACAGAAAGTCCAAAACCTCAAAATACATTTGATAGAAATTCAGTATTTACAATTGCTGAAGAAAATACTAAGAGACCTAAACGAAGCACTAAGACAACTACTATACGATGCTCACAGGATAACTCTAACTATATTAATGCACTTACTACAGTAATGGATGTTAAAAGCGTTGATGAAACGCTAAGTATATTGATTGACAATTATATTCCTACATTAACTCATAATGAACAAACAGAAATAAAGACAATAAAAAAAGTATATGACAAGAAAAAATGATTATAAAATAATTTTCTATAGGAGTGAAAAGGTAATAATGAGAAAAATTGAGAGATATAGATTTATGGTTACTGTTAGTTATATGCGGGGTGTAATTCCTATTAGCAAAGAAGTTTTATTTTTGAGCAAAAAAAGAAACATTGATATAAAAGATTTAGATAGGCTAAGAAAACAAATTGTCTGTTCCGAAAGTATGCCAGGAATGGAGTTAACACCAACGAGTATAAATATAGTTAACATTGTTAAAATGTGAATAAAAAATTAAGCGTTGTATGAAAAATCATACAACGTTTTTTTGTGAAGAGAAGAAGAAAGTAACCAAGAAAGTTACATAGCAAATATTAAGAATATCATAAGAATACGAATATGACAAAAACGAACAATACAGCTATTAATAATAGAAATAACAATAAATAGTTCGTGTTTTGTAAATAGATGTTATTTAATTATTACCATAAAATAACACTATTATTCAAAGTAGAAATATAGGAAACGATTTAAAAGATGCGAACGGTTAGATACTACGTTAACAAAATTATAAGAAATAAAATTGTCAGAAAATTCAGAAATATAAAAATCTATTTAAATGAAAAAGCGGCAGACGCGGAAAATTAAAGAAAAGCTGTTATATCAAGGATAAATCTGTATAAAATAGTAGTTAATCGAGAGCGAAGCGGTTCGATTGTAGCCGAGGGCTATGCCCGCGGCGTGACAGACCAAGCCTTCAGGCTTGATTGTTCGTTCCGCTTGCGGAAGGGACAAAGGGTTCCCGATAAGGAAAGATAAAAAATAGAGGAATAAAATAACAAGAGGGAACAGACAGCGACCAAGGCGCTTGCGCCGAAGTGTCGGTCCCACGGAGCCAATGGCGAACATTTCACCCGAAGGGGGGAAATCGAGCAGCATAC
>NZ_JBFDTM010000002.1:0-49586 GCF_040719405.1 Enterococcus sp. AN402 | reverse complement strand
TTCGCCGAAGATCTCTTCAAAAATCCCTCTATTAATAGGTGTTTTGATAAAAAAGACAGGCACATTAATTCTGCCTAAATTTGGTTTCACATAGATACTTTTTTCTGGATATACTTCTAATGCCAAAGATTTTCCATTTTTAATAATATTCAACGTGGTGATCTCTTGAATGTTTTCTTCGGTAATTTGTTTGTTGTACCACATTTCCATTGCACGTGTATTTTTCAATCGAACTTTAACTAACTTACCTGTGTTTCCTCTCCACTGTAAGGTCAAATCTTTTTCTTGGATGGCAATTTCTTTCATCCCCTTTGCCTCTCTTTCTGCTACTGCTTCCAATTTTTCCCCTCCATAACTAAAAAAGAAGGACAAGTAATTCGTCCTTCTTTTCGTCTTCAATTATTTTGTTTCTTTTCTACGTTTAAAGCCTAAGCCTGCTAAGCCAAGCATTGCAGCTAAGCTACCAGCTACTGTTAATAAGACATTTTGTTTTTCGCCTGTTTGCGGCAATTCTGGCACTACACTTGCCTTTTCTACCACTAATGGCTCTACTGGTGCTTGCGGTGTTTTTGGTGTTGGTGGTACAATCACTGTTTTTTCTGGTGGCGTTTGTGGTTTTTCTGGTGTATGTGTCACTACCGTATTCGTTTTAATCTTCTCATTGTTGAAAGATTCTTCGATTGTGTTGTAAACGTCTCCTGCCGCAATTCGTTCTACACCAATGAACGCTTTCCATGAGTGTGCAACGTTTTTGTTTTCTTTTAGATTCATCGCATCCAAAAAGGCTTGACTGGCCGTGATTTTCACTACCCCTTTGTCAAAGGTCATCGTGAATAGTTTCGAAATGTCGTCCCCTTTATTCACTTTGGTTCCGTCTGCTAAGACAAACGCAGAATTGGCAAACACAGACCATTGGCCACTAAATTTGTCATGTTTGACGTCTAGTTTGTCACTAAGCGACCATTCTTCCACAACACCAGCGTATTCTGCAGGAATGTCACTACTTGTAAATTCATAGAAGAATTTCTCCCCTAATTTGATTGTAGCGCCATTTTGACTTTGTTTGTCACCAACTTTAATGACCACATCCTTTTTAGGATTCACTTTTGGAATATGGTTGACAACAGTATTGGTTTTAATTCGTTGGCCAAATGTATTTTGTTCCGCTGAGTTATAAACATCCCCAGAAACATTGGCTTTGACTTTTGTAGGGAGCGTTACACGCAATTCTTGCCCACCATACGCTAGAATAAAGGCTTGTGGGTCTTTGGCAAAAATTGTTACTGTGCCTTTGGCATCGTCCCAAGAGATCGTGAACTGGTTCGTAATGTCTACCCCTTTAGAATCTTTGACACGAAGTAAGTCTTTGATTGGTGTCACTTTCGTTTCGTCGTAATCATCGAAGAAAGAAACGCCTGTCGCAAGATTGACTGTGTCAAAAGCAAAGTCTTTATCGTATCCTTTTAAGTCCCAGGTCATTTCATAAGAAAGAACATCACCACGAGCAACTTTTCCATGGTTAATATCTTCCCCTTTCTTGTTATGAACGGTTTTGGTTGGTTTTGGATCATCAGGCGTATGTGTCACCACCGTATTAGAACGAACAAGCTCTTTGTTGTAGTTTTCTGTTTGTGTGTTTTCTACATCACCTGTTTTAATCCGTTCGACTTCCAGATAAACAGACCAAGCTTGTTTACCTACTTTATTGCTTCCTTCATTTAACGCTGCCAATAATGCTTGATTCATTGTAAACGTCAAGTCTTTATTGTCTTTGTTTTCTAAAAGAATGTAGGCAGAAATATCTGTTCCTGCTTTTAACGTTTTGTCCCCTACTTTAAGGTCATAGTTTGTAATAGCGTGCCATTTCCCTGTGAAACGATCATGGGTCGTGTCCAAGACATCATTCATGCCCCATTCTTCTGTGATTCCGCCATAGTTGGCTGGACGTTCGGAAGACTTCACTTCATAATAAATTTTTGTTTGTAACGGAATATCTTTATCATGTAGAGAAACACTGCCGACTGTACCGTTTTTATCTGCTTTTACATCTTTGGAAGGATTACTACCTGGCACATGGTTAATCACTGTATTTGTTACCGTTTCACCATCGTTTGTCAGCTGAACAGCTGTATTTTCAAAATCGCCTTCTACATTTTTCACTACAAACGGCAAGACAAGTAAATATTTATACCCCATTGCTAAAACAACGGAACCGTCTGCGTTGGTTTTCATCATTGCTGTGACGGTGTTTTGGTCTAAATGAAGGTCATAAGAAGCGGTCACGTCTTTCGCTTTTCCTGAATTAATCGCTGCAGCAACAGCTTTTAAGTCTTTTTCGTTCAGACTTGCGTCTGCTTGATAAACTTTCACTTTGGATAAATCAATTGTCACTTTTTCTGCATCAAAGGTATCCCGAATTCCTTGTTTTGTTACTGTTTTTGGATCTACTTTAGCAAGTTCTGTCGTATCTCCTGTCACAATGTATTGTAAAGAATCGCCACGTTTCACATTTAAATCATTGATATTTTTCTGGCCATCAGTGACTTCTTTGTTCGGAACAAGAACAGGAACGACATTGGCTTTGTATCGATTGAATTCAATCGTTGCTTTTTCTGGTTCTTTTGGATTCCCATAATTGAAAATAGGCTTCACTGATTGCGCATTTAAGTTAGTGCTAAAGGCAAACCATTGCGCACTTGATACAGGCACATTACTTTTTCCTTTTGTTGTCATACCAAAAGAAAAGGAAATACGCCCATTGGCTAGACCTACACCTGAACCAAAGTACGCATTCTTGTGACCCACAGCATCCCAATCACTATTTTTCAATCCAGAAGGTCCTGTGCCATAGTCAATATCTTCCGGTGAGTAAAATTTTCCATCCGCTTGTTTTTTCACGTATGAGCCATTAATGTATTTGAACGCATTGTTCGCCCCAAAATCAGAAACAAATTCCGCATGGCCACCTTTATTCGTTAAACTTGAATTTAAAGAAGACAGCGCATACGCAAATGGACTATCTTTATCTGGTAGTACTTCTTTCCCTGACGCATCAAAGAACTTAATCGTTAAGCGTGTTTTAACATCCTTACCATTGACTCTGTTTGTACCAATAAAAGCCGTGATAATCGGATCGTTTGAAAATACTGCATTTAACGTTCCACTTTGGCTTGGTGAGGATTGTAGTTCATAAACAAATTCTGCTTTTGTAATTTTACGTCCTAAATAACTAGCGTTTAGTCCTGTATAGGTCACTGTCACTGGTTTATTTTTTTCTAAAAGAACCGCATACCCACCATTAGACCCAAGATTTGCCTCTTTTACAAAGGAATTCTGGAAGTTGCCAGTAGCTTTCCCGCCCATATCTTTCCGTAATTTTGTAAAGATATCTTTTGAATCCCCTGCATTTACTTTATTAAAATCAGTTGCTTTGATAAATTTTCCGCCTTTAATCGACGAAATTTTAGTGTCTTTCGTCACGACAGATTGATCGAACACTAGGTTTTTACTAATCGCTTCATTGACATAGCTGTTTTCGTTCTTATGCTTGTTGTATTCCGCCACTTCTTTATCATAACGTTCTTTTTCTGCTTTGTTTTTTGCCGCAATTTCTGCATTTTCTTTGGCAATCTTTTCATTTTTGGCTTTTAATTCAGCTGCTTGTTGCGCAATCTTTTTCGCTTGTTCTTTTTGTAGTTGGTCTACTTCTTTTTCTTTTGCGGCTAAATCTTTAGAAGAAACGTTGCCTAAGTCTTCTGCTGGTTTTTCAACGACGGTAATGTTCGGATCTTTTTTCGCTTCATCAACTGCTTTGTCAACGTCTGGTGTTTCAAATTCTTTAGGAATGGCCGTTGATTTATTCGCTTCATTTTCAGCTGGTGCAACTTCTGTTGACTGCCCTAGAGGTTCATTGGTTGTTTCTGGACTGATTACTGGTTGTTCTTGTGCTGATTTTTCTGCTTCTGCTGTTGGTTGTTGCACGTTTGTGGTATCATTTGGGGTAGCTGAACTTTGTTCAGTACCTTTATTTTCTGGCGCTACTTCTTCTGCTTTGGTCGGTTGAGAAGTAGTGCCTTTTTGTACTGCTTCTTCTTCAGATACTGCCGTATTAGGCGTTGTACTACCTACCTGCGAATCGGGGTTATCGGGTTGCACCGTCGTTGTTCCTGGTTGCGTATCTAATTCCGAAGCTTGTACATCATCAGTAGCTAATCCTACAACTCCTAACACGCCTAGAAAAAGAATAGGGGCAGTTACCCAGCGCTTCTTAGCTTTGTACGTTTTAAAACGTTTTTTTACTTCTGTCTGTTGATTCATGTATCATTCTCCTCGATTTTTTATTTTTTTCTTTACAAACAACGATTTCTTCCACATGGTGCACGCACACAAGCCATCCTTTTTTCCCCCTTTCTTTTTGACAACGGTTTTACTTTATGATATAAAATAAGTACTTTAACATATTTTTCATTTTACTTTTCAAAAAGCTACCTAACCCCAATTAGGTAGTTTTCTTTTTTCTAAATCAAACCTATTTTTTCTGAACAATATCCCATGGAATAGAGGAGCGAGTATCTTCTCGTTCCTCTTTTATACTTCTCCCTCATCTTCATCATCTATTTCTTCTGGTAAATACATATACGGTTCATCAAATAGCTTTCTGTAAAGCAATTCATCGTCTTCCGTCCATTTTTCATAATTTTTACGAGGGGTACTCCACTTCATCAACGTTTCTAAATTATTGTCGTTTAACTCAATTTTTTTCATTACTATTCCTCCTATTGTTTTTTTCTCTCGTAGCAAAGCTACTTATTGGCGTGGCAGGAGTCGAACCCGCTTCTTATCTCACACGAAGTCAGTTGCATCACCGCAATGCTACACGCCAACCTAAAAGGAGCGACCTTTCAGTTTCCTGTTTTTTTGAGATTGCCATTCTTTTTGCGGTAGGCTTATGAATGGTATAAGAGCTGTTGTTTGCCACGCTACCGCTCAACCTCTGTACGGTTTTCGCTAACCGGCAGCCGGGATCGTTTACCGTAAACCCTACTTGCTGGCAAGGATTCGCACCTTGCATAATCAAATAAAACAATAAAGGGCTTGTATTGCTTTATTTTAAGCGACTTCTATTCCGCCACAGCAACCTACTTCTTCCTTTTTACTTATTAAAAATTAAAAGCATCACTGGAACAAAAAAGAGAAACGAAAAATTTTCGTTTCTCTCAAAAATCTACTATCTTTTTTTATATTTCCGTTTCAAATCTACACTCGCTAATCCTAACAATCCTGCAAAAATAGCTAAACCTGAAACAATCAGTCCTTTGTTTGACTCTTCTCCAGTACTTGGTAACAAACTACTTTTCTCTACTTTCATTGCTTGATAGCTAGTTGGTGAACCCGCTGGCTTCACTACTTTTTTATTCTCTGTCTGACGTGTTGGAAGCGACATTGCCATTACTTGATTGTCTTTCTTCGTAGAAGGAGCTACTTGTAGCGTCATTTCTTTTTGGTTGGTTTCTTTTGCCAAACGTTCTTGTTCTTTCGCTACTTGTTGTTGTAATTCTTCTCTCGCTTGTTGATCTTTTGCTGCTTGTAAATCACTTAGCAACATTGCAAGATAGTGAACTTCTTTATCCAACAAAGCTTTTGCTTGTTTATACGTTTCATGAGCGATGCTTTGTTCGTCTTTTAATTGTTCTAAGCGTTCGACAGAAGCTTGATACGCTGCTCTAGTTGTTTCTAGTTTCATTTCTGCTTCGCTTAACGCTTGAACGGCCTTTTCATAGTTTGGTTGAGCATTTTCTAACCGAGCCAAGGAACGTGTACTTGTTTTAAGTGCAACTTGTTTTTGATTTAAGTTTTCTTTCGCTAAATTCAATACTTCCTTCAAGCTGTTCAATGTATTTTCTTCTACTTGTTGGGCTTCTTGTTTTTCTTTCAGCACTTTAGCAGACGTTTGTTCAATTGCTTGTGCTTCCGCAACATTTGTTTTCGCTTTTTCTAAAACAGCAGCTCGATTTTGAATTAACTCATTGATTGTTGCCAATTGATCTTTTGTTTGTTGAAGGCTTTTTTCTGCCGTTGCAGTTTGTCGTACTTTTTCTTCATAGTTTGTCGTACTCTTAGTCGCAACTGCTTGAAGATTAGCCAATGTCGCTTTATGAACAGATAGTTCTTTTTCTGCTGTTGCTTGTGTTGTTTTGGCTGTATTTAAGGCTTGCTGACTTGCACTTCTTGCTTGTTGTGCGTCTGATTCTGCTTGTTGAGCGGTAGCTAATTTTTCTTGGTTGCTAGCTATCTCTTGTTGTAATTCTTCTTTAGATTTCATGCTTGCCACTTCGCCGTTTTGGTATTGACTACTATCCTCCAGTTTTTCTTTACCATAAGAAATAATATGAATCTTAGGAGAAATAGAATTTTTTTCACCAGATAGTGAAACGCCTAATGCTGTTTTTCCGTCTTGTAATAAAGAATGTAAATGGCTATAACCTAAGCGGCCATCATCAAACAACATATTGACAAGCATTTTACGGATACTTTCTTGAAGAGCATACTTAGAAACTTTACCATTTTCAGTTTCGTAATACCCGCCACCTAGGTTTTCATAGTAATTCATTCCAGGATATTCTTTAAAGCCATTTTCCTTAGCGGCTTTATTAATGGCTGTCACATCATGCATGTATTCTCCGGTGTCAGAATATTTCGCAACATCCCAAGCAAATTTAATTGATTGGTCTGATACACTTATTTGAGAAAGACCCAATTTTTTTCGCACATCATTTAATAATTCTGTTGTGTATACACTTAATTCTTTTTTCTGATCTGCACTTAAATGTTGAATATCCCACATCACGTCTTTATTTTTTTCATCTTCTTTGCTCGTTGGAAAATTCTTGTTCATTTCTAGTGCCGTTTTTTCAAGAGTAGCTATTTCTTCAGCACTTAATTTTGTATCGTAATCTGCACTAAACTTAGGTGGCAAGTTAATCCCTTTATGCCCTTTCAACTCTTCTTTTGAGTTATCTAAAGTATTTTGCGCTTGCTTTGTTGCTGCTTGCTTGTCTTTCAAAGCACTTTCTTTTGCAGTTAAATCTGCCTGTTTCGCAGCTGTATCTGCTTTTGCGTCTGCTACTTTCTCTTGACTAGTTGTCACAACGGTTTGTTGGTCTGCGACTGCTTGATCATTCTTCGTCTTTTGATCTTTGGCTTTGGCTTCTTCTTTCTGTTTGTTAGCCAGTTCAGCTTCTTTTGCTGCTTGTTCTTTTTCTGCCTTTGCTTTTTCCGCTTCCGCATTTTTCGCTAATTCTTCAAGCTTGGCTTGTTCTTGTTTCGCAGCTGTTACCGCTTGTTGATCTTTTTCATTTTGAATTTTAGCAGCAGCCGTTTCTTTTGCTTTTTCATCAACAACCGCTTGTTGTTGGTTAACATCTGTTTGAGCTTGATCCACTACTTTTTGTTGTTCATCAACAGCCTGTGTATCAGTCCCCACTTGGTCTTTGGCTTTTTCAATCGCTTCTGGTGTTGCTTCATCCACTACTTTTTTAGCTTCTTCTATAGCTTGTTGTGCCTCTTTTACGGTTGTTTCTTGTGATTTAACCGCTGTTTCAGCTTTAGAAACCGTAGCTTGTTGTTCTTTTACTGCTTGATCTGCCTTCATACTTTGTTGTTTCGCTTTATCTGCGACTGTTTGTTCTTGTGCAACCACTTCTGTTTGTGTGTTTACTGCTTGTTGTTTTTCGGCAATCGTTTGACTAGCTGTTTGTTTTTGTGGCATCGCTTCTTTAGCAACCGCTGTAGAAGTATTCGTTGTTTCTGCCGCCTGTACTTGTTGTCCCCCAACACTTACACCTAGCCCTGTTACTGCAACAATCCCTAATCCTGTTTTTACACTTTTATTCATTACATTTTCCTCCTCATATTTTTACGAGTATATTTTAATAAATAGCTTACACATTCATAATGCATATGCTTAGATAATTTTTTATACTAACCTTCTCTTATTTACTAATTTAATCAAAAATAAAAAAATTCCGCAGGGTTTCTAGCAACTGTTACCCCAAACTCTAAAAGGAGCCAGATAATCGCTCGCATACGGTCATGGCGATTCTCCTTTATGTATATGGCACTATTCACTTCGCATTGAAGTTCTAACCCCCAGCCCTTAGTAGCCACGCTGATAACTGGGGCAGTCTATTAAGACTGACTATAGGTTTCTCCTGTCTCTAATTACTCCTAATTGTCCACCTTATCTTTAAAAATAAGTGTTGTATTGCCCACTCTACCTTAGTGAATATCAAAACGTTTAACGTAATATCTCATCAGGATTGCCCGTTCTGTCTTTCACTCTCACCCTGCGTTCACAAGCTTTCAAGTTTGCTTTAAAAGGAATCAGATTTAGTTAAAACATGTACTGCTAATCAAATTAGCAAATAAGAAAAGGTTAGCTTCTTCCGTCACTTGTTTCCTACTTTTTTAAACTCTTTTCGAGAATTTTCTCGAACTTTTTTCTCAATAATATTCAATTGATTGTACACATCTATTGCTTTTGGCTTATTGATTGTGATCCCCATCCCTTTGCCTGTTTTTATTAGTGGCGCAACGTTTTTTCGATTGCCTGTTCCATTGCCAGAACGTCGTGCAATCAAAATCCCTTTTTTCTTTTGAGAATAGACACGCTCAATATAGGGATACAACGCATCAATCGAACAAGGACTATGATAAATATCAACCTGCCTACCTTCCGTCCACAAAACAGTGTGCCTCATTAACTTACTTCCATCGACATAATACGTTTTCCGTGCTTTACTTCCTGATTCTGGAAATAACACCACTCGCTTACCATAGCGAAGTACTTCTTCTGGACTCATAATTGTCATACAAAACATCCTTTCTTTCATTGATAGTTTCCACAAAAAGAAGAGCCATGCGTTGTTTGCATGGCTCTTACGAATAGTTCCAGTACAAACAATGCTTGAAACATTGAGTTATTCCACAAGCTCCCACCTTGAAAAAAATGAGGACTTGTTACTTGGCTTTATTCTTTTTTCAATAAAGTAACAGACAACAAAAAAGCGGGGAACATATACATGAACTGTATACATTCCCCGCTGTTCCAACATTTATACAACTAACTAAAACAATTTACTGTAAAAAACTTTACCTAAGCCAATAAAGGAGTTTAAAAAAGCCTAGAATTTTACATTAAAAATTGTTATACTATACGTTGTAACTAATGTTGCAACAAACGAGAACCGAGTATAGTTCATGGGTATATCATGAATTGTTTAACTGTCCTCTAGGATGGCCGTCCTATGGCAGTCGGTTCTTATTCTTTTTGATGTCCTTTAATATTTCTTATCAGATAAATACTAAAGTTATTGCAATTGCAATTGTTGTATATCTTAATAGTTTTATTAGAGCGGCTTTCATTTTTACCCCTCCTATGAATAACATAATACCACTAAGGTGTTAAATTAGCAACCCATTATTTTCACTTTTTATAAAAAAAGTGAAAATAATCATAAATCCAACGTTTAAGTGTTATATTCAACACCTATATTCTTATTTTCATCAAATTTTATTATTTTTTTGTTTTTTAAGTTTACTTTTTAAAACTTTACATATTAGCTAGGAGGAACACAATGTTTACTATAGGAGCTACCTTAAAACAGATAAGAAAAGAATTGAATTATCATCAAATAGATTTGTATTCTGGAATAATGTCCAAGTCTATTTATATAAAAGTAGAAGCTGATTCACGACCTATTTCTGTAGAAGAGTTAGTCAAATTTTCAGAACGCTTAGGAATAAACTTTTTTGAAATTTTAGACAGGGCTGGCATGAACACAAAAAGTTTAAACGAAGCAGGTAAAGAAAAACTTCTTATTTCAAAGATATTCAAAAATCCTGATTTATTTCAAATAAATTTTCAGAGAATTGAACCAAAGCGTTTAACTAGCCTTCAGTATTTTAGTATTTATCTAGGATATATTTCTATTGCACATCATTACAATATTGAAGTGCCTGTTTTTAATGAAACGATTACTTCAGACTTAAAACATTTATATGACAAAAGAACGGTATTTTTTGGAATTGATTATGAAATTGTCTCAAATCTTTTAAATGTCTTACCACTTGAAGAAGTTTCAGGACTCATTAAAACTATGTATCCAATCGTGGATTCCTTTGGTAAAGATTACGATTTAACTATTCAGACTGTTCTAAAAAATGCTTTAACAATATCAATTATGAATAGAAATTTAGAAGAAGCACAGTATTATATTAAGCAATTTGAACACTTAAAAACTATTAAAAATATTAGTATAAATGGATATTACGACTTAGAAATAAATTATTTAAAACAAATATATCAATTTTTAATTGACAAAAATATTGATTCTTATTTAAATGCAGTAAATATTATCAACATCTTTAAAATCATCGGAAAAGAAGATATTCATAGATCTTTAGTTGAAGAACTTACAAAAATATCTGCAAAAGAAAAATTCACACCCCCTAAAGAAGTAACCATGTATTACGAAAATTACATTGCAATAGAAAATAATCCTATTCCTGAAATAAAAGAACGGTCATGAACACATATCCATGACCGTTCCTTTTATTTTTAGTTTATTATAAAAGGTGTCTAAACATTTCCAAGCCACCTACAAAATTACCAATCATTCCTCCCAAACTGGCTAACACAAACACTAAAAATACTCTCAAAACACGATTCTTATATATTTTCTTAATAGATTTTATATCTTCATCCATCGTTTGAAAATCACGTACTTTGGGTTTTCTTAAAGTAGCCTCTACAATAGCAGAAAACACTCCTACAGACACCATTGGTAACAAAGTAGCAAGAGGAGCGAACACTAGAGAAGTAACAATTGTTAAGGGGTGAGCCAGCGCTAATAAAGTAAACAATGCTGATAAACCACCATTCCAAATTCCCCATCTCATTATTTGGTCTTTACCTACATCTACACCTAAGAAAAACGAATAAATTAACAAGCCTATGATAATCAAAGGTATAATACTCTCTAAAACTTTGGTTGACCAAAGCTTTGGCGGTAAAGTTTCTAATTCTTTTATATCTATTTGTTGCCCACTCTTTAAATTTTTCTCTACTCCTCGTAAATGCGCCTGTCCAATAACAACTACGATTTTCCCAGCTTCCTGTTCTAAAATTTTCTGTGCTAAATATTGATCTCGTTCTACTAACAAAACTTTCCATAGTTCTGGATACGCTTCTTGTAGCTGTTCAAATATAGGCTCAAAATTTTCAGAATTCAATAATTTTAGCATTTCTTCTTCAGATTCTTCCGCACCTTCTAAAACACTACCAAAAGCATAAGGAAGCAACGCCTTTTTTCTTAGTGGAATTAAGCGCCAAAATCGTTTAAAAGTTACTTGTGAGTCTCTATCGACTAATGCTATTTTTGCGCCAACCTTTTCTGCACTACTAACAGCCTCAAAAAATTCAGCGCCAGCTACAGACTCATTAATTTTAGCCAAATGTTTTTGAATTAATTTGTAAATAACGCTAGAAATTAATACAGTTAGTCTTTTTTGTTTGATTACTTGAACAATATCTGTATCTGACCATTCATCAGGTTTCAGGTACTTGTCATATCGACTTTGATCCCATTCAAGGCAAACTATATCTGGTTTTTCTGCTTCGATTATATTTTTAACTAATTCAGCACTTTCACTGGAAATATGAGCTGTCCCGATTAAAATAATTTCCTTGCCTTTTATAAAAACATGACGAACTAATTCCATATACCCTCCATTACTTTCCTATTCTCATTTTTTTGTAGTCATATTTTGCCCCTATTGAGTGCATTAGAACATTTTTTATGTTGCTTTTTTCTAATTTTGCTGTTCCTACTTGAAAAATTGGTACTACACCCATATCATCAATTAATAGTTTCTCGGCTTTTTTCAATTCTTGCCAGCGTTTCGAAGAAGTAACATGAAGTAATTCATCATAATTTTTATTCGAATATCCACCGTGATTCAACGGACTATTTGTTTCAAAATTTGCTAAAAAGCTAACAGGATCTGCATAATCAGCTTGCCATCCGCTTAAACTCAAACTAAAATCCTTTTTTGTTAAGCGATCTATAAAGACATTTGCAGGAATTGGCGTCACAGTAACCTTCAGTCCTTCTAAGTTATCTTGCAACTGTCCTTGAAGAAATTCTCCTGCCTTTTGTTCAAACTCTCCATCACTTACAAGTAAATCTAAAGAAGTATTTTTAGATAAATCAACCTCTTTTTTAGCCTTATCCCAATACTCTTCTGCTTGTTTTTTGTTAAATTCCACTAATTTTTCAT
Organism: Enterococcus sp. AN402; assembly: GCF_040719405.1. NCBI lineage: Bacteria > Bacillati > Bacillota > Bacilli > Lactobacillales > Enterococcaceae > Enterococcus > Enterococcus sp. AN402. The sequence continues at coordinate 37,247 of NZ_JBFDTM010000002.1, read as the reverse complement.
TAGCAAAATCTTTTTTATTTACTGGGTTAAAGGCCATTTCTTTTGGTACTACGCCAACAGAAGCAACAGACCCATTATCTAGTAATTTTTTAACTAAACTTTCCCGATTGATTGCATAGCTAATCGCTTTTCGGACATTTTTATTTTGTAAAAGTTTATTTTCCCCAGTTTGGTTCATTTCTAAAAACATTGTATTGGCCATTAATGTTGTTGAATATTCTTTATCTTTTCTGTATTGTTTTGCATATTCTCCAGCTAAAGGCGCATCATCTAGTTGTCCATCATTATACAAATTTATTCCTGTGTTAATTTCCTTAACCACCTGAAAGTTAATTTTATCCATGGAAACTTCTTTTTGATCCCAGTACTCCTTATTTTTAGAAATCGTCCACTTATCAGAAGTGCCTACTCCCTCTAAACTTGTTAAGTTAAATGCCCCATTTGTTACAATTGCTATTTGAGAAGACCCATAGTCTTTCCCATACTCTTTAATCGCTTTTTGCTGCACTGGATAGTAAGCGGTTAAGGATAACAGATCAGTAAAATAAGGTATTGGTTCAACTAATTCAATTTCTAAGGTTTTCTCACCATTACTTTTCACTGCCAACGTTTCTTTTGCTTGTTTTCCTGAAATAATTTCTTTGGCATTTTTTATAGCAGAAAACAGTTCCACATTTGGAGAAGCTGTTTTGGGATCTACAACTCTTTGCCACGCAGTCACAAAATCATTGGCAGTAATTGATGTCCCATCAGACCACTTAGCGCCATCTCTAATCACAATGGTATATGTTTTGCCATTATTCGATACTTTTGGTTGACCAGCTGCAATTGCCGGTTGCGGTTGATTTTTTTCATCTAATCGATACAACCCTTCCATCACATTGGCTAATAAAGTTATACTCGTTTGATCTACAGCAGTTGCTGGGTCTAAACTTTGGACAGGTGTCCCTGCTGTCAAAGTCGCTACCTGCTCTACTTTTTTTTCGTTAACATCTTGTGAATCTTTTGTGTCAGTATTTGTAGCACAACTAGCTAATACCAAAGGTAATAACCCAATACCTAAAAAACAAAACTTCTTGTACTTCTTCATTTTTATCAACCTCCGTAGTTTAGATTTGCTAACTAATTCTAGCGATATACAAATAAAATAACTAATTAATAGCTATTATATTTACAATTTTATCAAATAAACTTTAAAAGTGATACAAAATACAGAATGAAATTTATCCAAATAAATGAATCAATTACTTATTTTTCAATCCAATTATGCAAAGTAATTTCAGAGACTTTAGAATTATCCCTATTTTTTATATTTTCTTTTTCTAACGCACATTCAACAAATAAATTATAAAACGACTTGTAGAATAGGCCTTTGGGACTTTTAACAGTAGAATCTGTCTTGATTTTATGCATCACTCGTCGCAAACATTTGTCTATTTCTTCTTGATAATCTTCCCCAATTAAAACAACATTGTATTCTTTTTCAACTTTAGTTTTAGCACGTATAATTGTTCCAACCATTTCATGAGCTTCTTGAATAGTATTAGAAAAGGCAGCAATAAATTTTAAGCTATCTTTGCTAAGAAATGTATGCTCTTGAACTTCTGAAAATTGATCAAGCAATAATTGTTGTTGCAATCGTTCTTTTTCAGTATCTATTGTATCTATTGTATCTAAAGAATTAGTTAGATATAGATTGGGTTGGTTTTTCCCACTTTCGAACAAAGTACTGGTATTATTGGATTCTTCTGGACGTTGGTTTTTCCCACTTTCGAAAGAAACGTTGATTTTATCATATTTATCCGAAGGTTGGTTTTTCCCACTTTCGGAAAACTCATTTGTATGGCTAGCGTTACTGATGGCGTAAACATCTGTTGCTGAAACTTCCAACTTACCTAAATACAATCTGTTTGGGTAGTTTTTGAATTCACCAGTAGGGAGTTTTTTCGGAGGAATACGTTTTTCATAAAGTAAATTTTTGTCTTTTAATTCTTTTTTTATTTTTGCAATTTTATTTTCTTTACACCCTAAAATATCCATCAGTTCATTTCGTGTAAAGATAAAATATATATGCCCATCTTGATCAATCCAATTATTTTGAATTGAATATTCACATCGGTCTTGGAGCATTGCGTAAGCTATTTTACTATCATTAGACATATTCTTATAAAATTCTGATGTAAAAAGTACTTTAGGTAATTGGTAATACAAATTTCTATAGGTTTCATTAGCTGAAATAAATTGAAAATCGTTCATAGCTTTACCTCTCTGTTTTTGTTAGTTTATAGTTTAACCTACTTTTATTTCCCTTGCAAATACTGATATAACAGTATTTTCCTACTTTCTTATTATATCACGATATTTCGATATAATGCAATTGTAATATCGTGATATTGTGATATTACAATATTCAAAAGATTATTATTGATACAACAGCGTTTGTAGAAAAAAAACAACAACAATATTATGATATTGTTGTTGTCTTATATTGTAATATTGTGATTCCACAATATTATCAAATTTTATTTTGTTTTTTTGCCATTTCATATCCTTTAATTAAATACTCTTCAGGAATAGATTTCAAAAGCGTTTCTTCGATAACATCAGGTTTACTTTTTTCTGGTTCACCAATTGAAGTCCAGTATTTTAAAGCATTTGCAAGGATTGGATTGATCCGAATACTATCAGCATTTCTTTTGCTGTTACCTTGTTGTTTAATCAATTTTTCTATGTTTTTTTTATTCATAACAATGTGTTCATGTGTAGTTTTTAATTCTTTTTCATTAGAAGTAGTTGTTTTAGTTGGATTGGTGTCTTCTTTTCCTGCACCCAAAAGTCGTTCCGCGGCTGATTTTCCTCTATTATTACTCATTCAAATCTCCTACCTTCTCTAAAAATTCTTTTGTAAACTGGATATAATCGTCTTCAGCGGTCGAAGTCTTATTAAAGCTAATCAAGTCGGAACCTGCTGCTTGAGCTTCATCAACAGTGATAGTTCGTCTAATGTAAGTATCAAATATGTTTACGTTGAGGGCATCAGAAATTTGATTTGCTGTTTTATTCATTTCTTTTGAAATGTTAAATCTTTCATTATATTTTGTGAAAAGAACACCTCGTATGATTAATCTCTCATTTGTGTATTCTTTAACAGTCTCGATTGTTTCGTTCAATTTAACTAATCCTTTTAGTGAAAAATATGCGGCTTCTACAGGAATAATAATTTCATCAGAGACAGTGAACGCATTTACTGTTAATATACCTAAACTTGGTGGGCAATCAATAATAATATAATCATAGTTTTCTTCAATTGGTTGAAGAACTCTTTTAAGTCTATGTTCACTTCCAACTTGTGTAAATTCACGTTCTGCTGAAGAAAGAGCAATATCAGCAGGAATTACATCGATTCCTTTGTAATTTAGAATAGCTTCAGTAATCGAAGCCTCATCTTTTAATACTTCATATATTGTTGGAACATTCGTGCCATCAATGTCGAATCCAAAATTATCAGTGGCATTTCCCTGGGGGTCCATGTCAATTACAAGTACGCTTTTGTTAAAAGTAAAATGCAATGCCGCTCCAAGGTTAATGCTAGTCGTTGTCTTTGAAACACCGCCTTTTTGGTTTGCAACTGAAATTATTCGTGCCATAATAATGTCCTCCTTGTGATGTTATGTCATTATTATATCACAATATCGCAATATTTCAATATCATAATTTATTAATATTACAATATTGTTCAATCGTGGAGTCATACTATTGTGATTTATTAATATTACGATATTACAATTGCATAGTATTGTTACTTCGCGATATAGTGAAATTGTAGCAACGTGATATTGTAATAATACAATATTATTATAGTTTGACTATACGATGTTACAATAGTGTGATATTACAATATCATTCTTCGTCTATAATTTTTTTAGTTCGTCTGTGGCGTTCTAAGTGCAGCAAATAATCGTCTTGCAGTTTTAGAAGGTCTGAATATACCTGATCCATAGTCTGGCTGGCCGACAAAGAAAGAGAATAAATAAATGAGATAGGAAGTGTTTCAATTTTTTTGTTACGAGTAATCCAAGAAGAAACAGTTCCTTGAGAGAAAGCATGTAATTCACAAAATTCTTCTACAGTAATCCCTAGTTGCTTGATAATGTATGCGTTGATAGGGTGTGGATATACAAAGGTTTTTCTAGGCATGGTGGGTAAGTTTCCTTTCTTAGGTTATTAATGCGTTTGCAGTAATATTGTACTAAAAAACATGCAATAAGGGGAGGGTGTATCTGCTTCTTTTTGGTTGACCTCCTTTAAAAATATGTTATACTAAAGGTGCGAAACGACATTAAATCGTACAAATAACACAAAAAGCAATCCTACGGCGAATAGGATTGCTTTTTTTTTACACTAGTTGCGACTCCTAGCGTGTGTGTTGATAGCAGCTTACTTTCGGTTATCGTCTTCCTCGTCCAACACACGAGAAATCATTTCCAGAACCAATCCTACAAAGATCGGTGCGATAACCAACGACATTAAATCTTTCACAAATAACACACCTCCAATCGAGGCGAGCTGCCGTATTAATTATATCATAGATTGAAATTCTGCCAATTCAATAATAAAACATTCAACAATTTATCTAGCTGTTCTAAGATCTTTTCTAAGCGTGTAAACTCGTTTGCACCAGGAACATTTATACTTGTTTGAGTCACTCGTAACTCTGCTTGCTAGGCAGCCACAGCTGCATTCTACATAAGCCGCTTGGCGGACGCTGTCTCCTAGAGGAATAATGGTACCATTATAATCATATGCCTTCATTACGAAACCCCCAATCGCTAAAATACTCATCTAACTTTTTCTGCTCTTTTTTTGACAAAGTAGGGGAGACCAAACCTTGAAAAGGGTTTGAATTTACTCTTTCTTCTTGTTTTATTCTACTAGAATGACGATACATACACACGAAGTCAATTTCTTCTATACTATAGGAATCTTCACCAATTATTATTTTGTTTTCTTCCGCATATCCTCGAAAAGTTCCTATAACTGGTCTAGGAAAAGGATTGGTTTCTGAAGACATAAGTAATAAATATAATGGCTTATTTTGTTTGATTGAGCGAGAAAAATAAGAAGAAAATTCTTTTCTATTTTGCTTCACTTGGTTGTACCTAAGCCAACAGTTCCACCTGCATGGCCACCAACAAGGCTTGCTCGTGAAATTGCTGTGGCGCCTTCCATCAGTGAAGAAGCATGTATCAGCGCTTTAAACCCAAATTTCTGACGAATTTTATCAATAAGAAAATACATATCCGTTTCATGAATTTGCTCCTCCGGAACAGAAAATAAATCCAGCTGTAAATTTTTGTTCCATACAAGACGGCCATAGGATACCCCTAAATTTCGTACGTCGACCCCTGGTGAGTAATTCTCTTCAAAAAGACGCAGTACATGTTCAGTCAAGACTTTTGTATTATTACTTGGTTCTACTTTCATTTGTCTACGCCAGCCGGTTTGGCCGTATTTGTCTGTCTGACCTTTTGAGTAGCCAACAAACAAAGAGACACAGGTTGTCTGACACGATGCCATGCGTAAGCGACTAGCAACCTGGTCCGACAATTCCTTCAAAACCAATTTTATTTGTTCTTTATTTGCATAATCTTTGGGTAAAACCTGACTATTGCCAAATGATTTTTCTGTTGGCCGTCCCGCTTTTTGCCCTAAAAAACTACGATCTATGCCCCATGAGTGCGCGTACAGCTGTAGCCCCATGATACCAAAACGCTCTTTTAACATGTAAGGTTCAATGTGCGCTAGGTCATAAATGGACCGAATACCTAGCTTTTTTAAGCGAGCAGCCATGCGATTTCCTATCCCACAAAATTCTGTAAGAGGGGAGATTGGCCAAACTTTTTCTGGCACATCTTCATAGCGCCATTCAGCCACAAAGCCTGGTGCATTCTTTGCTTCATTATCCAATGCTAACTTGGCCAGCAACGGATTTTCCCCAATTCCGATTGTCACATACAATCCCATATGGTTATAAATCACACGTTGAATAATCTTGGCCAGTTTATAGGCGGTGTCACACTTAAAATAGGTCAGCGAAGCAGTCACATCAAGAAACGATTCATCGACACTGAATACAGAATGATCTTCATCAGAAACAAAGCGTTTATATAAATTGTTAATTTCTTGATTTTTCTTCATGTATAATTTCATGCGTGGAGATACAATAATTAAGTTCGGGTGGTCCGGAACTTCATTTTTCCTTGTAACATTGGAAATGCCTAATACTTTTTTTGCCATAGGGGAAGCAGCGAGTACCAAGCCACCCGAATTTTCAGAATTGCTCATGACCACAAGTATTGTCTTCAATGGATCAAGTCCACGTTCTACGCATTCCACGCTGGCATAAAAACTTTTTACGTCGATACAAAGCACATCACGACTGGGTTCTTTCGTATAATCGAACGTCAAATTCATCCAAAATCCCTTCTTTCTACTAACTCATTATACGAACTAACGTTCTCTTTGGCAACTAGTAAAATTCAGTTTTCCGTATTTTTTTATATACCTGTAAACTTTTGGTATAGTTGGACTGAACACAGAGAGGGAAACTATACAAAACGTTGAAGGCCAGTTGAGCAAAGCGAAACCAGTCATTCGTCTTTTGAGGATTGGCCACATGCCTGGTATGAAAAATTATTCGTATTTAAATAGAGATTTTTTTATTTTCATCTACATATCATATTTAATCCTGTAAAAGCGAGCGTTAAAATCTCTTCATTGCATAACTTACCGATAAATAATTGTGAAAATGGCTTAGAATTGCTCTCTCATCACTATAATTATCATTAATAATTGAATATAGAATAACCCCCAAAAAGAGATTTTCAGGGGTGGGGTTTTATTTACTTACTAATTTTATCGATGCAAACTTTCCCAGTTTCATCAAGCAATGGTGTAATTCCTCCTCTAGAGCTCTCTAAATAATTAACACCAGTAACTGTATCAACTACAATTTTATATCCTAATTGAGTTAAAAATTCACTTTCTTTTTCAATGAAACGTTCTTTTTTATTTGGATTCTCCGTTTTAACCAGAGATTTAAAAGGTTGTTGTTCTTTCACATGATTATCTGGATCAACTCCAAAGCGTATTACATCTAATTTTCTATCGAGATAAAAAGGTAAACCATTTTTATTAACTGGCATAAATATTCTTCTTACTGTTTCTAACTTTTTTTGTTTTGCCTATCTGCTATCCTTTTGTCTTGTTTCATATTTCCAGCAAAAAAAGCAATTCCTACTGCACCTGAAGAAAAGACAAATTCTAAAGCTGACCAACGAAACAGTACCGTCAAAATTAAGATAATAAATATTGCGATCACTAAAACGGCGTCTTTTGTTCCAAAATTTAAATACCCAAAATTCATTAAACTCTCCACCTTTTTTAAATTATTGAAAGTACACAATCAAAAATCTTTTTTATTTTTTCAATCGTTTTGAGCTACTTCATTTGTTTTTTCATCAATTGCGATATAGTTGCCGTGGTACAATTTGTATTCTTTATTGCAGCTATCACATTTAAACTGATTATACTTTCCCAGTTCTCTTTTAGCTAATTGCCCGCAGTCACAATCAATAAAAGTAACTATATTACTTTTGTTCCATGTGCTGATTTCGATCCCCCAATGATCATATGTTTTTCGAACTACCATTTGTTACCCTCCTTATAACTATATTCTTTAATCATATCTTTGAATTCTTGTTTTGTTTTAGGGTTCGTTCGTATGACTTCTTCAGCTAATTCTAAAAATACCTGCTCAACCTTTGCTGTCATGCTCTCAAAAATAATCAATGGGTTTTTTTCTTTCTTTACTCGATTCTTATATCTTTGGAAGTTTGCTGAATAGAGTCGCCCATTTGACATTATCTCTATCCCATAACCTGTTACTAAAGGATTCTTCAACAACTGAATAATTTTCTCTCTATTTTCCATAATAACTACTCCTGAATTATTTCTCACTAAGTAACTGTTCTTCCTTTGCTTGTTTCTTGATTCGTTTGAGTGTAGATAAAGAAATTCCTATTTTCTTTTCTACTTCTCGCATACTGTTTGTTCCCATTAACTCGAGTGCATGTTTGTATTTATCATTTAGAACTCTTTTCGGACGTCCTTCTCGATAATTTTTATTGTTCGCTCGATGCCACTGTTTCCCTTCTTGCGTTCTCGTCACGATTAAATCTCTTTCAAATTGCGCAAAGCTACCCAGCATATTCATCATTAACGTTTGCATAGAATCACTTTTATTTGGCTCAAAGGTTAGGGCATTATCTAAGAAGGTGATAGTCACTCCTGAATTGTTTAAAGAAGAGATAATCGAATTTAAATCAACGATACTTCTAGCTAGCCGATCAATTTTCGTCACTAAAACTTTATCGCCAGGTTTTACAATAGATAGTAGTTCTTCTAATTCTTTTCTTCCTTCTTTTTTTGTTCCCGTATATTTTTCACTGAATATTTTTTCTGCTCCGGCTTTTTCTAGTTTTTGAATCTGGGTTTTGTAATCTTGATTACTAGTACTCACTCGTGAATAACCATAAATGGGCAAAATTTCCTCACCTTTTCTGAACATAAGTTTTTGACACTAGAAAATTCCAAGTATAGCACGAAAAAATAAAGAGGTCAAAAACTTTTAAGTTTATGAACCTGTTTTTATCTCATTATTTAACATGTAAATTTTATACTATAAAATACCCTAGGATAAGTATTAGTCAGTTTAAACTTTGAGTATACTCAAAATTTACAAAAATGACGTATGCCCAACTTGAATGTCCTACTGTTTACCTGGTAACAATTGAAATAAGAAAAAGAACCAACAAGGTATACTCTGTTGGTTCTTAAAAAAAATATTTCGTTAGGCAACTAACAAAATATATCTACCAGCTTTCCTCATACTCACTAAGTCATTTTAATACTAAGTTGTGTCTCTTACTTTTTAATCCAAATTTATGTTATCTGTTGACAACGTTTTCATACCATGGTACTTTTTATGTGATATTAAACACAAAAGGAGGAGTCCGTTTGAAAGTTTTAAAAAGAAATATTTTCAAAGCTATTAGTGCTCTGCTTCTAAGTACAGTTGTTGTATCTGGTGTCAATATCCCTTTTTCTAGTGTCGTAGGAGTAAACTCTACTACTGCATATGCCCAAAGTGACGATGGTTATTGGGACAACTTTGCAAAAAGTAAGGTCCCTAAACATTTATGGAATAAATATCAACAAGCTAAAGCAAAACAAGGTGCTTGTATTATGAAAGGAATTTGGTCTGCAGTAGCATTCCATAAACTTTCATGGTCAGCTGCGATTCAAGCTGCTTACAATGCAAGTTCTTGTCATTCATTTAATAGACAATACTCTTAATAAATAAAACAGATAGCAATCAAGAAACTTGACTGCTATCTGTTTTATTGTCTTTTCCCTTTTTAAATAAACAAATCCCTGTTGTGATAATACCAACTAACGGTAACAGACTTAGTAAAGCTACAAATTTCGACCACCCAATATCAACAAACCTTCTTGCTTGGAACAGAAAACCTATAATAATCATTATAAAGAACACGATCCTAAGAAAATTATAAAAATCAAATGGACCATTTATCACGAAATATTTTAAATAATTGTTTTCAATCAGAGACTTTTTGTATACAAACATTGAAAAAGTTTCTATCCCTAATCCAAACACAAACAGTATACACTGATAATACCAATATTTTCTTCTTGATAATCCCTTGTTTAAATCAAAAATATTTTCCAAATCTATATCCCCCCAAACCTACTAATGCTACTTTATGTATTTATTTACAATACCATTGTAATTGGCAAATACATAAAATAGCAAATAATATCCTAAAACAGCTATGATTTTTTCCTTACAAAGTATACATTTCTGATTTAATTTATCCTATTTTAGTAAAGTAATTATCTATTAAACAATATATAAGACTGTCTCTTGGGGGGAGACAGTCTCTAAGGTTATAACTTATTTTAGCCTTTCATTTCTAACAAGTAATCATTCATAGAACTGAACGATCAATTTATTCAGTTTGTAAGAAAATAATTAAATCTGAAATAGCTTTTTTTATTTTACAGTATCTACCCCGGCCTTTCAATTGCCTTGATATTACTTTTATTTCAGGATTATTTAACATGAACAAATACTTCTGAATCTTTTACATAAATGTCATGGTAATAATTAGATTTCATTAACTCACTTTCTTCTTTATTCAACGCGTTAATATCAAAGATCTCCATGTTCACGTTTAAACCAGTGTACGTTCTAAATAAAAACTGATTTGGCCAATAAAGGGCTTCATTTGGTGGAACCAGTTCTTTTAATATAGGATAATTCTTCGAACTATTGACAAATACTGGCGAATCCTTAAATAAAGACGTACTATGCACAGTCACCGTGTCACGGTTCACTAGGTCTTTTAAATCATCGGCTAATATCATACTTTGTCGTTCAAAAGATTCCTTTTGGTGGCTTAACGCACTAGCATAAACAAATGTAAAAGATAAAAGGTAAACACAGAAAAGGCAAACCGCTGTTTTTGACACATAACCTACCGCGTTTTTAGAAGTATTTGCCAAAGTAAGCATGATAATTGAAACTACAAAAAAACTAAATCCATAGCCGTACCTAGGTGAAATTAACAAAAGCTTTTCCGGAAAGATTAAAAAGACGCCGTAACTCAAAATAGAGCCTAAAAATAGAAATAATACTGCGTATAAAAAGCTTTTAACAGGCGATACTTTCGCATTAAGAACCGTACTTAAAACAAACAAAATTACTAGAATAAAAAACAAAAGTATCCATAGTTTTGTACTCTGTTCCGTTATTTTTGACAGATACATTTGACTATTTACCAGGATTGTTTTGGGTATATCCTTAACACTCGCGATTGTTGTCATACCGCCTCGCGTTGCTATTTCAGGATTAAATTTTGTTTCAATAAGATAAAGAAACATGGCGCTTATATAGCTAATCATAGCTACAATCGCTTTTTTTAGCACAGCAATAAACGATTGATTGTCTAACAGCTGCTTCAGTGATAATGCTAACACCATCACGACATAGATCCCCGAAGACGCCTGATAAGTATTACACATCAAAAAAATGCTTAAAATAGAAACAACTAAAAATAAGACTTTATTTTTATTCCAAAATAGAAATGGAAGAACAGAAAATAAAAGGCTCAAAGACATGTAAGGACTGTCGAACCTGAAACTTAAATTTTGTAAAAACCAAGGATTAAAGCCAACCAACATGGCTGCTGTTAAAGCTAAAAGAGATAGCTTCTTATGAAAAGAGTAAACAATGATAATCCCTGTTACTGATACAATGAATCCAGAAAGAATATGCGTCCATAACCCCATATCCGTAAGGTGTCTACTCCCTTGAACTAACCAAGAACCAATTTCGCTACCCCAACGAGAATAACTTCTAGCAAAGTCCGTATTGCCATCAATTTGCCTGCCTGTGTCATCAATATAAGGAAAATTGATTATCCCTATGCTTAAAACTAACACTTGACACATTACTACACTTGTAATTAACAGATTTTTATTGGCCATAAGCCAACTTTGAAACTTATTCATTTTTTCACTCCTCAATTTTTATTAAAATACCCCCTAAGAAAACGAACACCTTTTATATTTACACTAAACGGGTCCATATAATAATCTTACAGGGTTTTCAAACTAAAAACCACGTTTTTTATCGTATAAAATATATAAGGAAAAAAAAGCAAATAATTTTTTATCTGCTTTTTTCTCTTTTTATACACATTTACTGCATAAGTCTTCTTCACTCACTTTCGATTTAAAAATATAAATTTATATGTTCAAAGACATCTCGTTTTTTGCTCGTTGTGTAGTTATCAAACCTGATAAACAACTCTTTCTTTACATTATTTTTTAAAAACTTAATGGAATATCCATACTTAAACCTGACTATTTTGATTGCATCTCTGCATATTTTTTTCAGTTCAACTTTGGTAAGTTCAATGCTAAAACTCATCACTATATCAGAAACACCATTCACCATTGCTGTTTTAGTAGACCAATCGTCATTACAATAATGTCCATAAAATTGATACCGTTTATCAATGTCTGAATCAAACAAATTTATTTGCTCGTTCATCTTTTCCACTCACTTTCTTTATTCTTCGCAAACTCCGATACATGCTCTTTTTTATAGTTAAAATTTTGTTCTTACAGCTTTTCCAGTTCTTTATTTAAACCCTCTTTCAGTTACGTATCCTGGTATGCTCCAAATTCCGAGTGACTCATTTTTAGCCTTTTCTTGTGCTTCCTCTAATTCGAGTAGATACTTTGTGTTAGGCTCTTTGACATATGCCACACGTGCTAATCCCTGTCTCACGAGTGTTTCCTGAAGTAGCACCCCATCCACAAATATATAGCCCAATGTACGGCCATAACGATCAGTTCTATCGCCCTTATCGTATTCAAAAGTAATTTCTGAAGCAGTAGACAAAAGTTCTTTTGTACGTTTACTAGCTTCCAAACCAAATGGCTGTACTTTTGTTTTCGGCTTTACAGTTTCCGGTGTATCTACTAATAAAAAGCGAACCTTTTGTTCTTTTCCGTCTATTCTTAGCACGGTGGTATCTCCATCAACATGACGGACAAATTCAGCTGGTATACGATTATCGTTCGAAATAGTTTGAGTAAAATTACCAGTACCATCATTCGAAATATCTTGTGCTTTTTGTTCAAGACTTGCGCATCCTGATAATAGCAAAGTGGCTGCTGTTAGCAGTAGCCACTTTTTTCCAATAAATAGTTTCATTTCCTAACTCCCTAACTTTTTTTCCGTTTTAAAGAATACTCAATTTTCTTTTTTTCTAACCTATCAAACGTTAATCCTTCAACAGCTCGTTCCCATTTTGTTTGTTGTTCTGTACGTTTCTTTGTACTGTCTGCATATATTTTTTGTAAATCTCCATTAACCATGAGTCACTCCTCCTTAAAACGGTAAGTCATGATCTGAAATCTCAATAGAACTACCTTCTAAATCTGGAAAGGGTTGTTGCGTATTGCTTTCCTGCTGCCCAACTGGTGTAGGATTAGAAGCGTTAACACCACGTTGTTGACTAACTTCTTTTGACTCTAACAATTGGAAGCTTTCTACAACCACTTCTGTCACATAAATACGTTGTCCTTGTTGATTCTCATAGTTACGTGTTTGAAGTCTACCCACAAGACCAACCAATGTTCCTTTTCGTGTATAGTTTGCTAAAGTTTCTGCAGGTTTACGCCAAATCACACACTGAATATAGTCTGCTTCACGTTCGCCATTTTGATTCGTAAAATTCCGGTTAACTGCTAGTGTAAAAGCCGCAACAGCTACACCACTTGACGTATAACGTAAATCACAATCTTTTGTAAGTCTTCCTACTAAAGTCACATTATTAATCATTTAAAAAACCTCTTTCTATTATTTTTTTAGAAGTGATAGCAACTGGTACTATCACTTCTAAATATTTACTGTTTTACTAAACCACCAAACATATTTTTAAACTTGATTTCACCAAACTCTGAAAGGAACGGATCCGTTTCGTTTAATCCATAAGTGTATTGGTAATTCTCTACAATACTTTGATGGTCCATTTCCCAGTCCTCTTCATACGGAGATATATAAAACAAGTACAACATTGTTATATCCCCCATATACTTTTGTTCAATCGCATAGTATACAAGTATATTGTTTTCTTTCTCGATAATTTCGATTGCTTTTTTTCGTTCTTCGTTGATCCAATAGTTGGCGCCTAGATATGATTTTCCCGAAAAACTAATTTTTCCTTCCTCAATAAATTGTGCAATTGTTGGTTCATGAATACCTAAAATCTTCATTCTTTTTCTTGCTTCCATTTTCATTTTTTCTAAATTCAATTGAATCCCTCGTTTCTGTTTATCTTTATAATTATTATACCATACATTGTATACAATGCATAGTATAATAATGAGGAATATTGACAAATTTTGGTTTTTTATATACTATATTTTGTATAGTATATATAGGAGGGTAATTCAATGAAAGATCTTTCTCGTGAAGAAGTTTTAACTTATTTAAAAAACAATGTGGTAGATAAACAAGGTGCTGCAAAAATTACAGGCCAATCATTAAATGCCTTCACACAATCCGTAAAATTGAATGCAATTAAGCCTTACTTTGAAATTAAACATGTAAACGGTGAACGACCTACTGTACGCTTGTATCACGTAGACGATTTAAAGGAATACGCAAAAAATAAACGAAGATAAAAGAGAACTCCCTTCTTTTATTCTCGTTTATTTTTTTATATAAAATTCTTAGTTTATTTTATGACTATTCACTGAAAAATCGTCTTTCCATTTTTTCATACCTAATTACTTTGTTTAGTGTTTATTTCTATCTCGCTCCAACCGCCACCGCCGCTCGAAAGAAATGCCTTGCTAAAGCAAGGCAAAACAAAAGAAAGAACTAGCCGCTTTGCGTCTAGTTCTTTTAAGTGCATTAAAATTTCGCCTCTTTGGCTCATGCTTTTACGGACGTGTGTCCTCTCAATCGTTTTATGACCGCTCATTGTCGTATGCCCCGGTCAGTCGCTGTTTGTTACAGTATCATAGCCAGTCGAAAAGACAAGGGTATATGAACTCACTCCGTTCGCCCTTGTCTTTTCTTGGTGTCTATGATTCTTTCTCGGCACAGCAACCGACCGAAACATACTGGCGAAAATGAACAATCAAATCTAAAAACGAAAGGAGGATAGTGTCCCACGTCCTAGCATGAGCCAAAGAAGCGAACAGCTTCCCTCCCTCACGCCAGACAAAAATGGTTGCTCAAAAACAAAAAAATAAAGGAGAGAACCAATGAACAAAAAAGAAAATTTCATTAATAGCTTATCCATTAATCGTTATTTAAATAACGATTTAAAATCGCTAGATTTAGAAGAATGTTTAGATTTATTTAACACATTACGCTCTCAATGTTTTTTGATTGATGAAAATAATTTGTATTTTGATTGCATTGATTTTGAAACTGTAGAATATTATCTTCAAAAATTATTTTCAATAGAAAGTTTTTACGACTTTAGCAAAGTGTATATTGAATGTTTGTTACAAGGCGAAAATATTTTAGAAAAAGAATTTACTCTTTTTCATTCAGACGAAAAAATGACGGTAGGGCAGTTACTTCAACCTTTTGTAATTGTCGGTAACGGTATGACTTTAGGAGATTGCTTACCAATTTTAACTGCGTTAGAGGCGCAAAAAACACTGATAGAGATTACCAAAAATAATAGAATACCAGAAAGGAAGTAGTAAAAATGAACGACCCACAGCTAAAAAATCAGCTAGAGCAAGCACGTAAAGAATATCAGAAGTTAAATAAAGCCATTCTTGAAAATGATACGCCTACATTGTTACTAAACTATGGTTGTCTGAAAAATGCCAATAATCGTTTGAATCAGTTAGCATTCTTTTTAAATCACATTGAATGGAAGGACGTATAAATATGGCAGAAAAAAAGAAAAAATACTGTGTAACAATTGTTGAAACCTTAGAGGTAGCTGTTTCTGTATTTGCTGAAAGCGAAGAACAGGCACATGAATTGGTTTCTAACATGTATTACGACCAAGAAATTATCTTGACAGAAGATAATCACGAAGCAACAGAGTTTATCATTTAAAACAACGAAAGAGGAGAGCTTTTATGGGAACACGAACAGCAATTTTTAAAGAACAAGCAGACGGAACGTATCAAGGCATATATTGTCACTGGGACGGTTATATAGAGGGAGTAGGTGCTGTTTTATATGAACATTACCAAGACCTTGAAAAAATTCAAAAAGTTATCAATCAGAAAAAAGGCCTGTCCTGTTTAGGTGTGAAAGAAAACGTACTTTACGAATACGACAATGTCGGCTGTCGGGAACTAACTTGTTGTGGTTGGCACGAGTTTTGTCTATATGTTCGACCAGAAACAGAAATGTATCTTGCACAATCATTAGAAGAAATAAGAGAACAACAATACCTCACGCTAACTGACCTTGACCGAATTGACGGTTGGACGGAACTCGTTGAAGGGAAAGTAACCTTTACACCTTATCGTGGCTCTGATAACAACGGCTATTTATATGCACAACGTCAGTCTGGAGAGTGGCTAGTAAGTACTATGAATTGCAATGGAGATATGAAAGATTTTGAACCATTATCAAAGTATTTCCACGAAAAAAAGACAAAAAAAGAAACCTTTTGCTAACGACAAAAGATTTCTAATAGGACTTTACTTGAATTACTAACCGTAGTTCAAGTATAACGTACCGACTGACCTTTGACAAGCGAAAATTTGCTCCCCTCTTACATATGTAAGAGGGGAAGCTTAAAAGAAACGAGGGAACGTTATGGACTTTCAAAATATACAAACCGTAAAAGAATTGATACACGCACTTAAACAATACAATCAAAATCTAGCAACCACTATTTTTGACGACACACAAGGCTACATCAGTGTAGCTTTCAGAAAAGAAAGTATTGAAAGAAACGGAAAAACCTTCCAGTTTTTATGTTTCTATCCTAATTATGAAGTAGCTCTTTATCCAGTCGTGACGTTGCTTTCTTATCTTGAAAAGCTACCAGAACAAGCCACTATTGCGATTAAAAACCCAGACGGCAACTATTCTTCCCTTTATCTAACAATTGACGAAACAATAGACCAAGGGAATAAATACAAGTGGCTAGTAATTAGTGACAAACTTTCTTATGAACGCTTTTTCCTAACAAGTACATTGACTGCACAAGAACAAGCACTCGAAAAAATGCTAAAAGAACTAGAAACCGAGCATGACAATACAGTCGAATATATCCATAATTGGCTATGCAAACAAAATGATGAATTCCTTTTTCAAGGTATTCTAAAGGAAGATAGAACCATAAAAGGCGCTGTCACTTATTGCATGGGAAAAGCCAAAGAACAAGCAGAAAACCAAACAAGTGCTATGGTGCCAGACGAGGTAGCATTTCGTTGGATAAAGGAATATTTCATGCTTGAAAAACTACCCGAAATGAAAGTCATCGGAAAAGTAATGACGACTACCAAAAAGCAACCGGCAAAAAAAGAAGAGCCTAAACCTCAAAGAAAAGAGGTGGACGAACAAATTAAATTGTTCGAGTTGTAATGAATATGAATCGGGAAATACAAAAACCACTAGCCCCACCCAAAGCATTTTTTGATTGGTGTACGTCACAAATACCCACCTATGAATGGAAAAACAAAAAGGAGACAATTCTTGCGAGTTCTCGCAAGAATTGTCCGATTATCAAAAAGCGATTAACAAAGGCCTCAAGGCTCTCTTATCCTACAAAATTTTATTCATTCGGTATTATCCTTATCAGTAAAAAACGAATAGAAATTCAAACGTATAGCTATTGGCACACGATAAAGGACGGTAAAGAAACGCTTATTTATGAACAGTCAAACTTTGAGCGTTTTTCAAACGATACCCACCTCAAAGCCCATTACAACTATGGCGACTGGTATGAGGGCTTGTTGTCAAATTATGGTTTTATGAGCAGTGCTTATACAAATACAGTATTCTATCCAAATAACTGGCAAGAAAAACTAACCACTGTATCGGAATTAAAGTACTTACAGTTACCTGAAATAGAGCGCCATGAACTGGCACATATTTATAAATACCGAAACGAAATTGAGTTTTTACAAAAGATAGGTGCCACAACCTTAGCGAATGAAATCATTTTTGACGACTATCGCAACGTTTTTGGACTGTATTTTCATAAAGTAGATATGAGAGTAATTACTAAGAAATGGCTAAAAGCGAATAAACAAAAATTAAAAACAAGAAATCCAACCTTTCATGAATTCATGTTAGAAAAAACGTTAAAAGAGCGAAATGCGCCTATGATAAACGAAATAGAAAAGTACGTGCATTATTCGCAAATTAAGCAACTACCGAAAGAAGTGAACTTAACAAAGTTTCAAAAGTGGTTTATACGAAAGGGCGAACGTTTTGACTATTATATGGACTACTTACACATGTTGGAGGAATTAGACACTCCACTCAATGATGACACGGTTCTTTACCCAGAGAATTTACAAGTAGCCCATGATAATGCTGTGAATACGTTGAATCTTCTGAAAAGCGAGATTGAGGAAAAAGAGTACGAAGAAAGGAAAAAGCAAATCAAAGTGTTTGAAGCAGAGATTGACGACTTGCTTTTTCTCACACCTCACTCATTGCAAGAGATTGTACAAGAGGGAAGTATTTTACACCACTGTGTGGGAAGTCAACGTTATCTAGAGCAACATAAACAGGGGGCAACAACGATTGTATTTATCCGGAAAAAAGAAGAGCCAAATTTGCCTTACTTCACATTAGAGTACCGAAATCAACAGGTTACACAAATACAAGGAAAACGTAACCGTCAGGAAGTACCAGAAAAGATAAAACAAGCAGTCAGACAATGGCAAGAGAATTTACAGCACGCCTTACCATCATAATACAAGACAAACCTGATACTCGCTTTTAGCGAGTATCTTCTTGATTAGAAATCAAGAAAAGAGCGTTTTTTTCAGCGCGCCAAACTCCCACCGCCACCGCCGTTAAGGCGCGCTGAAAAAAAAGAAAGGCTTCCGCCTTTCTTCTTGTAGAGAATGTGTTATAATAAACATGTAAAGAGGACGTACTAGTCATACGCCCTCATGATAGCACCGTTTAAGACGGTGACCGATAGTTAAATATTTTTACAAAAAATAACCAAACTCGGCTAAAGTTGACGGTTATTTTTTGTTGTTTTTATCACTAATTTTTAGAATTAATGTCGCAAAAGTAATCGCAAACATTAACGCTTCAAAAATAGTCAAAGCTAGTCCTTTCTAGGAGTATAGCCAAAAATCAACATAGGCAATCACCCCTTTTTCAGAGATTAGCCACCGTCATAAACCTTTACTATCTCGTATATTATACCATAAAACGCCTTGGCTTTTTTAAGTTAAGGCGTTTTAGCATAGGATCAATTATTCAGCCCACAGTTTGCTAGGAACCTTTCTTAACCAATCAGAAAAATCTAAAAACCAGCCTCCTAATTCTTCATTCAAGGCAGCTAGATAATGAAAAAGCAGAACAAGTAATCCAAATAAAAGCCAACCAACCCAACTTGCCCATTCGATTCTAAGTTCTTCTGTTGCTAAGATCACAATTGGTATTATTAAAAAAAGAAAAGCCAAAACTCGAGCAATAATCAATAATAAAGTGGTGGTAAATCCACTAGTAAGCAATGTTAAAATTCCAATATATCGGAAAAGTAAATGCAGAATAAAAAAAGGTAAAAATAGCATTACAGACAAAATACGTTTAAAAACTAACATAAAATTCTCCTCTCCGTTCACCAATAGATAGTTTATAGTTTGGGCTTAATGTCGGTTTGCTTCTCTGGCTCTTTTTCCTGTACGGCTTGTATTTCATGAAGCTGATTAATTTCATTTCGAGTTCGTTCCAGTTTACTCTCTAACAAAGTTTGACTGGTTTTAATTGCTTCTATTTCTCCTCGAACATCTTCATAAGAAAATTCCGCAAGCGTTGCGTCTGGTAACAATGTTTTCAATTTTTTCTGAATTAACTCTGGATCTCCCTGCAGTTCATTTTCTAATAAGAGGTTACTTAATTGGTGCAGCTCTAACATCTTCTCGTCAAGAGTCTCTAAAGTTTTTTCTGCTTCAAGAAAAGCAACTTCTAATTTTTCTTCTAATAATTTTAGTTGTCTTGTGTCCTCGATTTCATTCGCCGCTAAAAAGTTAATGGCACTAACTAATTCATCAATGGTTTGCATCACAGGTTCTCTTTTCAGTGGTGTTTGTCCATTATACAGTCGTAATTGTTTAATCAACGAAGCCCCTGTTAAGTATTTACTTTTAGTAGCATCCTTGTCGCTCATAAAATAAAAATACTCATTTCTTTTAATATAGATATTGTAATTACCGTTGTCTAATGGATCAACCTTATACCCTCCTACAAAGAGCTTTCCAGAATTACCATAGCCATAATCGATATTTATATAATATCCTCTTTCTGTTTTGTGAGACAGTTGCCATGGTTCTATTGTAAATTGATAGTCAAAATTATTTTTTTCTTGTTCATTTTTTTCTTCGTATCTTTTGACACATTCTTCCACTGTTAGAACGTTTTTATTTTCTTTCAATCGTTCAATAATCTTTTCATAATTATATCTAGTGGGGTCACTTTTTGACAAGCTTCGACTACGAGTATTTTTTATTTGTGGTTCGTCAAGCAATCGATAGGTCGTCCACTTATTAGAAAAGTCTGCCGATAAATTCAAAGCTTCTGCTTTTTCTAGGAAGTCATTAATTGAAGAACTTTGTTCTAATAAAAAGTCTAACCGACTTTTTATTTTTTGTTTATAAATGGACTCTGTTTGCCATTTTGTATATTTTGTATGAGTTTGCTTCGGTGATTTTTCAATAATTTTTGCGCCTTCCTTCGCTGCAATTTTATCCGAAATTTGTTCAAAGACTTTTTTGGTTCCTTTTTGCCAGCGAAAGGCTTTACCTGTTTTTAAATTGGTTGAACTAAAAATAATATGATTGTGTAAATGTTCTTTATCGACATGTGTGGCGATCACAAATTCATACTCTCCACCCGTCAATTCCATCACCGTGTTGTACCCTATTTCATGTATTTTTTCTGGCGTTAAATCATCTTCTGGAGAAAAGGATTGGATTAAATGGTGTGCTAAAACGGCGTTGCCTTTTTCTAATTCTGTTAACGTTGGCGGAAGCAATCGTTCTGATTTTGGATCGAATGTGTACCCGATTTTTCGTTGAATTGCTGCTTGTAATTTTGTTAATTTAAATTCTTCATAAGGATTTGTTGGATCTACAATGCCATGCCCAGAAACTAATTTTTTCATGTACGTCTTATCGTCATTCACAATATATTGAAATAAATGTTCCAAGTGTTCAGACGGATTATCATTCGTAACTTCAGTTTTTTCTGCATTCTCAATATATGAGCAAGCATTGTTTAATTTATCAAATGTATGAATAACAAAATGTTTTGTATACACCATTTACGATTGTTCCTTTCTCTTTATTAATTTGTTTAATTCGCTCTGAACCAGCGCATTTAAACTCTGTACTTTATCGGTCAAATCTTTAATATCTTCAGACGAAATTTCATGAAACTGGTTGGCCAGACGGGCCATTTGATTAATATTAATGCCAATTTTATGAATTTCGGTAGTTAGTCTGTTGAGTTCGGAATAGTCAACATGGCGAATCTCTCCTTGAATCAAAAGGTGCAAGGCAAAATTTTGAAAGTTTGGAAAGAAACTTTCTTCAATTTTTCGATTGATTAATTCATTTTCTTCTTTTGAAAAACGTATTTTTCTTTGAATAGGTCGTTTTAGCTTTTGTTTATTCTCCATAATTGTTTCTTCTTTCTTTTACATAATAAGTAGTCTCCTTAGTTTGACAATTAGCTGTACCCAAGGGTAGGCTTTCTTTTTGCAAGCGGAGCAACATGGTACCATGTTGCGATATTTTGAATGACCCCTACCAAAAATACTGGTAGGAGTCGTTCAAATTTTTGGGGTTCCCCCAATCCCCATCGCTACACTTTGACATTTATTGACGTTTAGACTTACCATTTTTGACCTTTATTTTTTCTTTCCTATTGATAAGGGGCTAATAACTCATCCAGAAAGACCAAATACGAGTCATTTCCTTTCAACTTTCGTAAATAAGTGGCTGCTTCTTCGTAAGGAAATAAATCAATTTCTAATTCTTTTTCTTTAAAATCATGAATCAACGTATCCAGTTCTTTTAGCACCGTTCCTTTTGATTTTTCTTTCTTTTTCTGGTGGACTCTTGGTTGGTCACTAAGCGGGTCTGCCAAGAAAAATTGTGTCAGAATAAATTTACTTTCGTCCGTTAATTGGTCCATTTTGTTTTCTCCTTTTCTCTTATTATTTGTTTTTAAAATCGAGTAGAATTTGCTATTTGAGCAGAAATTTTTGGTTCATTTTGTTGCCTTTTTTGCTCGTTAGCTTGGGACTTTCCCACTTCAGTTTCTTTTTTCTTCGCGTTCAATAAACGTTCTTCAAATTTATTTTGGGGAAGTTGAATGCCTTTTTCTATTGATAAAGCATGGTCAGCTTTTTCAATTAAAGTGCGCGCCTCTTTCGTGATTGTTTCTAACGATTGCGTAAATTCTTCTAACTTTTCTCCTTGCTTCGTCCAAGAAGAAAGATAACCAAAAGAATACGAGGACGTATCCAGCCCTAAGTGACGGGAGACAATATAGGCAACTGATTCCGCTTCAAATTCTTGTCGAGAATAAACGTCATCTCCAAATATCGCTTGCGAATCTGGGTGAAGCATGGCATGCGTCATTTCATGAAGTAAGACTTTTAAAGTCATCACTTCTCCTAAATGTTGTTGGAGGACAATTTCTTTTTTCGTTGGATCATAATACCCATTTGCACCACTTGCAATAGACGTGACGGTTACTGGAACTGGACAAATTTCAACTAACGCATTGTAAGTTCTGGTGAATGTTTTACCGTCGCTAAGATTCTCTTCCAGATTATAAACAAGCTGTGGCAACTCTGCGCCTGTCGTTTGTTCTACATCAAAGACAGGCGTTAAAAAATAGCGCGTTTCTTTGACAATTTCTCCATTTTCATCCGTAACTTTTTTCCCATTCTTATCGACTTTATCTTTAAAATAAGGGGCATACACATACAGTGCTTTGCTGCCTTTTTTTACTTGACGATCTAACTTTTTCCACGCATTGTAACCAGCTACACGACGTATGTTTGGATTTTGTGCCAACAACAAACGAATATTTTTTGACGAATATTTATGAAATTTTGAAGCAAAATCTAAATAGTTTTTAAACGTATCACTTGTTAAATACTCTTTGATTCCGTCGTTCAAATGTTGCGATAATTTTTGATAATCTTTCTTTTTAATTATCTCTTCCAATGTTAGTTCTGGTTGGCTTTTTTGCTTCATTTGTGTTTTTTCAGACATTTCTTTATTCCTTTCTCTGGATCGTTTTTTTGCTTCTTGACGCTTTAATTTTGCTTCTTTTTTCTTTATTTCATTCTTTGTTTGCTTTAAAATATCGTTCCAATCCGTTTTACTTTTTCCTTCAATTAGTTTAGGTTGGTCAAGAGTAATTGGACACCAGCTATTTGAAAATTGTTGAATAAATTTCTTCCCTGCTTCGTCATTATCTACAGCCAAAACGAGTTGGACTTTTTCCGTTGTTAGTTTCGACTTTTCTAATTGTTCAAGGACGGTTGGCTTTTCTTCTTCTTTGACATAAGAGCCAATTTCATTGGCAATAAGCGTAGATACTGCGCCCTTTTTAAGTCCATTCGCACAAAATAATACCGCATCTCCAATCGTTTCTTTTTTTAATTCGTAATAACTCATGAGATCTATAGGCGCTTCAAAAACAATGATTTTGATTGGCTTTTCTGACGTAGCTTCTGCAATTTTTGGTGGATACCCTACACGAACAGTCAACCCATAATAGCCATTTCCCCAGACACGCTTTAACCGTCCTCGTTCGCCATGTAGCTTCTTATTTTCCCAAATACCTTGTAAGGCAACGCCTTTAATTTTTTCTTCAAGACCAACGTGCTTGAAGACTATTACTGGTTCACTTTGTCCGGTCTCTTTATCTGTATACGTGGATTGTGCCATGAGGTTTTGTTCAAAAAAGAAATCAATCGTTTCTCTTGATAACTTACGTTCCTGAAGCAAGTAATCAATGGTGGCATTTTGTTGTGTATGTTCTTTCATATAATAATGAAAGTTCGTCGGAGTAGGTTCTTTCAACGTTTCAACAGCCCCTGCTTCTACGGTCTGTAAATACTGCAATGCTTCAGCGTGTGTACACTCTTTTATCACTTGAACAAGCTTAATACTCCCACCACCAACTTGGCGAGAGTTCCAATAAAAAGCATTCTTCTTAGGGGTTAAAACAAAACTATCGTGCTCTGACCAGGTATAACTTTGTCCCTGTCGTACAAGTGTTATTCCTAAACTTTCTGCGACATCCACAATACTTTTTCGTTCAATTTCTTCTAACACTTTTTGTCGTTGTGCATGTGTCATTGGCATTTTCTGTTCCTCCTTTTTCTATTTTCTGAAAGAAAAAACGCACGTCTTTTTAAACGTGTGTTTCTTCTTTCAGTTCACTTGTAATTTCTCCATGGTCAATAATATCTGTTGCCGAGATTTTATCCAAAATAGCTTCTTCATCAGTCATATATCGGCGCCACGTATACCACTTATCATCAGTCGGTCCTGTTGCTAGTTCATCTGCTCGGTCATGCTGAAAAGCATAGAATTTTTTATCTTTAAAAACATGCTCTTTTGATATAAAAACCAGACACTCGTCTCCTCCGATAAGCGCAACTTCACTCCTGTCAATCAAATCGCGCCCGTATTTATCGCGATTTTCAGATCCTCCACCTTGATTTCCTTTGTTCATGCTATGTTTCCGAATAGATAACGTTTGTTTCCCTGCACGCGCAGACAGATACTTGGTGGTTTCTTCTTCGTCTCCACCAAGGTATAGTAAACACGCACAGCCATTTAAAATGTTTTGCCACCCTTTTGGATACAAGGTTTGGAGTTGATTTAAGGATTGTAAAACAATGGTAAATGACATTTCTCGCTTACGAAACGTGGTCAACATTTTCTCAAAGTGAGGAATTCGGCCAATATTGGCAAATTCGTCAATTAAGAAGCGGACATGTAGGAGTTCTTTTCCTTCTTCTAGTACTCGTTTTCCTAAACGTACTTGGTCTGATTTATTTCGCAACACTTCTCCGACTGTCGCAAACATCAACGCTGCAATAAAATTAAACGACGTATTAGTTTCAGGTATCGCAATAAACACCGCTGTTTTTTCTTCATTCCAGGAGTCAATATCCATCGTGTCTGTACGAATCATATTGACCACTTCTTCATGGTCAAAAACAGAGTAACGTGCAGCAGCTATCCCTAGAACGCTGGCTCTCGTTTCACTCTCATACAAATTGTTAAACAAGGTCCATTGTCGGTAAGCGTAGTTGTCAGGAATGGCCTCGTTTAACTCCTCAAACCATTCTTCCACTGGGCTAGGTACATTTTTATCTTTTCGTTTTAGGTGGCGTAACATGTCCGCAATCATTCCTAAATGTGGCGTATAATCATTTCTGCGACCGTCAAACCATAAATACGCAATAAGAGAGCGAACCAATAAGCCTTCGGCTTTTATCCAAAAATCTTCCCCGGTCGTTTTTTCCCCTTCTTTTGTTGCTTCGGTGACAGCTTCTAAAACTCGGTCCACGTCTAATTCGGAGTGCATATACTCAAAAACATTGAACGTATCACTATTTGACAACGTGTTTAAGTCTAAGACCTTAATCTTGTACTTTCCTTTTTTCAATAAAAGTCCAATCTCTGGCAATATCCCACCGTCTGGGTCTGTTGTGATAAAGCTGGCATGTCGTTGCATAAGATTGGTTTTGATAAAAGCTAACGTTTTGGCCGCTCCAGAGTCACCTAGAATGGCGATATTCTTATTTTTTTGTAGCTTGATTGGTAAACGTTTATTAAAAAGAGAAATTTTTACATGCTTACTAACAATAATATTGTTTTCAGGAATTGGATCTTCATATTTTTTCATTTCAGCAGGTGTAGCAAAACGAGCCGAACCGTATTCTTCTCCATGACGGTAGATTCCACGATCATTATCTCGCACATACATTAATAGCCCTAAAAGAAAACCAAGTACTCCTACACTAAATCCTAATAGACTTGGTGTTATAAAAAAACGATAAAAAGTTTGTTCGATATACGTCAGAATGTCTTTTGTAAAGAGATAATTCGTTTTTGAAAAATAGTCTGTCCCTGGTAACAGCCAAAAGAAATTTCCTATTCCAAAGCCAATCACAAATAGAAAAACACCAAGGTAGAGATACGGCTTCAGTTCTTTTTTGTACGTCTGCATTACAGTTTCCTTCCTTTTGTGATTGTTTTTGTTTGATCGATTTTACCCACGTATTTTTTATTGGCTGCAGTGTAGGCTAACCGTTCATCAAAAGTCATGGTATTTGGCTTACGCAAAATCATTTGTGGGTTCTTCTTAATATCCGTTAATACGCGTTCTAAGGCTTTCTTTGCAAGTTCCGTATCTTTTACTCGAAAATAGAAGTTAGTCCCTTCTTTGGTTTCTTTAAACGCAAAAGGAAGCCCTTGGGCTTCCAACTGTTCTTTTAACTTATTTAAATTCACTTTTTCATGAAGTTGCGCCGAAGTCAGTGGATCCTCACGATTCATTAGCTTATACAAATTATTTTCCCCTTTTAAAGGAAGAAACTTGTCTTTTAACGCCAATACACCATCACTGGATAAATTAAGCAGCACTTTTAATACTTTATCTAAAGTACTAGTACCTAAAACATAATAGCGGTGTACAATTTCTCTTTGTTCCACCAAAAATCTCCTCCTTTACAAAAAAAGACCAGCAATTTTTGCTAGTCTTTTTTTGTTTCTTTACTTTTTTGATAGGCCGTAAACAATTGTAAGGGAAAGTGATAATCCTTATTTCTTAGCTAAAAGAGGCTTTTTACTAGCTAAGAAAAAGCTCTTTTTTATAAATAAAGTCCCTCTGGCTTCTTTGAAAATGTACTTAATTTTTGTTCTAAGTCATTGATTTCTTCCTGCTTAGTCGCAATCTCCTCGGTCAATGTGGCTAACTCGTCTTTTTTAAACTGAATCTTTTGTTCCAGAATTTTCTTCTGTGTTTCTTTATCGGCCATTTCATCTGGTTGCTCTTTTAATTCAGTTGTTTCCTTTTCTTCAGTAGTAATAGTGGTTTTGTTGTTTTTCTCTAACTCTACAATATCCTGTGTTTCTTTATTTTTTTCTTCTGGCTTTACCTGATTTTCTACAGCTGAAGGCAATAGTTCTACAAAAGGAATCACTTTTTTTGTATCAAACGGATCTAAAAGATCATGAAAATAAGGATTATCTTCTAAAATTGGTAAATCTATACGCTTGCCATAAAGGATTTGGTCCTCTTGTTTTCCTTCTTTTATTTTTTCGACATAAAGCCACCCTTCTTCTTCCTTCTTAATAAGATCGTTGTTTACGCCAATCACATAACGAACAAGTGTAGCGGTAGAGTCGATCACCTCGCCTTTAATATTTTTTGAATGAAGAAGTTCATAGCGATAGGTTGTTTTATTCCCTATAAACACTTGCTTCACCACCTGATTCTTTTTCACTCAACAACGCAGTCAATTCACTAAAAGATAAATTATTTTCTGTTAATAGAGCACTGACAATTTCCGCTTCTATTTGTTTCAATTCATTCTCTTTTTTAGCAATCGACTGTTTCAATGTATCGAGACGTTCATTGGCTTTATTAAGCTCTTTCTCCACTCGATCCTTCTTTTTTTCTAATTCACTCACTTTACTTTTCCCCACTGTTTGCACTCTCCTTTGTTGATTCTTCTGTCGTTACTACATGTGTATTATATGAATTTGGCTCCTCTTGTAATTCATTGGTAAGTGTTACTGGTGCCATTTTATCCACTAAAAAATTAGCGCCTTGTTTTACAAAGGTTAATTTCAGCGCTTCTTGATTGCTCTGATTTTTCAACGCTCCTTCATCATTATTTCGTTTGGTTCGTTGTGTATTCTTATACGTGACGTCCACAATGACTTCGTTGTTTTCAGTATCAATATAGATTTTATACGTATCAAGTACTTGATTGACTACATAGCCTTTATACGCTTGATTAACAGGCTGTTTTTCTACATTCACTAATTCGTTATACATGGCGCTTGTCACCAAAGGTTCATAGCGATTTCTATTTTCACCAAGATCTTTTTTTGTATAATACGCAATCAAAAATTTTTTTACCGTACTTGTTGTTAATTCCTCTTTTTTCTCAACTTTTACTTGTTTTTCATTGGTGTTTACTTGTTTTCTTTGCCCAACACTAAGCCCAATCAAAAAAATAAGCACAATAAGCAGTAAGCTGCCACCAATAAAGGCAATTTTCTTGTATCTACTTAATTTTTCCATATTATACATTGTTCTTATTGGTTCCTTTCTTTTTAGTTTAGGCGCATAAAGTATTCGCCTGATTCTTTTTTTAAGACACGCCAATTCATAGAATACTCACCACTGACATTCATTTCAGAAATGACAAAACTACCATCAGAGTTTACATGCTCCACATAAGCCACGTGTCCATATTGCGTACTAGAACCAGCTACACCATTTGTAAAAATAACAGCATCCCCTTTTTTAGGAGTTGATTCAAGTGTCGCTCCTGGTGTTTGTCTGTAGTTATGCACCCATTGATTGGCGTTTCCCATAGTAGGGTGAATGCTTTTTCCTAACTGTGCAAAACGATTAAACACATACCAAGTACAATTCCCTGGCGCATACGCATTGCCTAGCCAGCCTTGTCCTGCTTTTGTTTCTCTGTCTGTGGGTAATGGTTGCATTTTTTCTTTATACTGCGCAAAGACCTCACTCCCAGAACCACCGATTGGTGTACCCGATCGAGAAAAGAATGTAAACCAATTTTGTGCAGCTTGAATTCGTTCTCCTAACTTGTCTCCGGGATTTCCTTCCCAAACAGTTAGAAAATAAGTAGTAAGTTCTGGAATAGTTGCAGCCACCTTACTTCTTGCTACATTGTCTGCTGCTGTTCGTGAACCTGGTGCATCGCCGTCAAAAATAAAGTCCAGCTGCAATTGCAGATCGTACCATTTTTTATTTTTACCTTTGGCATAGTCTAATAACAACGTATGCCTACGACCACCATCAGCTGTATCCGTCCACTGGCCTAAACCTAGTCCTCGATGGAGAATATTTGGAAAACGTCCCCCATAAATTTGCGGACCTCCCATAGAAAGCCAACTCGGTTCGTCCCACGAATTCCCATGCGCACCTACAGGCGGGTTCAAATAATCCCCTTCTGCTCGTTTTGGATTAATGCCACTTTCTACCGAAAAATTGCCTAAAATCGCGCTAATTCCCTCTTTGGTGTATCCCTTTTTTGATAAATAATCATAAACAGCTTGCGCTCTTTTTTCGACACTTGCTCCAGGAGAAAAATCTGCACTTCCTAAAAGAGTCGTTTGCGTGTAGGTTACACGTGGAAAATAAAAGGCTGGATTTACAAAAAACCAGTCTTTCGTTTCTTTTTTATATTTTTCATACTGGAATGTAACTGTTGAATTCTTTGTATTCCCAAGAAATGTTCCTTCTTCAACATCCATACCTTTTGTTAGTCGAAGGGTATTCACACCACGAATCGTTAACCTAGCTACTTTCTCTTTTTCGATAACCAGTGTTTCTGTATCAGGCACCGAAACGATTTGGCCGTTCATTGGTGAATGAAACGGCTGATTAGCTTCAATCAATACATCAATGCCTTGATACAAGGTGAGCTTCTCTTTTGATTTGTCATAGCCATAGCGCTTATTGACAATTAAAGCGTCAGTTTTTACTGGAAAAGAAAGGAGATCATCCAATGTTTGGTAGCCTAACTCTTTTTTTATCTCTTGATAATGCTTTGCTTGTTCCTCTTCGATAAAATAACTTGATTTCTTATCTGTTTCTAAACTTTGCATTGTTTTCAACTGATAATCAGGTTTCTTTCCGTTTAATGCCGTCCATAAGTCAGATAGAATCGTTTCAAAATTCTTTGTACCAGTGGAATCCATATCTAATAATTTAAAATCATCGTACCGATAATTCATGTAGAAAAGAACATCATCGATATTGCTATAAAACTGGTTGTTATCGTCTGTATGTTGCGCATCTAATTTAGTAAAATACGTCCATGAAGCGGTTAAATCTTCCTCTTCTTGAACAATCGCTGGTTTTTGTGTACTACTTGCAACGCCACTCAATAAAAAAACAAGAAAAAGAACCAATAAAACAACCCAAGAAATTGGATTTTTTAGAATCAATGCAGCGACTTTCCCTAATGTCTTCTGACCATTAAAAAAAGAACGAATCAAGCCAATACCTTGTTCGGCTTTCTTCGCTTCTTTTGCTGCTTTAAAGCGCATAGCGCGATTCCGTAGTTGTTTCATAAGTTGTTTTTTTAACGTAAAGTCTTTTGGTGTACGCTGAAACCCACGTCCTCTTGAAAAGTTAAATAAGCGATTCCCCAATCCGTACGTATCTTTTGCAGTTTTCACCGAAAGATTCTTAACCGTTTTTCCTGTTTTCAAAGCTGTACGCATGTTAAATTTAGCTTGTTGTGTTTTTTCATAAAGGGTCATTGCTTCATTCAGTGTATCTTCCTGCGTTAACGTGGTTCGTACTTTTTGCGTCGCTTCTCTTTTCAACCCTTCCTTGATTTCCCTTTTTACTTGGTTAACGACACGCGTTTCATCTACTTTTTTCGTTCGTTTGTAAGCAATTTTCTGTGCTTTTTTGCGTTTCTTTTGCTCTACAAATTTCTTTTTATCCAGTAAATGGTTAATACTTAATGGTTCCTTCCCTGTTTTCAAGGTGAGTTTATGTTTTTTTAGTGATTGCTTGTAATTTTTCTTAGAAAGTTTAAACTCCTTTTTAGTCGTCTTTAATGCTTTTTTTTGCAACTTCGTCGCTTCTCTTGATTTTAAGGTCAAATTTTTTCTAAGACGCTCTTCTACTTGAGTTTCAACATGTACTTTTTCTTTCCAAGTACGCTTATTTTCTACCATGTCCTCACATCCTAAGCGTCGGTATTCATAATTTCAAATAGATGTGTTTCTTTTGGAATAGGATTTTCAAACGGAACAACTACCCCACCTGCAGAAATTAGCCCCGTTCCTTGTGGGGCTCGATCATTGATATACTTCTTCAATGCAGGTGTCAGACTTAAAATTTCTACTAATCGTTGTGAATCAATTGGTTTTTGCCGTAATAAAATCAAAAATTCACTATTGGCAATCATTTTTTGCCCCGCTTTACTGTCTAATAACGTCGTAGGGTTTTGCGTGATACCTGTTGTCACGGCGCCATACTTACGAATACGCGCCCATAAATTTAAGAACCATTCTGCTTCTTCTTCCGTTGTGAAATTGACTTGTAATTCATCAAAATACAAATGTAACGTTACTTTTCCTTGTCCGGATACTACTTGTTTCCACAACTGATCTAAAATCACTTTCATGGCAAACTTTTTCAAGCGATCATCTAATTTTTTTGTATTAAAGACAATAAAGGGTGCCGTTAAGTCGATATTCGTTTGGTGCGCAAAGATATCTTGTGAACCCACACAATAGGTTTCCACTTTATTCGCTAATTCTTTGGCACCTTCATCCGTTTGTTCTTTTAAGATTCTAAACCAATCGACTAATGTTGGCTCTGTCTCTTTGTTTTCAAAGCGTTCATACGTCAACAACGTCACACGGTCAACAAGTCCCGCATCCACGTCCGTATAGCTTTTTAGTAGCGATTCAAACATAGTGGATAACAAATTAGATTTTTCTTTAACTAAATCAAGTTCCTGGTCCTCTTCATCCAATAACTGCTTGTCTACCATTCCTAAAATATTCAAGTGGTTTTTTGTACCAATTGAGATATCGAGTATTTCTGCATCCAATTCTTTCCCAATCGGTAAGTATTCACTTTCTGGATCAACAATTAAAAAGCGGTCCTTCGGAAATTTTAAACGCGTTGAAAGAATTTCCCATTTGGTCGCCATTCCTTTACCAGAACCAGAGGTTCCGAAAATAAGCCCACTTGGTGTAATTAAATCTTTTTTTCGGTCAATAGTAATCATGTTCTTCGTCAACTGATTCCGGCCATAAAACTGACCTGTTGGGCTTTGTAATTCCACATTGGTAAAAGGGACTTGTGTAGCAATATTTGTTGTTGTTAGATCACGCATATAACTCATTTCAACGTCTAAGTAAGGTTTTCCAATCGGTAAGATTGTATTGAGTGCTTCTTCTTTGTAATTGTCTACCGTATCAAACACAACTTGCCAGGTTGCTCCTACGTTTTTCACCGATTCAACAGCTTCTAAAAGTTCCTTTTCTGTTTCTGCAATTAAGAAAACTGAAAATAGGCCATTAAATAACTTTTGGCCATTATTTTTT
Source organism: Enterococcus sp. AN402 (assembly GCF_040719405.1). Classification (NCBI taxonomy): domain Bacteria; kingdom Bacillati; phylum Bacillota; class Bacilli; order Lactobacillales; family Enterococcaceae; genus Enterococcus; species Enterococcus sp. AN402. The sequence goes on along the minus strand of NZ_JBFDTM010000002.1, from coordinate 5,021 downwards.
ATTTCATCCATTAACGCATTCGTTGTTTCTTGGATTTCCTTTGCTTCTCCTGAAATCGCATCCTCTGAAACACCACTTCTGAAGTTTTGCTTCTGTTGCTTTTGAATGGCAACATCATTTAATGTCTTGGTTCCCTGTATTGCCTTTCTGGCTTCCATCATGTCATAAGGTCTGGCATGAATGCTAATCGCTAGCTCTCTTCCTGTAGCGCATAATTCTTTGATTAACTTATCTTCTAGGTATTTTGGGTATTGTTGAATGGTTAAAACAGCTGCGTAGTTTTCTCCTAACCGAAAATAAGCTTTATTGTTTGGAAACTTGATTTTACTTGGAACAATAAACGCTTTAGACGTTAACCCTGATACGGCAATATCTTGATAGCTTGTGCCAAAATATTGTCCGTGGCGCAAAAAATAGCTGAACAAAGACAATCGCTCTAAGCCAGTCATTGGGGTTACCTCTAATTTAATTTGGTTGGCTTCAAAACGATTGGCAAAGTTCTGCATGATTCCTTCTAACTCTTTGTTGGCTTGTTTCATGGACGAACTTTTTGTAGTGAAAATAGCATATTTTTCAATCTTAAAGTTTCGCTCGTCTTGTTCATACTGCTTCGTTATAATTTCATTGATTTCTTGACGGTAGTTATCTAAGTGATCTCCCTGATACGCCAATAAAACGTCTTCCATCAACGACTCTTCTTCTCTTTTATTAACAACCAACAGCTGATACCGAGAGTTTTTGTCTAGTGTATTTAACCCTTCTGCATACCCCATTACCGTGTTTAATTGATCTTCTTCTACAGCAATTTCGTAGTCCACTTCTCCAAGTTTATAGCACTTAGAAAACTCATCCTCTACAATGTGCATGAGCCCTTCTTCAAACTGACTCGTATAAAAGATACTCTCTTGTACGGTAGGATTTGCTTGTTGCTGTACACGTTTTTTTACTTTTTTATCTACTTTTTCAACGTTACTAGATAACGTCTGTTTCTTTGATTGTTTCTTTTTGAACAAATTCATCCTTTTGATACCTCCTTATTTTCCCAGCCTGAAAGGTTCGCTCCTCATAATAAAAGCGTAAGTAAAAAGCTCTTTTTACTTCTTTCCACTTATTCATCATTAATAAAACAGGGTACCACCCTAACGCAAACGAGGTGACTAGCGCACAAACCATAAATAAAAGATCAGGCAAAAAAAATACTTCTAACAGAAGAAGTATCCCTATAAAAACAAAGCAAACATACGCTTTAAATTCTCTGACTGTAATTCCCCAGATTTTTTTCTCTACTTTTGATAGATCTTTATAAAATTCTGAACTAATCGCCATTTTACATCGCTCCTACTAATCGTTTGGCAAATCCTTGTGAACCAACCAGAAGAATAATCACTGCCACATATTTTAAAATTAAATTAAAGTACGTCATAACATTAATGATGATCGCTCCAGCACCTGCCAAAATGCCACCTTCAAGAGATTCAAAGGATAGATAATCGTTTGCTGTTAATATCGGAATTAACCCAAGTAATAGAACCAACAGAACGCCTTGAAGCGCATAGGCCATGATTTGTTTCATGTATCCCATGGCAATCGAACGTAATTCATCATGAACAAAAAACGCGACAAACAACGGTGCAAGAGCTTTAATCATATACAATTGTACCCCTCGTAAGAAAATAAGAATATTTGCAATAATACTAGATAATACTAACGCAATATATGCAAATATTTGAAAGAAAAATACAATTGGTTTTGCCCACCAAGAAACTTTTTCCATTTGTGGGATCGCTTCACTTGTTCCTGTCGCTGTTACAATGGAATTAATCCATTTGGCTGCTTGAATTGTAAACCAGACAATGCCATCAATAATGTAGCCAGAGCCCATAATACAGACATACGCGATCACATACTTCAATGCAATGTTAGTTAATAGCTCGATTGTCAAACCACCGTCTTCTGATTGAAATTTCTTTTGGGTATTCGCCAATTCAATCATAAAAAGAATGCCTAAAATAGCGATTCCTAAAGGGACTAGGACTTTCGCTATTTTAGACATGGCTTCATTCGTTGTTGGATTGTATTCAGCTAGACTTTTGAATAGCTGATCGGTCGTTCCTTTTGGATTTCTCATTGCTTCCCCTCCGCTCAGTTAGGTATTTCTTGCGAGTTTTCAAACGTTAGAGGATTTATCCCTAGCTTTTCTAATTTTTTGTGATAAAATCTATGGATTTCTGCTTCCTTAACAGTGAAATCCAATAAGTTAGTCTCGCAAACCTCAAACACGCCTGTATAACTTATTTCATCATCATTGACAATGAGCTCTCCATTCTCATCAAATGAAAAGTCTCCTCGACTCTGAATAATTGCCTGTGGCGCATTTTCTTCTTCTACAACTTCCCATTCAGTTTGACCGTTGACTATCATTTCTACTAATAGCTTCATTTTTTTCCTCCTCTTAAAAACGTATAGCACCTATTTGAACAAGGATATAAGCTACCACGCCGCCGACTGCCAAAATAACAGCCCCACCAATAACTACTTTTTCTATTCCTTTATCAAGTGTTCGTGGATCATCATTCGACATACCTGAACGAATTTCTTTTACACCATATAAAATGCCTATTGCAGACGTTACACTAATGACTGTTCCAATTAATGTAACTATCTTTGTGACTACATCCATAGTTTTATCTCTCCTTCAGTTTTTATATTCTAAGAAATGGCTTATTTTACCAATCTTCTTCAGTATTGCTTTCTGAAAACTCCATTTCTTCGCTTTCTTCAAATTCATCCTGAGTTAAAAAATTTGTTACCGCATGTTTAACTTTCCCTTTATACTCTTGTTCTTCAACCTGAATATAGACATCTTTACCTTTCAGAAATTCAAAAGTTTCTCGATTATAGCCAAAGTCAACATCTGGAATCTCTACACCGTTGTCTTGGATACTGGCTAAAATATAGCGTAAATTATCTTCAGTATAATCATTCCCGAAGGTAAGAAAATAAACCCCTTTTTCGTTACTTTTTCCCAAAAGAGAGAGTAAAAACATATCATTCCCTTTTTGAGACCGTTTCTTTTGAACTTTTTCAATTACTGCCGCGTGCGTGCCTAACTCAAACTCCTTGATTTGTGACTCTCTTTTTAATGGACGTTCATATTTCATAGAATTGCCTCCTCAATTATTATTCATTAATAGTAAATTCTTTTTCTTCTGGAAGTTCTGTTACTTGATAATTATTGTTTTTCTTTTCCATAGCTACTTTCATTTGACGAATTTCAGTTTCTTCTTTAGCCACTTTCAAGGTAACGACGTACGTAAGGAGCCATTGGTTTCCTTCTTTTTTTGATTCCCAAAGAAATAGCGTTCTTATTTGTTCTTTAGACCCCTTAATCTCTTTGAGTACTCCTTCAGAAACATACTTTTTAACTTGCTTTTGCGTGGCTTTGTCACTCTCTTCACCAGAGTACAGACTGGATAAGAAAAACCGAGCAACAACATCAACTTGTGGTTGCTCATGCACTTGTTCTTGTAAATGTGTTAATCGTTCCTCTAACTTAGAATCATTTTGGCTCGTTGGTTTACTTTGAGAACCAAATGACGCACCTGTAAAAACACCTACTGCTAAAAATATAAGTAAAGCCACTGAGAAATAGCTATAGCGAGAAATTGTTGTAAACACTGTTGATTTTTGTTGCTTTTCTGCTTTCTTTTTTAAAGAACCTGTTGAACGACCTATTCTCTTCGGCTTATTACTCACATTTCTTTTGAACAGGTGGAGAAACGCTTCTAAATCTTCTTGTCTTACTTCTTCATTGGTTTCTACAGTCTGTACCATGTTTTGGAGGACAGTTTCCTCAACTACCGGCAAAGTCATTGTTTCTCTTACAAAAGCTTTCTCGTCTGTCACGTTGTAATAAATCTCATACGTAATTAGAATTCGATCCGTCGATTTTTTTAAAGCCGCATTGATTTTTGTTAACTGTTCAATACCTTGTACCAGGTCAATTTTTCTATTAAACCCTAATTCATTTAATAATACATGACTTTGCTTTGTAGTAAATAAAATAAACAAGCAAAGCACCTCCTTTCCTCACAGAAATTTATCGAAATTACTCTTTCTGATTAAGCTTTTTTCTTATTCTTTTTAAAGAAAAAGAATCCTGAAATTAATACAAAAAAGCTTCCCAATACAGAGAAAAGGAGTGTGAATTTCTCTCCTGTATGTGGCAATACTTTCATTTTTCCATCACTTGCTTTTACCTCAACGTTTCCGCTAGGTAAAACCTTATACGAGCTGCTAATTGGTTTTAATCCTTCTGGTGTTTTGGTTAACGGAACACCTTTATCTACTGCTACAATTTCTTCCCCAGCTTCTGTTGTAATTGGAGTAGTTTCACTTGGTACATGTGTTACCTCCGCTAAGTTGCTTGTTTCAATAGGAATACTTGGTTGTGTTCCTGCCGATTGATTCGTTTTATCAATTTCTCCACTAGGTGTAACGACTACGTCTATTGGTTTAGTGGGCTGTTCAGGAGTTTTTGGTGTTTCTGGTTCTGCTGGTTTTTCTGGAATCACTGGTTGAGTTGGTTCTTTCGGTTGTTCTGGAGTAACAGGTTTTTCTGGTTCGCTTGGTGTTGTAGGCTCGGTTGGTTGACTAGGTTCTGTTGGCTCGCTTGGTTCAGTCGGTTCAACCGGCGTTCCAGGATCAATTGGCGTTGTTGGTTCTGTTGGCTTTTCTGGCTCACTCGGTGTTGTAGGCTCGGTTGGCTTGCTAGGTTCTGTTGGATCAGTTGGTATTACTGGCGGTTCTGCAGGATCCACCGGCTCAGTAGGATTCGTAGGTTCACTAGAATCAGTTGGTTCAGTAATTGGTGGAGTTGCTGGATCTGTTGGTCCTAAATCGTCAGCGAATGCTGTTATACTTCCGCCACCGAATACTAGTACTGCACTAAACAAGCTTGATAAAATAATTTTTTTCATTGTAATTTCCTCCAAATAATTTTTTATTTATGATTTTAAAGT
>NZ_JBFDTM010000003.1:0-143040 GCF_040719405.1 Enterococcus sp. AN402 | reverse complement strand
GCTACATTAAGAGGAGTTCTTTCTTTTTGCAATAATATAAAGTATTAACAATCCTAATAAGAAACCCACAACAAGTTTTGCAAGAGTATACAATAAACCATTTTGTTTAGTAAATAAGTCAATTACCTTGGCGCTAATAACAATACTAATAAGCCAAACTACAATTTGTTTCCAAAAAGGGATATGAGAAAATATATCATTAAAAGTAATCTTCATAAATTACGCTCCTTGTAATAACTAATTTAATACTACCGCAAATCATAGAAATAGTAAAACAAGAACTTTAAATATTTATACTATAATTATTTAAAGTTCTTATTTCTTACATTTCAAAGTTCCAGAAACTAAAAAGGTTGGGTTCTCTGAATTTTTACGAAAAAACAAAGAAGCCAGAAACTTCTAAGTTTTTGACTTTTTCTTTATATATTTAGAACAATCTTTTGTAAATTATGGGTATACTTTAATTTAGGAAATAATAGTGATATTCAAATAAATTACTACTATATTAAAGTTATTAAGTCTAGTACTCTTTATGTTGTTTTTTAAGGTAGTTTTTATAATTTGAAAAAATTTCTTAATTTATGTATATTCTATGTAGTTAGGGTTAAAAACAAAAGAAAATATAATTTCAAGGAGGAAGAAATGATAAAAAAATACTTTTCGGAGTAGTATGTATTTTTGCGTTTGGGGGAATGGCAATCACTGCATTTGCAGATGATACTCTGCCTATCTATGGTTCACGTATTTGGTTTGATTTAAATGGCAATGGAATACAAGATCAAAATGAACCGTCAGCACCTGCTATTCATTTTGATAAACTAGCCTTTACAAATAAGGATTTGACGGTAGGATTTGATTATCCAGGAAATAATCATTTGAATGCTGGATCTACTACAACCCCTATTAATTCTGCTACAGCTGTTATTGAGCCTAAGTCAGCATGGGTAAAGCAGAATTTAAATAAAGATTGGTCGGAAATAACAGATAAAGCTATGGAAACAGATGATTGGACGGAGTACGAAAGTGTTTCAAAGCAATTTTCTGATGCTAATCCGCTTATGGATAATGCAGAAGTACCATACAGAACAGGTTTTGGGAACCTAAATTTAGCTAACTGGATTGCTTAAAATGTACCCGAAGATAGCTCATACATTAATTACATTTACATTAATCCTAGTCAACTACCAAAATGGTTAACTATTACTGAAGCCAATAAAGCAAGTATTGTTAATAGTTCACAATTTTCAGCAGATGGTTTCTATTACTTTGATAATAAAGCTCCTCTCCAAACAGTCAGTGGTTACTACAATTTAGACGGAACATTTACTGAAAGTAATGATACTCAAAATCCGTATGTTCACAGTTATGCAATAGCAAATCTAGGATTAATTCCTCATGCTTCTATAAAACTTGATATGACAACAGAACAAAAAATAAGTAATCCAAATGAAGAAATTACTGTAACCTACACAGTTAAAAATGATGGTACGAGTGATCTTGAAAACATAACTTTATCCGATATCGATTTTCCAGCATTTAATTTGAAAAGTGGAGAAGAAAAGACTTTTAGTGTGGCACAAATACCTAATCAGCAAGGAATTATAAATACAACTGTGCAAGGTGATCTTAATTATTACTATGATCAAGTTTACTTAAACCCCGAAACAGGAGAGACTTCAACCACTCCACAAAAACCCATGCATCTATTGACAGTTACTGATGATAAACAGGTAACGGTGACTTACCCGACTACAAAACAGTCAACAATAACAGTCCGCTATATGGATGAAGAGGGAAATCAATTAATTGATCCTATTACTAAGACAGACATTGTAGGTAAGGAGTATTCTACTGAGCAAAAAACATTTGACGGTTATCAATTTGAAAAGTTAACGGGAAATGCTTCTGGTGTATTTACAGAGAATGATCAAGAGATAGTTTACGTATATAAAAAAATGATGTGTTAAAAGAAGAGAATAAAGCTCAAATTAACAAAACATTGAATACTGAATTTAAAGAAGAAAATAAGGTAAATGATAGCGTTAAAATGGATAATACTTCTACAGGAAAAAAGATTGATAAATCTTTGCCTAGAACAGGATTTAATAATAATTTAGTATTAAATACATTGGGTTCGGCTTTGCTTGTAGTTAGTTTTGTTGGTTTTACTGTTGTATTTGTTATTAAAAGGCTAAAGCAAGACAAATAAGGGATTAATAATTTTTTTAATTACAAAAAACGTAATAGTGCCCCAATTATTAGATACCATGTCTAATTATTTGGGGTATTTTTTTACGGCTATACAAAAAAATCCAATACTAATTCTAGAACATTGAATATCAAGGTAGTGCTATACTCTTCAAAAAATTCGATTTTTTAAATTAGTTCTTATCTACTTAATTGACAATAGAGGTATGATTTTTAAAAAAAATTTCTAGTTCTGTTGCGTATTGGGACAAACCAGTAAGTGTTAAAACTGTGTAGATAGCTGTTAATTCTTCCATAGGAATCTGCTTGTTTTGTCTGGCTAATAGCAATAAAGTAAAGTAGTGACCAAGAGTTTTTTGAAAAAAATTCTCTGGAAAAGAGGTTTCTCTATTGATGAATTCAAGATAGTTAGAAGCTAAATTATCTTGATTTGATTCAATACATATACTAATAAAGTTTAAGAGAATTGTTAAAATAATACATCGATTAGAAAGCGTATAAGAAGTAAGTTCTTTTTTTAAGATACTGTTAATGAATAATTGATTACTTTCAATAGTATAAACTCGGAGTGCATTTCCATAAACAGATAATTTTAATTTATTCCAAGTTGGTAGCGTGAATAAATAGTTTTGTAATAATTGTTTAGTATCAGGAGACATAGAAATTAAACTATCGGAGAGCCCAGCAATTGATAAATCGAGGAGTGCTAAAAGTAATGCTTTTTGTTTTTTTGACATCACTTGATTATGATCAACCGATTTTTTTAAGCGGTGTAATTTAGGTATATCTTGTTTTAAGTGAGCCTCACTCCATGCTAAATGAATTAATTGTTCATAAGAGATGTCTGTGGCACCTTTTTTTTCAAGTGAAATAAAAAAATCTATTATATCGATTTTGTTTTGTTTCAAAATAGATAGTAAATCCTCAGCTGCAATCTTATGATACCCCTTTTCAACCTTGGCATAATAGGAAGTTGAAAGAATTGGTTGACACATTTCACTTTGAGTTAAGCCTCGATTTTTTCGTTCGATTTTCAGTTGTTTTCCAATAGTGTTCATAAAGTTTCTCCTTTTTAGTCAAATACGACAATTCCCCTGTTTTTTTTTCCTTTTTTCTTATAATAACTGCTAGGAGGGGGAGAAATCAAATGAATGTTTTCAGAAAAAATAAAATTTTTCGGCAACTCTCGTTGGCAAATGTTTTATCTACTGCAGGAGATTCGTTATTTTATTTGGCACTAGTTACGTACGCTAGTCAGTTAAAACAATATTCTCTAATTATTTCTATTATTGCTTTATTAGAAACACTACCTAATTTACTAGAAAGTCTTTCAGGTTACTTTTCAGATCAGACAAAGTATCGTTTTCAATGGCTTATAGTGAGTGGGTTTATTCGTGGGATACTATATTGTTTTGTAGGTATTTTGTTTGCCAGTTCATGGCAAGCATGGCTTATTATCTGTGTGACAATTAGTATTAATTTTGTGTCTGATTGTTTTGGAACATTCAGCAACAGTTTAAGAATTCCGATTATTCGTAGAATTTGTACAAATGACGAGTTAGAGGAAGCGTTGGGCTTAACTAACAGTTTTGGTCAAATCATTCGTTTTATTGCACAATTTTTAGGGGCGGCACTGCTAGCACTTGTTTCATACTCTGGACTAGCGTATCTTAATGCAATAAGTTTTTTCTTAGTCAGTGTGATTTTTTTGTTTATTCAAAAATCTATGGATACCTCTTCTGTTGCAACAAATGAAGAAGATGGCGCAAGGAAGCAAATAGAAAGACAATCGTATTGGCATTCTTTGAAAAAGGCAATCAATCAAATCAGATATCAACCCAAGCTATTTCAAATGGTTTTTCAAGTGGGAATTATCAATGGCTTATTGGCTGCATTTTTACCGTTATTACAAATCATATTCGTAGAAAAAACAAAAATGATCATTGGTAACTATAGCTTTACCGTTGCGTTAACTGGAGCAGTACTAACACTTTCTTTAGCCATGGGGAGTCTGTTTGGAGTACCTTTATTTAAAAAAGTTCAGTTAGCTACTGTTGTTTTATGCTTGAATCTTTTTATTATCATTTTTCTAATTAGTTGTTTTTATGAGAATTTTGTTGTTATTTTGAGTGGATTGGCCATTATTGGCTTTTTGGTTGGTGTAAGTACGCCCAAATTGTCTGGCTGGTTAATGACTTCTGTAGATTCCCAACAATTAGCTATTTCTGTTGGGTTAATTAATTCTATCTTGGTGATGATGGCGCCATTGGTTATGAGTATTTTTTCTTTGATTTCTAGTTTTCATAGAATACAGGCTTTGATTATTTATTTATTGTTATTAAGTGGTGGTTGTTTAATGCTATCTTATATAACTAACAGAAAATGAACTTTCTCGGCTAACCGTATACAAAATAAAAAAACGATTCGTTTTTATGTCCATATACCCCCTATTATTAAGACAAATAGTATAGTGAGCTTATTATATTGTAGGATATCTATCAAAATAATTTGAGGAATAATGCTAAATAAATAGAGGCAACAAGATACATATTACATATTGTTTATGTAGTATAATCTTGTTGCTTTTTTAATAACTAATTCTAAATTATCACTCAATTCTTTTATCAATAATTGAACGTAAGACTTTTTCTCTTAAATCCAATGAATTAATCTTGTTATTTTGTTCATATTCATGTACTAACAAATCACAAATATAAAGTTGTGAAATTTTTCCAGCTAAAGAACCACCATTTAAAAATTCTTCGATTGCTGTTTGTAAAACTAAATCTGCAGATTTTCCTATTGGTGAATGAATATAATTCGTTATAGCAAGTATTTTTGCTCCATTATTTTTTGCAATTTTTAATGAGTCATAAGTATCTTTTGTTTTTCCAGATAAAGAAAAGATAATAACTAAATCTCTATCTGTTAACAAAGAAGCAACTTGAGCTTGATAATGAGGATCTAATACAGCTTTAGCTTGTATTCCTACCCTCAAAAACATACTTTCCAAATCAAGACTAGTATTTCCACTAGATCCTACACCAAAAATATATAGGCTGCTTGCTTGATTAATAAGTTGAATTGCTTTTGTTAATTTTTCTTCATTAACTAAACAAGAAGTAGACTGAAGTACTTCAATCAAACTTTTAGCAACTTCATCGTGGTATTTACCACTAGATGGTTGTTCTTTTTTTTTGCTAAAATCTTCTTTAGCAATTTCAATTTTTAGATCAGAAAAACCAGAAAATCCAAGTTTTTGACAAAAGCGAATAATTGTTGCATCGCCAACATTCGCTTTTATTTTAATATCATTCATAGTGCTGTAAATAATAGATTCTCCAGAGCTAAGGATAAAATCAGCAACTTTTCGTTCCGATTTTGTTAATAAGGGATAATGTTCATTAATTAAATAAATGTAATTCATAAAATCTCCTCTAGAATGTAATTTTTGTTTATTATACACTATAAAAATTAAAAAACTCCAAAATTCTCCATTTTTCTTGACAACAATGTAAGCGGATGCTAAACTTTTTTTGGAGTAAAAATCCTAAAAAATATAAAAGTGGAGGTTTGTGGAGTTTGAACAAAGCAAAATTCTTAGAAGTAATTTCAGGCGGTTTAATTGTTTCGTGTCAGGCGCTACCTGGTGAACCATTTTATACAGAGGAAGGAGGTTTAATGCCATATTTTGCATTAGCAGCTAAAAATGCTGGAGCTATTGGTATACGTGCAAATTCTGTTCGAGATATTAAGGAAATCAAAGAGAAAGTTTCTTTACCGATTATTGGCATAATAAAAAGAGATTATCCTCCTGAAGAGCCATTTATTACAGCAACTATGAGAGAAGTAGATGAATTAGTTGCAATTGGTGTGGAGGTAATTGCTTTGGACTGTACTTTACGTAAACGTCATGACGGATTATCTATTAATACTTTTATAGAAAAAGTAAAGAAAAAGTATCCTCAACAACTATTAATGGCTGATATTTCTACTTTTGAGGAAGGAAAGAATGCTTATCAAGCTGGTGTGGATTTTGTTGGTACAACCTTAAGTGGCTATACAAAGGAGAGCAAAAAACAAAATGGCCCAGATATGAAATTAATTAAACAATTAGTACAAGAAAATATTTGTGTTATTGCTGAAGGGAAAATTCATACACCTGAACAAGCAAGACAAATTAAAAAGCTGGGTGTTGCAGGAATTGTCGTTGGTGGTGCAATTACACGACCACAAGAAATTGCTAAAAGATTTGTCGATGCATTGAATAAGGAGGAAAAAGATGTTTAAGAAGTTTTCACAATTAGGTCGCGCATTTATGTTACCGATTGCAATCTTACCAGTAGCAGGTTTACTTTTAGGCCTTGGTGGTGCTTTAACAAATGAAAGTGCAATGAATGCGTATCCAATTTTAGAACAGCCATGGATCCATACAGTATTAAGTATTATGAGTTATGCAGGAAATGCTGTCTTTACTAATTTAGCATTGATTTTTGCTATAGGTATTGCTGTAGGGTTAGCAAACGGGGATAAAGGAACAGCAGGTCTAGCCGGTGGAGTATCTTACTTAGTGTATACAGCAACGATCAGCGGCTTTCTTGCGTTATTTTCTGCTAAAGATGCAACTCTTGATACTGGTGTTGTTGGATCTATTATAATTGGCGGAACTGTTGCATTTCTACACAATCGATATCGGAAAATTGAACTACCGCAATTTTTGGGCTTTTTTGGCGGATCGCGTTTTATTCCAATCATTTCTAGTTTAGCGGCAATTATTATCGGTTCTTTCTTTTATTTAATTTGGCCACCAATTCAAAATGGATTAGCAGTAGTTGGAGAACATATTGCACAAATGGGAAGTCTAGGTACTTTTTTGTATGGATTTTTACTTCGTTTGACTGGCGCAGTAGGATTACATCATACTATTTATCCACTTTTTTGGTATACGTCTTTAGGAGGTACAGAAAGTGTAGCTGGAGTTACTGTTTCTGGTGCACAAAATATTTTCTTTGCGCAACTAGCTGATCCAAACCATACAGGACTATTTACTTATGGTACTCGTTTCTTTGCAGGTAGATTCGCGACAATGATGTTTGGTTTACCAGCAGCTTGTTATGCTATGTATCGTGCTATACCTAAACAAAATCGTAAAAAGAATGGTGGACTTTATTTTAGTGGTGGCTTGACTTCATTTTTAACAGGGATTACTGAACCAGTTGAATATATGTTTTTATTTGTAGCCCCATGGTTATATATAATTCATGCATTCTTAGATGGTCTATCTTTTTATTTTGCTGATATTTTAAATATCCGAGTAGGAAATTCATTTTCTGGTGGATTAATTGATTTCTTATTATTTGGTGTACTCCAAGGAAACGATAAGACAAATTGGCTGAAATTAATTCCTTTCGGAATTGCTTGGGCAATTGTTTATTTCTGCGTATTTACTTTCTTCATTAAGAAATTTAAAGTAGCTATTCCTGGAATGGGAGAAGAGTTGCCAACGACTGCTGAAAATAAATTAAATAAAAAAACATCATTAAATGATGAAGCTCAAATAATCATTAAAGCTCTTGGTAGTAAAACCAATATTGAATCCGTTGAAGCTTGTGCTACTCGTTTACGTGTAGCTGTTGTAGATGGCCGAATGGTTGACAAAGAAACTATTAAACAACTAGGTGCTACTGCTGTTTTTGAAGTGAATGGTGGTATTCAGGCTGTTTTTGGCGGTAAAGCTGATTTACTTAGTCAAGAAATTAATCAAATTTTAGAAATTGAGAATTAGGAGATATCTTATGTTTAATCTATTTAAAAATAAAAAACAAGAAGGAATTTTCATTACTGCTCCTTGTTCAGGGAGGATTATTCCTATTTCAGAAGTAAATGATCCAATATTTTCAAAAAAAGTACTTGGAGAAGGATTTGCAGTTGTTCCCGAAGGTAACAAAATATATGCTCCTTTGACTGGACGAATTGAAGCTGTTTTTCCAACAAAGCATGCAATTAGTATAAAAAGCGATGCAGATATTGAGTATTTAATTCATATTGGTATAGATACAGTTGAATTGGAGGGTAAACCTTTTTCAATTTTTGTTAATGCAGGAGAGAAGGTTACTACCGAAACATTATTAGCCGAAGTTGATTTTGATCAAATTAAACAAGCAGGAAAAGATCCATCTGTCATAGTTGTTTTTACTAAACCTGAACAAGTTAATGAAGTCATCTTAAATAGTTATACAACTATATATGGTGATTCATGTGGTAAAATTATACTTTGACGTAGAGTTAAGTATGTTATCGGATTAAAATTAAATGAATAAAAGGTGATTATAGACTGTGAGTTATAGAATTTAAGTAAATTATATTAACAAAACACCCTACTATTATATAAATCAGTAGGGTGTTTTCTACTTATCGGAACTTTAGTATATTCAAAAATATTAACACAAGAAAATCTTTTTTTGATTTTCTTGTGTTAGAATATGCAATTTTAACTTTTACGATTTTGTGATAATTTTGAATAAATCAATTAGGAATAGAAGTAAAAAATACAAATTAAGAATTATACTATTACAATAAAAGTTTAAACTTACTGTATCAGTATGCACAATTGATTTTTACTGAAAAGTCATAGTTAAGTTACTGTGAATTTTGTTGAGTATATTACATAGAATAACAGATAAATTAGTTGTGGATTCTTTTATTTAAGTATTTGGAAAAGAGCGGACTGGATTAGAGGGTGTTTTTTCACACTAATCAAGACTTACATAACAAATGGATTTAATTATTTCAATCACCAATAAATCAAAACAAAACTTGGCTGCAATTTTGTTCAATATAAGTGAACGGTTAATTGTATAAAAATACCAAATATATTTCTATAAAAGGTATTCGGCCTAGCTTTTGGGTTTCAATACAAAGTGTGGAATCTTTTTTTTAATATCCAGCTACCTAGTAAACAGGACAAAGGTAAAATTAAAATTCCTGCACAACCAGTTAAAATACTTACTAATAGTTCCCCTACAAAAATTTTAGAATTAATTAATTCTAAAAATGAATAGTTTAAATCCTGTAAGTAAATTACTAATGCAAAATTAGATGCTATAAAAGCAAATAAGAGAGTGTATATAGTCGAATTTAATACCTCAATTACTACGTTAAAGCTAGAATTAAATAGTTCTTTAAAAGTTAAATCTGGGTTCTTCGTATATATTTCGTAAGTAGAACTACAAATAGCCATACTTCCGTCAATAACGGCACCAGAAAAACTAATTAAAATAATTGAGACGTTTAGTTCAGAAAAAGGGATATCAACATTTAAATCAAAATTAGCTAATTCAATTAATTCTTCAGAAGAAAATCCTTGTGTCTTAAGAGCAGTGATTAATGGTAGTGACACAATAGTAAAAGTAACTAAAAAAAATATAACACAGATAAAAGCCAATTTTGTTTTAGCATTACGTCCATTTATCCAATAAAGAATTACTATCGTCATTAGTAAAAAAGATACAAAGGTTACCAAATATACAGAAATATGAAGCGATATAGCTATTAGATAGCCAATAAAAATGACTATATTCAAAAATAATCCTGAAATAAAGTAGAAAGAATTATTTTTAAATATGATAATTGAAATAAAGATAAAAATAATGACTAATAAACTAATTACATTCATCTGTTTTCCCCTTCTTTTTTAATTTTTTAAATAAAAGAAAAAATAGAAATGAACTTGGGATAGTGAACAAGATGGCAAGTCCTCCACATAAAACTCTCATTATTTCCAATGAAAGATGCATTTTGAATGTCTCAACAAAATCCCATCCATTAGCTAAATAGAAAATAAAAAAAGGCGTTGCACTACTAAGATAGGCAAATAACAAAACATTAATCATCGAAGTAGTGGTATCTGAAGCGATATTCTTTCCTGATTCTATTAATTCTTTTGTATTTATCTCAGGAGTATGTCTTACAAGTTCATCTAAACTTGAAATTATAACAACAACATTGTCTAGTGCTGCTCCAATTCCTCCTAACATTAAGCTAGCAAGAAAAACAGTTCGATAAGGTCTAGTTAAAAATTGCATTTCTTCATAGCGCAGTCCTTGATCGTTTAATAACTTCATAGTAATTGTGGTAATAAAATAAGATATAAAAACACTAAATATTGTTGCTAAAACCTTCCTTAAATCAATTTTTTTTAGTCCGTAGAGAGAACCAGTTGATATAATAATAGCAATTATTGTATAGAATGTTATTAGCAATAGTAAGTTTATGGATCTGTTTCGCTGATTTATCCAAAGCAAGAAAAAAAGAAAGATTATATTGAATAAAATACCAACTAAAGAAAAAAATCCTTTTTTCCCAGAGATACCTAAGACTAATGAAATAAAACTAACTACTAAAATAAAAGTATAGCCATCTCTTTTTAGAGAAATAAATTCCCACTTCTTAGTGGAATTATCTAATAATATTTGATTATTTTGATTAAATACTGGATTGGTACTTTCATTTCTATTAAATTTTACTTTTACAACAATAGTTTTTTTTGTATTATTTACTAGTTTAACTGTTAGTAATTGTTCGCTGTCAATCATTTTTACTGATTTTACAATACCAACAGGTGTAGTATAAAAGTAACCGCTAAATCTTTGAATTAATAGACCACTAAAAATAATTACCAACAAGCTAAATAATGTAAATTTAAATTTTTTCATATAGTCCCTCATTTCTCTGCATGATTAATTAAAGAGTATATCTTTGGTTTTATCAAAATCAGTTTAAAGGATACCATAAATTTATAAAAAATATATGGTATGATTATCCATTTTTTTGTTAAAAGTAATCAATAATATCTTAAAATTAATAAATTATGCTATATTCTAGACTAATTTATTATAGAAAGGTTATTGACAAATTAGATACAGCTTGATAGTATAAAACGAGCAAAACGTAATCATTACGATTTGTTCGTTTTATCTGTAATGTTTCGCTATAAATAGTTTCAAATAGTATAGTTTGAATGCTCAAGTATTTCAGCAACTTTTATAACACAGGAGGTAATAAATATGGCTGTACCAGCGAGAAGAACATCGAAAACAAAAAAAAGATTGCGTCGAACACACGATAAATTAAAATCACCTGAAATTTCGTTTGATGAGAATCTTGGTGATTATCGTAAAAGTCATCATGTATCTTTAAAAGGCTATTATGGTGGAAAAAAAGTGATGGATAAAAAGTAGGAGGTAATAGTATTGAAGAAAATGAATATTATTTATCCGCCACTTGTGGAACAGAGCTTTAAATTTTATCAAGATTATGAACAAGAAAGATATGATAAGTCTGAATTATACAGAATAATGGTTATGAAGAATATTATTAATGAAAATGGCACTCCAACAGAAGAGGCTCTTAAAAAAGGATTAGTTAAAAACTTTTATGAAGAATATGATTTATCTTTTGAAGAATTTTTAAAATTGTACCCATTTTTTAAAAATTATGAACCTGATTATTTCCAGAAAATAGATGGTTTTTGGGAAGTTCCTGTTTGTTTAAAAGAAGAATTAATATTATTACTGAATGATAAAGATTGTGACTATGATGTACGGATTCAAATTCAACAATTTCTTGAAGAAAGGTGAGTAAAGACAAGATGTTCAGAAACAAATGGAAAAACAGTTCACTAATTCTTAATAAAAATGTGTAGAAAGGGTCTGATGAAAAAAGGAGACATAATAATTATTATCTTTTTAATAGCTATCTCTTTTTCTCCATATTTTATTTTTTTTCACAATAAGCCATTTAACTCCAAAAGTTTTGACGACGCTAAATATGCTGTGGTCAAGATAGATGGGAAAGAGATTGAGCGTATAAATTTAGATGATTCAAAAGAATTTATCAAAACATATTATCCATCAAAAGGGCAATATAATACTATAGAAGTTAAAAATGGGCACGTTCGTGTAAAAAAAGATAATAGTCCAGATCAAATTGCGGTGAAAACAGGATGGATATCAGAACCAGGGCAAACTAGTATCTGTATTCCTCACAGATTCATTTTAGAAATTGTTCAACAATATTCTAAGGATTATTATATTTACTAAAATCATTTTTTGGCTCTTCGTCAATGAGTGTTGGTGAAGAAATTCAATAGAATAATCGAGATACTCACACGGCTAGACAGCTATCTTGTCTAGCCGTGTTGTTGTTCTGGCTTTAGTCAGTTGGGTAGTATTCTTAGTTTTCTTAAAATATTTTCCTCGATATAAAAAGATTCGTTCTCGGTAGTTTTGAAAGTTTCTAAAGCCATAGGCAATTCGTTTTAGTACTTTGATATGGTTATTCAAACATTCTATAGGGCCGTTGGAATAGGGAACGCGCAACGCTCGTTTGATTTCTGTTTGGTATTTCTTGAAGGTCGTGAACACTGGTTGGTAGTGCTCTGGCAACTCCTTGTAGTCTTCTTTTAGGAGCGCGACGAATTCAGGAACATCTTGTCTTCTGATAACGGAAAGAAAATCCTGGTAGACTTCGTAGCCTCGCTTTAAGGAATCATCATAAGATAATAGCCGATCGACTATCTCTGCTTCTGTCAGATGATCTCGAAATGACGGACGCCAGTAGCGATGCTGACCTTTCAATTCCCACGCATTCTTTTGAAGTAGTCTCCAGTATTTCTTTAAGTGCTTCGACCGACGATCCCCTTTTTTAAAGGTCTTCATTACTTGAATTCGGTGGTTGGTAAAAGCCCGACCAATGTGTTGGCTAATATGAAAGCGATCGGCGACGATTCGGGCATTCGGAAAACACTCTTTCACCAATGTGCGATAAGGTGTATAGAAATCTGAAACCACTAGACGCACTTGTTCACGGACTTTTCTAGGGTAGCGCAAGAAATAGTCGCGTAAAGGATTGAGTTGCCGATTTTCCACAATATCAATCAGTTGATGGGTCTTGCCGTCCATCATGACAAAGCTCATGGCTCCCGAGACGTTTTTCACCGATTTGAATTCATCGAAACACACCACTTCTGGTAACGGCTGGTTCAAAGAAACGGTTTTAGGCCGAAGGCTGCGAAGTATTCGAATGACAGTGGTCGGAGAAATGTGCTTCATACGTGCAATCAAAGACATAGAAATAGGCTCACTTAATAGCTCAAGAATGGCTTGTTTGACTCTGCGGGCGATGGAGCAGCGACGATCACTAACTGAATCTTCTGCTAAAAAAGTCTTTCCACAGTGTTTACATTTGAAGCGCTGTTTGTTAATCCGCAGAATGGTCTTGTAGTTACTGACATCATTCAATAAGATGGATACTTTTTTCCAGCCCCATTTAATGATCGTTTGCTTATTTTGATAGTGACAATGGAAGCATTCCTCTGGTTGATAGGTCAATGTGCCATCAAAAACAAAACATGTTTCGTCATTGATTCGCTCTTTGCGAAAGGCATCTTCATGAAAGATAAGATTTAGGTCTAGAATATCTAGTAACTCTTTGGTAAACTCTGAATAGGACATCTTGAAACACTCCTTTGAATGGTTTTCGTCGACTTTATTCTAAAGGATTTCAAGGTGTCTGTTTGCGTTTATTAGAAAAAAGAAAAAGTATTGGCAACAGAAGGCGTCACCAACACTAGATATTATAGAGCCCATTTTTTGGCATACATGCTAAAAAATGATTTTTTGTAAATATTTTATTGCATTAATATCAATATAGTTTAGTTTTATTTGGAAGAATGTAATAACAAATATGAGATGGGATTGTCCTTATTAAATAACATTTATAAATGTTATATTTTAAGTGAAAGTAATGATTTACAGTTAATTAAATGGAGGTTTTATGAATAACCTATTTATTTTTGTTTGCTTTTGTTTTATGTGGTTAATGATTTTTGGAGTAATTTTATACTATGTTGGTCTAGTTAATCACAGATATATACATCATACTTTAATTTTGGGTTTAGTAACTATTATTTCTGGTACTCTATGTTGGTTATTTGTAGGATACTCATTAAGTTTTTTTGGAAATATTCAATATAGTATCTTTTATAGCCCCTTAGCTTCTAGTGAAATTGTTTCTATACTGATACAATTACTTTTTTGCTTATATTCTGTAATTATGATAATTGGTTCAGTATTAGAAAGAGGTAATTGGAAATATATTGTGTTGTTTGTTCCTTTGTGGATTGTATTTGTTTATGCACCTATTTGCTTTTCGTTATGGGGACATGGAAATTGGCTAGGGAAAATGGGAGTACTGGATTATTCAGGCGGACTAGTAGTCCATACTACCGCTGGAATAGGAAGTCTTGTTTTAGCAATAACATCACCAATACGTTTAAAGAATTCATTGATATTTAAATCACAAGAAATGATAGCTTTTGTAGGAATGCTGTTTATTACCTTAGGATGGTTCGGATTTAATATGGCACCTTCTGGAAAAATCGGTGAAGAAGCCATTCAAGTTTGGTTAAATACACTTATTTCAATTTTAGGCGGTAGCATTAGCTGGACTTTTACCCAATGGATTTTAATAAAAAAAGTATCTATCTATTCTATAATGAATGGAATAATCGGCGGATTAGTAGGTAGTACTTGCTCGGTTGGATATGTATCTCCTGCATTTAGTTTATTAATTTCGGTAATTGTATGTACCCTTTGTCCAATTGTTATTCACATAATGCATCTAAGCATAGCAAATTTTGATGACGCTGCAGATTCTTTTGGGATGAATGCAGTGGGTGGAATTGCAGGATCGATTTTAACTGGTGTCATGGCAGAAAAAGGGGACTTTTTTCTTCAATTATTTGGGACTTTTTTAATCAGTATTTGGAGCCTTAGTTTAAGTCTTTTGATTCATTATTTATTGAAAAAAATAGTAAATGATTGTTATTCTCAATGTATTAAATAAAAAAATTAAAATTATTCCTAGTGTGTATGAATATCAAAATAATAGTCAATAATAACACTCAGGAAGAAATTTGAAGACTTTAAATTTTAGTGGAGGTAAATAATGGAAAATAAAGAAGTTATAATTATTGGAGCAGGCGCTGCTGGCGTAGGTATGGGGGTTGCTTTAAAAGATTTTGGCATAAATAATTTTGCTATTTTAGAGAGAAAGCAGGTAGGTAATAGTTTTATTAAATGGCCTGAGCAAACAAGATTTATCACTCCTTCTTTTACAAGTAATGGATTTGGGATGCCTGATTTAAATGCAATAGCAATTGATACATCTCCTTCATATACTTTAGGTAAGGAACGTTTATCTGGAAAAGATTATGCTAAATACCTACAATTAGTTTCAGAAGAATATAAGTTACCTATTAAGACAAATTGTAAAGTTCAATCTATTAAAAAAGAAAAAACTGGTTATTTGCTTGAAACAACAAAAGGATTTATTCATGCAGAATATGTAATTTTTGCGATGGGAGAGTTCTCTTTTCCAAATAAATCTAGTATTAAAGGTGCTTATAAGAATAGTTTACATTATGGCGAGATTAATTCTTGGATTGAAATTAAAGGGGATAAGCAGACGATTATCGGAGGAAATGAGAGTGCGATTGATGCAGCTATTGAATTAGCTAAATTAGGTAAACGAGTTACAATTTATACAGATACTTTGGGGTTAAATATAAGAGATGCTGACCCAAGCAAAAGGTTATCACCACGTACAAGACAGAGATTTTTTGATTTACGTGTAAATCAAAAAAAATTAGATACTATTAAAATATACACAACTATCAAAGTTAAAAAAATTGATAAAACGTCTACTGGTTATATATTGATTACAGAAAATGGGAAATCATTACCTGTAGAAAATATACCAATTCTTTGTACAGGTTTTGAAAATGGTATAAAATCTATTACTGTATCATTGTTTAAGTATAAGGAAAATGGACAAGTTCTTTTGAATGATTTTGATGAATCAATAATTGCTAAAAATATTTTCTTAATTGGTCCAAATGTACGTAAAGGTAATACCATTTTTTGTTATATATATAAATTTCGACAACGTTTTGCCGTAATTGCTAATGAAATTGCTCGACGAAAACATATTACTATTGACGAAAAAAAATTGTCATACTATAAAAATCAATCTTTTTATTTAGATGATTGCTCTGGGTGTGAAGTAAGATGTAGTTGTTGACAAATAGGAATTACTTCTGAATAACCTTTAGAGTTTGTTATAATAACCATTATTGTATCATAAAGGCCTGAATTTTTAATCATTGGGTTGTCCAATGTTCCAAGAACCTCCCTCTTTTTACTTTTTGATTAGTAACAAATTTTTTAGCGAATTATTTATTATTTAATGATACTGTATCAATACCAATATTAATCAGTAACATGTCCAGTTTCAAATAGAACTTGAATAATACCACATCTACTGGAGAATAAATAGTGTTTCTATTTGGCTTAATAGGAACTATTTTCTTATTGTTAATCTGTCTTTTGTTTGTATTGAAAAAGAAGAAATAATGAGGGATTTAAAATTAGCAAAAAACTTGGTAAAATTAACTAAGGTAACAATCGCACCCTCAATATAATAGTGTCATGAATTTAAACCTCGATTTTTTTGCGGTTGTTACCTTTTTATTTGGGTGTGGAAAATAAATGTTCTCTTTATTTCTTTTTGTTATTTTTCCAGTGATAAACTCCTGTTAAGATAGTAGCTATATAAAAAAGGCAGATACTTAAGAAGAGTATATTCATGATTTCCTCCTAGTTAAATAAAAGTCATGAATGATTGTACCAAGATTTTTTAGAGAAGTTAAGATTGAAATAGAAAAATAAATACAATAAAATTTTTATAGACTGTTACGTTGAAATTGTTCTTCAGAGACTATTTCTTCCAAAACCACCTACTAGATAGGTGGTTTTAATCATTATTTTCGGAGGTTGTGTTTTGGCCAAAAAAAGTAAAGATTTAATAGATGTGGGTACATTTGTACATTGTCAATCTGTAATGGGACAAACAATCAAAGGAAAAGTTGAAGTGATAAATCAATATACATTGATCGTTTTTGATGGAGAATTTCGTCATGTGGTCACGAAAAACAGTTGAAAGAGTTAGGCTATTCTTTACCAAATAAAAGAAAAAAATAAGCAGAAAGGGGTTCTTTCTGCTTATTTTTTTGCTCGTATAGATTGTTGATCGAATTCGGAATGTGCGCCTTCACAGTCAAGAGTTACCTTCTTTTTATCTGAAGATATCTCAGAAATTACTCCATGTAATCCTCCAATAGTCACAACAGCGTCTCCTGGTTGTAAATTGTTTAAAAAATCTTGTCGTTCTTTTTGTTGCTTTTTTTGTGTACGAAACAAATAAAGATACATAGCAATAATGACTAGTAGCATGATAAGCATCGGTTTCATTTCTCCTTGTTGAATTGAAAATTTTTATATAGACATCAAGGCTATTTTATAAAAAGAAAGTATTGATGGCAATATTTGTTTTGAATAAAATGGTGTCAAAATCAGTTTAAAAATAATTATCATAGATACCAACTTACAAAAATATTAGAAAAATTCTTTTGTTTTAACATTTACAAAACTATACCAATAGTTCTATAATTTCTATATAGAAGACGTTTTCTAATTTTTATTTTCGAGATGAACATTCATGAAAAAGAAATTAGTTAAAGGCTTAGTTATTTATGACATGATTGACAGCATTAGGAACAAATATAGAAGCTGCTACGTATTATAGAAATGGTGTGTATTGCAATAGTAAATTGGGGACAAGCTTGGTCAGAAGGAGTTAAACGTTGGGGAGATAATTTGTTTGGTAGTTTTAGTGGAGGAAGTATTTAAATGATTGATATTGAGGAAACAAAAAAAATAATTCATGAGCTATATAATAGTTTAATGAAGCGTGATAAGACCAAAGCTATATTAGATATTACAGATGTTTTGTTGCAAGTCTATAAAAAAATAGATAGCGAAAAATATCCAGAAATATTAATAAATAAAATGGTGAATTATATCTATATTGTTGGATTTGACAATAAAATTCATTTTTTAGGAAATGATGAAAAGTTATTAATTGAATTGGGAGATATATCTAAAAAGGCTGGAATTAACAGTAAATATAAAGCTAATTTTACAGATAAGTCTCAATTCTATAGTTATTCTGAAAAAGTACCTATTAGATAATTATAAACTAGCATCCATTACGCAAAAACTCACTGCCGATTAGAGCAGTGAGTTTTTTATCTGTTTTTTGACTACATTTATGAATCTTAAAATATGGGTGGAATTTAACTATACTGTAAATTTGAGAGAGCAATTCTAAGCCATTTTCAAAAATATTGCTAGGTAATTATGCAATAAAGACATTTAAACGTTCTTTCTTTCAATTTTGATTTATAACAATTTAAGAAGTTTAGTTTCACCACACTTGTATTTGAAAAATAATCACCAACATGTTGTTTTTTTGGAGTAAAATTATAACTACCACATAATGTGTTATCATTAAAAGATATTAAATGGGGAAAGGCATAAGAAAACAAAAACCATTAATCGGATATTTTTGATTAATAGGTATTTTTGCTTTCTAGTTAACATAAGATATATTATTAAAAGTAGAGCGGAAAAGCCGAATGTTAGGATTAATCACAAAAATTGTATGTCATTGGTTAGTTTTATTTGTTTTTTGATGTTTATCTAAGTTTTAAATAGGTCAAATAACTTCTGTTGTTCGTTTATAACTTTTTTATTTATGAATATTTGAATATGTTTTCTTCAGACAATTTTCATATATTCTATTTGGAATTTATAAAATGAAGATTCCCAACTATGCATTTTTCTAGGACGTAGATTTAAGTTATTTGTTGCATCCGTGATACATTTTTGACTTAAAATTGCTAGGATTAGGAAAGAATTCACGCAATAATTCATTGTGGTTCTCATTAGAACTACGCTCATGTATACTATATGGATGATCTAGATATATTTTAACCCCGAATTTTAGATAATACCTGTGTATATACTATTGATAAATTCCGTTCCACGATCACAGGTAAAACAGAACCTGATAGTTACATAATACCCGCAGCTCGTGTTTTACAAAGGTGGCTAGAGTAGATTTGCTACGAATTGTAGATAATACCCAGTGTCCAAATACTTGGCGTTTATTTACTCTAACAGGACGTTTTTAAATAGAGTGGTTCATGAACCATTGAGAAGCGGGTCTTTTATAAGTAACTCCCCTGTATTTTTTGCTCTAAATCGTCTAACACTATGTTTTAAGTTTTTTTTTGTCAAAGGGGATGAATTCTATTGTATATCCAATTATATAGATAGTAAAGGTACAAACTGTGAGTTAAGTGATTTGTTCAGGACAGGAGAAATTTTTAAGTTTAAATAGTAAAGAACCTTGTCTATTAATGATTCATTCGCTTTTGTTTTTGTCCATGCATACTTTTATCGCATTTTAGTAATATTTTTGAGCACTGCTGTTTTGATAAGGCCTAGCGCCGAAATTCCCTTTAGTACCTATTTTCATTGTATTTTGTTTAATTTATCGATAAACAACTAGAACAGTGACGTCCTAGACTTAATGCAATTTGAGAGACTGCCCCCTTCTCTTAAGCAACTTCAATATACCCCCGCTCTTCATTTGACAAATAGCCCATCCCCCACTCTTATTTTTTCTTAATATTAAATATATCATTCCTTTTTACATAAAACTAATATATGTTGCATCAAATATGTTAAATATAAGATTATTTAAAGTAGGTTTGGTTACTGTCGATCCCCGATACCCAACTCAGTGCGTAACTATACGCATATGGATCTAGTAAATGATGCGTTTTTCAAAGAAGAATTTATCTGGGGATTTTAACAACTTACCCAGAGATTTTACTTTATAACGTTTTCCTTTTCTTCTCAGTTTGTTGATATCAAAAGAAACAAGTTTTAGGTAACCCCAATTGTAGATATTTGATGCGCAAATGTTAACACTAGAAATTGCATAATCAATTTGTTCAGGGTAATATTTCATTTTTAAGTATTTAGATCTGCTTTCGAAGCGATTCCACATTACCGATTGTTCACATCCTATTGTAGATCCATATTGTTCCAATTAGCTAGTTATCTTAATCCCCGCTGGGGACTCTTTTTATCTGATAAATGAATATGCAATAAAATATATTTCATTTCTGTTATCGTCATTACATAGGAGAAAGCATTTTATTTACTTTCTAAATATTTTATTTAGAATTTTTAGTTATTTAAAAAAATACGGACGAGTGTTCAACAATTACAAGACATAATACTAATCTAGTTTATACATATAAACTTTAAGTTTCAATTTTTACAAAAAAAGTATGACATTAATGAAAGAGATATGTAAGATATTTAAAAGGAAAAAAAATCTGATGTTTTATATAATTTCATTGTTTAGAAAGAAGGCGAATCGGAATTTACTAGCTAACAAAAATGTCACTTTAAAAATAAATATTTTTAAAGTGTATAAACATTAGTAATACAGAAACTACTAAAAATAGAACAAAAAAATAATTAAAGGGTGAAAAAATTTGGATAATAATATAGTCGAAGTAAAAAATGTCACTAAAGTTTATGGTAAAAAAAATGAGAAACAGACACAAGCTTTAAAAGGTATTAGTTTCAATATAAAGAAAGGTGAATTTATTGGTATAATGGGTGCTTCTGGTTCTGGAAAGTCTACCCTTTTAAACGTTTTATCTACTTTAGATAGACCAACAAGTGGATACATTAAAATAAATCAAAAAGATGTAACAACTTTAAGAGGCAATCAATTAGCAGATTTTAGAGCGAAAGAAATAGGATTTGTATTCCAAGATTTTAATCTATTAGAGAACTTAACTGCGCAAGAAAATATTGCTATACCTCTTTCTCTGCAAGGTATACGTCCAAAACAAATCAAGTATAATGTGCAAAAAATTTCTGATCGTTTAGGAATTGCTCATATTTTAGAAAATTATCCTACCGAAATTTCTGGTGGTCAAAAGCAACGGATAGCAGCTGCACGTGCATTAATCACCCAACCAACAATCTTATTAGGTGATGAACCTACAGGGGCACTTGATTCTAAAAGCGCTCGTGATTTGTTGAATATGATGGAGGAACTAAATATAAAAGATCAGGTATCCATTTTACTTGTTACCCACGATCCATTTTCTGCAAGCTATTGCCATCGGATTTTATTCATAAAAGACGGTAATATTTATCAGGAAATAGAACGTGGTAATCAAAGCCAAGAGGCCTTCTATCAAAAAATATTATCTATTTTAGGAAATTTATAATAATAGGAGGAAACTCAATATGCTTTGGAAATTATCATTTAATGGAATCAAAAGTCGTTTAAGAGATTATTTAATTTTATTCTCGGGTTTAGTCATTGCATCCGCTATTTTTTATATGTTTGAATCGCTAGCAAGTAATGAGGAATTCTTGAATAATAATACTCCAATATCATCAACAGTTTTTATTTTTAGATTAGGTACAATATTATTAGGAGTCATTACTTTTGTTTATATTCTATATATAAACTCTTTCTTAATGACTTTACGACAAAAAGATTATGCTATGTTTATGATGTTAGGTGCCAAAACTAGAAAAATTGCACAAATGATTTTTGCAGAAACATTCATTGTAGGAATTGTATCTACAATACTTGGTTCTACACTAGGTATGTTACTTGCTGATATAGTTACTAAATTATTAGTTACACAACTTGGAATGGATATAACCAATATTAATTTTTTTAGTCTGAATAGCTTAATTGTAACAATACTATTCTTTTTTGTTCTTTTTTTATTAGCTGCTATTGCTAATGCTCTTTTTATAATGAAAAAACCGATTCTAACATTAATTCGTTCAAATGGAACACCAACTAGAATAAAACAGAGTAATAGCTCACTTTTATTAGAAGCTATTTTAGGGATTCTATTGTTAGCTTGCGGATATTATGTGTTTAGACATGTAGAAGTTTATAAAAAATTATCTTTTGTAATATCTTTATTTACAATTATTCTAGGGACATATTTTTCTTTCCATTCAGTTGTTATATTTTTCTTATCATTACTAAAAAGAAACGATCAGATTTCTTTAAAAAGAATAAATAATTTTACATTATCACAGTTGAGTTTTAGGATACGTGATTATACAAGAGTACTTTCAATGGTTGCTATCTTATTTTCTTTGGCTTTAGGTGCATTAACAGTAGGACTTGGTTTTAAAAATGAAATTTCAGAATCAGCATACAATATGGCTGTGTATGATTTGGTAATGAATAACCCCAAAGAAAAAGATCAACAAACTATTAAAAACCTCTCTCCTAGTATATCTGTTACTTATACTCAAAAAGAAGATAGTGACACTATTTACTATAATGAGAATGAATTTAGAATACAGCCTTTTATTAAATTAAATCAATCTGATAAAAAAATAGTGCCTGTAAAAGAAATGAATAGAAAAACTGTACAAGATGAACTACGAAGCTATGAATTACCTGAACAACAAAAAAAAGAAATTAAGGTGATTAGTCAATTAACGTTTAACCAATTGAACCTGCCTAAATCGACTTTACAATTGGTCAAATTGAAAGAATTTGAAGGTAACTTAGAATCACTCAAAACACTTGTCTCTAAAAATAAGAAGAACAATCCTTCGTTGCAAAAAACAACCTTTATAAGTAAACAGAAATACGAGATATATGAAATGTTTAATAGTATCTACTCGGGATTTGAGTTTATGGGATTTTTCTTAGGGCTAGCATTCTTAACAATGTTGGCTAGTTGTTTGATGTTTAAAATTTTATCAGGGAGTAAGAGCGATATTGTTCGATATCAAATGCTTGGAAAAATTGGAGTACGTAACAATTTACTTAAACAATCTATTAAGAGAGAAATTGGGGTATTGTTCCTAGCTCCAGGAGTTCTAGGTGTAGTCCATGTATTATTCGGGTTACAAATGTTTAGTGTATTCATACAAAACCCATATAATAATATCTGGGTTCCATTTATAATATTCTTTACCTTGTATTCTGTATATTACATTATAACAGTTTGGATATATACTGATATCGTATTACCAAAAAAATAATTTAAACTCCAGCAATTAAACTGCACCTTTTTATATGTATTAATACTAATGTTTTAGGAGTAAAAAACTTATTTATTATAGCAGCTCTATCATTATTCTAGAGCTGCTATAATAATTATTCAACACGTTGTTACGTAGTCATCAAGATACCATTTCTACGAAAGTTTTTATCAAACGAATGATCCACGATCATGGACAAACGTATTCGATTGTTACTGATAAATATATTTAAAGATTACATTTAATAATGCCGTTCTATTAGATTATGACACTTTTATTATTAGTAGAGTCTATTTTATTGAAAAATAAAAAGAAATAGATAAGTAATTTGTCATATTTCTTATAATTATAGCTAGATTAATTTATAAGGAATAAATTTATTTAAAATTTGAACCAATTCTTCAGGTTCTTCTTTTTGTTCCGTGTTTATCCATTCTTGCAGGGTTCCTAACATAGCGTTGCTAAAAAAAATAACTAAATAATGTTTCTCTATCTCATTTTCTAATGGGAAACTTATATGTGGAATCACATTCTTTAATGCGTTTTGTTGAAGTACTTTTTTAACTTGATTTTGGATTTCCACAGATTCTTTTTTTGAAATGAGTAGTCCTAGTAATTGTCCTTCATCTTTTAAGAAATAGAGTAACTTTATCAGCGTCTTTTCCATTGATAGATTTTCTTTTGAATTCTCTTCAATTAATTGATTAATATTTGTTATTAATTCAAGTTGATACTTTTCTACTAAATCATATTTATTCATATAATGAAGGTAAAATCCACTTCGACTAATTGTTGCTTTTTTGCATATATCTTTAACTGTCACTTGATCAAAGCTTTTTACTTTTAAGAGTTCTGTTATTGCTGTTATTATTCGCTCTTTTGTACGATAAAATAGTATATCTTTTTTTTGCTTTTCATATTTACCCCTCATTAATAATCAATTTTTATTATATGTCCATTAAATATTTTTTACTTGTTGTTTTATAAAAACATACTATACAAAGGGTACAATATAATATACATTGTGTCTATTAAAAAGGAGGATTTAACTATGGAAAAAATAATTGTAAAAATTTCTAATGCATCGAAATCTTTTGACAAGCAAAAAGTACTCGATAACATAAATATAGAGCTTAAATCTGGAACAATTTTAGGACTAATAGGACCAAGTGGTGCAGGAAAATCCACAACGATTAAATGTTTAATAGGAATGGAAAAGTTAGATCAAGGATCTGTTGAAGTATTTAATACAAAAATGCCTAATCGAAAGATTTTAGAACGAATTGGTTATATGGGACAAAGTGATGCACTTTATAATGATTTAACTGGCAAGGAAAATTTAATTTTTTTTGGTAATCTAATGGGTTTAACAAGTAAAACTCTTATTGATTCAATTGATAAAAATATAAGATTGGTTAATTTATTTGGATTTTTAGATAAACCAGTAAAAACTTATTCAGGAGGAATGAAACGACGGCTTTCTTTAGCTATCACCTTACTAGCCAATCCAGATCTAATGATATTAGACGAACCTACAATAGGTATTGACCCTAACTTACGTGTGAAAATTTGGAAGCAATTAAGAGAGCTTGCAAATAATCAAAAAGGAATTATCGTGACTACTCATGTCATGGATGAAGCAGAAAAATGTGACTATGTTGGACTTATAATCCAAGGTAAACTAATCGCCTTTGGTACACCAAAAGAATTAAAGGAGCAATTTAAAGTATCTAGTATTGAAGAAGTCTTTTTAAAAGCTGAGGTGAGTATAAAATGATTCGATTTAAAGCTATATTGATAAGAGTTATTAAGGAATTAATTCGAGATAAGCGCACGCTAGTACTAATGTTACTTGCACCAATTATTGTTTTAAGTCTAATGAATGTTGTTTTTGATTCTAATTCTAAAACGCATATAAAAATTGGGTTAGATAATACAGTTCCTTCAGAAATCATTGATCAACTATCTACAATTAAAATAAAACAGTACAATACAAATAATAATTATAAAGAAAAGATGCTTGATGACAATTTAGATGCTTTTGTGACATTAGATGGTTCTATTTTTAATATTACCTATAAAAATGAAGATCTAACTAATACAGTAAAAGTAAAGAGTATTTTTCAAAATATCTTAACAGCAAATAAGTTAGAGAAACTTAGTTTGACCGTAAAAAAATTATCAGAAGAAAGAGGTAAGAAAGTAAACGTAAAAGATTTTTCTATACAGGATTCTTATATTTATGGTAGCGCAAATAGTTCATATTTTGATAAAATATTTCCCAATTTAATTGGTTTCTTTGTCTTCTTTTTTGTCTTTCTAATTTCAGGTATCGCTTTATTAAGAGAAAGAACAACAGGAACATTAGAAAGACTGCTTGCAACGCCAGTCAAGCGTTGCGAGATTATGATGGGATATTTGGTAGGATATGGTATTTTTGCGATTATTCAAACCTTAATTATTGTCTTTTTCTCTATTATCGTACTAAACTTACAAATTATAGGTAGTATATGGTGGGTAATAGCAACAAATATTTTAATTGCTTTAACAGCTTTAGTTTTGGGGATTTTTGTCTCAACCTTTGCTAATTCAGAATTCCAAATGCTTCAATTTATCCCATTAATTATTATTCCACAAGTGTTTTTTTCGGGACTGATTCCAATTAAAAGCATGGCTATTTGGATAAGAAACCTGTCATATATATTTCCACTAAGTTATGGCGGTGATGCTTTAACCAACATTACAATTAAAGGGCAAGGATGGGAGAAAATTTCTTTTGATTTAGGTATGTTACTTCTATTTATTGTTGTATTTATGTTTTTAAATATTATTGAATTAAAGAGATATAGAAAAGTCTAGTATGGATTACATTAGTTTTTAGAGTCTGAGACAAAAATCCAAAATTATTTTTGTCTCAGACTCTAAAAATTGATAAACGGTGAGTACAGAAGTAACTCCTTCTTATTTCTCGAAACTAAACACTATTCCACATTGAGCCTGTTCTGTGTAGTCTAGATAATACTTACTTTATTATCTGCAGTATGAAGTCTTTTGCTATAAATAGGTACAAGAAAAGGGCATTCTTTATTTAATGAGATTATCGGATAAACAATAACTAAATTTGTTGAGATATTGTAATTATCTTTGCTCATTAGGAGAACCAGACGTCGTTTTTTTATTTCATAACCTTTTAAAGGCACAAAGTCAATAATAACAATATCTCTCTGCTTTGGCTTATATACCATCAACTTCTCCTCCACTAGATGAGTAATTAATCGATAATTCGGAAAGGTAGAACTCCAGTTGTATTAAAAAAATCTTCTACTTTTGGAATCAAAGCAATAGAGCCTTGCTTTTACGAAAAATAATAAATTCTTCCCCCTCCTTAACCCCTAGTATAGCAGGAATTGTTATAACTAACGAAGTTCCCTTGTGTTCCAGTTTTTGTTGATGCCATAGTTAACACCTCCTTTTTTCATTAAGTATAATAAGTATTCATCAGGTATTACAAGAATAAACGCTGAGTTAGTATCGAAGGGAAACTTTTAAATTATGTAGTTTATCACCTAGCGCTAATTATTTATCACCATTCACTATAAAAAATTAGCTTAGTGTATACTTTTTCAATGTAATGTTAGGTAAATATGCTTTTCAACTTGACAATATTGCTCGTTATATTCGATTTTATCAAAGAAAAAAGATCCTTGATAAGTTTTATAAAAAATGGCATACTCAAAATTTACATGAATATTTATAATATAAATATTTTTAATCATCTGTATGACTTGATTTTACCAAGTTTCTGTTTCGTTCATAAACTATCATTAATTTCTGCATACCCTACCCTATACTGTGTTTTTAAAATAAATTCATTTTATGACTAATGTTTGTGAATAAAAATGTAGGGCAATCAATAAAAAAAAGATAGTCAAAAATATATAATTTTTTGACTATCTTTAGTAGTGACAATTTTTTAGTTACGACGGGGTATACTTTCTGTAAGTTTGTAAAATTGACTTTTTTCTGTAAAATCTCCACTATATATTCTATTTAATTCAGATTTTTACCAAATTCTCCTAATTAGATAATTAAGTTTTCTTCTTTTGAAGAGTAATGTATTATTTCCTTTTAGGACATACTTCGGATATATGAATTAAGTGATTGATTAATACTTCGGCTTTTTACAGAAGTCTATTTTTGGTTAAACTTACAACAACATATCTTCAATATTTAATAGATCGGACGATTGAACTTTCGAAATACATAAACAGTTATATAAAAAGTGAATATCACATTTTATATTAGATAGTTTTTGATCGGTCATGATTTAATATCTATAAAATTGTATTTTAAAATAAAAATCAAACATTCTTTTTATTGAATGCTACATAGCCCAATCCTAAGAAAATAATAATATAAAGAACATTCCCTATGAGCAGTTGGTTAGTAGATAAATGCGTTAAGGGTTCCATGATTTTTTCATTACCCAATTGCTTTTGCAAATTTAACATGCTAACAGGATTCCATTTTATCCACTCCCACTTAGTTATAACAGCGGTCAAAATATCGGATATTATAGAAGAAGCAAAATAAAAAACTATCCCCACAGAAATGGCAGCTCCAGAGCTATTAATAAAACAAGCTAACATTAAGACTAAGCTAAGAATAAGCCATAAACCAATATAACTTCCCAATATATTTAACATTAAAGCTTTTAACAAAGTTTGTCCATTTTCTAATGTTTGTGTAAAACTGATAGAAGGAAACAAAACTATTTTTACTATTATAGAAGTAACTGTTGCTACTATATATAGAAAAACTGAATAAATAGCTAATGTTAACCATTTACTAGCCAAAATCTCTCCACGAAAATATTTTCGATAAAGTAAATTTTTTAATGTTCCGTATTGAGATTCCATAGAAATAATAGTGCTGCTTGTTGCAATCATGATAAAAACAATCCAAGAGGTGCCACTAAAACTACTGGTAAACATGGTATCTGGGGCAATCGCACCGGAATATTTTTTTGTAAGTACGCCAGTCGCAATAATAAGCACTACTAATAGTAATGGGGAAATAAACGTAGATTTTTTTTTAGTTAACTTAAAAAGTTCTTGTTTCACAAGCAAAATCATTCTTGAACACCAGCTTTCTTTTCATCTAATATTTCAAGCAAAGAACTTTCTAAATCGTTATCAAGGTATTGAATATCTTTAACTTGTATTCCGTTAGTAGATAAAAGTTGGATAATATCACTTAATTGTTCCTCCGAATCTTTAACTATTTTGAGTTCAGTTGGACTCTCAATAAGAAATTTTTCTTTTATTAAAAGCTCTCTAGCTAGTTCATTCTGTGACGTTTTTAAAAGAAAGTAATGTTTCGCTGACTGATTCAATTCATCTATAGAACATTGACGAATAATTTCACCGTTATTAATAATAATAAACTGATTAGAGATTTTTTCTAGTTCACTAAGGATGTGGCTTGAAATTAAAAAAGTTGTACCGGTTTTAGCTAATGCTAATATAATTTCTCGCACATCACGAGTTGCTTGAGGATCTAGTCCATTCATTGGCTCATCTAATACAACAAGTTCAGGACTATTTATTAAAGCTAACGCAATTCCTAATTTTTGCTTCATTCCCAAAGAGTAGGACTTCGCTTTTTTATGAATATACTCTGTCATTTTAAGCATAGTCACGAGATTGTCAATAGCGGCTTTATCTTTCGTTTCAGAAAATAACTTCAGGTGGTCATAACCAGAAAGAAAAGGATAAATTCCAGGATATTCGATTAAGGCTCCTACTTTATCTAGCCCTTTGTGACTAGTTGGTGAAATCGGTATATCTTTAATCTGAATAGTTCCTTCTTGATATTGAATTAACCCTAATAATGCTTTCATTATCGTTGTTTTTCCCGCGCCATTAGGACCTACTAGCCCAATAATTTGTCCTTGTTTCAAGGTGAAGTTAATATTCTTTAGTGCTTGCTTTTTACCAAAGTTTTTTGATAAATGTTGAATAGACAAAATTTCTATCAATTGTCCCACTCCTTTCATATTCTTTACTCTTGCATTATATACTTTTGGTAGCACATTGTCGCTAGGTCTTTAGTATGATTAAATAAACTAAAAATCATTAATAGATATTGAGATAAGTTTTGAGAAAAAAGAAACCTTATTTTGAGGGAGTCTTTTTAAATGATTTTTATCGTATCAAAAAACGATTATTTATGAAACTGTATATACACTATTAAAGTAGATAAAAAATGAATATTTTAAATAGACTACTAACAAATTTCTTCTTTCAATTTTGGAGAAAACATATTAATAGCTGAATTTTGTTTTCTAAGATTATAAGAGATAAGAGCATAATGTATTTGATTGGCATCTTTAAATTCAATATGAGGAGGTTCTATAATTTGTATGAGATTCAAAATTAGGAAAAAGACTGTCACAATCTTTCGGATTTTTTTAGATATAATCGTCGATAATCTTTAAAAATACGAACTTACACAATGTTCTTTACAGGCCATTTAAATAAATTAAAAAAGATAATCATCATCCTTCATAGATTCAACGCTACCCATTAAATATCCTGCTCCTACTTGTGAAAAGAAATCGTGGTTTGCTGTTTCAGTTGAAATACCATTCATTACAATAGGGTTAATACTAGTAATTGTTACATCTTCATATCTAACTGGAAATCCCATATTTTGCAAAGACTTATTGGCATTATATTTAATAAAGTCTTTTACTTCTTCAACTAAACCTACAGATTCATATAGCTCTTCGGCAAATGCAAATTCATTTTCTAATAAGTCATCTAATAGTTCATACATCCAGTCCTTCAAATCCTCTTGTTCATCAACTGTTAATTTAGAAAAGCTCATCTGGAACTTATATCCAAGATAAGTTCCATGTACGGACTCATCTCGAATAACGAGTTTGATAATTTCCGAAAGATTTGCTAATTTATTTTGTCCACGATACCATAGGGGGATAAAAAAATTGTTATAGTATAATATACCTTCTAAATAAACACTAGCTATTTTTTTCTTTAAATTATCACCGTTTTGATATATATCGTTTATTCTTTTTACTTTGTATTGCATTCTATAATTATTATTCATCCAATTGTAAATATCATCAATTGTTGATGAATCATTTAGTGATGTTAAGATAGTTCCATAGCTTTTGGCATGGATTGATTCCATCATTAGAAAGTTATTAATCACAGCTATTTCTTTACGAGTTATAGCATCTTCTCTCATTACATTAACGCCTTCCTCCGATTGTAATGTATCTAACAAAGCAAGGCCACCAACAACTCTATTAATCAGATCCTTTTCAGATTGAGAAAGAGTTCTCCAATCTTTTAAATCATTTGAAACTGGAACACGAGTGTCTAACCAAAATTGAGCGGTGGCTTTATCCCAAACATATTCGTCAAATTCATCTTCTATTATGTTCCAATTTACTGTTTTTACTGTCATATCTAATACCTCCGGTTATTATTTCAAAATTAGAATGTATAATCATCATTAGAAGTTTTTTCTGTGTAAATGTTATTACACTTTTGTGCTTGTTGAAAAAATTTATTAGTGGTCATTAATAAGCTATCTAAATAAACTTTAGTTGATGGTGTTAGTTGCTCTTCAAATTGTTTTTCAAATCCCATAGAATCAAAGGCATAGTTTGCTCCATATGATAATAAATTGTTGGCATATGAACGGGTATTTTCTGATAAACTATCATAGAAACAAATTTCTTCTAAAATAGTTTCTGCAGAAAACTCCTTGAACCAATTTATGAAATCACTTCTAGAATCTTGAGTTAGAGTCATAAATGCCTTTTGAAATTTATAACCACTATAGGCTATAAAAAGTCCACTACCTTGTAAAATATTACGAATTATTTTGTTTGATTGAACTAACTCTTTTTCTTTTAAAATAGGAGCATAACATCCAAAAGTCAGTGCGCTTTCAAGAAAAATAAATGCAGCTTTTTTTTGAAAGGTATTTCCATTCTTAAAAATATGCTCAAAGAGATTTACTTTCTTTTGTAATATAGGATTTGTATCAGCAAATTGATAATACTCATATGCTTTATCATTTAAATCTAAAGAACGAAAAATTGTAGTAAAAGATTTTGTATGAACAGACTCCATAAACGTAATTACATTAAGAATAGCTTCTTCTTGTTGTGTCTGAACATTTTGGCGTAAACTCGCAACTCCAATTTCAGATTGAATAGCTGTATTTAAAGATGCACAAGCTAATAAATTACATATTTCTTCTTTCTTGTTTAATTCCAATACATTCCAAATTTTTCTATCTTCTTTAAGAGAAATTCTAGTATCTAGCCAAAAATTATTAGTTAATTTCTCCCATGTATACTGATCTAAATAATCAAGTTGTTCATTCCAATTGATTGCTTTATAATATAAAAAGCCCATAGTATATCCTCCGTTTTATTCAATTTTTTTAAATCATACAAGCATCGCATTCATTAGAACTAGAAATTTCATCATCTTCTGTGAAAGTACGTACATAATAGAGAGATTTAATTCCCTTTGTCCATGCATAGTTTCTAAGACGATTTAAATCACGAGTAGTCATCAATTCATTTCCTTCTTCTTTCCATTCATACAAGCCTTTTGGTAATACAGACCGCATAAATAATGTTAAACTCATTCCTTGGTCAATATGTTTTTGAGCCACAGCATATGTGTCTATGATTTTTCGTTGATCAATATCATAAGCAGAGATGTAGTAAGGTAATGTATCTTCATTTAAACAAGGAGCAGGATAAAAAATTGATCCTACTTTAGTTTCTTGTCGTTGTTCAACTAATTGAGTAATTGGGTGTATTGAGGCACTGGTTTCGTTAATATATGAAATAGACCCATTTGGAGCAATTGCTAATCGATTTCTATGATATAGTCCATATTTCATAATAGATAATTTTAAATCTTTCCAATCTTCAACAGTTGGAAGTTTAATGTGTTTAAATATTTTTTTTACCTTGTTATTTTGTAATACAAATGGGGTTGAAATATAAGTATCAAAATAACTACCATCTGCATATTTTGACTTTTCAAAGTCATGAAATACTTTTCGTCGTTCCTGTGCAATTTTATTACTTGCTAATAAAGAGTAATAATTTAACGCAATAAAAAATGCTTCAGTAAATTCTAATGCTTCTTTAGACCCATAATAAATTTTATTTTTTGCTAATGCTGTGTGTAAGCCCATGGCTCCTAAGCCAATTGTATGATATAGACTATTCCCTAAACTTATACTGGGAACTTCATCTATACTTGTGTTATCAGTAACTGTTGTTAAAGCTCTGACCGCAATCTCGATAGACTGAGAAAAATTTGGAGAATGAATAAGTTTGTCAATATTCAAAGATCCTAAATTGCAAGAAATATCTGATCCGACTATTTCATAAGACAAGTCATCGTTAAGTATTGAAGGAGTCTGAGGTTGTAAAATCTCACTGCAAAGATTACTCATAATAATTTTTCCTGAAACAGGATTTGTTTTATTCGCTGTATCAATATTTATAATGTATGGATAACCAGATTCCTGTTGTAGCTTAGATATTTTTTGTTCTAGTTCCCGTGCATTAATATACGTTTTTTTTATTTTGGGATTATCAATTAATGACTCATACTCAGCAGATATATCTACATAACTAAAGGGTTTGTTGTATATACGTTCTACATCATAAGGGCTAAATAAGGCCATTTGTTGATTTGTTTTTAAAAGTTCATAATATTTATCTGGAACAATAAGACCTAATGAAAGTGTCTTAATACGAATCTTTTCATCAGCATTTTCTTTTTTTGTTGATAGAAAAGATTGGATATCTGGATGGAAAACATTGAGATAAGCAACCCCTGCACCATTTCTCTGACCTAATTGATTAGAATAGCTAAAGGAATCTTCTAATAGTTTCATAACTGGAATAATTCCAGAAGATGCATTAGATATTTTTTTTATAGGATCTCCAGCAGCACGAATATTAGATAAATTTACACCAACACCGCCTCCGATTCTAGACAACTGTAAAGCTGAATTTAACATTCTTCCAATTGATAACATTGAATCGTTAACATCAATTAAAAAGCAGGATACAAGTTCTCCTCGTCTTTTTTTTCCAGCATTTAGAAACGTTGGTGTTGCAGGTTGATATCTCTGATTAATTAATTCTTCCGCAATCATTTTTGCAAGATGCTCATCACCGTTTCCTAAATATAAAGAATTAAAGAAAACACGATCTATAAAGTTTTCAAGAAATTGTTTGTTATCATTTGTCTTCAATGCATATTGTGTATAAAATTTATAGGCTCCCATAAAACTATGGAATTTGAATTTCTGTTTTTTTAGATATTCATATAGATTATTTAAAAATTTTTCTGAATAAAGATTTAGTAGTTGTTCTTCAATATAATCTTGTTTTACCAAAAAATTTAATTTTTCTGCTAATATATTAAAATATTTTGTATTTGGTTTTACTTCTGTTTCTATATAAGAATCTAAAGCTTGTTTATCAAAATACAAAGGGATTTTTCCTTCAATAGGAATATTTAATAGATTGTTAAGATAAAAATAATTTTTAGAAATATTAGTTTTTGTCATATTACCCCTTCTTTCTCATATTAGCTATGCCTTGTAACCTAATTAGTTTTTCTCCAATTCTTTTTACATCTTCAAAAGTTCCACGAAGCTCAAATTCATCAATATAAGGAAAACCAAAATATTTTGAATATTGCTTTGCTGTAAGTCCGAACTGTTTATTAAAGTTTCGATTACCACTACCAACAATCCCATAGCAAAGTAAGTAATTATCGTTAAACGTTAAGTATTCCTTTAATGGAGTAGTCAGGATTTCCTTATAACCATTTTCAATACCGTTGCCTCCTTCTAAAAATGAAGGTAAGAAGGTGACGAATGGCTCATTCATACATTCAAAAGGTTGATTGCTTAATACTGTATCTTTGATATTTTTTGCACAAAGATTAATATTCTTATTTGTAAAGTAGCTATCAAGTTGTTGAATAAAATCTTTGGTATTTCCAGTTAAACTTATATATATGACATTTATTTTTTTTATCATATTTATAAACCTCTCTTTCACAAAATATACCACATATAGTATCACTGTTTTAGTTAGAATACAACATAATGTGTTTTTGCTACTTCTAATAAAAAAAGCAATTGTTTTTTTTGTCACAAATAAATTTAAATTTTTGTTCTTATGTTTTATATTTTAAATATAGAATTACCGGGGATATTTGATAAAAAAAACTGCTATGGGAACAATAATTTAAATTTTTCTAATATCATAGAGATGTTTTTCACAAATAACATGACAACTCTTTATAGTTGTTTTTAGAAGTGACAATTATGTTCATATTTAAATGTGAGCATTTTCACAAGTTTATATTTTTTATTGTTTAGAATAGATGATAAAAAATATAAAAACGAGATATGAGTTACCATATCTCGTTTATTCAGAAATATATTTTTATAGTAAATAAAAAATTTTAACATACAATTAAATTAGAGATAATATAAAACTGCTAAAATCAAAAACTATTATTTGATATTTTGCTTTTTCATTTTCAATTATTTAAACCAAAGTTGGTTTAAAAAGCCTGAAAATATTAAGAAACTCACGCAAATTGCATTAAAGGTTAGAAATATTGCAAATGCATGTGTAAATTTGTTCGATGGAATTTTCTCCCTGTTTTTTTTCTTAAAACGTAGCCAAGCATCTGTTAGACAAATCAGTGTTGCATGATATAATCCATACGCAATATAGTACCACTTTAAACCATGCCATATACCCATGATTAAAAATAAAACAAAGTATCCAACATTTGATGCTACAATTTTACTTTTAAATACCTTCTTTTTCATTAAGAAAAACATTAGACGCATATATACATAATCACGAAACCAAAAAGATAAAGTCATGTGCCAGCGATTCCAAAATTCTTTTATATTCCAACTTAAAAAAGGCTTGTTAAAGTTTATTGGTGTATCATATCCCATTAAATAACTTGTCCCAACTGCGAAGAGACTATATCCTGCAACATCAAAAAAAAGGTATACGCTATAAATATACATATAACCTAAAGTCCACAACGAGATACCACCTTGTGATAAGGCGCTTTTTTCAAAATACATTAAGAATTCATATAAATAATGATTAATAATAAACTTATATAAAAAGCCTAAAAATATATAAAAAATTCCTTTATCTAGAAAGTCTAAATATTTTTCTGGACTAGGTGGATTTTTTAAATCCTTTTCAAAACGTCTATATCGATCAATTGGGCCTGAAGAAATCGTTGGAAAAAAAAGTAAGAATTGAATGTAACGAGATGGATAATACTCTTTAATCAACCCATCACGTAAGTCCATGTTTACTTGAACAGCTTTAAATGTTAGATAAGATATTCCTAAGAAACCTATTGGTGTTTTTCCAAGCATAAATGGAGAAATTTTTACTAAAATAAGTGGTAAAATATTTAGAAAAATGGAAAGATAGAATATTTTATCTGTATTTTTATTTTTTCGATAGGTAGCGTAAGCCCATGTTAATAGTGTTTGATAGATAGTATATATAATTATAGTTATCCCCTGTTGCCATTGATTTCCACCAAAACTTATATAAAGGAAGATTAAAGTTACAAGTGTTTGATACCAAGGCCATCTTTCCCCTTTAATTATTAATGTTAAAATCATTGGTAGTAATGCTATAATCAATAATACAAAATAAAATGGTGTATAATAAGGTACCATATGAGGAAAAGTTGTCATCACGTTTTCACCAATCTTTCGCAGTTTATTTTCATCTGTTAAATAATATCAAAAAAAAAATCTATTTCCATTTATAAGACTAACAATTTTCTTACAAAGTTGTAATGGTACTTATATAATTAGATTTTATAAATATTAAGAGTTTTTTTGAATATATCTTTAGTTTAGTATGTATAAAAAATGATAAGCTTAATAGCCAATAAGATATTACAAAAAAATATTTTAAAATGAAAGAATATTGGTATAATTTGTTTAGAAAATTTAAGAATAAAAAACACAGAAAGAAGGATAGGTTATGCATTATGTTGAAGTAATCACAAAAGGAATTAAAAATAAACAATTGTTTATTACTCATTATTAAAATAGCTCTCTTATTTCTTTAGCAAAATATTCAATTCGTTTTTTCATAGTAATTCCACTACTAAATGGATTTTGTAATTTGGGAGCTAATATAATTGTTACATTTACAGAATACATAATATTTTTACAGCTGTTATTAAATTGTCTTATCAATACAATACGAAGATCTTGATTCTGTTGTTAAAATACAATTATTATGCAAAGTAAAATAAAAAGTGTGAGTTATAACAAGAGATGTAACAAATAATCTTTTTTAATAACGTTTTATCGTTGATAAAATAAAGTTAAATTCATCCGTTTAAGTTTAAATGTTATGTAAATAAATCCTTATATAACTAACTATTAAATAGAATGTAACTTTCTTAGCTTTTTTCCTAAAACAAAAGGTAGCTTGGATTAATTATCATCCAAGCTACCTTTTGTTTTTCTACTTAATTTATAAGTCATCAACATTGTATTCGGTATATCCTTCATAATAATAACTAATATCAATGCCCTTCATGAAGATTTCTCTGTCATCAATTTTATCAGTTAAAGCATTTGAGATTAAGTGTTTGATTTCTAAATCGTTGACCGGACTTCTTTCCATTGCAGACAAATAATCTTCTTTATCAATTAAGTTCCAGTCTACAACCTGCTTTAATTCTTTTTTCAGAATTAAGTCTAACCATATTCTCATCGCTCTACCATTGCCTTCACGAAAAGGATGTGCGATGTTCATTTCACCATATTTGGCTACAATTTCATCTAAATTTTTTTGTGGCATTTTATCTATATGTTCTAAAGCGATTTCTAGATACATTACTGGTGCAAAGCGGAAACTTCTTTTAGAAATATTTTGACTTCTTACTTTACCTGCAAATTCATAAATATCTTCAAACAAATAATTATGGATATATGATAGC
The DNA here is from genome assembly GCF_040719405.1 of Enterococcus sp. AN402. Classification (NCBI taxonomy): domain Bacteria; kingdom Bacillati; phylum Bacillota; class Bacilli; order Lactobacillales; family Enterococcaceae; genus Enterococcus; species Enterococcus sp. AN402. The sequence goes on along the minus strand of NZ_JBFDTM010000003.1, from coordinate 105,644 downwards.
CCTTTGAATGTTCCAACTTCTACTCTGTCGATATCTCCAGAGTCATACAATTGTTTTGCCTTTTCTTTACTGACACGTTCCTCAACTCTGTTTAACTCAAGTTGGTTAATAATACCTAATTTATTTTCTAACAACTGAATTCACCGCCTATTAATTATTAATCCTATTTTTCAATAACTCTTTCAACTTTCATGCTAAGTTTTTCAATGTATTTTAGCACGAAAGCTACATAACAATCAAAAAGCTAAAGATACATATTACGTATTATCCAGCTTTTCTCCAGTAGTATTCTCCTTTTTCCTAATGGTGAAAATAAACTCAATGTCTTTTTTTAGATCTGGAAAATTATCATGATAGATAGTTGATGCTATGTAATAAATGTTTTTTGTTATTACATATAAAAGACATTAATTTAGATATTTTTAACAATGAACGCTTGTAAAATATCTAATTTGCTAGTTTCGATATTGTGTGCCGCAGGTTTAACAATTTTAATTTTTCTTTTATCTGAAATTTTTAATAATCCTATTCCTTCAGGAAGCTTTTTAGATGCAAGTAATAAGATATCTTCAGGAACAACTACCCAGCTATAGTTAGTTTTAGTGTTTAAAATTATATTGTTAAGTTTGTTATCCGAAAAAACTATTTCGATGCTATGCGTATTTAACTCTTGTATATATTTACTAGAAACGTTTTCTAGTAATAGAAAATCTAAAGTAACTTGTCTCGTTAATAACGAAGAATAAAAGGAGAACTCGGGAACTAACTTATAAACTGATTTTCCTTTTTGATATGAATTATTAGTACTTTGTAACCACGAACTATCTGACAATGCAAACGAAAAATCAGATATAGTAAATATTTGTTCGTCGCTACTATCAATTTTAGAGTATCTATTTTTTTTAACTATTCCTCCACCCTCTTTTGCTTGTATCGTTTTAATAGTTGACCAAGTGTTTAATAAGTCAGATCTCTTAATATCTTTTGCTAAAACTTGCTGCATTAATTCATCTTTTATTTGGCTGTTTCCTTGACTAATTTTTTCTACTAATTCAAAGTTATCTGGACTGACTTCTACATCCTCTATGTTAGGAACACTAACTCCCCTACTTCTTGCTCGTTGTTGGTAGTCAAAGTATATTTCTCCTGCTTTTTTTCTTTTCCATATTAGCGATTCAGTTACTCCTGCTACATATGCTAAATGTTTAATCCACTGTGTGAAAGAACTATACTCGTTACGCCATAATTTATTATATTCTACTTCTCTTATTAGCTCGTATAGGCGCACCCATGAATGAGAATCTTTAGACAATATTTCTTCAATTTCATGTTCTATTTTTCTTAGGTTCAATTTATCCTCCTTTCTACCTATTTACTATAATATCTTATAGTAAATAGACGTTATAAAAAGAAAGAATTCATGAATATTAATTATTATATGTATCCTTTCTTCCTATTTATAATTAAAAAATGTATTCAATGATTTGATCTATTTTAGCCATATCCTTTAATGGTAAATGTTCTATTTGGCTTAACTTTCTTTCTGTAAAATCTAAAGATTTTAATTGGGAAATAACGACTTGTCCACGAGTTTCCATTTCATCAGGTAATGTATAACGAGTTGGTATATTTTTAATTGTAGAAGTTATGGGACAAATTACTGCAAACATCGTCTTTCTATTAAATTCGTATCTAGAAACTACTAGACCTGGATGTCTTTTCTGTATTTCTTTTCCAGCTGAAGGATCGAAATCTATCCATACAATATCGCCCTTTTTAGGAATATATTTCTTTTCGTCACTCATTAAAATAATTCTCTCCCTCCAGGTTCAATGTCATGCCATTCATCTTTTTCGTAGTACTCCCCTTCTGATCCACCACTAAATGGATCTTGTAATTTAGGGACTAACGTAATTGTCCCATCATCAGAATACATCACTATATATTCTTGGTCTGCTTTTGGTTTCTGTCCGTTATTAGATGGTAATGTCAATACTACAGAACTTCCTTGTTTTCTAGATTTTGTGGTTAACATACAATCACCTCTTATATTTTATTATACCAAATAATTAAATAGTTTTAAATGATTATATACTATATTTAATTAATTTAGTGTAATTTAGTTATCTAATCAATATTAGATGTTTTAGAATTGATTCGTTAGGTTCATAAACTTATGTTCAGAAAAGGTGAGGAAATTTTGTCCATTTATGGTTATTCAAGAGTGAGTACTAGTAATCAAGATTACAAAACCCAGATTCAAAAACTAGAACAAGCTGGAGCAGAAAAAATCTTCAGTGAAAAATATACGGGAACAAAAAAAGAAGGAAGAAAAGAATTAGAAGAACTACTTTCTATTGTAAAAACTGGAGATAAAGTTTTAGTGACGAAAATTGATCGGCTGGCTAGAAGTATTGTTGATTTAAATTCGATTATCTCTTCTTTAAACAATTCAGGAGTGACTATCACCTTCTTAGATAATGCCCTAACCTTTGAGCCAAATAAAAGTGATTCGATGCAAACATTAATGATGAACATGTTAGGGAGTTTCGCACAATTTGAGAGAGACCTAATTGTCACGAGAACACAAGAAGGAAAACAGTGGCATCGAGCAAACAATAAAAACTATCGAGAAGGACGTCCGAAAAGAGTTCTGAATGATAAATATAAACATGCACTCGAGTTAATGGAAACAAATAGCATGCGAGAAGTAGAAAAGAAAACAGGTATTTCTTTATCTACTCTCAAACGAATCAAAAAACAAGCAAAAGAAGAGCAGTTACTTAGTGAGAAATAATTTAAATATAGAAAATAGATAAAAGATTATTAAATTGTTGAAAAAGTTTTTAGTTTCGAGATATGGGATAAAAAAACATTGTCAAAAATCTTCAGTCAATTTATAACTATCGGTAATAGGCATTAGTTAAATAAAAGAAATAGACAGCCGTTTTCCGCCGGCTGTCTAAGATAGATTTGTAAAGAAGTTAATATTGTGCTTCCTATAGTGTATTTTTAGGATACTTCAATTTAAACAATTAAAATCATGTTCGATATAAGGTAAAAGTGTTCTCTTAAGAAATAAATGAGAGTAAAAAATTTTTCTTCATTCTCACTAACTAAACAAGTCCTTTATTATAGTTAGTTTCCTCTTTATCTAAAAGATATTGCCATTAGCTAATTCACTTTAAAAAATATCTTTCAAACGCCGGGTGAATTGTTAAAATTATTAACGCTGAGGCAAACACCCAAAGGATGGTCAGAATTTTAAAGCCTTAGAATTCATATAAAATAATATAAACTTGCATGTACACAAAAAACTCACTATTTTGACTAACAGTGAGTTTTTTAGATATTTTATGTATCTCAAAAAATAATTAAAATATAAAAGAAATTCAATTATATTATATAGTTGGAGAGTATTCAAAAAAAGTATAATTTCTAAATCAGTAGACATACTTATATAACAGTAAAGTACTATTATATAAGTATGTCTGTTGTTCAAATTTTATGCCGGGTGGAGGATTCGAACCCCCAAAAGACATTTCATGTCTAACTTAGCTGTAATCTAAGCGCGTATCCCAGTTCCGCCAACCCGGTACACAAATTATACAACACAAATAATTATATTGTCAAACTATAATTCATATTTAACTTTATTGTTATTTTCATGCATTTCAAAACCATAGCTAATTAAACTTAGCAGTAATTCTTTATAGCTAATACCTATTTCTTTGAAAAGTAAGGGAAACATGCTACTGTTCGTAAATCCTGGCACTGTATTAACTTCACTTACCGTAATCATCTCATTTTGATCAATAAAAAAGTCTATCCTTGCCATACCTTGACATTCTAATATACCATAAATTTTTTTTGACAAGTCCTGTATCTCTTTTTTTAAATTTTTAGATATCAATGCTGGAATATTTAATATTGCGCCATGTTCATCTACATATTTTTTTGTATAATCATAAAATCCATCTTCTTCCGTTTCAATACTTCCAACTTCACTTACAATTACTTTTTCATTACCAATTACTCCACATTCTATCTCAATACCTCTTATTTCTTGTTCCAGAACAATTTTTTTATCAAAGGTAAATGCTACATCTAGTGCTTCCACAAATTCTTTCTTTGTTGTTACTCGTGATATTCCTACAGATGATCCTAAGCTTGCAGGTTTCACATAAAAAGGACAACCTAAAGTCTCAATAATTTCTTCATAGGTGTAGGACTCTTTTGTTTTCATAACTAACCAGTCAGCAACATTTATTCCTTCATAATCTAGAATCCGTTTAGTAATATCTTTATCCATGCAAAGTGCCGATGCTAATGTAGAGCAGCCAACAAAAGGTTTATTTAAACTTCTAAATAGACCTTGTAGTCCACCATCCTCTCCTAAATTTCCATGTATTAGTGACATGAATATATCCACGTTATATTCAACAGCACAGCTCATTCTGTACATTCCAATATCCTTATAATTCCAATTTGATTTGGTAAAAAAAGTACGGTTTATCATCCATATTTTTCCTTCAAGGTCTAACTCAAACAACTCAATATCTATCTCTCCAGATAAAACCTTGCAAATATTATAACAAGTGTTAAAAGATACTTCTCTCTCTGTTGACTGACCTCCAAAAAAAATGCCCAATTTCATCTCAATAGCCTCCTAAATATAGAACTGTCTTTTAAATAAATAAATACCACCGTTAACTAAGCATAAAATCGTTGCATAAACAATATCTTTAAGTAAACCACTTTGTTTTAACTTCCGTTTCAAATTCACCTTTATATAAGAATTTGGTTCAATTTCATACCTCTCATCTTTTACTTGTTTCACTGTTTCCATACCTCTAACACAAAGAGAAGTAGTAACGTAAATTTTAAAGTTAGAATTATTAAACATATTAACATCTAATTCAACCATATCATCTTTTAGAGAAGATTGAACAACCTTTAAATCAAGGACTTTATCTGTTTTATCATCTATAATAGAGCAAGAGGGGCATATTTTAATATATCTACTATATGAATCAAAGTAGTCTATACTTAATATTTCGCTAACTTCATAATCATTACAAACTGGGCATACATCCTTTTTTTGAATACCACTTCGCTGATTATACCCGAAGTGTAAATCATACAACCTATATTTATCTTTTGTAATATTTTTTTCCCAATAAGCCATAATATTATCAGTTAATAATTCATTGCTTTTTTGTATATTACTAATCTTGTTAATAATGTCTTTATTATGTGCTGTGTTGCTTCCTAATAGGTAAAAATTTTTTTCGAGACTATAATATAGCTCTTGATTTTTCACTAGCATTTTTTTGAATTCATTTGTATTTGGTAATAATTTACTTATGCTTTGATTAGCCTTTATATTTTTTTTGAACTGACTGATATCATAAATTGTTTGATTATAATTGAAATCTACCAGTTCTATCTTATCAATCAAATTCTCAGTATTCTTTCTCGTTACAACTATTTCTTCACATATGTCAGTATCAAAATAAAAGTATTTAGTTTTACTTGTCATTAGTTTTGATTCTTTTTTTATCTTTTTAACGTAGTAGTTATTATCTAATCTCTTCTCTACATGATTAGGATCTCCATAATATGCATAAACTGGCGATAAGTTATGTGAAATACAATATAAATTACTGTATAGAGCTGTCATACCTATAGAAAAACCTGATTCAAAAATAGCTTGAGATAATTCCACTTCTTCCTCATCTGATAATTTAGTAGCAAAAGGAGCAATATATCCAACTATCTTGCTTCTTAATATATCTCTTGATAAAATATTTCTTCCTTTTCGTTCAAATTTTTTTGGAGAAGTATTACCTAAAACACAACCATTTATCATTAAAAATTCAGTGTTTAAATCATCCGGTTGCAATGTAAATTCATCTTTATTTTCTGTTGTTAGTACTAACCTGCTGCCTATAGAAAGCTGGTCTATTCTACCACCTCCGAAAATTCCCGTAAAAATTTTTTGTTTAGAAAAAAATTGTTTATTTACTGTAGGACTATAAACAGAAGATATGGTTAGATTTCCCATTTGAATATCAGTATACTTTGGGGTTAAAACCATTCTTTCATTAACAATTTCTACATTTTTCGAATATTTTATAGATTTATACATCTGATACGCAATATCTTTTTCATTCCCAACTATCAGGCCAACTGAAATGTTTTTTTTACATGACCAACCTACAATTTTAGTCAAATTTTGATAGTCTAAAGAATCAAAAGAATCAACAATAATAATAGACCTATAGTCTATAGTTATTCCATTGAAAAGTTCTTCTAAATCTTTAATAACAACTCTGTCATAATTAAAATATTTACAATAACTTTTTGTTAAAAGATCAATATCACCATTGAATAATTGTATAATCAGTGTATGATTTGCTTCATGTTTCTCTACGCAAAAACCTGATTCCATTTCTGAATAAATATCTTCTATATTGAAATCTTCAAATTTTTTAGTATTCATTTTCTCACCTACTTATTCTTCCCCAAATTAATAAGAAATATCGATAGTACTAGTATTAATGCCCCTGTTCCTAATACAATCAAACTAAAAGAAGAGCTATAATTCGTTGAGACAGAAGAACTGATAATCCCACCTAGAGGCGCTAATGTCATTGAAATAACAAAAGCACTAGATAAAACTTTACCAAGATTTTGTTCATCACTTTGTTGTTGCTGTAAAGTCGTTATGGATACCGAAGCTACTGTAATCATAAAGCTCATACATGCATACGAAATTGCAAAAATAATCCAATTATTAAATACCGCGCTTGTTATTACAAATGCTGGAATTAGTAACATAGAAATGGTTAATGTTTTCATCACTGATTTATCTTTTAAGATTGTAGATAAACATACGGCCCCTAATAAACTACCTAAACCAGAAATAGAATAAACTATGCCTATTAACTGATCATTCAACATCAGTTCTGATTTTAAGTAATAAATTATCGATGAATTAAAACCCACCATACATATATTTATTACAATAGTAAATAACAACGCAATTCTTAAATAGTAATTTTTAAAGTTAATTATAAATCCATTGAATATCGTACTGAGCTTTTCATTTTCTTCATTTATTTCAATTTCTGGAATTTTTGAGATTATTAAAATGATAAATAACACTAAAAACGTTAAACCATTTAACACAAACATAAAGTCAATAGAAATTTTGGTCATCAACATACCTGCTATCCCTGGCGATAGCAACTTGGAAAAAGTTCTTACTGTTTGAAATTGAGAATTAAACTTTTGTAAATCATTTTTTGAAAATAGGGTAGGCAAAACCACTGAAAAACTAGTTTGAAAAAATATAGCAAATGCAGGTAATGAAAATGCTATTATATAATATAACCACAAATCACCATCATACTTATGAACAAATGGTATAGATAGGCACAATACCATTTGAATCAAAGTTGCTATACACATACTAAGCTTTCGGCTATACCTATCAAGAATATACCCCATTATAAACCCTAAAAAAAGTTGTGGTAACATTTCTATAATGACCATACTGCTCAATGCAGCAGAAGATTGTGTAATATTATATATTAGTATAGGAAATGCTATTTTTTGAAATCTATCACCAATGTTTGAAATAAATTCTCCAAATGTTATTAAATAAAACGTTCTTTTAGATCCGTTCATAGTACACCCCACATCTCCTTAGTGACTGTTTTATGTCGAAACATATTAAATCATACAAATCTAATCCAGCTTCTCGACCAGAGAAAGGTATAATACTATGTTCTGAAATTCCATACATAACGCCTAATTCAATAACATAAGGAATATTATTTTTCACTCGAAAATCAATGTATCCCATTCCACCAATTTCAAAAAAATCAGCAATTTTCTCACTTATTTTTTTTATTTCACTTACCAAAAAGTCATTCTGTTTATTTAATAGAGTGAAAAGAGGGGAGCCGCTGGTGTATCTACAATAAAAATTTTCATCTTTATTGATTTTCGCTTTACCCACAGAAATCAATTCAACTTTTTGATTATTCCTAATGATTCCGCTAATATAGTCATCTCCATCTACATAGTCCTGTATTAAAAAGTAATCATCAATAGATTTATTCTCTAAAACAGCTTCTTCAAAGTCATATTCATTATATATTTTTTTAATACCAGCACTTGAACCACCATTAAATCTAGGCTTAAGTATCACAGGATACTGCAAAGCTGATTCCTTCATTTTTAAAACAAATTCTTTCCTACATGAATTTGAAGATATGGAAAAAAATTTAGGAATATTAATTCCAAGCAAAGTACATATTTTATTGAAAAAATACTTATCTTTAGACATTGCACTTACTGTACCTATTGATCCAGAATATGGTACTCCTTTTTCTTGAACGATTGCCTGGAATGCCCCATTCTCTCCTATACCTCCATATGAAATAATATAAATAAAATCATACTCAGTAATAATATCCGTATTCTTCAATATATTTGCGATTTCCTCAGTAGAAACCTCCATATTATGTTTTTTCAACTCATATTCAATACGTAGAGCCGCACTGTCAGCTATATCTTTTTCTTGTTCTGATCCGCCTTTAGCAATAAGTATTTTCATAGTTAAACTCCTAAAAATATTTTTAATTCATTATTTAAAATATTTGATTTATAATCTAACATTTCTATTCTATATGATTCTTTTGTGGGAACAACTAAAGCTATTTCGTCTCCAACATTTTTTTTATCAGTTTTCATTATTTCTAATAATTTCTCAGCTGAATTCTCATTCTTTATAAGATTAAATGTCGTGGGTAAATGGTATACCTTTAAAACATCTAATAATGATTTGAGTTGAGAGTATTCTAAGTTATAGATATGATATCCATACATTGCCTCAAAAGACATTCCAATTGCAACTGCTTCGCCATGTAAAAGGGATTTGTGTTGTGTAATTGTCTCGAGGCAATGTCCCAATGTATGACCAAAGTTTAAGCTTAATCGCTCTTTTTTCTCATATTCATCATTTACTACAATTTCTTTTTTTAATACAATTGACTGATAAATAACTCTTTTAAGTAATGAATCATTTGTACGTCTTAGTAGATCATCTGAATATAATTGTAAAACTTTAAATAATTTTTGATCATGTAAATAGGCTATTTTTATAATTTCACTGTATCCGCAGTATAGCTCTCGATTAGGAAGAGTATTAAGAAATTTTGTGTTAATTAGAGTTACTTCAGGTGGATAAATTGTCCCTATCATATTGGTTAATTCTTCAAAGTGAATGGCCACCTTTCCACCTATAGAACTATCTACTTGACTTAGCAAAGTTGTAGGTATTTGAACAAATTTCATTCCTCTATTAAACGTAGCTGCGATGTATCCTGCTAAATCACCAATAACTCCTCCTCCAAAAGCTAAAGTAATGTCATTTCTTTTAAAATTTTTTGCTATTAGTTTAGAGTACGCTTTAGATACATTCCTCATATTCTTGCTATTTCCACCAGCTTCAACAATATACAATTCAACAAAAAATATTGAATTTAATTCTTCAATAAAACTTTTATAAATTGAATATACATTGGTATCTGTTACTAAGAATATTTTTGTACCCTCATTAACATTCTTTTTTAAATACTCAATAGGAGTATCACAAAAAATCACTTTATAAGTTTTTAAATTTGATTCTATTTTTATCTCGTCAAGCATACTTGTATCCTCCATTCAAGCTAATATCTTCACCATTAAGATAACTAGATTTTTCAGATACCAAGAAATCTACCATATTACTAACGTCCTTCACATTTCCCAATCTACTTTGACAGTTAATATTTTTATACAGTTCATTTTCTGCTTGTTCATAAGTTATGTCGTTTTCCAAAGCAAATTGATGAACTGCAGCTTTTGTCATATCTGTTTCTATAGATCCTGGTGATATAATATTTATTCTAACCCTGTGTTTTAGATAGAGCTGACTCATTATTTTAAGATAATGAGATACCGCGGCTTTTGTCATAGAATAGAAGGGGAAATTTGGTCTTAATATTTTACCTGCTATACTAGATATATAAATTAATTGTCCCTCAGATAAATTATTAGCATGCATTTTTAAATGTGCTTGAGATAGTACTATTTGAGCTGTTAAATTAATATTAATAATTTCCTCCAAGTAACTATCTTCTTCTAAAAACTGCTCTGGTCTTCCTATCCCTGCATTTAAAACAAGCACGTCAATATCACCAACTTCTCGATATAGTCTCTCATAACTATCAAAAAGTGTTTCGGGTTTAGAAAAATCAGAAATAAAAATTTGACTGTTACTTGGAAGAAAATCTAACGAATTTTTACTTTTAGCATGATAAATTACTGTATATCCTTTTTTTTCTAAACTTTGAGCAATAGCTTTTCCTATTCCTCGAGAACTACCTGTCACAAGAGCTATTTTATTTTTCGTATTTTTCCCCATATTGATCTATCACTCTTTCTATTCTTTCAAGCAAGTCAGTAATAAATTGATTATCTGAAGTTAGTGGTGGCATTAGAACTACTACATTTTGGTATGCTGAACGACTAATGATATGTTCTTTTTCTAACAATTGATAAAAATAGTCCAATTCATGCTCGTCTTGACTTTGCTCAACTAATTGAATTCCAATCATTAATCCCTTACCACGAATATTTTTAATACTCTTTGGATACTTCTCTTTTAACATTGATAATTTTTCAAATATTTTTTTAGACTGTATATTGACATTTTCTAAAATATTCTCATTTTCAAAAATGTCTAGCACTGCTTGAGCGGCTGCTATACCTACTACAGATCCAGCATTAGTATATCCATGTAAAAATTTTTTATCACTTTTAAATGGCTCTGTAACTTTACTTGTAAAAACTGTAACGCCTAGCGGTGCATACCCTGCAGTAATTCCCTTAGCCAGAACAAGTATGTCAGGGATTACCCCTAGTTCCTGATATGCAAACAAAGAACCCGTTCTGCCGAATCCTGTCACAACTTCATCAAAAATAAGTAAAATATTATTTTGAATTGTAAAGTCTCTTAATTTTTGTAAAAATTCTGCAGAAAAAACGTATATCCCTCCCGAACCTATAATTGGTTCTACAATAATTGCTGCTATCTGCTCTACATCATTGCTAATAATTTGCTCTATAATTGAGTCATCTGACATTTGGTCGGGTAAATCTAAAGTAAAGTAGTTCTCTTCATCCAAAACACAACCTTCTCTATTAGGACGTTCTCCCATCACATTCATTGTGCCTAATGAAACACCATGGTAACTGTAATTAAAATGTCCTATCTTTTTTTTCTGTTTCAAACCTTTAAGATACCAATAATTTTGTGCAGCTTTCAAGGCGGTTTCTACACTATCAGATCCACCAGTTCCAAAGAATACTCTATCGAACTCTGGCAATTTACTTATTAATCTATTTGAATAATCTATTAAATCTGGATAGGCCCGGCCAAATAAAGCAGTCGCAGGCAAAGAATTCAAAGCAGAAGTAATTCTATTTATAATATCTATCCTAGAATATCCTAGAGAAACATTCCAAATCCCAGATATTGCATCTACATATTTATTTCCATTATTTGCATAGACATAAGAACCCTCTACTTTATTAATAACAAAAGGATTTTCATCAAAATCATTAATATTAGTAAAGTTTAACCATAAGTTTTCAGTATTCATACGTATCCCTCCATAAGTCGTTTGAAAATTTTTCAAATTCTATATTGTCTATTTGTTGCTCTTTATCTGATAAAGCAGTTTCTGGATTTGGATGAGTTTCTATCATTATACCGTCAGCGTTCACCGCTCTAGCTACTCTTGCAGCAGGTAAAAGCAAGTCTTTTCTACCTGTAGAATGCGAAACATCTACTATTATAGGTAGTCCCGTTTTTTCCTTCATAATAGGGACACACATTATATCCAGAGTATTTCTCGTTTCAACATCAAAAGAACGTATACCTCTTTCACAGAGAATGATGTTTTTCTTTCCTTGTTCACGAAGATACATTGCAGCTCCTACGAACTCTTCTATTGTGGACATTAACCCTCTTTTTAAAATAACTGTTTTTTTTATCTTTGCTACTTCCTTCAACAACTCAAAATTCTGCATATTTCTAGAACCAATTTGAATAATATCAATGTAATCATATCCACATACTAGTTGTTCTTTTGACATAATTTCACATACTGACATTAATTCTAACTTATCTGCTACTTCTTTCATGTACTCTAGTCCTTGTACTCCTAAACCTTGAAAGCTACTTGGAGTAGTTCTTGGTTTAAAAGCACCTCCACGAAAATATTTATAACCTAAATTTTTAATGTTACTTGCACTTGAAAAAAGCTGCTCCATTGATTCAATAGAACAAGGTCCGGCAATTAAATTATCCTTAGAGCACCCCACATTCGAAAAAAAATCTTTAAATATTTGTGCTTGCTTATCCATAGTATGATTTTCCTTTCAAATTTCTTTTCTAAAAGGCTTACTGTAAATATTTAATTTATTGTTGAAAATACAGTAAACTTTAATTGAGTTTACTAACGAAACTTTTGATAATTCATATTCGTATTGATGAAATGCTTCCATTTTATCATTTGGCTGTATCATTATAGGAGAATCCATTTCTTCGTCATATAATAAACTAATAGCTATTAAGCCAGGTTCAGAAATATTTTCCATTTTCACTTTAATTAACAACTTCTCTTCTTTGAGACACTCTTCACTAAGAATTGTTACTTTTATTATGTTTGGATCGGTTATATCAGTAATTTGTCCACAATTTGCACAATATTCTTGTTTTCTATTCATTTGTCCTAAATGTCTTTTTACATGCTTCTCTAAAATATTATAGCTACAATAGGGACATTCTGTTCCATTATTAACGTCTACTAGTTTAAAGCTATCTATATATGTCTCACTTAATGGAGAGAGAGCATTCTGTTTACTTTTAACTATGTTGTCTAAAAAAGAAAAAAGCAAACTCATTTCTTTCTCTTTAATTTTATTTATTTTGGTAATTATCTTTTTAGCCTCATCAGAAAAAAAATTGGCATAATTTAATGATTTTTCTAAACTAGAATACTGATTCCTTAAATCATTTAGCGCATTTTTTTCTTTATTGTTTATGCTACCTTTCAGCTCAATTATTTCTTCCACCATTTGATAATTATTAATATTAAAAAACTTTTGTTTATTCACAAAGTATATTTTTTGGGGAAGAACTTTTGTTTCTGAGAAAAAAAGAATTCGTTCAGATATACTATCCAACACCCAAGTAATACGAACATTGCTTACAAATAAACATTTACTTAACTTTTCAAATTCTCTATGGCCTTCGATATAGCCAAATCTACTTTCCGCAATTTCTTCTTCGTTTGTTTCAATATAGCCTTCGCGTATTTCAAATTTCAGAAACACGTCTTCTCTTAAGCTACTATTTAACGGGTTTCCTATAGCAACATATCTTGGTAAATCTGTAGAGCGTTCTTTTATGTTATTATTTATTATCCGAGTTAATTGAGATAAACTATAGCCAAATTTTTTCAACACTATATACCACATACATTCTGGGAAATAGTTATCCTTCAGCCCTCTATATAAAATTGCTTCTAGAATATTGGACTCTACTATGTCATGATAAAGAGCATTGTTTGTAAAAGTTAATCCAAAACAAGATCCTAAAAAAATCGATTGTATATTATGAATATTCAAAAAATTCAAAAATGAATCTGAATTATACGTTTTCGTCAATCCTTTAGATATTAATTTCTCTTTGCCAAAATAAAGAATTTCACCATTACCATGTAATATCATAGAGAGACTCGTTATTTCTTTAAAATTTTTCAATTTTGTAAGCGGATTGTTTTTTCTATTAATTATCGAAAAAATCTCACTATTATAATCTTGGACTTTTGGATCAATCATATTTAAATATACATCTTTAGATCCTTTTAGTTCTTTCTTACTACCACATTTACTAAGTAAAATCAACAACTCATCTCTGTTGCGCCCTAGAAGATAACTTATATTTAGGTCACTATTACGCGATATAAAATTTTCTAAATTAACATCCATGGACGTGTCTGAAAGTACTAAGTAGTATTTTTTATTATCACATACATAATCATTTAAATCATAAACTATTTCTACTTCATATTCTTGATTGTCATCAAAGAATGAAGATACTTCGTTTGAATCAGCCTCTTTACAGTAAACGAGTACATTGACACGCTTTTCTTCCCCATCAAAATTTAATCCAAAATCCATATACACATCCCCATTCCAATATAAAATACTTTTCTTTAACCAAAATTTCATTTTCTTGATAAATAATATACTCTTCTAAGTTTATATTGTCTATCCTTATTCATAAATATTATTGTTCTTTTTTATGTGCTATGGTTAATTTTTCTAAAAAAACCTTTAGTCACAGCTAAACCCTATATTGTTTAAAATTTTATAGAATTTTTATGAACTCTATACTATGTACTCTTCTATTATGCGTATTCCTAAAAAATTATTCAATTGTATACAAATCCTGAAGAAAGATAATAATGAAAGTGAGACATAAGTCTTAAAATATTCAGCTGTATAATTTAGACATCGGTAAACAAAGAATGTATTTCTAAGTTACGCGATTACTAACTAATAATCTTACACCTATAAGAATTTATAAACCCTAACCTCGCAATGAAAATATTTACTGACTTGTAATCTCTAGATATTTTCTTAGCACCAACAGTTAATAGGCTTTTCTATAAATATATTCCGCTACTTATTTGATCTTCTTCAGACTTTTAGTTAATTTTATCCAAAGACACGTTTAATTTATCAAACGAAACAACCAAAAAGAAAGTAGTAAATTGATTGTCTAATCATTTAGTCAGCGAAGAGATGGGTGCACACATAACTGGTCAAGCAACAAATACTTTTAAACAAGTAGTAAAACTTGGACATATAATTCCTTTTTACGAAACTGAAGAGAAAAGTCCCACTATTACGAGAAGAACTTGAAGAATACGCTAATAAAAAGAATAAGAGTGGGACAATAGTCCTTTCTCCAAAAGAAACCAAGTCCGATTTTAATGATTACTTTCAAAATCGGACTTGGTTTTTCATTTTTACGTTGCTTTCCTTCCATATATTTCCCTAATTCTCTTAAATTTAATGCCATGAGTGCCAAGCCAATGTCAATCTTGGCTCCTTGCTTCCCTCGTAAGTGGAAACGTTGGAACGCCAAATGAGCCTATAGATGACCAAACGCTAGAAGGTTTGTTGATATTGGATGGTCTAAATATTGCGCATTACTAGGCTTCATTCCACTAATTGGAATTATATCTACTGGAATTTGTCTAATAAAACTATGACAGGTATTTCTTTATCTACTCTCAAACGGATCAAAAAAACAAGCAAAAGAAGAACAGTTAATTGAAGATCTAGCACTGCATAGGCAGATTACAAATTAAGGACGGGAATTATCTTGATAAACATATACTCGAGATTAACTAGACTAAGAGATGATTTTTCAAATAAATTACAGTACACTATAATTATACTAAATAAAAAATTAGGAGGTTAAACTATGGAAAATCTATTAAACTATAAAGCAAAAATGAACAGATTAGATTTTTGGAAAGCAATGATTTGTTTATTTTTTATAGGTTTTGTATTAGAGGGAATGGCTTGTTTAATTTATAATCAGACTCTCTTAGAAAGATTTTATTGGGAATATTTATTTTTGAATTTCGGAGACCCTATTATTTTTAATTTTCTAAAAATACTAATGCTTTTTGTTATTCTGACAAGTTTATATTTTCAAACTAAACGGATTAGGGCTACAGGATTACCTTTATGGATTGTTTTATTAAATTTTATTCCGTTTGTTGAAGTTATTCCAAATTTAATCTGTCTATTTAAAGCCATGACAAGAACCAATATTATACATTGCTTGAATAGCAGCATTTAAAGAAATACCTCTGAATGCAACAGCATTATAAATACTTTTCACTACACAATTTCCCATTTGTCTCTTCATTTGATCAACTTTAGCTTTTTGAGCTTTAGAAACTCTAGAATATACATAATGATCCCAAGGTCCTCCACCATCACTTTGCGCATGAGTACTTAGTAGAGTTGAGCGTGTGGTATATGGTATAATAATTAAGAAGAATCATTTAAATATTACTGCCATCAATAGATTTGTTATGGGTTTATGGGAAGGTGAAAAGATGAAAAAATTTCAAGTAAAAGAATGGTCATGGATAGTAATCGCTTGTTCTTTTTTAGTGTTGGCTTTTACAGAAAAACAAATTATGTTTGGCGTTTTAGGGTTGTCTTTTCTTGCTGTTGCTTTTAATGATTAAAGAAATACTATAATAGCGGGGAGTTTAAATGAAACGAAGGGTATATGATTTTTTTGGTAAAGAAATAAATTTAGAGAAAGAAAAATATTGTCCAGTCTACTATGTACAATGTGATTGTGGCCATTTAGCAATACGTAAAAATAATACGGACAGGCCAATTTTTAGATGTAGTCTTTGTAAAATGGAGTATCGGCAGAGGCAGAAAGCAAGGACAGTAGTGCCTATTTTTAAGGAATTATAATTATCAGAAAATTGAATTTTTGATAGCTGGTTTATGTAAGTCCAAGGGGAATAAAGAGAGGAAAGAGGTGCTTAATGAATTTTGGTTACTTGAATTTTGGAACAAAACACGCTATTTTAGGAATTGCTTTTTTTCTTATCTTAATATTGACAGTATCTTTTCATTGGTCAGCTTTAGAATTTGTTTTATCTTCAGGGGTAGTAGGGATGGCTTTTTTCGCTGGAAATATGAAACAGGATAACAGAATACAAATCAAAAAAAGTAAAAAGAAATAAGTGTAGTGATGCTGCCACAAAGCCTAAAACAACTACTGACTAATAATTAATAATGGGAGGGGATTTCATGAAAAAAATAGTATTTACTTTTTTGTTTCTTGGAATTTTAGTCACAGCAACTATATCTAATTCTACACCGGTAAGTGCTACTTCTTTTGAAGATATAAAAGAAAATGCAGTTACTCTTTCTACACGTCATGGTGAATATAGAGTGAAAACAACTGCTGCCTTGAATTGTCGCTCAAGCATGAGTACTAAATCTAAAGAGGAAAACGTATAACTGGTTACGTTGATAGCCAGTATTTAAAAGGTGCCTGATTAGGGGCTGTAAAAAAGACTGAAAAAGTAATATGTACTTAAAAAAATGAGAAATTATTAGAGAACAAAAAAGACATTCCTTTTAACAGTAATAAAAGGGATGTCTTTTTTGCCTAAATTTTGTGATCAATAAGAGGATGTCCATATCCAGCCTCTTGTTTTACTTCAGTAGTTAAAGCAAAAGATGTCCCGATAACACCTAGAGCAACTAAAAGCAATGAACCTAGTGCTAATTTTTTCATAAGAAAACTACCTCCTTTTTTTCATTATATTTATATTAACGTTTAATTATATATATGTTAATATAAGATGAGAAAAAGGAGGTTTAAACATGAAAAAAAATATTCTAGAAGAATATAGAGCTACTAAAAACAAAGGAGAAGATTTTTTACATTGGTTATTGGTTAGGAAATTGAATACCTTTGGAAAAGTAGTTATCGCGATTATATTATGGCTGTTGTGGTTAAAATACGCATTCAATCTAGTATTCATGGTGAACTTTCTAAAAGTAATAGTATTAATTACAATTATTTACTGGCTGGTTGATATCTACTTGCGCGTTAAAAACAAACTAAAAAAATAATGACTGTAGATTTCTAAGCTACTTTAAATTCAAGAAAATTCGGAAAACTGAAATTTTATTGTTGTAAAACAGAACGTTAGTTCGTATAATGTAACTCGAAAGGACGGTTTTTTGCATGAAATTTGATTATTCAAAGAACCCCGGAGAGATGTTTTATGTATCGATGTAAAATCCTTTTACGCGAGCGTAGAATGTGTAGAACGTGGCTTAGATCCCCTCAAAACAATGCTTATAGTAATGAGTGGTGCGGATAATACAGGCGGATTAGTGCTTGCTGCTTCGCCAATGGCAAAAAAAGTCCTGGGAATTTCTAATGTGACTCGTAAAGATGAAGTGCCTGATCACCCAGATTTGATTATTGTTCCACCAAGAATGAATTTATACATGAAAAGAAATAGTGAAATTAATAATCTGCTCAAACGTTTTGTGGCAGATGAAGACCATTCTGTTTTTAGTGTGGATGAAAGCTTCATTGATATAACTGCTTCGTTGAGATATTTTAATTGTGATACGGCCTATCGATTGGCCAGAATTATTCAGCGTGTCATTTATAATCATATGGGATTATACGTTACAATTGGCATTGGTGATAATCCATTATTGGCCAAACTAGCTTTAGATAATGAAGCAAAAAATACACCAGGTTTTGTTGCAGAATGGAGATATGAAGATGTACAAGAAAAAGTTTGGGCTATCTCCCCTATCACTGAATTTTGCGGGATTGGCAAGCGTATGGCAGCTCGTTTAAAGATGTCAGGAATTGAGTCGATTTATGATTTAGCACATGCAGATCCCTATCTATTAAAACACCGCTTTGGTGTCATGGGATTACAACTGTTCGCACATGCTTGGGGCATTGATCGTAGTTTTTTAGGAGAAAAAAGGCAGGTGGCCAAAGAAAAATCATTCGGTAATAGTCAAGTATTACCTAGAGACTATGCTCGAAAGGATCAAATTGAATTAGTGCTGAAGGAACTTTCAGACCAGGTAGCAACCAGGTTAAGAAATTCAAACTGTCAAACTGAATGTGTTTCAATTTTTGTTGGTTATTCTAAAGGACAAGTTGATGGACTGGGCAGGTCTGGTTGGCGAAAACAGCTTAAAATCGCTCGTAGCAACAACACAAAAGTGTTAACCGAGCATGTTTTGAAACTTTTTCGAGAAAACTATGTTCCTGGTATGGATATTCGAAATTTAGGAGTCTCCTTTGGAAAGCTGGTTTGGGATACTACACTTCAAATAGATCTCTTCTCCCCTCCTGAAGAACAAATAGTAAACAATCAGTTAGACTTTCTAATTGATAAAATCCGTCAGAAATTTAGTTTTAAAGCATTGATTCATGCGTCCTCACTTCTTGAAGGGGCGACAGCTGTGAATCGTTCAGGCTTAGTTGGTGGTCATGCAGGTGGCAACGTCGGTCTTGGAGGTTAACAAATGAAGAAAACTAAAAAGGAATTTACACCTTATAACGATTATGTAGACCGCCCTTTTGATTTGAAGTGGCCAACTGCTTTCCCTTTAGGAGAGTTGCAAGCAGCAATCAAAGAAACTAATGAATTCAATGCACGAGAGATTGAAAGGCTTCCACAACAATCTCAAGTTAAAATAGAATACTTATTAGAACGCTCAATTAAACAAAATAAAGTGCTTGAAATCCAGTTGAACTCATTGGATGAATATGATCGTGTAAAACCGCATGTGTTTGGTGTTTTCCGGGGAATGGCTGAGTTTGATGTTGTTTTAATTAGTGATTTTCAAATCGATTTCTACGACATAAGGCACATTAAAATTCATAACTTTTTGAAATGGTCTGCAGTAGATACATTGGAAAATCCTTTTGCGGACGTCGTACTTCCAGAATTATCAGATGAAGAATAAGAATCAATCGATGCTTTTATGAAAGATTATTACGATGATGGAGAATTTTATGAAGAAATTTAACTACCAGGGTGCAGTGATTAAAGACAACAATAAAATAAGTAGCGTTGCATACGTACAGTGTGCGTGTGGGTGTCTTGCGAGCAGAGTGTCAAGTGATTCAGTTAAGTACAAATGCTCGTTATGTAAACGAGTATACGTACTAAAAAGAGAGCTAAAAGTTGAAGTAAAACACTGAAGGTTTACTACTGTATAGGTATATTCGAATTTATGTTATAATTATTTCGGCAACTTGCCTCCGATTGGGGGTGCTGTTTATGTACGAACTTATGTCTTTGGTTATCGCCCCACTTTTTGTGGGTCTAGTAATCTTACTAGTTGACCATTGGTTAGATGATTAGCAGATAACCATGCAAGTTGTCCTAGCCCACACGTCTATCCGCAAGACGAAAAAAATAGCCCAAACCTGTGACGAGGTTTGGGCTATTGTGCTGTTCATATCGAACTTATGTCTTCCGCATTATTAGTATAACACATTATTAAAGAAGGTCAACAAAAAAGAAGCAGGAACGCCCTTCCCTTATTGCATGTTTTTTAGTACAATATTACTGCAAACGCATTAATAACCTAAGAAAGGAAGCTTACCCACCATGCCTAGAAAAACCTTTGTATATCCACACCCTATCAACGCATACGTTATCAAGCAACTAGGGATTACTGTAGAAGAATTTTGTGAATTACATGCTTTCTCTCAAGGAACTGTCTCTTCTTGGATTACTCGCAACAAAAAAATTGAAACACTTCCTATTTCATTTATTTATTCTCTTTCTTTGTCGGCCAGCAAGACTATGGATCAGGTATATTCAGACCTTCTAAAACTGCAAGACGATTATTTGCTGCACCTGGAACGTTACAGACGTACTAAAAAAATTATTGATAAAGAAGTTTAGTGTAACATGGATTAACAATATTTCTATTTTTTTGTTCAATCAAAACCAAGCAACAGCAATCCTTATTTTTAGATTATTATACCTTAGGATTATCTGTATAAACCTATCTATAAATAACAAATCGGCGAAAAATGTCTGGCTGTTTATCCATTTCAACTTCTACATTTTGTTTCTTTCTATTACTTATATATCAATATTTATTATGTATTACTTACCACTTTTAATACATTTAGTTACTACCTTAAATTGTTTTATCTAGTACTTTTCCCCTATACTTATAACGTAAATACCGGTTTTATTCTATTTAATTACTACCTTATCAATATTTATTTACTACTTTAATTGCATTTATCTACTACCTTTTATTAAAATTCATTACTTATACATCAACATTTAATATATATTACTTCTTATTTATCTACCACTTTTATTGCATTTAGTTACCACCTTAAAACGTTTTATCTAGTGTTTTCCATTTATCTTTATAACTTAAAAAATATTTATTTTATTTAATTACTACCTTATTGATATTTATTTACTACTTTAATAGCATTTATCTACTACCTTTTATTAAAATTCATTACTTATACATCAGTATTTAATATATATTACTTCTTATTTATCTACCACTTTTATTACATTTAGTTACCACCTTAAATATATTTAAACATACGTAAGGAAAGTGTAAAATTCAAAACTTATACTTCTCCTTATAGACTTCAAAAAATCAATAAGTAATAAAAAAATACCTACCACTTTAAATAAATATGGTAGGTATTTTTTTATTTTCTTATTTTATCGTTGATTCCCCATTGTTTCTTTATATCAGTAAACGTTTCTTGCTTTATTTCTTCAGACGAACGTATCACATTATTGTCTATATCTACATCAGGAATAATAGGATGGGCTTCTCTAAACAAATCTAATTCAAGGGCAACAGAATTAAGTAAATCATTTTTATCTTCTTGAGAAAGATTTAATCGAATATATTCATTTAAAGCTTTCCGTAATAATTCGTCTTTTTTCATATTTGTTTCATACTTTTCAACCATGATGCTTGCTGTAGCATTAGTAAGGGCAGATAATTTAACAGATTGCATTGCAGCGTAAACTTTATCAAATTTTGTTATTGGGGCACCTTTTCTTTTCTTTCGAATAGGTACTTCATGAGTTACAGAGCTTGTTTTCTGGCTTCTGGAGGTACTATTAGTCTTAGGAATATTACTTATAGTTGTTTCTCTTGCCCTCTCCTTTGATCGCTGCTTTATTTTATCTAGTCCTTTATTACTACTACCAAAGATACCTAAGTTTTTAATCTCAGCCATTCTTTACACCTACCCTTCATACCAATGTTCATGTTCTTCTAATTCGTCCAAAATGTTAATAAATAATTCATGGCATCTTTTATCCCATTGCTTTAATTTTCCTTTTTTAGTTACTTCAGTAGTGATACCTGATCCATCATATCTTTTAAGTCGTGCATTTTTTAGCACAACATTTTTAATTAAATGCTCTCCATAGATTTCCTGTGCTTGTTGATACATTTCTTTATCTACAGAATCACCGCTTTCTAACATAAATGGAACAACACCAGCAACTTTTAAATTTGTATCAAATTCATTAGTAAAGAAGTCCATATATTCCAAATACTGCATAGCATTACGCATAGATTTAACTTGGGTTTGTAGCACGACAATAGCCCAATCAGCTATATACATAGCTGATTTACTATAAATAGAAATTGATGGAGGTACATCCAAATAAATGACATCAAAATCATTAAATAGAGGGGATAGTTTTTCTTCCATGTATTTGAACTTATCAATTGAATTAGGAAATCTATCTTTAATCCAATCATCGTATAATTCAAATGACATATCCGCAGGTAATATATATAGATTGTCAATAATCTTATAAATAGCATCATGTGGATCAATGTTAGAGATAAGTACATCAGTAATTGTATTGGTATATTCGATTAACTCACCTTCACCGCCACCTTCTTCTTTAGAAAAATTCATATGCGTTAAGTTCATAACATCAGAAGTATTTCCTTGCATATCTAAATCAATGATTAATGTTTTTAATTCTTTAAATTTTGCTGACTCAAATCCAAACATTTGAGCACAAGTACTTTTACCGACGCCACCTTTAAAGTTACCTATTACATATTTTTTTGCTGCCATACATGCAACTTCCTCTCTAAGTACAATTTTACAAATATTATAACATACCACCAAAAATATAACTAGTTTAAATACCACCATAAATACTTAAGGTAGTAATTAATTTCAATCCAACAATAATTACTGTGGTATTCAATTTATTTAAAGGTGGTAAGCAAATAATTTATTTATGTATTTACAGTGGTAGATAATTAATTATATTGTTGAAAAAGGTAGTAACTAATTATATTTTAGGTGGTAATTAATTCATAGTGTTTTAACATTTAAAGTGGTAGGTAATTAAATTAAAAGTGGTAACTAATTGATTAGATAACTATTATTATTACTACTATTTATACATTTTCATACAAAAAATAAGTGGTAGATAAATAAATTAAAAGTGGTAACTAATTGATTATTAAAAGTGGTAGATAATTTATTTTATAGTAGAAGTGAATTATATATTCAGGTAGTAACTAAATAAATTTTTTTGACATTAATGGTGGTGGTTAAATACTTATTTTTCAAGATTGAGTGGTAGCTAAATATTTTTTCTTTGAATTTAATGTGGTAACTAATTGAATTAGCTATTATTATTGCTTGCCAACCTCTTTTGTCTTTGATATTTTTAAATTACTTACTATGCGAATAAAGGATATTTACTAAAGGAGTATGTAAAATAATGACGAATATTAAAGAACGGGGGTATAGTTATCAAAACAGCTACTCAGAGCTATTTTGGAAATTCCCACAGTTTCTGTTGAAAAATAAAAAATACAAATCCATGAAAGATAGTTCTAAAATTGCTTATATGCTTTTTAAAGACAAAATTTCTCTTGCTCTCACAAATAACTGGATTGACGAAGACGGAATGATCTATTTGATTTTTCAACAAAAGGATCTCATGGAGATGTTAAATTGCTATCAAGGAAAAGTTAAATCTACCCTAGACGAATTAGAAAAGTATGGCTTATTGGAAGTCCTCAGAGGGGGATTCGATGCGAAAGCTGGAAAAAACATAGCAAACAAATATTATCTCTTACAGCCAGAGTTAGAAAAAAAAGATTTATACTTATCAACAAATACAACTGATGAAACCTTTGATAAAACTGGATATGCTGAAATCGCACACCGTGAAACAAACGCTGAAACTCTTGATAATAGCGGATATGCTGAAATCGCACGTCGTAAAAAAATGTCTGAAACCCTTGATAAAACTGGATATGCTGAAATCGCACAAGTAAAAGATAATATCTATATAAATAATTCTTTAGATACATTAGACACAAAAGATACGAATAACGAGCAGATGCGACAACGTACTTTATTAGATCAGTTTCATGAAGTTCAAGAACAAACATTTTTAAACAAATCCAGCTTAAAATATATAGCGCTTTTTTCAAATACAATTCAAGAAGCTCATGAAAAAGTTGGAACAATTATTCGAGCTAAAAATAAAGCAGAGAAAGAGTATAATACGGTATTGTTAGGTGAAGATTATCAAGAAGAAATAGAAAAATGTTTGCGTCGTGTTCAACATAAGATTACTACAGATTCTACAATTAAAAGTCCCCAAGGTCTGTTTTACAAGTCTTTTTACAATTTATTTGTTGAATGTGTATTAGAAAAAGAAAATATAAAAAATAGGAATATTTCTAAAAATTCTGAAATTACTTTGCATAATTGGATTGAAAACTAAGTAAATTGATTTATTTGTTTTAATAGATCTTATACTTTATTTTGCATCCTACTTAAAGTTTATTTGATAAAAATAAACTTTAAAATGTTTTCATCCATTCGGCTAGAGCAAAGTATTAACATAAAAAATGAAAATTCAATAGAGAATGGAGCTTGCTATGGATGGAGTAGAAAAATTAGTTATACAAGATAAAACATATTATCTTGTAGGGACAAATCATATTTCAAAAGAAAGTGCGGAACTTGTAAAAAACGTTATTAATGAAGTTAGGCCAGCTTGTGTTTGTGTCGAGTTAGATCAAAAGAGATACCAAAAATATACTAGTCCTGAAGAATGGGCCAAAACAGACATTATTAAGATAATCAAACAAAATAAATTAGTAATGTTGTTCTCTAATATTGTTTACGGGGTATTACAAAGAAAATTAGCTAAGGAAAAAGGTACTATACAGGCAGGAGAACTAATTCAAGCCTTGGAGAGTGCTGAAAACGTAGGGGCTGATATTCAATTAATAGATAGGGACATACAAGTGACTTTCAAAAGAATGTGGAGGCATCTAAGTTTTACACAGAAGCCCAAATTAATAATGACTTTTTTTTCAGAATTTGAAGATGTTGAGACTGAAAGATTGGAAGATTTCTTAGAGTCAGATAGCTTTGATAATGTGTTTATCCAACTTTCAAAGAAATTTCCAACTATATACGACGACATGATAACGGAAAGAGATAAAGTCATGGTAACTAATTTACAAAAATCCAAATATGATGTGAATGTTGTTGTTGTCGGTAAGGCGCACATAAACGGCATTAAAGAAAAATTAAAAGAAGAAAAAAATTATGATATTTCAGAATTAACAAGTATTCCTTCTAGAAAGTTGAGTAGTAAATTAATTGAGTTTATATTTCCGTTAACGATAATTTTACTACTCGCCGTATCTTTCTTTTCGGGTGTTCAAGTTGGGTTTCATCAGCTTTTAAAATGGTGGGTCTGGAATGGTGGTTTAGCAGCGATATTTACTTGCTTTGCATTGCCTAGTCCTTTAACTATTCTGACGTCTCTAATAATGGCTCCCGTAGGTGCGTTGTCTCCGGTTTTGTCAGTAGGTGTTTTTTCAGCTTTAGTAGAAGCTACTGTTAAAAAACCTACTGTTAGAGATTTTTTAACAGTTCAAGATGATTTTTTATCAATTAAGACTATTTACAGTAATAGACTTATAAAGATAGGGCTTGTTTTTCTTTTATCAAATTTAGGAGGAGCTATAGGTAATATTATTGGGGGAATAGGTATTTTAAACAGTTTATTTTAAAAAAATCATAAGGACTACAGTCTCATCCAAAGCGTAGTCCTTATGATTTTTTAGTTTATAGATCGTTAGAATAAGGCTGTGTAGCAAAAACATTTTTATCTGGATAAACAAAGTTTTCTCTTTGAGAAATAGATCTTAGTTCATTATCAAGATTTTCATAAGTGGAAATATAGCCTAGTTTTTTAAACATTTTTGCAGTTTGGACAGCTTCTAAAAAGATAGTAATATCTCTCGTTTGAAGAAAACTGGTTAGTTGTTCTAAGTAAACAATTTCTAAGTTTATAGACAGACCAATATGAAACCTAGGTATTTTCCTTAGTGATTTGAAAGTAGTTATATAGTCTAGAGCAAGAGAATACTCTTCTTGATGTAGGCACTTAGAAATTATATTACTAAGGCACTGTTGTACACAAAAATCAAAAGTAACTCCGTGTGATTCAGTAACAGGAAATAATTTATCTATTAAAAACGATATATCTTGTATATTTACGAAAAAAACCATATTACTAACCATTTCGTAATCAAAAGAATAAAAGATTTTACGTTTTTTGTACTTGTTTTTAAGCTGTCGTAAGTCTTTTTTTGAAAAATAATCTTTATCGAGATAGTTCTCCTGAATACCTAATGAAATCATGGTAATATACAAACAATAATGACCAAAACTTTTATCTTTGTCGTTTTCAATTTCCGTGAACTTCTCCAAAAAGTCTTCAGATGAGGATAAATAATTGGGAATATTTAGTTTTTGTTTCCAGAAAGGCAATGAATCTAATTGAGTTACGTCGGACCAATATAAAATTTCTTCAGGTCGCATTGCAATTTTATCACAAATTTTTTGTAGTTGTTGTAGTGATAATTCTTTCTCGTTTTTTTCAAATCTTTGATAGCTAGCTTTTGACATTATGTTTTCATAAAAATCTGTTTGGGAATAACCAAGCTCTTCTCTAATTTCTTTGATTTTTTTTGGATTAAACAATCTCTAAAACCCCCTATAAATAGCATAATTTAGAACCCAGTTAAATATGTTTTGTTATCAAAAACAAGAAAAGTGGCTAAAAATAGCATAAAAAAGATGGATAAAATTGATTTAAAAAGCACCTTATATTTATAAAATTTAGAATTTATTATAAAAATCGTTGATAAAGAATCAAGTTTATGCTATTATATATGTGGGGAGGGAATATCTTTATGAAAAACAAAAAAATATTATCTATCCTTAGTATAATTAGTGTATTAACAGTTACATTAATATCGTAAACGTCTCAAAAATTTTAGAGTTAACAAAATAAGAACCGACTACCATAGGACTGGTAATCCTAGAGGGTAGTTAAACAATTCATGGTACAACATGAACTGTAATCGGCTCGCTCGCTGTAATTATGTTACAACAATCTATAGTATAACAATTTTTATGAATAATTTCCATATATTTCAGGATTTTTAGTTTTTTCATAAAGATTTATTCCTATTAATTATTGATTGTAGAACAAGACAGCATGCGGAGAATGTATACAGTGAATGTATGTATTCTCCGCTTTTTTGTTGTCTATTAATTTATTGAAAAAATAAAAAACCAAGTAGCAAGTATTCTCATTTTGTAAAAATGACCCGCTTGTGGAATAATTCAATGCTTTCACGCATTGTTTGTACTGGAACTACTCGTAAGAGCCGTGCAAACAACGTGTTGCATGGCTCTTTTTCTACTTGGTTTAGAAAGTAGGTGAATCAATGATTGAACTGAAAGCAACAGACTTGCACCGTATTACGTGTCAACTGACCTTGTTTAATCGACAAAGATTTAAATTGTACAACGGCACAACAGAACGCATTGTATATGATTTTTCAGGAAGAAATCTGTTGATCAATCCTGTGAGTTTTGAAACGGAGCAAGACATGGAACGTTTCTTTCGACAAGTAAAACTGATTTATTTTGATGGAAAAGTAGTCGGTTATCGTGGTTGCTCGGAACTTCCGTTAAAACTTGAATGTAGAGCGTTCCAAAAAATGGTTAAACGACAAAAGATGTTACTCAATGCACCGTTCAACTATAAGGTTTTTGAAGAAAATGAATTTAGGGAATGGTGCAATAAAATGAGAAGCTATAAGTAGTGAATTTGGGTTTTTATACTTGGTCTTTTTGTTTGTTAGTTTTAACTAACATGCGCAATTTACCAATAGCTAGGTTAGCTATCGAAAAAGGATGCAGAAAAGCACACGGACACGAAGGTGCAAACTGGCTACACGTCAACTTTTTTGCAAAATTTGGGAGATCCTTAAAAAATGAATACTACAGGACTTATCTAGTCAATCAGCGTGTCTTTAAAGGGCTAGGTAAGGATAAACTACCTAAAGAGTACGGTCAGAATAAAGGCGGTACGTGATTATGGGTGTGACACAGTAACTAAAAAGATTTCGTGCGATGATCTTTTGTTTTAAAGGGAGCCAGATACTTTTTTAGAGTTTGGGGTTGCTAACGCTATAAACCCTGCGATCAGTAAAATCTGTAGAAAAATTGCTAAAAAGCTAGCAAACAAAAGGATCAAGTAAGACGAGGATATTTACCATAAAACCAATAGGAGGAAAGTGAACATGAAGACATAGGAGTGTTTTTCTAAGGGGTCCAAGGGTAATATTTTTTTAATAATGAAGGCTTTGTTACTATTAATTTGAGGTGAGAGGGGTATGACAAAAAAAGAGCAAAGTATCTGGCGTAAAGAGATGTTGGCATTGATGAATGAAGACGCAGACTGGTATAGGAATGAAGATACCGAGCGTTTTAAACGAATACAAGAACTTGCAAAAAAGATAGAAACAGCAAGCACCAGGCAATTTTCTTCTCATATTAGCAAGGAAAGATTTGAAGCCTATCAAAGAATGGGTTTACAGTTTAAAGAAATAGCAGAAGAATTCCATATAACAACTACAGCGTTACAACAATGGCGTAAAGACAATGGGTATCCCATTTACAATAAAAATAATAAGAAATGAGGAAAGCAAAATGAAAAAGTTCGCAAGTGCAGGGTTAAGTATTTTAGTCGCAACAGGGGTTGCAGGTATTGGGGGAAATGAAGTACAGGCAGCAGAACAAGCGCAACCAAAAACACCTGAAAACAGTTCTACAGAACAACCAACAGTGAAAGCTACAGAAACAACGGAGCAAGCCATTACTGAAAAACAGCAACAAGTAACAGAGAAACAAGCAAT
Organism: Enterococcus sp. AN402; assembly: GCF_040719405.1. Taxonomy (NCBI): domain Bacteria; kingdom Bacillati; phylum Bacillota; class Bacilli; order Lactobacillales; family Enterococcaceae; genus Enterococcus; species Enterococcus sp. AN402. Next base: position 76,622 of record NZ_JBFDTM010000003.1, on the reverse strand, counting down.
TGTCGATCAAAAACAACAAGTTGCTGACACTGCGAAAAAAGAAAAAGACGCCATTGATCAATCTGTTAAAGACCAACAAGCAGTGGTCGATCAAAACAAAGACGCATTGGATCAAAGTCAACAAGCAGTGACTGACCAACAAGCAGTTGTAGACGAAGCTAAAAAAGTCGTGGATGAAGCAACACCTTCAGCCATTGAAAAAGCTAAAGAGCAAGTGGCTACGGATACACAGGCTGTTGATGAACAACAAAAAGTAGTGGATCAAGCTCAAACAGACGTTAACCAACAACAAGCTGTTGTCGATGAAAAAGCAAAAGAAACGGCTGCTGCTAAAGTGCAAAATGAAAAAGATCAACAAGCAGTAACAGCTGCAAAACAAGAACAAGCCAAGCTTGAAGAATTAGCGAAAAATGCGGAAGCGGAAAAAGCAAAGGCTGAAAAAGAACAAGCAGCAAAAGAAGCAGAATTGGCTAACAAACAGAAAGAAGAAGCCAAAGCTAAAGATCAAAAAACGAAGGACGATCAAGCAGTCGCAGACCAACAAACTGTTGTGACAATTAGTCAAGAGAAAGTAGCAGACGCAAAAGCAGATACAGCTGCAAAACAGGCAGACTTAACTGCGAAAGAAAATGTTTTGAAAGACAAGCAAGCAGCAACAAAGCAAGCGCAGAATACTTTAGATAGCTCAAAAGAAGAGTTAAAAGGACATAAAGGAATTAACTTGCCTGCCAATTTCACACCTGATTATTACAAAAAATTATCTGAACAAGAAAAACAAGCAATGGAAAAAGAAGCATTAGCATTAAATAAAGTTTTTCCTGAAAATCAAGCAGATGCGGCAAAAGCAACGGAAATGATTGATATCAAAAATCCTACAGAAAAACAAAAGAAACAAATGAGTGATTATTTTGTTGGTTTATTAAATGACGTTCGCGAAAAACTTGGCTTGCAAAAATTAAAAGTATCCAGTCAAAATATAAAATTTGCTTGGGATAATGCGAAGTATACTAATCCTAATGAAATTGGGCATGATGAAAATGCAATTAATAAAGCAGCAAAAGAGAATGGTTTTAAAGAGTATCCAGGGCAAAACTTTTATGAAAATTTAAGTGGCGGATACTTTCAACCAAAAGACGGGAAAATATCAGTACTAGATTTTGAGCGAGCAGCAAGGGAAGTTTTAGTCGATATGCTGTTTAATGATGGAAGAATGGGTTATGGACATACTGAATCATTATTACAAGCAGATAAAACAAATACTGCAATTGCTCTTTCAGAAGAAAATCACGGTTTTTCTTCCGGTAAAATTCATATTATTGGGTACAATCAATCAAGATTGGTAGATCAAAATACTTATGAAGAAGGAAGTGTACCAGTCTTTAAGAGTAAAGAAACCCTTCAAAAAGAAGTAGCAACCAATCAAGAAAAATTAGCTACCGCACAACAAGCAGAATCAGACGCTCAACAAGCAAGAAGTGCAAGTCAGCAAGCTTTAAATGCAGCCAAAACAACACAAGCAACAGCAGAAAAAGAACTATCTGTTCATAAAGCGACATTGGCAAATCTTCAAGCGGTTGCGACTAAGAGTACGACAAACTATGAAGAAAAAGTACGACAAACTGCGGAGGCAGAAAAAAGCCTTCAACAAACAAAAGATCAATTGGTAACAATCAATGAGTTAATTCAAAATCGAGCTGCTGTTTTAGAAAAAGCGAAAACAAAAGTTGCAGACGCACAAGCGATAGAACAAACGTCTGCTAAAGTGCTGAAAGAAAAACAAGAAGCCCAAAAAGCAGAAGAAAATACATTGGATAGCTTGAAAGAAGTATTGGATTTAGCAAAAGAAAACTTAAATCAAAAACAAGTTGCGCTTAAAACAAGTACACGTTCATTGTCTCGTTTAGAAAATGCTCAACCAACATACGAAAAAGCATTAAACGAGTTAAACAAAGCAGAAGCAGCAGTGGTCCAAGCACAAGAAGCCTATGAAAATTCTCTGAAATCATTGGAGGAACTTAAAGAACAACAAGCCGTCGCTACACTTGCTTATGCACAAGCACAAGAAGACCTTTCTAATGCGAAGTTAGAGCTACAGCAGTACCAGGGCGTATTAAGAGACTTAGAAGCACAACAAGCCGAACAGCGCCGACAAGAAGCGTTGCAAGAGCAAGTAGCAAAAGAGCAACAACGCCTTGAACGAGAAGCAAAACAAAACCAAACGTTAGTAGCAAGTGCTACTTCAGCAGACAAAACACCTGGTCTCCAACAGTTATCTTTTTCTAAACAAAAAGAACAGCCAAAAGCACAAGCATTAACACATTTAGAACCTCATAAGACGAAACAAGTAGCAAAAGCTCAAGAATCCTTACCACAAACGGGAGAACAACGAAGTATTTGGTTGACTATAATTGGCTTATTTATGGCAGCAGGTGCGATCAGTTTCAAGAACAAAAGACGGAAAAATAATTAAAAATAGGGAGGATAAATAAATGAACTTTTATGAAATTAAAGATCCTTATTTAGCATTGATTGCTGCTGAAGATGAAAAACAATGTTTAAAACTTTATAAGGATATTGTTTGCGGCGTAGAGAATGAAAAAGAGTTCTTCGAGGAAATGAAAATAATTGATAAATACGAAGCGTTGAAAATGGTTGCTGACAGCAGAGTGGGAGAGCAGGAAATAACAGGAATTGAAAGAGCTTTTGAAGATTTAGAGGATCTTGAAGAAGACGGCGAAGTATTGTTAATTGATGGCAATTTGTTATAGGAATGAAAAATTAAGAAGTAGTAACAAAGATATTATACAAGGAGAATCGAAGATACTTTCGGTTCTCTTTTTTTAATAGAAAACGAAGTTGCTGTGGCGGAATAGAAGTCGCTTAAAATAAAGCAATACAAGCCCTTTATTGTTTTATTTGATTATGCAAGGTGCGAATCCTTGCCAGCAAGTAGGGTTTACGGTAAACGATCCCGGCTGCCGGTTAGCAAAAACCGTACAGAGGTTGAGCGGTAGCGTGGCAAACAACAGCTCTTATACCATTCATAAGCCTACCGCAAAAAGAATGGCAATCTCAAAAAAACAGGAAACTGAAAGGTCGCTCCTTTTAGGTTGGCGTGTAGCATTGCGGTGATGCAACTGACTTCGTGTGAGATAAGAAGCGGGTTCGACTCCTGCCACGCCAATAAGTAGCTTTGCTACGAGAGAAAAAAACAATAGGAGGAATAGTAATGAAAAAAATTGAGTTAAACGACAATAATTTAGAAACGTTGATGAAGTGGAGTACCCCTCGTAAAAATTATGAAAAATGGACGGAAGACGATGAATTGCTTTACAGAAAGCTATTTGATGAACCGTATATGTATTTACCAGAAGAAATAGATGATGAAGATGAGGGAGAAGTATAAAAGAGGAACGAGAAGATACTCGCTCCTCTATTCCATGGGATATTGTTCAGAAAAAATAGGTAAGTAAAAAGAAAGCTACCTATTGCGGTATAGGTAGCTTTTGAAAAGAAAAATGAAAAAAATATGTCAAATTACTTATTTTATAGCATAAAGGAAAACAGTTGTCAAAAAGAAAGGAGGAGAACGGATGATGTGTGTACGTGCCCCATGTGGAAGAAATCGTTGTTTGTAAAGAAAAACTATTAGGAATGAAAAAAGAAAGTTTACGAGGAGAATGATTCATGAAACAACAAACAGAAGTAAAAAAACGGTTTAAAACGTACAAAGCTAAGAAACGCTGGGTAACTGCCCCTATTCTTTTTCTAGGCGTGTTAGGAGTTGTAGGATTAGCTACTGATAATGTACAAGCCGCGGAATTAGATACGCAACCAGGAACAACGACGGTGCAACCCGATAACCCCGATCCGCAGGTAGGTAGTACAGCACCTAAGACAGCAGTAACTGAAGAAGTAACAGTACAAAAAGACACTACTTCTCAACCGACCAAAGTAGAAGAAGTAGCGTCTGAAAAAAATGGAGCTGAACAGAATTCAGCTACCCCAAATGATACCACAAACGTGCAACAACCAACAGTAGGAGCTGAAAAATCATCACAAGAACAACCAGTAGTCAGTCCAGAAACAACCAATGAACCTCTAGGGCAGCCAACAGAAGTTGCACCAGCTGAAAATGAAGCGAATAAATCAACGTCCATTCCTAAAGAATTTGAAACACCAGACGTTGACAAAGCAGTTGATGAAGCAAAAAAAGATCCAAACATTACCGTTGTTGAAAAACCAGCAGAAGACTTAGGCAACGTTTCTTCTAAAGATTTAGCTGCAAAAGAAAAAGAAGTAGACCAACTACAAAAAGAACAAGCGAAAAAGATTGCCCAACAAGCAGCTGAATTAAAAGCCAAAAATGAAAAAATTGCCAAAGAAAATGCAGAAATTGCGGCAAAAAACAAAGCAGAAAAAGAACGCTACGAGAAAGAAGTCGCGGAATACAACAAGCATAAGAACGAAAACAGCTATGTCAATGAAGCGATTAGTAAAAACCTAGTGTTTGATCAATCTGTCGTGACGAAAGACACTAAAATTTCGTCGATTAAAGGCGGAAAATTTATCAAAGCAACTGATTTTAATAAAGTAAATGCAGGGGATTCAAAAGATATCTTTACGAAATTACGGAAAGATATGGGCGGAAAAGCTACTGGCAACTTCCAGAATTCCTTTGTCAAAGAGGTAAACCTTGGAGCTAATGGGGGTTATGCGGTTCTTTTAGAAAAAAACAAACCAGTGACAGTGACCTATACAGGGCTAAACGCTAGTTACTTAGGGCGCAAAATTACAAAAGCAGAATTTGTTTATGAGCTACAATCCTCACCAAGCCAAAGTGGAACGTTAAATGCAGTATTTTCAAACGATCCGATTATCACGGCTTTTATTGGTACAAACAGAGTCAATGGTAAGGATGTTAAAACACGCTTAACGATTAAGTTCTTTGATGCGTCAGGTAAAGAAGTACTACCAGATAAAGATAGTCCATTTGCGTATGCGCTGTCTTCTTTAAATTCAAGTTTAACGAATAAAGGTGGGCATGCGGAATTTGTTTCTGATTTTGGTGCGAACAATGCGTTCAAATACATTAATGGTTCGTATGTGAAAAAACAAGCGGATGGAAAATTTTACTCACCGGAAGATATTGACTATGGCACAGGACCTTCTGGATTGAAAAATAGTGATTGGGACGCTGTAGGTCACAAGAATGCGTACTTTGGTTCAGGTGTAGGTCTAGCCAATGGGCGTATTTCCTTTTCTTTTGGTATGACAACAAAAGGAAAAAGTAATGTGCCTGTATCTAGTGCGCAATGGTTTGCTTTTAGTACCAACTTAAATGCAAAATCTGTAACACCGAAGAGACAATTTAATAGTCCTAAAGAACCAGAAAAAGCAACGATTGAATTTAATGGATACAAAGCCAATGTCGTTCCTGTTCTTGTTCCGAACAAAGAAGTCACTGATGGTCAGAAAAATATCAATGATTTAAATGTGAAACGTGGCGACTCTTTACAATACATTGTGACAGGGGATACGACAGAACTTGCCAAAGTAGATCCAAAAACAGTAACCAAACAAGGGATTCGAGATACCTTTGATGCAGAAAAAGTGACGATTGATTTATCCAAAGTGAAAGTTTATCAAGCAGACGCAAGTCTAAACGAAAAAGACTTAAAAGCTGTTGCCGCAGCGATTAATTCAGGAAAAGCGAAAGACGTGACCGCTTCTTATGACCTTCATTTAGACCAAAACACCGTCACAGCAATGATGAAAACCAACGCAGACGGCTCCGTTGTATTAGCAATGGGGTATAAATATTTACTTGTCTTGCCATTTGTAGTGAAAAATGTAGAAGGCGATTTTGAAAATACAGCTGTTCAGCTGACAAATGATGGTGAAACGGTAACAAATACAGTTATCAACCATGTGCCAGGTAGTAATCCTTCCAAAGATGTAAAAGCAGATAAAAACGGTACAGTTGGCAGTGTTTCTCTACATGATAAAGATATTCCGTTACAAACAAAAATTTATTATGAAGTGAAATCTTCCGAACGTCCAGCCAACTATGGCGGAATCACAGAAGAATGGGGCATGAATGATGTCTTGGACACGACCCATGATCGTTTCACAGGGAAATGGCACGCTATTACAAACTATGACCTTAAAGTAGGGGACAAAACGTTAAAAGCAGGAACAGATATTTCTGCCTACATTCTTTTAGAAAACAAAGACAATAAAGACTTGACGTTTACAATGAATCAAGCATTATTGGCAGCGTTAAATGAAGGAAGCAATAAAGTAGGTAAACAAGCTTGGTCTGTTTATCTGGAAGTCGAACGGATTAAAACAGGTGATGTAGAAAACACACAAACAGAAAACTACAACAAAGAGCTTGTTCGTTCTAATACGGTGGTGACGCATACACCTGATGATCCAAAACCAACCAAAGCCGTTCATAACAAGAAAGGGGAAGACATTAATCATGGAAAAGTGGCTCGTGGTGATGTTCTTTCTTATGAAATGACCTGGGACTTAAAAGGGTACGATAAAGACTTTGCTTTTGACACAGTCGATCTTGCGACAGGCGTTTCTTTCTTCGATGATTACGATGAAACGAAAGTGACACCAATCAAAGACTTACTTCGTGTCAAAGATTCTAAAGGGGTAGACATTACGAACCAGTTCACGATCTCTTGGGACGATGCCAAAGGCACGGTGACAATCTCTGCCAAAGACCCACAAGCCTTTATTCTAGCGTATGGTGGGCAAGAATTGCGTGTAACGCTCCCTACAAAAGTCAAAGCCAATGTTTCTGGGGATGTTTATAATTCAGCGGAGCAAAATACATTTGGTCAACGAATTAAAACCAATACCGTTGTCAACCATATTCCAAAAGTGAATCCTAAAAAGGATGTGGTCATTAAAGTTGGTGACAAACAAAGTCAAAATGGCGCTACAATCAAATTAGGGGAGAAATTCTTCTATGAATTTACAAGTAGTGACATTCCTGCAGAATACGCTGGTGTTGTGGAAGAATGGTCGCTTAGTGACAAACTAGACGTCAAACATGACAAATTTAGTGGCCAATGGTCTGTGTTTGCCAATTCTAATTTTGTTTTAGCAGACGGAACCAAAGTGAATAAAGGGGATGACATTTCGAAACTATTCACGATGACCTTTGAACAAGGGGTAGTGAAAATCACGGCCAGTCAAGCCTTTTTAGATGCGATGAATCTAAAAGAAAACAAAAACGTTGCACACTCATGGAAAGCGTTCATTGGTGTAGAACGAATTGCGGCAGGAGACGTTTACAACACAATCGAAGAATCTTTCAACAATGAGAAGATTAAAACGAATACGGTAGTGACACATACGCCAGAAAAACCACAAACGCCACCAGAAAAAACAGTGATTGTACCACCAACACCAAAAACACCACAAGCACCAGTAGAGCCATTAGTGGTAGAAAAGGCAAGTGTAGTGCCAGAATTGCCACAAACAGGCGAAAAACAAAATGTCTTATTAACAGTAGCTGGTAGCTTAGTTACAATGCTTGGCTTAGCAGGCTTAGGCTTTAAACGTAGAAAAGAAACAAAATAATTGAAGACGAAAAGAAGGACGAATTGCTTGTCCTTCTTTTTTTAGTTATGGAGGGGAAAAATTGGAAGCAGTAGTCGCAGAAAGAGAGGCAAAGGGGATGAAAGAAATTGCCATCCAAGAAAAAGATTTGACCTTACAGTGGAGAGGAAACACAGGTAAGTTAGTTAAAGTTCGATTAAAGAATACACGTGCAATGGAAATGTGGTACAACAAACAAATTACCGAAGAAAACATTCAAGAGATCACCACGTTGAATATCATTAAAAATGGAAAATCTTTGGCATTAGAAGTATATCCAGAAAAAAGTATCTATGTGAAACCAAATTTAGGTAAAATTAATGTGCCAGTCTTTTTTATCAAAACACCTATTAATAGAGGGGTATTTGAAGAGATCTTCGGCGAAACATTAAAAGGATAGGGTGAAAAAAATGAGTAATAAAAATGAACACGGGTTTTGGGAATGGCTACAAATAGACTACTTTTCAAGGTTTCCAGATGCAACGAATGATGATGTGACTAAATTCTTGTTACGCTTTACAGAAGCTAGTAAAAATTCAACCAAAGAAGGATCAAAAATCATTGAAGAATTGTTTGAGGAAGAACGAAAACGCAGAAAAGGACGGTGATTTTTCGATGAACGAACGTGAAAAAGATATAAAAAAGTGGCTTTGCCAGTTATTAGATAAGACCTACCTAAATGCGGAAGCGTATAAAAATTTTTTTGTAAGAGTTCTTCCAAAACAGCGTAAACGGACACTTGGTAACTATTTAGAAGTAGAACGTGTATTAGAAGTGAGCAATTTGTTACGAGAGCCTGTGGAAGTCATGCTGACACTGATACGCTTATTAGCTGCTCATATTGTTGTTGTTAATCGTGAGCAATTTCAAGAGGAAGAAGCAAAAGAGAAAATAGTGAAGGAATTATTAGGGGAATTGCTTAAGCAAGGGAAAATTAGTCAAAAAGAACAAACAATTATGTTAGGCACTGGTTTTTTAGAAGAAGAAACTGCTCTTTATGGCGAGTTAGAAAGTTGGGCGACTGATGCGAAAGAAACCATTTATTGTACGGTAGTTGAGAATGGCTTCCCTATTAAAATGGAGTTACACAAACTTGGGTATCAATGGCTAAAAAGTCGCCAAGCTTGGGTGAAAAGTTACGAGACACAAGAAGCTGCTGAAGTTGCCAAAGGTCAGCTTTGGGCATTAAGTAGTGAAATAGAAGTTAGTGTAGAGACACCGATTACTTGTTTGTTTCATTTTGATTATTATTTATCCGTTAAGCCAGCGGAACGTTACAATGAAACGATTGTTGCTTTTGGGTATATCTATGAAAATTACGGCTTTAAAAAGAAATTTGTCAAACAAGTACCAGTAAAAGATTTTTCAGGAGAACGTGAGCGTTTAGCACGATTAGAAATTCCTTTTGAACTAGTAGTACCAAAAGAAAGACAAGTGATTTATTGACTATTTAAGAATAATTTAGGAGGAATAACAATGGCAGTGAAAATTGATGGAACGATAAAAAAACGTGTTCAATCTTTAATGGCTTTAAATGGACAGTCTTATGAAGAATGGCTTAATAATCAGCACCAAAAGTATTTAAATGAACAATCAGAAGTCATTGACCGACTATTGAAAAAAGAATTGGAACGGAAAAAAGGAACAAATGAATAGTTAAAGTAAGTAGAATAATTTAGGAGGAAATCAACGTGAAAAACAAAATTAAGAAAAAAGTGAAGTATTTTACAGCTGTAATTCAAACGATTATTGGTCTTGGATGGATTGAAGTGAGTACGATGATGCCGGCATTTGCCGATGTTGAACGAACAATCCAAGGCGTTGAAACTGGTTTAGGATCGGAATTTAAAAAGTTTGCTAATCCGGCATTAGGTATAGCAGTCCTCATTTATGGAGGAGCTAGATTTATGGGACATGATATTGCACAATGGGCAAAAAAATGGGTTTTCGGAGCATTTGTTGGTGCAGCAATTATTGTGAACTTTACTTGGATTAAAGATACTGTTTGGGGTTGGTTAGGAGGTTGATTCTTAAATGACTGTAGAAGTGGAGATTTTATCGTCTAACGTTGAAGTCTTAGAAAAACAACCACCGTTGGAGTTACTTCCCTTCGCAGATTTTATTGAAATCACAAGATGCATGTATGTTAAGGAGGCAGTAACTTTCCAACTATTGGAAGTTGGTGGAGATCCTTTTTATCGGGGAAGTTTTGAAAAATTAAATGATGAATGGACACTAGAAAAAGATATACAAAAGAAGTTAAATCAACTAGTCAAAAAAAAGAAAATGACGGCAGAGCAGGCGGAGGGCTTACTATACAAAATTTCTTTTAAGAATCTACAGGAGGCTAGTTTTTCGAACGAAAAGAAAACGAGATTCTTCAAAAAAGAGAAGAAGCCCAAAAATACCCAAAAAGTCGGGAAGCTTAAAAGAAAAATACATGTTGTTTCTCCAATAAAACTTTCCCAGAAACAATTGAAAATTTTAGGAGTATTTGTGATAGGAATACTCTTAATTGTGATTGGTTGGAAATTTATGGCGGGCAGTCAATCGACGGCCAAAACTAGTTCAGAGCCTACGTATCAGCAGTTAGTCAATAAAGAAAAGTACGCTGAAATAGTAAAAAAATATCCTGAGAAAGAACCAGAGCTAATTGAGGAGTTATTTCAAAAAGAAGATAAAGCTGGTTTGAAAAAAATAGCTGAACACTCTAATACACAGTTAGCTCAGCTATATCTTGCTTTTTTAGAGAAAGATTGGCAGAAAGTAACAGAACTTTCCAAGTTACCACAGGATAGTGATGTTCAAGCAATGGTAGGCTATGCTTTTTTAGAACAAGGTAAGATAGAAGAAGCAAAGCTTATTAATAAAGAAATTCAAAACGATACGCTAACAAAACAAATCAAAAGTAAGGAAATCGAACAGGCGTATAAACTTCTTAGAGAGCGAAAAATATCTGAAGCGGAGAGAATAAACGAAAGATTGAAGGATAATGGATTATCCGAAGCAATTAAAGTAGCCAAAAGTATTCATAACTTGTTAGAAAAATACGCCAAAGATAAGGAAAATAAAGAATTATCAGAAAACGAGCGAAAAGAAGCTGCTGATAATTATCAGCTATGGCTGAAAAATTTGGAACAAATTGGTAAGTCTGTTCATTAATTCGGAGGATAAAATTATGAATGAATTTACGAATTTCAACTCTTTGTTCCACTGATTACTTTTACGGATTAGATAAAAAAAGAGCGAAAAATGTGATATAATCACCAAGAGTAAATGGAAGTTGAAGACGGTAGCATAAATCCACCGCAAAGGAGCTGGTGCCTATGAGAGTACTCATAGTAAATCAGAAAAACTGGCAAAGGAGTTGTGCAGTTGTGTCTGTATTAGAAGTGTTGGCCTTGCTTACGCTATTAATACAAGTCTATAAATTAGGCAAAAAAGACGACAACAAAAAAGACCGTCGGTAGACTTTAGCGGGTTTACGGCGGTCTTTTTTTTGTATCGTCAAAATATATGCTGCCGATCTTCTATCGGTCATTTACTCTAAGGGGACATGTTTCGAGCATGTCCTCTTTTCATAATCTATTATACGTATAACGAACGAGAAAGTAAATAAAAAAGCAAAAAAAGGGCTGTTCTAAAAAGAATAGCTCTTTTTTTGTACACAACAATTGAGAGGGATGAAAGAAATGAACGGAAATCAAAAAGAAACCGCTAAAAAGCAGCATAAATATCTAATTATTGGATTATGTTCAGTTGCGTTACTAGGAAGTGGCTTGACTTATGCCGCACTCAACCAGGGGGAAAAGAAGGAAGCACAGACAGAGCAACAAGGTACAAAACCTAAAGAAGAGCGTCAAACACCAAAAAGTAAACAGTCCCCTTGGGAACGGAAAGTGACGGAGAATGAAGAAAAAAACAAGGATAAAGACAAAAAAATTAAAAGTAAGCAGCCACATAAAACAAAAGACTCGTTAGCAGAAGTAGTTAGCGGTTTTGAACGTACAAAAGAAGAAAAACCAAAACTTTTTGGTGTGGAGATACCTGAAATAAAAAGCGATTTATTAGGACAACTAGCGAATGCGCTTGTTCAACAGGACCGTAAGGAAGCGATTCGAGAAACGAACAAAAAAGAAAAACAGCGGGAGACAATTCTTGCGTTAGCTAATGAGAAAACAGCAAGTGAACCAATGGAAAAATTACCAGGGAAAATAGATACAACCGATAAAATACTTTTACCAGAAAAACCAGTGATTCCGGATAAACCGCTAGTACCTAATGAGCCAAATTTACCAGTAGTACCAGAAGTACCAGATCAACCGGAAGTACCAGATCAACCAGTTGATCCCGAACAACCAACAAAACCAACGGTTTCAGAATTGATTAAAAAATCACAAGATCAACTAGTAGCGGCTACACAAAAAGCACAAAATATTAATCATCAACTAGAAAACGTGCAGAAAAAGTTAACGCAACTCACTCAAGTGGAAGAATTAAGTAAGAATGGGGAAGAAACAACAAACTATTGGTCAGAAGTAGCGCATTTAGTCGATGAATATAATCAGTTATCTGAACAAATTAAGACATTAGTAAGTGAGAACAATGAGGTAGAAGAGATTAATGCAGCTTTGTATAACCAAACATACCAACAACTACAAGAAAAAGTTGTCGAAGTTCACAACGCCCAAGAAAAAGCGAACCAGGCAACAAATGATTTTGAAAACAAGGTTTCTAATGCAACGAAAACGCATGAAAACTTGGAAAACCTAGAAAATCACTACGAAGAAACATTGCAACCTCAAGCAGAACAGGCAAAAGAAACGGTTGGTGCAGCAATTGATGAAGCGCAAACCAATACAGAAGTGGCTGTCAATGTTCAAACAGAAGTTGCACAAGCAGAAGCAGCTGCTGTTGCTGTACAAAACAATCAAGAAAAAATTTCACAACAATTGGTTGTCGCAAAGAGTCAAGAAACACAAGAAACATTAAGTGAGGTACAAGATACCGTAAAAGAAGTGAAAGAAATCGCAACTACGCAAAATCAAGCCGTTGCAGACGTACAAAAAGATTTTACTCACTTACCACAACCAATCAAAGACCAACCAAAAGAACCAGAGACAGTCTCTGATTCAATGATAGGTACGACTGCACAAAAAGAAGAAGCGGAAGTTAAAATAGATGAACCAACGAGTCAAATGGTGGAGACGCCTATTACCAATCAAGAAAAGTAAACATAATTTTCAAAAAGTAGATTTGAACCAGAATCCTTTTTATATAGGGTCAAAAGAAAATAAAAATTGTTCGAAGTGAATAGAACATTAAAAAAGAGAGAGCTCTTGAAGTAAGAGTTGCTCTCTTTCTTTTTTATTGGAGGGAATCAATCAAATAAGGAGTGGAATTATGGATCGGTTAAAAATATTTGCAATGTCGTTGATATTTCTATTGCTGGCCGGAGTAATGACTTTTATTGGTACTGTTTCCCAGGAATCCCACTTATATCCTATAGAAACTCAAATAAAAGTAAAAAGACTATTACTACCAGTGATTCAATCAAAAGATAATTTAACAGACGAAGAAATTTTAGCATATGAACAAGAGTTATCCCCCTTCATACAAAAGGATTTCCCCTTAGTAAAAGATATTCTATCAGTTGAGAAAAAAGAGAGGAAATTTTTAGAGCTTACTGTTGTTTTTCAAGATAAAGAAGTCAGAACTATTGCATATCCGTTAAAGGATGTGCTAGAAAATGTACCTAAACTCAACGAAACATATCAAAAAAATGTTGCTCTCAAGGAAAAACAACAAAAGAGCATCGAGAAAGACATAGAGAAATTAGAGAAACAAAAACAAGTAATTGAGAAGAGATTAACTAAGTGGAAAAAGTATGATTTAGTACACCGAATTAGAGAGACTTTAATAGGTGATTAAATAAAAAGAGGAGAACGCTAGGAAAACAGCGTTCTTTTTTTGATTGGAGGGAATCAATCAAGTAATGAAGAAAAAAGAAAAAGGAAAGTTTAAAAAGAAAAATTATGAAAAAGCAAAGCAAAACAACCTACGTTTTTTAGCAGATAAGCGTTTTTTAATCCCTGCCATGATTTTTCTTTTTTTAACAGAAATAATCGTAGGCAATTGGTTATTACAAAATATATTTTCTCTTTTAAAAAGTAATCTTTTTTCTATCCAGTGGGTAGAATTTAAAGAGACCCTTTTCTATTATCCGTTGTCTGAGTACTTGTTTGCTTATATTCTTTTGTTCATAGCAAGCATACTATCAACAAGCATAATCGCTTATCGAATGTATACGTCTTTTCGATCATTGGAGGAAGAACATGTGCAAGGAACAATGGATTTTGAAAGCACAGAAGGAATGGACAAACAATATCCAACCGTAGAAGTACACCCTTTTACTAAAACGGAGGATTTTTATGATGGAAAACCAGGATATCCAGTAGGCAGAAAACCTAAGACCATGAAACAAAAAGCAGAAGGCACATTTTCTCTCTATGTAGATACTACCGATTCCAATACCATTACGTTAGCAGGAACTCGTCAAGGGAAAGGAATCTATTTTGTAGACACATTTATTGATATACTCACACGCGCACGATTGATTGCTAATCGTGCTTCTTTTGTTATGACGGCTACAAAAGGTGATGAACCTAGAAAATGGTACAACACGCTAAAACGACGTGGGTATCGTATAAGAATTGCTAACGTAGTCAATCCTTATTATTCAGACCCAATCCCAGCATTAGCTGTGTTTAATAATTACTATCGGCACTATAAGCGTTTAAAAAAAGAGAGTGTGGGTTTAAAAGAAAAAGGAAAAGCTAGCGAAGGATTAAATGTAAGTATTAAAGCAGAGCAACAATTATCCAATGCAGAAAAAATTATTAAACAGGTAGCATTTTCTTATTTTCGTGAAGTGAACGAAGGTAAAGACGGCGGGTTTTGGACGAAGGCGTGTCGAAGTTTGTTTATGAGTGTGGGTCTTGCTTTAGCTGATCAGGAATACGAAGAGAATGAAACAAGTAAAGTGAATCCTTACACTATTTATAATGTTGTAAACGACATGCAGAGACGGAGGATTAAAGAGAATTCGCATGAATTTTTAAAGAAATACTCAAATGATGAAAATGAGTTACAGCGGTTGCTAGCTGAATATGAAAATAAAAGCGAATTAGACGTATTTTTCGGCGAATTACCACGAACGCACCCGGCAAAACGTCATTATGACGCCATTTTTGCTTCAGCACCCGCTCATGTGACGTTGGGAAATATTATTACGCATTTTGATGGAGATTTAGAACCATTCTTAATGACGTTAAATGCAAAAATGACAGCAATTGATGATGGTTTTGACATGGAACTAGTCGGGTTTGATAGAGAACAACCAACCGCTGTCTTTGTAATGCTAAGTGACGCGGATACGTCTAATAATCAATTAGGTGTGATGTATTTAGAACAAATTTATCAAGTATTGTTGAATCGTTGTAATTTAGAAGACGATTCTCAGTGTTATCGTGATGTCCATTTTATCTATGAAGAAGGTGGAAACTTAGGAGTTGCTATTTCTGATTTAGCACGTAAATGGACCGCTGGATTAAGTCGACGTTTGTTTTCACATTTGGTCTTGCAGGATATTCAACAATTATCTTCTCTCTATGATGAAGATACAAAAGATATTATCTTAGGCAATACAGGAAACTTAGCTTATATAAGGACGGGTTCAGAGTCCACTAATAAATATATTTCTGGACGTCTAGGAGATCGTTCGAATTATTCAAAAACAAGACATAAAGATCCATTATCAATTAAGTCGACGGAAACAGAAAGTACGGAAAGAATTGATTTACTTGCTTCTTTTGAATTAGAACGACTACGTGAAGGAGAATCCGTTATTTTACGTATTAATAAACACAGAGATTTGGAAGGAAACCCTATTTATCAGTATCCTATTTACAATACGTACGAAAATGATACAAATTTGATTCCTTTTTATAAATTCCGAAAATTAGATAAGGTTTCTTGGGAAGAAATACCAGTAAACAATCAATTCATGGAAATAGAACTAGAGGATTTAAACTGGAAACTACAACCAGGGAAAATAATTGACCAACAAAAACAAGTGATTCCGCAAATACCGACGTATAAGAAGCCAGAACGAAGAAAAGACAGCAATAGCATTACACCAATAGAACAGATTGCAAAAAAAGAAGTGAAATCAGTTTTTTCAACAGAAAAATATGCAAAAGAGGCGAAGTTTCTTGAAGATATGTATGGAGATAAATTAGAACATTTAGTAATCAATGTGTTCTCAGTCGAGCAACAAAAAAGACTGATAGCTTTGATTCAAATGACTGGAGAAAAGGAACCTCAATCATTTGCAGAACTGGAAAGAGTATCGAAAACTGGCAATGTTCGTTCTTATATTAGTTGTATTCTATCAAGTTTCGGTCAGGGGGCGGTAAATATGGTTGTACAACAACTAAAAGAATGGAGGAATTCTAATGAGTTCTGATGAGATTCTAAAGATTTTAATTACATTTGATGATTTCCTCAAACTAGCGAATTTGGGGGCAGATATAGGACGGAATATACTTTTTGGTATTGTACGTTTTTTCTTCTGGATTGTGCAAAATTTAGAAAACATAATGACAGAAATGTTGACCTTCTTAGGTTTTTATAATGATTCTTCTCTTAAAGGAGAGGGAGGGCTGCTACAAACATTAATCAGCTTTAAGTCATTTGGTGTTGGCATTGCGATTCTAACAATAGGTTTAGTATTAATGTTCGGGAAATCCTCTCAAACAAGAGATATTCCTATGAATGTACTTATGTTGTTGCTGATGTCTTTAATGCTTCCAACAATTATGAGTGATGGAATGAAGTTGGTTAAAGCTACACAAGGCGAATTAAGCGCCACACAAGGAGATATTGGGTTTTCAACGATTAAAAATAATGTTACAGATGTTTTTGTTTTAGCAGATGGTGGGTGGAAAACGACTAAGCCTGAAAATAAAAACTATTTAACAGATGTAACAGGGTTTGACGTGAACGAACGTATTTTAGATCCCGATGAAGTTGAAAATGGGGAGGTGCTAAAGTACAAGTTAAGAAACAAGCAAAATGAAGAAGGTAAAGAAGCAGTAGAATTAGATGAAGGGAATGGAGGAGTTCTAGGTTGGTTAATAAAATCAATGTTTGCTCCAAAATATTATCGCTGGAAAGTAGACTGGATACCTTTAATTGTTACTTTAGGGGTGTTGGCTTTTTCATTGGTCATTTCAATGGTGAGAGTGGGCAGACTAGGGATAGAGTTAGCTTTTAATGAATTGTGGGCTAATATTGTTGTTTTTTTCAGCTTTAGAGAGACTAAGCGAGCGAAAATGGTATTAATGGAAATTGTTGGTGGATTTGTCATGGTGATTTCTATTTTTACAATGTACTATGTTTTTATTTATTACAACAGTTTCGTTTTTGCGACAACTACGTCCATTTGGGCGCAGTTATTTGCAGTAGTTGGCGGCGCATGGTTTATTTACGATGGCCCTGCGATCATACAAAAACCGCTGGGAATTGATGCTGGATTATCAACCGCTGGTTCTTTTGTAATGGGCATGGGTGCTAAAAAAGCAGTAGATCAAATTGGTAGTAGTGTGAAAACGACTGTAGGAGCAGCTACTTCTGGTACTGTAGCAACCGCAGGTTTTGTCGCAGGATTAGCTTCTGGAAACGCCGAGAGAAAAAATGATGAAGATGCGAATTTGAATAAATTTGATACCGATAATGAATCTGAAAAAAATACTGAAGATACAAATAATGCGCCACAAGACGAACCGAATGACACTCAAATGAACGATCCTTCAAAAGATGTATCTGAAGAAACGAATGAAGCAGTTAATGACGAAGATGTTGCCAATAGTAAATCAGAGGAAGATTCAGACCAGGAAACTTCAGAGAATACAAATTCATTAGATAATCCGGAAAAAAATGGAGAGGATATTAGCGATTCGGCTGTTGATGAAAATGGAACAAACGATGGCAAAGAAACAGAGGATTTTGAAAGTAAAAATACGGATACAGAAACGAATGATCAAAATATGAGTGATTACGATGAACAAAAAAATGTTAATGACGACACACCTAAAAACACAACGACTGCTAATGAGGGTCAGCTAAATGATAAGAAAATGGCCGATAATGATGATGAAAATTCTAAATATACAGGTGAATCAAGCAACATGGAACACTCCGATTCTGATAGCGAGACTGAATCACCTTCAAATAGTTCAAGTGAGCCATTAGAAAATCCATTAAAAAAGAAAGTTAGTCAAATGGTAAATACTAACAAATATCAAAAGAACATGAAAAATCCTATTGGTAACCAGGTAGATAGATACAAGAGAAACAAAGAATTTGGACAAGAAGTAAATGAATGGTTAGCGCAACGAAAAGAGCAGAAGTCACAACAACTACCTAAAGAAAAAAGATCAAAAAATAAGAAAGGATAGAGACCTATGCATGAGATACAAGAAGAAATATTTACCCAAGCAAAGTTTGTAGGAAAGATTTTAACAAAAGATGCGGTTTGTTGTTTCATTCTCTTTCAGGTAGCTACAGGGCTACAGGAAAGAACATATGGACCTTTAGGAACAATTGCTTTTCTCTTTGTAATGATTATGGGTATTTACTGGTTATCTCCTAGTTCTCTTACTAGGAATAGTCTAAGAAACTATCAACGATTATGGATAATCTTAACGAACAATAGACAAGCGTATCACCCATTAGTACAACAACAATTCCAAGACGAAGAAGATTTATCTATGGCAATGCTAACCGAGGAAGAATTAGCAGAAGAAGACAAATTGATTGAAGAAGAAATGAAAGAATATAACTAAGGTAAGTTATTTAAAGGTAAAGAAAGCAGAGAATATTCTTTGCTTTCTTTTTCATTAAACAATTAAGGAGGATATTCAATGAAAGAATATGCAACAAAAATAAAAAATAAGAGTGTGGGCTTACTGAAGGATAACCATTTCTGGCGAATACAAGGCTTATCTGTACAATATTTTGTTAAATATCATGCGCTGTATTCGATGGAAGTGTTATTACTAGTTTTACTAGTGATTGCACTTAACGACGAAGTTGGATCAATATCTAACGAAGTTAGTAACTTTGTATTTATACAAATACTTTTACAAGTGTTTGTATTCATAAAGTTAATAATGCCCTGTGTGTATGTTGTTCCATTGATTTTTGATCTTTCTCTTCATAGAGTAAATAGAAATAAAATTTGTACATTTCTAAAATCCTGCTTGTTTGCAAGTATCGTAATCAATTCAAATTACCTCACTGCGGAGTTTTATCAAGATATACATGGATTTAAAGATTTGCCAGTTTCGGTGGTTCAAAAACTGATTATTTATGGAATCTTGTATTTTATTATGCGATACTCCATTGAAAAATATTGGGAATGGTTAGGAAAAACGATTGTACTAAAACCAGAACTAACTACATTAGAAATACCAGTAAAAGAGAACTACTTTTCTAAGCGTATTGAACTAATGGAGGAAATGAATCAATACGTAATCCCATTAGCCATTACAAAAGAAATGGTGCGTAGAGACTCAAACTGGGCGTTTGTAAGTAGTTATGGAAACATAATTGAAGAAGAACCAATTGTTGAAGAAAAAAATAATGTGACTGTTCAATTAAAGTATTCGATTATTCCTCCGATAGATTTGATCTATTACAAGCTTGACAAAGTAGAGTAAAAGGAAGTGAAAGAATTTGATTGTAGATACAGATGAGTTACTGGATGTACAAGTAGAACCAGCGTTGGTAGATACTACGACAAAAGAGAAAAAAAAGAAGAAAATACAGAAGGTTGAAAAATCGGTGCTGGCCTTTATGCCAGAACGTCGAATTATTTCAGAAGAATGTATTGCGTTAGAAAAAGGTGTAACCAATTTTTATCGAATTGAAGATTCTTCAGCAAGAGAAGGAAGTTTAGAACAGCGGCAATCTGCATTGAATGATTTCCTAGTCTTTTTAAAAACTATTTATACAGACATAAAATTCATATTTACAAGTTTTCCAATTGATATGTCTGAGAATATTGATTATGCAAAACGCCGTTTTAAAATGGGTGCGTTGAGCGAGACAGTAAAAAAAGAACAACAATATACGTTGGCTGTCCTTGAAAATTTAGATAATACACGATTGATCGATACGGTTTATTTACAAGTATTTGCGGATGATGAAGAGCAATTAAAAGAAGTTGAAAGAGAAATTCGTCAAGCGCAAAGTACAGATTTTCGTATTAATACGATGACACTAACACAAAAAATAAAATTTTTATTTCGTCGGTACAATCCATTAGCTCCTTTGCCAATAGGAATTCCTTATCAACGGACAGATTACACTGGAAGAGACGAGAAGGTGCAAAAAATTGTAGCAAAAAAAGGCTATGATCCTTTGTTTGTGGGTACGATTCAACCAATGGGTGGAATTAAACCTCATTCTTCTAAAGATTTACAAATTTCTGATGGGTTTATTCGAGTACTTAATCTAGTCATTTATCGTCCTAAAAACAATCCTAACTTTTGGGGAGAACAAGTCTTTTGTATGAAAAATGTATTAACTACTTTAGATACGCATACAATTGATACCTCCAATCCACTTGTTGAGCAGAATTTGAATCGGAGCCTAGGAGAATATGAGGACAGAGTTTATAGCTCTAAAGATAGGATTTCTCAAAAGAAAGCACGCAAAGAGTATGAAAAGTTAGATAGAACAGTAGAAAACGTCCTTGAATCTGTTGAAGTATTAAAGGAGATACATGTACGTTATGTATTGGCTGAATCTACTATTGAGAAATTGGACGAACGTGAACAAGAAGTCATGCGAAAACTTAGAAAACACCAGTTCCAAGCAGCTTGTTTTTTAGATGAACAGGAAAGACAATTTAAAGCGACGTTTGTTAGCTTTAAAGAAGGCTCGAAGCTAATCAAACGAAAAGGGAAGGAAATAAAAGGAACAGCATTAGCAGGGAGCTATGCGTTTAATTATGCCAACCATATTGATCACGATGCTCCGTATAGTGGTTATCCGTTGTACGGTTCAGGTGTTGTTTGCCTATCTACAACGCATAAAGATAGTTTGAGAAAGTCCTATAGCAGTATTATTTTAGGAAGCCAAGGGTTCGGTAAGACAACAGCGGCTAAAAAGCAGTTAAAACAAGCTGTAGAGTATAATAATATCCATTATGGGTTTTATGTCAGTGATGAAACAAAACGGCTCACAGAAGCTCTAGGCGGTGAATTTTATGATGGTCGAGAAGTTCGATTGAATCCTTGTCAAATCTATCGTTCTGACGTGGATGCTCGAACAAAAAGAACGAAGGAAGAGCAGTCGTTAAAAACTAATTTAGTGAAAATGAGGTTAGTTTTTGGATTAGCAGAAAATATTGATTTTCAAAGTCCAATTATGACAACGGCTAAAAAAATCTTTAATAATGGATATGCTGATTACATGGAACGCCATGGGTTAGAGATCAACAAAATAACGCAATATGATCCAGAACAGTATCCAGTTTACTCAGATATCCTTGAATTTGCTAAAAATGAATATAATAAAGCTACGGAAGAATTTGAAAAGAAAGACATGTATGATTTTATTTCAAAATTAGAATCATTTATCACAGATTCAGGAAATATTTTTAACCAGAAATCGACATTTGATTTTTATAATAAAAAGCTTGTAACGTTTAACATGGAAAATCTCGTGAAGTCAGATATATCCACTTATAATGCACAATACTATAACTTATATACAGCAGCGTTTAGTGAAGCTGTACGAGTTGGCCAACGTGAAAAATATTTATTTGATCGTAAACAGAAAAAAGTGGATGAGTTAATTTATTCTAATATGACTTCCGATGAATTCCATAATCCAATACGGACAAAGAATAAAGTTTTACTGAAGGAATTAGATCGCTATAACCGAGAAGGGCGAAAATTATTAATCGGACAAACTTATATTATGCATGACATAGCAGATGCTTTTCCTGACTATAATAGTGAAAATGGAGAAATGGGGGAGATTTCTCAAATTGTTGTTAACTTGTTTAAACTTTCGACGTATCGCTTTTTATTTAAACAAGACGAATCTTCAGAAGAATTACTAAAGAAAGTATTTGGGAAGCAACTTAGTGATTATGATATAGCAGACATTATTGGATTTGAGGAACGTGATATTCTGTTAAATATTAAAGGAGCAAAAAATATCAAGTTCCGCTATGGTTTATCAGAAACAGAGAAACGAATCTTCGATGGAGGACTGTAACCATGAAAAATAAAGAGGGAAAACAATCTAAACCTAAAAAGAATTATTTAAAAAAGACAAAAAAAGCATTTCAACTCGTAGTTTTTGGCAAAAAACGAGAGAACATTGAAAGTTTTCAAACAAAGAGACTCTACTTCGTATTAGTAGGTGTCTTTTTTTTGTATCTTTTATTCTCCTTTTTAATTTCTTAAAAGAAAGGTGGACGAATAATGCATACAAAAAAAATTCCTGTTTTTACAAAGAAACAGCTAGACGTTGCTAGAAGGACAAATATGTTAGCGTTCATGCAAGAAAAAGGAGAAATTTTTGAGAAAGTTTCTTCAAAGTTTGTAGAACATGTGGATCATGACAGTATGAGAGCAAATGTAAAAAATGGCATAGTCAATTGGTATTCAGAAGGAATTAGCTCGTATGATAATGCCATTGAGTTTTGCATGGCATATTATAATTACCCTTACGAAGATACTGTTCAGCAGCTGTTAGACTATCAATTTAGTAAACAAATTAGTAAGACAACCACTCAAAAATGGATAAAGCAAGAAGAAAAAGAACCGTTTAATTTGCAACATTTATCCGTTGCAGGAAATTATGATACAGGCCTACTTGATGAAAAAGGGTGGGCTTATTTGCGTAGTAGGCATTTATCGGACGAAACGATTGGTCGTTTTGCAGATGGGTCAATTACTTCAGACAATCGTGGGAATATTTTGTTTAAAATCACAGACATTGGGAAGAACAAATTTGGGACCTATGTTGGGGCTGATGTTCAAGGAACATATGCTAAGCCGTTAGAAAAGCGTATGAAAATAAACAAAAAAGGAGAATTAAAACTAGACCGAAAATATTTTAAAGGAATAGCAGAAAATAGCAATGGCCGCCGTGGCTTTTGCTTTGGCGCCAATATGGATTACAAAAGTCCAATTACCCTTTTCGTTACAGAAGCACCAATAGAATCACTATCACTGTGGGAGTTAGATAAGGAAAATTTACCTAATAACTCCTTTTTCTTGTCATTATCTGGCTCAGGAACAAAACAAGAAACTATATGGAAAACGTACAAAGACTTGCAAAACATGCTCAATATTAACGAAGGAACGATTGTAATGGCTGTAAATAATGATAAATCAGGAAAAGAATTGATTCGTGCAGTTCACAGCCAATACAAACAATCTGAAGACTTAAAACAAATAGCAAAGCTGTCTTTATATTTACCACCAATCGAAAATGGAGACTTTAACGAATGCCTGGAATTAAAAAAGACTGGACGTTTGGAAAGTCGTGAAATTAAGAAGAAAGAAAACGAACAAGCCAAAGCAATTTTTGAGCAACAAAAATCAGCTGTTCAAGAGATGAATGTATGAAGTCATTAAAAATAAAAATAATTCTCATACTTTCTGTGTTGGGACTTGGTTGTTTAACTGTTATAGCTGTTGTTCAAGAAACGGAAAGAATGATTCTTATGATAGCAGGTGCAGAGTCAGAGGAAAAAAATAATGCCTTGCCAAATGAGAATATAAATCTTCCTCCGGAAGTTTTAGCGTTAAAACCAACAGTGGAAAAAGTGGCCAAGGAAATGAACATTCCTGATGAAGTACCCTATCTTTTAGCGATAATAATGGTTGAATCGGGTGGTCGCGGGGGTGATCCATTTCAATCTAGTGAAAGTGCGGGGTTACCTCCTAATACGATAACCAGTCCGGAACAATCGATTCGTCAAGGCGTCACTCATTACAAAAGTTGTCTTGATTTAGCGAACCAATATAGCATTCAAGATAGAAAAGCTGTATTACAAGCTTACAATTATGGTGGTGGATTTTTAAGCTGGCTTTATCAAAAACAGAGACCTTATTCTTTTGAATTAGGAGCAGAATTTGCGAAAGAACAAAGTGGAGGAGCAAAAGTAGTTTACACGAATCCTATTGCAAGCGCTAAAGGAAATTGGCGCTATGCATACGGAAATATGTTTTATGCAGAGCTAGTTTATCAGTATGTTGCAAGCATGCAGCAAGGCATTAATGAAGGAAATGGGGGAAACATACAGGTATTAGAATCTATTGTTGGTCAATCAATATATGGTGGAGAGTGTTACATGCTTACAGCATATTATGTTGAAAAATTGGGTGGCCCACAGCTGCGTGGAAGTGGCTTTGATTATGCCGAAAGAATTGGTGATGATTACAATTGGTCAGCGTACGGTTGGTCAGTAATTTTTGACCCCAAACCGTCTGATCTAAGGATAGGAGATATCGTCAATTGGTACGCAGGTGGTGTATTAACCCCTCAAATATATGGCCATACAGGCGTGATTTCAGGTGTATCAAATGGTGGACAAGCATTTACTACCTATGAGCAAAATTCAGAGCGTGGGCGAGTTGTAGCAAAGTATAATCGGACATTTGATATAACAAAAATACGTAGTATTGTTCGCAAAAATAAGTAATATTTGACGAGTGCTTGAGGGTGTGTTAAATTTAGTTTAACATACGTATAGGAGATGATAGTCATGGAAACAGTAGTACGTAAAATAGGCAATTCTGTAGGAGCAATTTTCCCAAAGGGTATTTCTCCAGAAGTTGGAGATGCGTATACAATTTTTAAAATTGATGATACGTATATTCTAAAACCTAAAAGAGAAGATATATTTAAAAATGATGCAGATTGGAAAGACTTTAGAGATTCTGTGACTGTAGAAGATACAGAATGGGATACAATGAAGTTAGAAGGGATAGAATACTAGATGGATTACCCAAAGCAAAGGGATATTATTTGGATAGATTTTGACCCTTCAAAGGGTAAAGAAATCAAAAAACGAAGACCCGCTCTAGTTGTGAGTAAAGATGAATTTAACGAGCGTACGGGTTTTTGTTTAGTTTGCCCTATTACTTCTACAAGACGAAGCTTTGCGACTTATGTAGCGATAAAAGACCCTCAAAAAATAGCAGGAGATATAGTTACCCATCAACTGCGTTCAGTTGATTTCATGAACAGAAATGTAGAAAAAATTGAACAGTGTGATCTGCTGACTTGGGTCGATGTTATTGAAGTAATTGGTATGTTCATTTAGATACAACAGTCAAAAATCTAAATTAGATAAGTAACCTAAGATAACTACTTAGGTTATTTTTTTTATACCAAAAATGTAAAGGAGAAGATTATGAAATCTATAACCCAACTTTTAATAATGGGTGCATTTGGTTTAGCATTAGGGATAGGTGGAACATTTGTATATGCTAAAAATGTACTCCTTCCTCAACAAACCAAAACCATTCAAAATTATGTTAAGAAAACGAATGATTTAGAACAAGAATTAAAAGTGTTTAAAGAAGATAAAGAGGGTGCTTCTACTAAGGAAATCCCTATTCCAAAACACTCTTATTCACACCAAGAATACGTTAACTTGAAATCAATAGGTGAACAATTTTCTAAAAGTTATTACGACATTACTACAGACACGGCGGAAGAAAAATTGAAAGGATTATCTAAAATTTTAACACCAAAACTTAGTGGAAAATTACGTCCGGCATGGGTTGACGATTATAAAAATAGTATTCGAATTGAACAAGAAACTATTAGTGAACAGTACTATGTAAAATTGAATGGGGTGACTGGAAAAGCGACAATGATTGGTTGTCTGATTGTGTCTACTAAGCATGGGAACGCGCAAGCATTTGACGTGAAATATATTGATAAATTCAACTTGGAAAAAGATGAAAAAAATCATTGGAAAATAAAAAAATTTGAAGAACAAATTGCCCCTCGCGAATTCTCCGAAAGTTATTTTACGCAGGAGTGATGAAAAATGTTTAATAAATTAAATGAGTTGAAAGAGAATGTAGAAGTATACCGTGACAGAATACAATCTGGTGAAAAAAAGAGTGGTCGTTGGAAAAAAAGATGGCACAAATATTCTTCAAAATTATATCTATTTATGTTTTTTTTAACAGTTTCTGGGTTTGTTTTTTTTAACTATTCAAGGTTATTTTTTAAAGATGATAGTCCTTTGTTGGATAGTGGAATTGGAGAAATAAGTAAAACAAAAATAGGGTCAAGTGAAGCTGAAATTGTTTCTCGAAAAATAAACAATTCAACTGGTTATGCAGAAGTCCTTGTTCATGTTGAAGAGTCTTCAGACCAAGTTCATAAAGAATATGTTTCATTTGCCGGAGAAGTAAAAAAAGAGCAACCAATAGAAACAAAACTCATTCCTATTTCAGAAAATTATTATCTGATTCAATTACACGGTGTTCCTAAAAATTGGAAAACAATAGGGATTGACTTTGGCTATAATGCTACACAGAAAGCACCAACGACTGTAGAACAAATTGAAGAACAAAGTCAGCAAA
This sequence comes from Enterococcus sp. AN402, assembly GCF_040719405.1. NCBI lineage: Bacteria > Bacillati > Bacillota > Bacilli > Lactobacillales > Enterococcaceae > Enterococcus > Enterococcus sp. AN402. Next base: position 50,301 of record NZ_JBFDTM010000003.1, on the reverse strand, counting down.
AACAAACAGATAGATCACAACAAACTTCTTTTTATTGGGATGTCAGAAAAAGTAAAACAGACGATGATTTAAAAGAGAAACCTAGAGTAAAATATTTGGCTGATGTGATTGTCATTGAGGAAAAATCAACGAGAGATAAACAGAAATTGCTAGCAAAAAGTACAGAAAAAATTGATTCGGAAATTGTAAGAATAGATGAAAAAGTAAAACAAGAAACGGAAGAATTGATTTACAAAGTTGGAAAAGAAAAAGAAGACTCTCAGACTAAAATTGCTCAATTAGAGCGTGAAAAAGACAAGTATATTGAAGCAAAAAGTGGGATAAAGAAAGAAGAAAAATTACTTGATGAGAAGCTTGAAAAGTTGAAGGAAAGAAAAGAACAATCAACAACTAATTAGGCAAATTAAGGGGTGCTAAACAACTGCTAGTAGGTGCTAGAGATGTGCTATAAAGGGTGCTAGTTCGGTGCTAGTTACTGCTAAATACGTGCTAGTTTAGGTGCTAGAAACGTGCTATATGGTGCTAAAAAGGTGCTAGTTTGCATGAAGTTACCTGCTAGCCAAGTGCTAGTGGCGTTCGTTTTTGGGTCCCACGGGAAAGCCTTGCACTGCAAGGCGGGTCAGCTTGTCTGACCCCCATTTCCCCTTATGCTCTTCCGAAACACAAAGCGCAATTAAGCGAATACTAGAGAATAAATAAGAAAAATGTCGTGTAGTGATAAAAAATAAGCAGATCAAAGACTAAAAAATGGCTGAAAGGTAAGAGAAAAATGACAGAAAAACAAGTCATAAAAATAAGAGATGTAGATAAAGATATAGCAACTAGACTGGTAACAGTAGCAAAAGAAAAAGGCTACGCTAGTCGAGATGAAATGTTACGAGATGTGCTGCAGAAAATCGCCTACGAAGAGTTCCAATTAGAATCAGAATTACGTTACCAGGCATTTACAAAAGATGTCGTTGAATCAATGCAACTTGGAATGGATTTAATGGTAAGGGAATTCTTTCGTCCAGCGTCGAAATTAACTGAAAGGGAGAAAGAAAATGGATGAAAAAAAGAAACCGAAAAACATATACATGACAGACAAAACAAAAGATCGTTTGAGTCGAATTGCTGCAGAAAAGCATATGCATTTAGGTGACTTAATTGATTATATGCTAGATGTCATTGAAAACAAAAACGAGAATAATATAGACGAGCTTTTAACCCTTCAAAAACAGAATAAAAAATTATTATCTGTCATTGAAACACACACAGAGTTGACGACAATTCTCTTCAACGAATTAGCAAGAACTATGCAATTAGAAATTAAAAATGAATCGGACTCACTTGGTGTAACCCAAGCGAAAAAAATAGTACAAGAGCGACAAGAAAACCGAAGAATCCAAGCAATGAATTCGGCAAAATATTCCCAGTCGGTTGTAACAAATGAATAAGAAAACGGCGGGCATTATTCTTACGAGTGCGTTCGTTATGCCAGGTACAGATACGTTCAAAGAATATCTTGACTATATGGAAAGAAGTGAAGCGACCAGGAACGAACATTTTGATCAATTCAATGCCTTTTCACCTGACAATTCAATGGATAGTATTGCGGCAGTTGAAGGTTCAAATGAGACGATGTTCTCAACCTATAATGACTACATGTCAAACCCGAAAAAAACGTCAGCTTTGTTTACGAATAATTATGACCAAGCGCCAGAAGAAGTTATCCGATACATGAAAGAATACTTCGAAATGGCTCAAGAAAATAAATCACCTTTATGGCAATTAGTTTTTAGTTTTCGGAACGAGTGGTTGATTGAAAATAACTATCTTGATCCAGAAACAAATCAATTAAAAACGCAACATATTTATCAGGCCACAAGATTAGCCATTGCTGAATTAGAAAAAAAAGAAGGGTTAAAAGGAGAGTGGACAGGTGCAGTCCACTACAATACGGATAATATTCATGTTCATGTCGGATATGTTGAAAAAAATCCAACAAGAGAATGGATCTTCTACAAGCACCCGAAAGAACCGAGTAAAACTGGCTGGCAGTTTAAAGGAAAATTTTTACAGAAGAGTATTAAAGCGACAAAGCGAACATTTGTGAATGAACTGATGCAAAATAAAGAACAATTGTCTATGTTAGAAATGTACGTCACGCACCAAAAAAAGTTGGCTGAATCATGCAAAGAACAGTTTACACAAGGAAAGTATGAGCAACTATTTACGGATTTACTTCAAAAGCTGCCAAGCAATCAGTATTTCTGGAAATATGGCTTTGCAGAACGTCATAAATTTAAACCAGAACTAGATAAAATAGTGGATTTGTTTATGGAAACAGATGGGAAAGAAACAATGGATGAAATTCTTCCGCGTCTACAAAAAATTTCTGATGATTACGAAGAAGCGTATGGAAATCCAAGGAACGAACCAACTTATCTTGATAAGCAGCTGTACGGAAAAAGTGGATTATATTCACGAATTGGAAACATGATTTTACAAGAAGCAAAGAATTATCCGGAACTTCTTGCTAAAAGGAACACTAGTTTGATGAATGAGTCAGATTTTGAACAATTTAATTTTGAAACAGAGATAGAAAGCGAAGGATTAATTGAGCCATTTGATTCATTAGAAATGACCATGCCACAAGAAGAAAATGCAGAAGAAAGTATGATTTATGATGATGTTTTACCTCATGAACTTTTAGAAGAGAGTCATGAGGAAGTTAATAATATAGAGGAACAAATAAAAGTAAAACAATCAGAAATTAAAATGGATCAGGCATTGAAGACGTTACATGATTACTTCACTGAAAGAGAAGAATCGAAAGATAGCAGAAACTTAAAGATAGTGGATCAATTAAAGGCAGAAAAAGAATCCTCAAAAAAAGAAATTCGAGGTATGTTCTTACATGAAGTTGAGGGTAATCAATTTGCCGAACCGGTAAGTAGTTTTACTCATGAGACTTTAGGTAGAAAAATTATTCTTCCAAGTAAAAATAAAGCACACTATATTTCGATAGAAACCTCTAAAGACAAGGAAGTAGATTCAAATTTACAGAGTTTTTCAGGAAATAATCAACGTGCAATCTTGCAACAAATACCTACTGCAACACATGTCTTAGGGGAAAAGCAATGGCAATTAAACAATCGCCAGATAAGAGAAGATGAAATTGAAAATGCCATAAAAATTGTGACCATTAAAAAAGATGAATCAGGATCATTTGTTTTTGAGACAAAAGATGTTTACGATATTTCGCAAACAGACAAGCTTCCCAAAAAAGAGAGGAATGCAAATTATAAAATAGAAAAAGCAACAGGAAAAAATGGTCAAAAGAGAATTACAAAAGTGTCCAACAGGAAGCCTGTAGTCTCTCATAAAAAATCAGATTATGAATTCAAGAAACAATTAAGACAATTGAGAAAATCGTGTGAGCGAAGTGTCCAACGTTATTTAAATGAAAAAGCATATCAAGAATTAGAACAAAGTATAAATGTCTAAAAAATTAAATAGGAATTATAAGAGGATAACGAATAGTTATTCTCTTTTTTTATTCAAAAAAGAAAGAGGATGGAAAAATGACAGAAAATAATTCTAGGTTTGACTTCTCAGATTTTTATGAAGAAGGTTTCGAAAAGACAGAAAATCTTGAGCAAGCCATTTACGTTTTTCAAGATGGAACTTTATGGAGTGGCTATTCAGAAGGCGGAGATGGTTTCAGTAGAGATGTTGATCATGGATCTATTGAAGCTTTTTTTAAAGATAGTTCTATTGATCGGTATCACCCTGACTTTCATTCATTAAAGTTAGAAGAATTAATTCAGATTGTTCCTGAAACACGTACAGTATTAACAGTGATGGATAATCATTATTCACAAGAACAAGTTGAGGTATTGAAGCAGTTAGAGGAGGAGAATTTTATTATTGAACAGTTGGAAAATACTCTACAGGTGGGAGCTGAAAAGCTCAATTTAGAAGAATATCAAGAAGGCGTTTTTGAGGAAGAAACCCCAGAAAGTTATCTCTACGATATTGATATTGTCGAAGAAAACGAAGAAATAGTTCAAGCATACAATCACTTTTTAAAAAATATAGAATTGGATTCCTTGTCAAACGGCAATAATGAGTATAATGCTTATAATTTAACTATAGATATTCCTGGTACAGCCGAAGAAAAATTCCGAAAAGAGTTAACAGCTAGACTTGAAGAGAGGGAATTGTTCTTTAATCAGCAACTAAGTATAAATGCAATATTGAAAGAAAACCTAATAAAACAATATAAAGAACACACACCAGAACGCTTTATCTTTGAAGACTATAATTATGAAATTGCAATTAATGGTTATTATGCCAATGAGATGAATGATGTTCTAGAATTAGTTGGTGAAATAGATTCAGCTGACAAGATGCTGGACGTTTTAGAAAGTGTAGGAGGGTTGATGACATTTGATAAAGAGACACAGCAAGAAATAACAGACGCTATCCAAAAACTATTAAACAATTCTGATTACGAAACGCATGATGGATTAGGGGACCGTCGTCTTGTTGCGGGTCCTTTAAAGCAAAATATGGTAACTGAGAATATTGATGTACTAATAGTAGATGAACATAGATTACCAACTCACTATCATTTGATGTATGATTCCATAGAAAATGAATGGACAACAACGGAAAATATAACAATTCCACCAGAAAAACTTGATTATTTAGCAACTATTATTGATGAGTATGGAATTGACGATGAGTATGAAATTGAACATGAATATGCGATGGAACAACCTGTTTTTGGTATGAAAGCAATGAATAAACTTATAGAAAACAGCTACAGACAACCTTTACCTGAAAAAGATAGACCGTATATTGAAGAATTTTCTAGGAATGCGACAATTAGTCATGAATTGACATTTGATGATTTTGACATGGAATATACAGAATATAAAGTAAATGGACGCCCTTTTTATTACAAATATGCAGCACTTGATTATGAAGATGAAAAAAGCATTCTGTCTGAAGCGCTCACAGAACACTTGATGAAAGGAAATATTACAATCTCCGAAATTTATGGTGATGATGAAATTGAAAACTTATCGCCAGAAACGCAAGAGTATTTAAAAAGAAGCACAGAACAAAGTATTGTTTTAGATGAAATAGAACAAGTAGAAAATGAAAAATCAAAATATTCAAGAAAAGAGCAATTGGTAGAACAAGAAAATCAGTTAGGTATGGGATACGAATAGATATCAGTGAGCAATGAAGAAGATTCTAGTAATTTTTTTAAAATAGGAAAGGCGAACGCCTTTCTTTTTTCCAGCGCGCCTTAACGGCGGTGGCGGTGGGAGTTTGGCGCGCTGGAAAAAACGCTCTTTTCTTGATTTCTAATCAAGAAGATACTCGCCGAAAGCGAGTATCAGTCTTGTCTTATATTATGATGATAAGGCGTGCTGTAAATTCTCTTGCCATTGTCTGACTGCTTGTTTTATCTTTTCTGGTACTTCCTGACGGTTACATTTTCCTTGTATTTGTGTAACCTGTTGATTTCGGTACTCTAATGTGAAGTAAGGTAAATTTGGCTCTTCTTTTTTCCGGATAAATACAATCGTTGTTGCCCCCTGTTTATGTTGCTCTAGATAACGTTGACTTCCCACACAGTGGTGTAAAATACTTCCCTCTTGTACAATCTCTTGTAATGAGTGAGGTGTGAGAAAAAGCAAGTCGTCAATCTCTGCTTCAAACACTTTGATTTGCTTTTTCCTTTCTTCGTACTCTTTTTCCTCAATCTCGCTTTTCAGAAGATTCAACGTATTCACAGCATTATCATGGGCTACTTGTAAATTCTCTGGATAAAGAACCGTGTCATCATTGAGTGGGGTGTCTAATTCTTCCAACATGTGTAAGTAGTCCATATAATAGTCAAAACGTTCGCCCTTTCGTATAAACCACTTTTGAAACTTGGTTAAGTTCACCTCTTTCGGTAATTGCTTAATTTGCGAATAGTGCAAATACTTTTCTATTCCGTCTATCATTGGGGCGTTTCGTTCTTTTAACGTATTTTCTAACATGAGTTCTTGAAACGTTGGATTGTTTGCTTTCAGTTTGTGTTTATTTGCTTTTAACCATTTCTTTGTGATTACTCTCATATCTGCTTTATGAAAATACAGTCCAAAAACGTTGCGATAGTCGTCAAAAATGATTTCATTCGCTAGGGTTGTGGCACCTATCTTTTGTAAAAACTCAATTTCGTTTCGGTATTTGTAAATATGAGCTAGTTCTTGACGTTCTATTTCAGGTAACTGTAGGTATTTTAATTCGGATATAGTGGTTAGTTTTTCTTGCCAGTTGTTTGGATAGAATACTGTATTTGTATAAGTACTACTCATAAAACCATAATTTGACAACAAGCCCTCATACCAGTAACCATTACGGCAATGGGCTTTAAGGTGGGTATCCTTTGAAAAACGTTCAAGATTTGAGTGTTCATAGATAAGCGTTTCTTTACCGTCTTTTATTGTTTGCCAATAACAGTGGGATTGAATTTCTATTCGCTTTTTACTGACAAGGATAACACCGAATGAATAAAATTTTGTAGGATAAGAGAGCTTCGATCTCTTAGTTAATCGCTTTTTGATAGTAGGGCAATTCTTGCGAGAACTCGCAAGAATTGTCTCCTTTTTGTTTTTCCATTCATAGGTGGGTATTTGTGACGTACACCAATCAAAAAATGCTTTGGGTGGGGCTAGTGGTTTTTGTATTTCCCGATTCATATTCATTACAACTCGAACAATTTAATTTGTTCGTCCACCTCTTTTCTTTGAGGTTTAGGCTCTTCTTTTTTTGCCGGTTGCTTTTTGGTAGTCGTCATTACTTTTCCGATGACTTTCATTTCGGGTAGTTTTTCAAGCATGAAATATTCCTTTATCCAACGAAATGCTACCTCGTCTGGCACCATAGCACTTGTTTGGTTTTCTGCTTGTTCTTTGGCTTTTCCCATGCAATAAGTGACAGAGCCTTTTATGGTTCTATCTTCCTTTAGAATACCTTGAAAAAGGGACTCGTCGTTTTGTTTGCATAGCCAATTATGGATATATTCGACTGTGTCGTCATGCTCGGTTTCTAGTTCTTTTAGCATTTTTTCAAGTGCTTGTTCTTGTGCAGTCAATGTACTTATTAGGAAAAAGCGTTCATAAGAAAGTTTGTCACTAATTACTAGCCACTTGTATTTATTCCCTTGGTCTATTGTTTCGTCAATTGTTAGATAAAGGGAAGAATAGTTGCCGTCTGGGTCTTTAATCGCAATGGTGGCTTGTTCTGGTAGCTTTTCAAGATAAGAAAGCAATTTCACGACTGGATAAAGAGCTACTTCATAATTAGGATAGAAACATAAAAACTGGAAGTTTTTTCCGTTTCTTTCAATACTTTCTTTTCTGAAAGCTACACTGATATAACCTTGTGTATCGTCAAAAATAGTGGTTGCTAGATTTTGATTGTATTGTTTGAGTGCATATGTCAATTCTTTTACAGTTTGTATATTTTGAAAGTCCATAACGTTCCCTCGTTTCTTTTGTTAGCCCAACCTCTTATTCATAAGAGGTTGGGGCAAATTCACTTGTCAAAGGTCATGAGATACGTTATACTTGTTTTACAGTTTAAACATGTATAACGTTTTAGAAATCTTTTGTTAGTCGCAAAAGGTTTCTTTTTTTTGTCTTTTTTTCGTGGAAATATTTTGATAATGGTTCAAAATCTTTCATATCTCCATTGCAATTCATGGTGCTTACTAGCCACTCTCCAGACTGACGTTGTGCATATAAATAGCCGTTGTTATCAGAGCCACGATAAGGTGTAAAGGTTACTTTCCCTTCAACGAGTTCCGTCCAACCGTCAATTCGGTCAAGGTCAGTTAGGGTTAGGTATTGTTGTTCTCTTATTTCTTCTAATGATTGTGCAAGATACATTTCTGTTTCTGGTCGAACATATAGACAAAACTCGTGCCAACCACAACAAGTTAGTTCCCGACAGCCGACATTGTCGTATTCGTAAAGTACGTTTTCTTTCACTCCTAAACAGGACAGGCCTTTTTTCTGATTGATAACTTTTTGAATTTTTTCAGGGTCTTGGTAATGTTCATATAAAACAGCGCCTACACCCTCTATATAACCGTCCCAGTGACAATATATGCCTTGATACGTTCCGTCTGCTTGTTCTTTAAAAATTGCTGTTCGTGTTCCCATAAAAGCTCTCCTCTTTCGTTGTTTTAAATGATAAACTCTGTTGCTTCGTGATTATCTTCTGTCAAGATAATTTCTTGGTCGTAATACATGTTAGAAACCAATTCATGTGCCTGTTCTTCGCTTTCAGCAAATACAGAAACAGCTACCTCTAAGGTTTCAACAATTGTCACACAGTATTTTTTCTTTTTTTCTGACATATTTATACGTCCTTCCATTCAATGTGATTTAAAAAGAATGCTAACTGATTCAAACGATTATTGGCATTTTTCAGACAACCATAGTTTAGTAACAATGTAGGCGTATCATTTTCAAGAATGGCTTTATTTAACTTCTGATATTCTTTACGTGCCTGCTCTAGCTGATTTTTTAGCTGTGGGTCGTTCATTTTACTACTTCCTTTCTGGTTTTGATTTTTGTTTTCGAGCAACCATTTTTGTCTGGCGTGAGGGAGGGAAGCTGTTCGCTTCTTTGGCTCATGCTAGGACGTGGGACACTATCCTCCTTTCGTTTTTAGATTTGATTGTTCATTTTCGCCAGTATGTTTCGGTCGGTTGCTGTGCCGAGAAAGAATCATAGACACCAAGAAAAGACAAGGGCGAACGGAGTGAGTTCATATACCCTTGTCTTTTCGACTGGCTATGATACTGTAACAAACAGCGACTGACCGGGGCATACGACAATGAGCGGTCATAAAACGATTGAGAGGACACACGTCCGTAAAAGCATGAGCCAAAGAGGCGAAATTTTAATGCACTTAAAAGAACTAGACGCAAAGCGGCTAGTTCTTTCTTTTGTTTTGCCTTGCTTTAGCAAGGCATTTCTTTCGAGCGGCGGTGGCGGTTGGAGCGAGATAGAAATAAACACTAAACAAAGTAATTAGGTATGAAAAAATGGAAAGACGATTTTTCAGTGAATAGTCATAAAATAAACTAAGAATTTTATATAAAAAAATAAACGAGAATAAAAGAAGGGAGTTCTCTTTTATCTTCGTTTATTTTTTGCGTATTCCTTTAAATCGTCTACGTGATACAAGCGTACAGTAGGTCGTTCACCGTTTACATGTTTAATTTCAAAGTAAGGCTTAATTGCATTCAATTTTACGGATTGTGTGAAGGCATTTAATGATTGGCCTGTAATTTTTGCAGCACCTTGTTTATCTACCACATTGTTTTTTAAATAAGTTAAAACTTCTTCACGAGAAAGATCTTTCATTGAATTACCCTCCTATATATACTATACAAAATATAGTATATAAAAAACCAAAATTTGTCAATATTCCTCATTATTATACTATGCATTGTATACAATGTATGGTATAATAATTATAAAGATAAACAGAAACGAGGGATTCAATTGAATTTAGAAAAAATGAAAATGGAAGCAAGAAAAAGAATGAAGATTTTAGGTATTCATGAACCAACAATTGCACAATTTATTGAGGAAGGAAAAATTAGTTTTTCGGGAAAATCATATCTAGGCGCCAACTATTGGATCAACGAAGAACGAAAAAAAGCAATCGAAATTATCGAGAAAGAAAACAATATACTTGTATACTATGCGATTGAACAAAAGTATATGGGGGATATAACAATGTTGTACTTGTTTTATATATCTCCGTATGAAGAGGACTGGGAAATGGACCATCAAAGTATTGTAGAGAATTACCAATACACTTATGGATTAAACGAAACGGATCCGTTCCTTTCAGAGTTTGGTGAAATCAAGTTTAAAAATATGTTTGGTGGTTTAGTAAAACAGTAAATATTTAGAAGTGATAGTACCAGTTGCTATCACTTCTAAAAAAATAATAGAAAGAGGTTTTTTAAATGATTAATAATGTGACTTTAGTAGGAAGACTTACAAAAGATTGTGATTTACGTTATACGTCAAGTGGTGTAGCTGTTGCGGCTTTTACACTAGCAGTTAACCGGAATTTTACGAATCAAAATGGCGAACGTGAAGCAGACTATATTCAGTGTGTGATTTGGCGTAAACCTGCAGAAACTTTAGCAAACTATACACGAAAAGGAACATTGGTTGGTCTTGTGGGTAGACTTCAAACACGTAACTATGAGAATCAACAAGGACAACGTATTTATGTGACAGAAGTGGTTGTAGAAAGCTTCCAATTGTTAGAGTCAAAAGAAGTTAGTCAACAACGTGGTGTTAACGCTTCTAATCCTACACCAGTTGGGCAGCAGGAAAGCAATACGCAACAACCCTTTCCAGATTTAGAAGGTAGTTCTATTGAGATTTCAGATCATGACTTACCGTTTTAAGGAGGAGTGACTCATGGTTAATGGAGATTTACAAAAAATATATGCAGACAGTACAAAGAAACGTACAGAACAACAAACAAAATGGGAACGAGCTGTTGAAGGATTAACGTTTGATAGGTTAGAAAAAAAGAAAATTGAGTATTCTTTAAAACGGAAAAAAAGTTAGGGAGTTAGGAAATGAAACTATTTATTGGAAAAAAGTGGCTACTGCTAACAGCAGCCACTTTGCTATTATCAGGATGCGCAAGTCTTGAACAAAAAGCACAAGATATTTCGAATGATGGTACTGGTAATTTTACTCAAACTATTTCGAACGATAATCGTATACCAGCTGAATTTGTCCGTCATGTTGATGGAGATACCACCGTGCTAAGAATAGACGGAAAAGAACAAAAGGTTCGCTTTTTATTAGTAGATACACCGGAAACTGTAAAGCCGAAAACAAAAGTACAGCCATTTGGTTTGGAAGCTAGTAAACGTACAAAAGAACTTTTGTCTACTGCTTCAGAAATTACTTTTGAATACGATAAGGGCGATAGAACTGATCGTTATGGCCGTACATTGGGCTATATATTTGTGGATGGGGTGCTACTTCAGGAAACACTCGTGAGACAGGGATTAGCACGTGTGGCATATGTCAAAGAGCCTAACACAAAGTATCTACTCGAATTAGAGGAAGCACAAGAAAAGGCTAAAAATGAGTCACTCGGAATTTGGAGCATACCAGGATACGTAACTGAAAGAGGGTTTAAATAAAGAACTGGAAAAGCTGTAAGAACAAAATTTTAACTATAAAAAAGAGCATGTATCGGAGTTTGCGAAGAATAAAGAAAGTGAGTGGAAAAGATGAACGAGCAAATAAATTTGTTTGATTCAGACATTGATAAACGGTATCAATTTTATGGACATTATTGTAATGACGATTGGTCTACTAAAACAGCAATGGTGAATGGTGTTTCTGATATAGTGATGAGTTTTAGCATTGAACTTACCAAAGTTGAACTGAAAAAAATATGCAGAGATGCAATCAAAATAGTCAGGTTTAAGTATGGATATTCCATTAAGTTTTTAAAAAATAATGTAAAGAAAGAGTTGTTTATCAGGTTTGATAACTACACAACGAGCAAAAAACGAGATGTCTTTGAACATATAAATTTATATTTTTAAATCGAAAGTGAGTGAAGAAGACTTATGCAGTAAATGTGTATAAAAAGAGAAAAAAGCAGATAAAAAATTATTTGCTTTTTTTTCCTTATATATTTTATACGATAAAAAACGTGGTTTTTAGTTTGAAAACCCTGTAAGATTATTATATGGACCCGTTTAGTGTAAATATAAAAGGTGTTCGTTTTCTTAGGGGGTATTTTAATAAAAATTGAGGAGTGAAAAAATGAATAAGTTTCAAAGTTGGCTTATGGCCAATAAAAATCTGTTAATTACAAGTGTAGTAATGTGTCAAGTGTTAGTTTTAAGCATAGGGATAATCAATTTTCCTTATATTGATGACACAGGCAGGCAAATTGATGGCAATACGGACTTTGCTAGAAGTTATTCTCGTTGGGGTAGCGAAATTGGTTCTTGGTTAGTTCAAGGGAGTAGACACCTTACGGATATGGGGTTATGGACGCATATTCTTTCTGGATTCATTGTATCAGTAACAGGGATTATCATTGTTTACTCTTTTCATAAGAAGCTATCTCTTTTAGCTTTAACAGCAGCCATGTTGGTTGGCTTTAATCCTTGGTTTTTACAAAATTTAAGTTTCAGGTTCGACAGTCCTTACATGTCTTTGAGCCTTTTATTTTCTGTTCTTCCATTTCTATTTTGGAATAAAAATAAAGTCTTATTTTTAGTTGTTTCTATTTTAAGCATTTTTTTGATGTGTAATACTTATCAGGCGTCTTCGGGGATCTATGTCGTGATGGTGTTAGCATTATCACTGAAGCAGCTGTTAGACAATCAATCGTTTATTGCTGTGCTTAAAAAAGCGATTGTAGCTATGATTAGCTATATAAGCGCCATGTTTCTTTATCTTATTGAAACAAAATTTAATCCTGAAATAGCAACGCGAGGTGGTATGACAACAATCGCGAGCGTTAAGGATATACCCAAAACAATCCTGGTAAATAGTCAAATGTATCTGTCAAAAATAACTGAGCAGAGTACAAAACTATGGATACTTTTGTTTTTTATTCTAGTAATTTTCTTTGTTTTAAGTACTGTTCTTAATGCGAAAGTATCGCCTGTTAAAAGCTTTTTATACGCAGTGTTATTTCTATTTTTAGGCTCTATTTTGAGTTACGGCGTCTTTTTAATCTTTCCGGAAAAGCTTTTGTTAATTTCGCCTAGATACGGCTATGGATTTAGTTTTTTTGTAGTTTCAATTATCATGCTTACTTTGGCAAATACTTCTAAAAACGTGCTAGGATATGTGTCAAAAACAGCGGTTTGTCTTTTCTGTGTTTACCTTTTATCTTTTACATTTGTTTATGCTAGTGCGTTAAGTCACCAAAAGGAATCTTTTGAACGACAAAGTATGATATTAGCCGATGATTTAAAAGACCTAGTGAACCGTGACACGGTGATCGTGCATAGTACGTCTTTATTTAAGGATTCGCCAGTATTTGTTAATAGTTCGAAGAATTATCCTATATTAAAAGAACTGGTTCCACCAAATGAAGCCCTTTATTGGCCAAATCAGTTTTTATTTAGAACGTACACTGGTTTAAAAGTGAACATGGAGATCTTTGATATTAACGCGTTGAATAAAGAAGAAAGTGAGTTAATGAAATCTAATTATTACCATGACATTTATGTAAAAGATTCAGAAGTATTTGTTCATGTTAAATAATCTTGAAATAAAAGTAATATCAAGGAAATTGAAAGGCCAAGGCAGATACTGTAAAATAAAAATAGCTATTTCAGACTTAACTATTTTCTTACAGACTGAATGAATTGATCGTTCAGTTCTATGAATGATTATTTGTTAGAAATGAAAGGCTAAAATAAGTTATAACCTTAGAGACTGTCTCCCCCCAAGAGACAGTCTCTATTATATATTTAAATATATTATCATTTATAGTTTGAATAAAACAACATAATATTATATATGTTGTTTTTCGTGACAGTATAGTTTTAGTAAATAATATAAATCTAAAGAAAATAGGCTGATCGATTAACTCGATCAGCCTATTTTGAGCGTTTTTGCTCAATGGATACTTATATTATAAAACAAATAATAAAGAAATACAAATTTTTACCTTTTATAAAGGTATAGACATATTTTATTTTCTCGTGATTGATAAATAATAAAAATTTTAGAATTATGCAGAATCCGAATAATATATTGACTGTTATTAACAAACAAAGATAGCATACAGGAGAGGGAAAAATTATGGAATCTAGGTTGCTATTTTTGAGAATTAAAAATAATTATACTCAATCTTTTGTCAGTAACTATATACATTGTTCTCAATCTGCGTATTCCAGATATGAGAGTGGTGCAACAATGGTACCAGTAGATATTTTAGTTAAGCTATCACTTTTGTATTCTACAAGCGTAGATTACATATTATGCTTAACAGATAACCCAGAGTGTTACACAAAATTAAATTGCATAACTATCTCTAATAGAAAGTAATGAGGTGAAGAGATAATGTATTCTGAAAATTTTATTACTAATGACTGGTTTAATGTAGAGGTATTTAATAAAAATAAGTATACTTTAACGAACCAAGAGAATAAAGATGTAACAGAATTATGGTTACAAATTTTAAAAGGGCTAAAGTTCCCCAACGAATTAAAGGAAACTGTCAGTTACTCTAAAAATTTAAAAGAATTATCTTTAAAAACTCACGCAGAAGTATCTGTATGTATTATTGCTAAGAATGAACAGGATTCAATAAGAAAATGTATTAATAGTATCTATGAATTTTCAGATGAAATTATATTTATTGATACAGGATCAATTGATTTGACAAAAAAAATAGTAAAAGAAATAGCAAGCGAAAAAGTAAAAATATTTGATTATACTTGGCAAGATGATTTTTCAGATGCGAGAAATTATTCAATACAAAAAGCAAGTAAAGAATGGATATTAATTATTGATGCAGATGAATATGTATCTTCAGATGAGCTTACCAAATTAAGGCTCTTAATAGATATGTTAGACAGGTTTAAATTTAAAGATTCATTAAGAGTTAGTTGTGCAATATATCAATTAGATAATGTTATCACACATGGCCAAAGTCGATTATTTAGAAACAATAATAAAATTAAGTATTATGGTCTAATACATGAAGAGTTGAGGAACAACAAAGGATTAGATCCAATTTTTAACGTTGAAAGCGAGATTACTTTTTTCCATGACGGTTACAAAGAAATACTTAGGAAAGAGAAGTGTGAAAGAAACATAAGGCTACTAGCTAAGATGTTAGAAAAAGAACCAGACAATGTTAGATGGGCATACTTGTATTGTAGAGATTCATTTTCTATAAATGCCAACATTGATTTTGAAAAAATTCTACTTCCATTTTTAATAAAGAATATGGATGAAAGTATATCATATGAGAATATCCTACTTACAAACTATACTCATTTAATCCTATTTCTTATTACTAAGAAATATATAATTGATGGGAAAAGCTCACTTGCAAGTAAATGTATAAAGGTGTTAGAAAAAATGCTACCTAACTCTTCTGATGTTACTTTTTACAAATTTTTAAATAAACAGCATAGTTTGTATGAACAACAATTTGAATTTTTAAAAGAAGTAATTCAATTTAGAAAAAATAATGAATATGACCAATATAGCCAAATAGGGTGTAATTTATTACACTATGATTTATTAATTTCAGGATTACTTTTTGATGTTAAGTCTTATGATTATTCATATCAATACTTTTTAAAATTAGATTTAGCTAACTATTTTTCTGAATTAGAGATTCCTGATGAATACAAAATGTTAATAAATAAGTATCGGGAGAATGAATCATGATTAAGAGACCTCATGTAATGCAAGATAGTATACAAGATTGTGGTGTTGCATGCATAGAAATGATATGTAAATTCTATAATATTAATATAGATAGAAGATATATCCAAGAAGAAACTGGCTATGGAATGATAGGAATATCATTAAAAGCTATGGAAAAATTTTTTTCAAAAGTAGATGCAAACCCAGAAATAGTAAATATATCTAAAATTAATAGGTTAAACAAAGAAAATAGGGAAATGATTAATAACTCACTGCCAGCAATTGTCTTTCTTGAAGAGGAGGAAATTATTAATCATTTTGTAGTAATCTGGCATATTGGTAAGAAAAGAATACTTGTTTCAGATCCTACACATACTAAAAAAGAATGGATAAATAATAAACAGTTTGAAAAAAGAGCTATTAGTTATTTATTTGTAGAAAAACCAAAAAATATTTTTTTAAATCGCAGTCCCAAAAAAGTAAGATTTTATGGGAAGTTTATAAAAAGAAATTTAAAAATATTCTCGTTAGTAATGTTCTTTTCTATAATTGTTAGTTTGTTAAGTACTTATCTATCATTTAATTTAGGTAAAAATATAAATATTCTTGAAAAAAATATTCCTTTGCAAGAAAAAACTTTTCTTATTCAAAGTATATCTATAGGTTTTATTGTATTAGCTTTAGTACAAGTAGTAGTTAGCTATTTCAAAAATATTCTAGTTATAAAAGGAACATTTGCTTTTGAAACACAATTATTCAAAAAGTATATAAATAAAATGTTAACTATTCATCCAAAATATTTTCAGTTAAATAGTTCAGGAGAATTTGTATCTAGAATTTCCGATATCTTACAAGTTAGTAACGATGTGATGAACTTTTTCATAAGCGTACTTCTAAACTTTTGTATGTATGTTTTCTCGATAATAACATTGTTTTATTTTAGTAAGGTTATGGCGATTTATCTTGTAGTTATTTCTGCAGTAGTAATATTGTTTTTTGCATATATTTATCCAAAAATCTATCATTTTGGGTACACAATATCTAAATCCAATACTGATTTTCAGAAAAAATTAATTACTTTTATTGATGGATTAGAAGAATTTAGGGCTTTAAATGCTGATAAATACTTTAGTGAGAAAGTCTTAGATAAAATAAATAAATTTATTACTAATAATAAAAAACTACAATTTTTTGGTACAAATAGTAATGTTTTTTTAAGTTTATTCAATACTGTTGGGACAGTAATATTGATAGCTATAGGCAGCTTATTAGTATTAAAGAATAGTATAAATTTAGGAAATTTAACAGTATTAATTTCATTATCAGGAATAGTAGTATCATCCCTAAATCAATTTGGGTCGTTTCAAGCGCAATATGAATCGATGCAGGTGGCTAGTCATAGGCTTGAATCTATATTAATAAATATGGAAAATGAGAATGTATGCGGGGAAATAATTTTAGACAAGAAAATAGAATCAATAAGATGTAAACGTGTTTCCATAAAAAAAGGAGATACTTTATTACTCGACACTGTTAACTGTGAAATCTATAGAGGGAAAAATCTTTCAATACGAGGTGAAAATGGTTCAGGTAAATCTACATTAATTAAGTCTTTAGTAAGATTAGATGATGACTATAGGGGACAGATTCTAATTAATAATATTGACATAAAAAAAATCAACTTGGACTGTCTACGATCAAAATTAGTGTTTGTAGAGCCCAATCCTAAATTTTTAGAAGGTACAATTAGAGATAATTTATTATTGGGACATAAAGTTCCGAATAGTATATTTAATAAGTTGATAAGAGATTTTGAAATAAACAAAATATTAGACGATCTACCTTTAGGTATAAACTTTCCTGGAGAAGCTGCAATAAAATGCTTATCTTCTGGACAAAAACAAAAGCTAGCCTTGTTTAGAGGTATTTTAAAGAGACCTGATATTTTACTTGTAGATGAAGGCTTCTCAAATATGGATAAAGAGTATTTGGATAGAATTTTACCTAAATTTGACTCATGGGGAATTAAACTTATAGTAATAGATCATTCAAATCGTGTAACAAAAGATATTGATTATATTACTATGGAAAATTACGATATCAAAAATAGTTGGATGTGATGATAGTGTTACAAAAGAAAGCAAATATGCTCTTGGAAAGCTATGTTAGAGAAATTTATTCCGATAAATTATACACATTGATCCATAAATTAAATAAGAACTTAACTTCAGAAACACTAGAAAATGATTTAAGAAAAGTTGCAGATAAAGTTATTATTTCTGATTTTGATATTGATAAAAATCATGGTCAGGGGCCGATATTATTATGGAATAGTAATAAAGAAGAACTGTTTCTGGGTGTTGTTGAATTAACCAGAGATGGAAAAGTCATTCTAGATGAAAAAAAACGAAAAGTCGATTTAAAAACAAATATAAAAAAAATATTACTGTTTAGAATCAAAGTTATTGAAATGTGTAAAAAAGAGTCATTAATAACATTTTTTAGTGTAAATAACAATAGTCAAACTTTTAAAAAAAATATACAAACTTCCTTAAATATAATATTAATATTTATAGCTCTACTTGCACTATCTACAGTTTTAGAACTATTAAAAAAATTTGTAATAGATTTTAATCAAACTAACTATTTAGCTATTGCAATTCTTTTAATTTTTGCATTGCTAAGTATAGTATCAATCTTAAGTATTAAAATCTGTGTGAAATACAAAAATATCGTAAGTGATGGTTTTTATGGAATAGTGATATCGTCTTTGTGTATATCAATTTTTTCAATCTATAGCATAGCTATCATAGATTATAAAACAGTGTTAATGGTAGTTTTAGTGGGTACTTTTTTACTAATAAAAGAGATTTTCTCGTCTGTAGGGAGGATTTATGAAGATAAGAAAAAATCTGGAAAGATGTTAAAAGCTATATTGTTTTCAGTAATTACTAGTATTTTCTTATTTATAAATAGCGTTTTAATTATAAAAGGAATTACTACGTATAGTGCTGTTTTAACTTTTATTGTATTTCAGATGGCAATTTTGAATATTTTTTTCATAGTAAAGAGCTTAATACACCTGTACAAAATGTATCGTATCCAATCAATATCTCCCGCATTAACTAATATGCAGCCGCAACTAGTTAGCAATTACAAGAGAATACTAGATCTAAATTATGTAAAAGTCACTGGAAACAATAGTTCATTTAAAAGTATCAATGCAAAATTTATTTATAATTACTTAGTTAATCAAACTTCAGGTGTATATCTTTCAAATGATTTAAACACTGAAAAATATAATTTTGTTATAAATAAAGGGTTAAAGGGAGAAGATATTTTTTTTGATAAAGATATAAAAGATTTTGTCGAGAAAGTAGGCGTTTCAATTAATGACCTAGACTTCAAAAAAACTATTTTTAACCAGAATATATCAACTTCTGAAAAAAAATTATTGATACTCGCAATCTCTATAATGGAAAATACTGACTATATAATATTGGATCAATTTCTTGATGATTTAGATGAAAAAATATTTTTAAGTTGTTTAAGTTTGTTAAAGCAATATTATTCTACTGTAATTGTATTTACTTATAGAAAAGAAGAAGTCGATGGTTACTATGAAATTAGTATTGATGATGGGGATTTTTATAGAAGGAGCGAAGAATAAATGAAAAAGATGATTGGTGGGTTAGTAGTAGGTCTGTTTGTTTTAATATTTTTCTGGCAATTGTATTCATTAAATAAAGAAGAGATTGAATATAAAATAACAGATTCTGAGAGTATTGAGAACAAGATTTCTCAAAATAAAGACTTGAATATCTATTTTTTTAAAAAAGGTTGCCAACCATGTAATGTACAAAAAAAAGACTTGAATAAGGTAATTAAAGACAAAAATTTATTAGTATATGGCGTAGACATAGAAGAGAAGAATAAAGAAAGTAATTTACTTTTAGATCAATTAAATATAACACAGACTCCTACTGTAATTATTATCAAAGAAGGAAAAGTGTATAAACGATTAGAAGGAGTATCTTCATATGAATTACTGGAAGAATCTTTGATAAAGGAGTGAAGTAGGAATGAATAAAAAGACTGTTATATTGTTAATTATAGGGTTTACAGCAGTTTCTATAGGAATTGCTTGTTTTCTTCAATTCAAAGACAGGACAAAGGAATTAGAAGTTACTGTAGATCCAATTGCATTAAAGATAAATACAATTACTCCAAATAACTTGGATGGATACTTAAAAAAACATAAAACTGCCTATGTATATTTTGGTAGGCCAGATTGTTCAGATTGTAATGAATTTGATCCAAACCTCATTAAATCAATTGATAAGTATAAAGTTTATGACAAACTTATTTATGTAAATCTTATTGAAGTTAGAAAAGACAAACAATTATGGGAAAAATTTAAACAAAAATATGGAATTAAATATACACCTACTTTAGCAAAGTACGAATATGATGAAAGAAAAAATAAGCAAAAACCCAAATTCATTGTTCAGTGGACACCAGAAAATGGGACTGTTTTGAAAGATTTTGATAATTTCGTTTCAAAAATAGAAAAATAATTTATATCACTTGATTAGTGGAGAGGACGAAAGGAGATAATACTATGTTAAATAAAAAATTATTAGAAAATGGTGTAGTAAATGCTGTAACAATTGATGAACTTGATGCTCAATTTGGTGGAATGAGCAAACGTGATTGTAACTTGATGAAGGCGTGTTGTGCTGGACAAGCAGTAACATATGCTATTCATAGTCTTTTAAATCGATTAGGTGGAGACTCTAGTGATCCAGCTGGTTGTAATGATATTGTAAGAAAATATTGTAAATAAAAATTTCTAATTAGAATAACCGTCCTCTCCACTAATCAAGTGATTAAAAAATGAGTAAAAGATATTATAGATTAATATATTGTGATATAATTAAAATGAAAAGGATTTCTTTGACGAACTATATCATATCAATTTTTATAAGTAAATTAAATAAGTTCAAGCATAGCTATTGTGTAGATTTTATTATAGTTTAAGGAGTGAATAAATATGAAAAGTGTAGTATGGATTTATACAGTAAATACTGATGGAGTTGTGATTAGAAGTAGTGGTTCTGGTATGATGTGGATTAGCTCAAAAAAATTTCAAGATAAACTAAAAAAAGAATTACTACCAGAATGGAATCTATCCATTATTAGTTATGATATAGCTAAAAATGATATACCTGATGCAGATATTATTATGTACAATGAGATGGATATGGCATATCTTGATGAAAAAATCAAGAATACTGGATTGCCTGTATCATATATAGATTTACAAACAAAAAATGCTGATAGTATAAAGAAAAAATTAGAAAAATTTGCTGAAAATAAAATACAATAATAACTACTATAAAGTTACTGATGAAAAGAGCCAACAGGGTATACCCTGTTGGTTCTTGTTCTTGGTTGTGAATATATTGAATTTGTAAAGGGTCAACAGAATTGGGCAATAAAATTTTGAAACGGTGAGTATTTTTATGGTAATAAAGTTTCTCATTTTTTTAAGATCATAAGATATTCACGGTTGTTGAAAAATACGTTTATTGATAAACTTACAGTAATAAATCTATAAATTTAATTATAAAAAAAGAAAGGGAAAAGTTATGTAAACAATATGAGTATGAAGTTAATCAATTTAAATATTGGAAAGAGCAACATAAGATAAATAACACCAGAAGTGAAAAATATCCACTATCCTCTCCTGAAATTTTAGATAATGGAAATCATATTATATTGGACGAGTTGGATTTACTTAATGGGATTATTATGGTGTTTAAACTTAAAAATCCTGTTGAAAGATGGATGTTAGATTTAGGTTCTTCCTTACAATATAAAGATGATTGTGCGAAATGTATAGCTAGAATTAAATTGGGCATGACTATTGACAATTTTACTAAAATTGAAGGGCTAGGTGTAGATTCTGCGTATAGAAAGAAAGGACTAGCAACTTATTTACTAAACAGAACAATTATTTGGAGAAAAGAAAAAGGTATTTCAGGACTATATCTTACAGCATGCGCTTCTCCAATAAGTTATAAAAATTCGCTAACTCAAGATGAATTAGTTCAATTTTATAAAAATTTTGGATTTCAACAACGTTATGATGAGTATTCAGATGATTTGGTATATTACTACAACGAAAAAAGAGATTTCCGATGGATTTAATAACCTATAATAGTTGCATGGATTAGAAAAAATTTAGAAGGAACTGATGATCCGCGCCAACATGGAAAAGGCTTGACAGGAAATAGAAGTGATAAATGTCGTTATAGAATTGGAAACTATCGTATACTAGTTAATATTTGTGATTCCGAAATTGTGATACAAATATTTTTAATAGGTCACAAGAGTACCGTTTATAAAAGATAATTTATTGTTAGTAATAGATATTCGAAAATAAAAAAATAGTATGAAAAGAAAGGTCAGAAACTTCTAATTTTTTGACTTAGTTGTATTTCCATTTTGTCATTTTCTCTTTTATACTTCGTCAATAGATATAGTAAAGAATTAAAAAACGCAAAGTCAATCTTATATATCCTAATGACTTAAAATTATTTAGACTGATATATATTAACGATGAAATTGGCTCTAAGCCGTGTGTTAAAAGAGTAATCTCTTTTAGAAGTATCAAATCGTACTGAAATCATGGCAATATTAATGGTTCATTTTAACACTTTGTAACAGAATTACTAGTATATACTTGGAGTTAATCTTTCATTTTTGTTAGTATATTTTTATATTATTCGATGGTCATGTTTATTCTTAATATATTTTAATAGGATTAAGTGCTTTAACATTAAGAAAAACGATGATAAAAAATATATTGAATAATAAATGTGAAAAGAGGAGTTGAGTTTGTTACTGTTACTATCATTAAAATTTATTTCGATAATAGCAATTGTTTTTGTCGGAATTAGGTCTTGTTGGGAAAATCATGATGACTATTTTTAGAAACGATTACTTTTTTCTTTTAAGTGTATTACGTTCTTCTGTACATCAGGATGTGTTAAAAAAATTAATTAAAAAAATAAAATTTATTTGATGAAAGCTTACAATTTAACTATTAGAGAAAGGATTAATAAAGCATGTGTACAAAAAAGGACATCATTGAATTGCTAAGAAATCCAATGATATCAGCTTATTCTATTGAAAAAATGTCTAACGGTAGAATATCAACTACAACTGCATCCTGTTATAGGAATCGTGTAAAAAAAGAAAGTAATCCCTATCTTATATTCACTAGAATGTCTGATGGAACCATAAAAAAATTTGAAGAACTAACGAAAGAAATCAAAAAAGTTAATCCTAAGACAAAAGAAGAAGTTATTAAGATGATTAACGATTATAGCTTGAGAAGTTTATATAAGATTGAAAATATCTAAATGTTTTCATTAATTTGGCACCCATAATAGAATATAATACAAATACTGGTTAGGAGATGAAAAGATGAATTTCAAAAAAATACTTTTTTTAATAACACTATTAGGAGGAATTATTGTTTTTACAGGATGTGGTCTAGGTAAGGATGAAGTAACAAATACAGATTACAAGTTAACCATTGAAGATGCAGCAAATATTTACAAAAAAAATAATAATAATCCAGAATTACTATCCATCAACTTTGATATAGGTGAAGATTCTAAAGAATATGAATATATTTTTGTTAATGATTCTGAAAAGACATATATAAATCCACAAAACGAAAAAGTAAAAAAAGAAAACAATCCTAGTAGTGTGGATAAAAATACAGAAAAGTTTGATATAAAAGAAATTGAAGGAATTAAATCTACAAAAAAAGTTTTAGAAGAGGCTAAAAAAAAGGTAGGAGGAATTTCACCACGGGTACTGGATTGGCGTGTAGAAAAAAATAATGGAACTTTAGTTTATGATGTTAATGTCAAAACGACAACAGGATCAGAAAGAGTACAATTGAATGCAAAATAATGTATAAGTTCTAAAAAGATTTTAGTAAAGGTGATTAAATAAAAAAGAAGCTGAATAGTACGCTCCTAAAGTTAGACAAAAAATCTGACTTTGGGAGCGTATTTAAATTGAAAAATATGATTATACAAATTGTTAATCTAGAAGCCCAAAATTTCTATCTTTTATCGTTATTTTTCACACTTATTCTTAATTAAAAAACTAACGATAGATATGTCTGAGTTTAGGTATGATAAAGAGTCTTAGAGTGGAAATAGTAAAATGGAAAAATTGATTTAGATTCTTTTAGAAACACGGCTTTCATTCTACTAAGGTTGTGAGAAAAATAAAGCGATGTAAAATAGTAGAGCTAATCAATCGTACTATCTTTTAAGTATGTTTCGCTAGGATAGCTACTTTGATCATTAATCATTGGATACTTTCTTAGATTTAATGAAATAAAAGTAGTATAACATTATTTTTTCTATAGTTTCGTACAATTAGAACAAGCAACTAAGATAGATCTTTTCAAGTATAATCATTAATGAACCACTAGGAAACTATATCTTAACCCTGCTTAATATCGCAAGGAGTTTCTCTTATAAAATATCAACCAGATATCTCTAGTCAATAGTAAGTTTAAATTTTACTACAGACAAACTATAAGTTTAGTTTATTATATAAAAAAAGTGATATTACATATGGAAATCAAATATTTTTTTATTCAAACAAATTTATTCTGTTTGTTAGAAGCCAACCATAAACTTCTGAAATTATGGATTTAGATATTACATTATTTTTTAGAATGAATAATTTGCGAAAAGGAACAATTTCTTCAATAGGTGAATAAGAAATTGTCGGTGATACAGATAGTTTTGAAATAATTGATTTCCCGATACCTTCTGAGATCATTTGAATTAATACTTCATTGTTATCAACATAAATAATGGGATAAGACAAGTTATTTTCATGTAAATATATCTCATTGTAAAATCTTAAACCAGACTCTTGTTCACGTAATATCCAAAACTTTGCATCAGAATCACCAGCTAATACCAGTTTATCCTCAAGAAATATATCCTTTACTAAGTTAGGAGTCTCCATGGGCTTTTCAATTAATCCTATATGACAGGTGTTGTTATCTAGTGACTGAACAACTTCTGTTGAATTCATCATTTTAACTGAAAAGTCTAAATTAGGAAATTGTTTGATCAATTTTTTTATAATTTTAGGGGCAATGTAAATTGCGTTTGTATGAGAACAAGCTATTACTAGTTCTTCTCGAAAAGAATCTTTTATTGTTGCTTCCGTGAACGAAGAAGATAATATATCAATAATATCTAAACATTTTGGATAAAGAAAATCAGCTTCTTTGGTTGGAATAATCGTTTGTTTACCACTCCGAGAAAATAATTTCAAGTTATATTGTCTTTCTAGTTTTTTTATTTGCATCGAAACAGTTGGTTGTGAAATAAATAATTTTTTTGCAGCTAAACTGAAGTTTCTAGTTTCATATACAACAATAAATGTTTTAATCCACTCTAACATTTTGATTCCTCCTATCTCTCAATATATTATTCATTTTACAGATAAAACCGTTAGTAAAAATAAATCATACAAATGCATATGAAATTTAACAAACAGGCACTGATAGTTAGTCATTCTAATTTCTTGATAGAAATACTAACTATTATTTTCAGTTACTAGTATAAAATACATAACGAAAGTTATATATTATTATTTTCTTAAGAAATACATATATATAGCTTTTTTTTTAAGTAAATAATATAAGTTACTACCCCCTTTTTTATTATTTTTTGTAATGGTTTTATGTCTAAAAAGAATTTAAAAGTACTGTTAAATCTTATGCAAGTACTGTATAAAGTAAGTAGAAATTGAAAAGCATGAAAAAACATAATTTCATTTTATTATTAAAATAGGAGGACTAATTTATGAAAAAAACAGTTTTATTAGCAAGTTTACTTACTACTTCATTATTAGTTGGTGTCCAAACAACACATGCTGAAGTGAAAAGTGAAGCAGAATCAAAAAGTACAGTAAAAACAATTGTAGGAGATAACAAAGAACCCGTCGATCCATTAGATCCAACCAATCCAGATCAACCAAATCCTGATCCAGAAAATCCTGGTACAGGAAACCCAGGTCCGTTATCGTTAGATTATGTCTCTAATATCGAATTTGGTAAACAAGAAATTAAGGGGAAAGATGCAGTATATAATGCAAAAACTGAACATCCTTATGTACAAGTATCTGATCGACGAGGTACAGGAACTGGATGGACCTTGAAAGCTTCCGTGGAGGAATTTAAAAATGAAGATGCATCAAAATTATTGAAAGGTGCAGAACTTTCTTTAAAAAATGGTGAAATTAAAACATCTATTGGAAATGTATCTGAAAAACCTCAGGGATACGATGTTATTTTAAACAAAGAAATGCAAGTAATTATGCAAGCTGGTACTGATGCAGGAATGGGTTCTTGGTTAGATGTGTTTTCTGGAAAAAAAGATGAC
Source organism: Enterococcus sp. AN402 (assembly GCF_040719405.1). Taxonomy (NCBI): domain Bacteria; kingdom Bacillati; phylum Bacillota; class Bacilli; order Lactobacillales; family Enterococcaceae; genus Enterococcus; species Enterococcus sp. AN402. The sequence goes on along the minus strand of NZ_JBFDTM010000003.1, from coordinate 24,332 downwards.
AATACAAATGTACAATTAAAAGTTCCAGCAGGATCAGCATATGCAGATCAAACTTATTCAAGTGTGATTCACTGGGAATTAACAGATGCGCCTGCTTAAATCGTTTAGTCATACAAACTATGAGGTCAGGGCCTGATAGTTGTATGACTTCCTTTACATAATAATGATTGGGTTGGTGATTTTATGAAAAAAGTAGTTTTATTTCTTATTGTTGTTTTGTTGCTAAGTAGTTTTTTTTATTGTAAAGAAATGCATGCTTCCAACAAAAAATCAAATGCGGAAAGCAACGTAACTATTACTTTTATAGAAAGTTCGAAAGAACATGAAGATACAATAATACAAGAGTTTAAGGACGTAAACTTGAAGAAAAATTCAAGTATCTCTTTACCTAACACAGGATCGAAAGAAAACGGAGTAATTTTTATTTTAGGTATTGTATCTTTTATTATTAGTATAAATATTTTGTTGGGAAAATTTAAGAAGAAAGAAGAATAGGTTATGAAAAAAATTATCTATATATTTTATATTATTTGTGTTTGCATACTAACGACCATACCTTGTACAGCAAATGCCGCGGATATGTCCTATAGTGTCAAGGCAAATTTACCAGAAAATCAGCGAAACAAAGAACATACCTATTTCGATTTATTAATGGAACCTAAACAACAGCAAACAATCAGTATTACCTTTGAAAATCAGTCAGATGATCCAATTGAGTTAGAAGTAAATTGGAACTCTGCACAAACAAATGATAATGGGGTTATTGAATATAAGGGAACGACGGAAAGAAAAGATAATAGTCTAGAGTATGAAGTAAAAGAACTTATTACAGGTGAACACTCCATAAAATTAGATAGTAAAGAAAAAAGAGAAGTACCTTATATCATAACCATGCCTGAAAAAAAGTTTGACGGAATACTTTTAGGTGGATTTCATATTCATAAAAAAAATAAAGACAGCAGTAATAAACAAAAAGTTCAAATAAAAAATGACTATTCCTATGTTATTGGATTACAACTAAGAGAAACAGAGAAACAAGTAACTCCTGAATTAAAACTAAATACAGTTGAGCCTGGTTTAAACAATTATCGTACGACATTGTTTGCGAATCTTCAAAATACTACTGCAACAATGATTACGGATATGACCGTTACCGCTGAAGTGCATAAAGAAAAAGGCTCGGAAGTCCTTCACAAAACGGTCAAAAACAATCAATCAATGGCGCCAAATTCGAATTATAACTTCCCAATTTTCTGGGACAATCAGTCATTTCAACCAGGAAAATATATCTTGAAATTAAACGCAGTAGATAAAGTAGGACACAAGTGGTCGTTTAATAAAGATTTTGAAATAAAAGACAACGCAAAAAAATATAACAAAGAAGCCGTAGAAATAAATGAGCGAGTAAATAAAAATGACTATATCATATATACGTTAATTTTTATACTTACTTTAGCAATAGGAATCATTGCTTATTTGTTAATTAATTTGAAGAAAAATATAAGATAAGGGTGATTTTATATGAAAAAAATACTATGTAGTCTTTTAATGTTAAGTCTTCTTTTAAATCATGGAGTAGTAGCTTTCGCAGAAACATTAAATAGTACATCTGATAGTACAAGTAAGCAACAAAGTGAAAGTAACGATTTAGATGCAAAAAAACAGTATTCTAATGTAGATGTGAGTACTGATTTAAATAAAAGCAAGGATAATACAAATGTATCAGATAGTAAAAGTGAGCAACAAAGTGAAAGTAATGATTTAGATGTAAAAAAACAGCATTCTAATGCAGATGTGAGTACTGACTTAAATAAAAGTAAGGATAATACAAATGTATCAGATAGTAAAAATATTCAAGAAGTTGATAGAAATACTAATGATACAAGCATTATTCCTTACGACGAAGGCGACGATGCAGTGGGATGGAACTGGAGAGGTCATAATGTGGAGTGGTTTTTTAACGATCATTTAAGATGGTTACTTGATAAGGCGTTTGAGCATATGGAAATTAGTAATATACCTAATGTAGGTACTATGGTTTCTGTTCCTTTACCTGGAGCCGGAGAGCATATGGATAGTCATAACGGAAGAAGTCTCTATGATATAGCTATTGCAAGAATAGATTGGGGACTCCCTTCATTAGACACCGGTGATTCTTCACTAACTGGAACAGCAACTATAACAAACAATGATAGATTAGAAATATTTTTGAATAAAAATAAAAATGCTGTAATAGATAGTAAAAAAATAAAACTTAAATTTAGCGTTCCAAGATTAGATTCCACTGTATATGTAGATAAGGGGTGGACAAATACTTTTCAATATTTTGCTCGTCAAGCTGAATCCACAATTAATTTAAATATCAAAATAAATAATTCATATGAGTTATTAAAAGATGTTACTTTAAGACAGGGAGAAAAATTTGACCCAAATATGCCGTTTGATTTAGTAACAGACGATGAAGGAAAATCACTTTTGGCTTCTGATCCATTAATTCGCCATTATAAAGTTGATGGTGTTGAAGGTAAGGAAATTGATACCAGTAAACCAGGTGAGCATGTAGTTGAAATTGGTGTATTGCGGAAGGGTAATATAATATACGGGAGTAACAAAGCTCGAGTGACAGTAAAAGAAGACAAAACAAAAGCAGAATTAAAAGACACAGAGTTATACGTAGGTCAGAAATGGGACTTAGGAAGTGTCTTTAAGAATGTAGTAGACAAAGACGGTAATCCAATTAAACCTGAGAATGTAGAATGGGTCTGGGTAGACGGCAAGGAAAAAGTCAGAGAAATAGATACTAGTAAACCTGGTAAACATACTGTATCAATTGCTGTACTAAACGCACAGAATAAATGGGTATATAGTAATAAAATTACAGTCACAGTAAAAGAAGACAAAACAAAAGCAGAATTAAAAGACACAGAGTTATATGTAGGCCAGAAATGGAACTTAGGAAGTGTCTTTAAGAATGTAGTAGACAAAGACGGTAATCCAATTAAACCTGAGAATGTAGAATTTGTATGGATTGATGGGAAAAGAATGAAAGAATTAGATACAAGTAAGCCTGGTAAGCACAAAGTTCAGTACTGTATATATATAAGTAGTCGTTGGATTTATACCAATATATGTACAGTAACAGTAAAAGAAGATAAAACAAAAGCGGAGCTAAAAGACACAAAGTTATATATCGGTCAGAAATGGAACTTAGGAAGTGTCTTTAAAAATGTAATAGATAAAGATGGAAATCCGATTAAACCAGAGGATGTAGAATTTGTATGGATTGATGAAAAAAAAACAAAAGAAATAGACACAAGTAAGGCAGGCGTTCATAAAGTAAGAATTGCTTTGTTAAATACAAAGAATCAATGGGTATATAGCAATGAAACTACAGTTACTGTAAAAGAAGATAAAACAAAAGTAGAATTAAAAGATATTGAGTTATATGTAGGCCAGAAATGGGACTTAGGAAGTGTCTTTAAAAATGTAGTAGACAAAGACGGTAATCCAATTAAACCTGAGAATGTAGAATGGGTCTGGGTAGATGGCAAGAAAAAAGTCAGAGAAATAGACACAAGTAAAGCAGGTGCTCATAAAGTAAAAATTGCTTTGTTAAATGCAAAGAATCAATGGGTATATAGTAATGAAGTCACAGTCACAATAAAAGAAGAACCCTTTACTGTTAAAAAAATACCATATTTTGACTTTGGAGATCATGTTCTTGAATTAACGAATAAATTAGCAGTTAATAAGAAAGAGAATCCTACAATTGAATTAGAAACTCCTTCAATTGTGGGAAAAGATTGGCAATTACAAGTTGAACTATCTCCGTTTCTAGATAAAAAGAATAAAAAAAATATTTTAAAAGGGGTAAACTTGTTTATTCCCAAAGGGAAACTAGAATCTGATTTAGAAAAAGAAGAACCGAATCAGTATGAGTGTCAATTGGAAGCAAATGGAAAAGCAAGTATTTTAATGAGTGGAATGAAAACAAAAGGTAAAGGTCATTGGAAAAATAAATTGGAAACAAAAGGAATAACATTATCTATTCCTTCAGAAAATAAAACGGGGGATTTTGAATCGACATTGCACTGGACACTATTAGACGTACCCAATAAATAACTATAACTAGTTATTATTAAAATAATATATTTAGGAGACATTATAATGAACACTTTATTTCCAGGAAGAAGCTATTTAGCTGAAAAAGATTTTACAAAAGAAGAATTAAATTATTTAATTGATTTTGGTTTGCACTTAAAAATGCTTAAAAAGAAAGGGATGTCAAGGGCCACATAAAAATGTAGGTTTTGGGTCCCTGCTATTTTTCAATAACAGGTCCTTTTGTTTCCATGTAATCTTTCATCCGATAAGATTTTCCATTGATAGATAGAATTTTAGAATGATGGATTAAACGATCAATAATCGCATTTGTTAACTTTTTGTCTTGGAATACGTCTGTCCATTGGGACAGAGGAATATTGGACGTTAGAATCGTTGATTTTTTCTCATAACGTAAGTTAATGAGCTGAAAAAATAGATTTGCCCCATTTTTTGTCATAGGTAAATAGCCTATTTCATCAATGATAAGAAGGTCATATCGACTGTACTATTTGAGTGCAGCTTCAAGGGTCCTGTTGTATGGGCACAATCAAGTTTTTCAATAAGCTTATTGTGACTTTTGGATTTAAATGGCCTATTATTTCTATAGATAAATGGCACTATCTTAAATAGATAGTGCCATTTTTATCAAATACCTATCACAAGACTATCTCTTGCTGCTTCAACTACATCCACAGTAATTGTATTCATGTTGTTAATCTTTAAAACACGATCAATCTGTGTAAATAGTCGATGAATTAAACGAAAGTTACCCTTAGTTATCTTGATAATGGTAGTAATGGTTTCATAATCAGAAAAATCTTCTAGCGTCAAGTCGATACCAAGATCAGCCCATTGATATTCTAAAATATGATGGGTTTCGTCTTTACTCAGATTAGAAAATTCATGAGAAAAGCCAATTCTAGAATACAATTGGGGGTAACGAGATAATCGCTTTTCAATCCCGGGCATTCCAATAAAAACCATAGCCAAATCATGTTCATCATAGATACTGCGTAACTGTTCTAAGTGCTGTAACTTCAAACGGTCAATTTCATCAATGATAATTAAATCAATCCCCTCATACTCATAAAAATTTTTGTACACACTTTCTTCATCAATGAGGCCTTTTCTCCATAAATAATGTCCTTTTGTACTAGTTAATTGCAGACAGCGATTGGATACGTTATGCCCAATTTTAGTCGCTGCTGTTGCTGGTGCAGTGTAAAAAATGGTATGTGCATCAAGTACTTCATCTGTTGCCTTTACAGCAATGTCGGCAAATATACTATAACTAATTTGTTTGCCAATCTTATCCCTATTAGAATAATGTCTAGAGGATAACGTTTTACCTACTCCTGGAAGGCCATAACAAATACCAATATACTTGTATTGGATACAAGCATCACAAAATTCTGCAAAGCGGCGATACTCCTTCGTCTCAATAAACTGTTTGTTATCACTCATTATAGTACCTCTTTAATTTTGATTTTTTTGTAATTCTTTCTTTTTTTCACCGATTAAAAGATCTACAGCACTTGGTGATTGTACTTTCTCTTGCAACGTGCGTTGACGTTTGTTTCTAGCTGAAACTAGTTCGTTAAGATCCACAGAGTAATTAGATAGTTCCGGAGAAATCCCATTACACAAATACTTATTTTCATAATAGATACGGATTTCTACAAGATCGGCAGGATTGTATCTGATAAGAACATATTCGCCAACATAAGCCACAAGGTTTGGATTTGTGTAACGAATACCTTGAAAATGAACGCCATCTGGGTGAACTTTTCTGGTCTTTGCCACTTCTAATAATAATAAGTCCAACATTTCTAAGTTTTCAGGCATATTAGGTAAAAAATTTGATTCATTCCACTTATAGATGGGTGCCATTTTTATGGACGAATGTTCACGGTAATTATACTCTTTAATTAAAAAATCGTGTAACCGTAATTTGAATTCATTTATAGTCAATAAGTTGGCTGTGCTTGAATTGCCAATATATCCTGGTTGATTTTCTAAAAATAGCTGATTAACCGTCTGAAAGAACCGCTCGATTTTGCCACGCCCTCTTGGAACACCTACTTTTGAAAAGATTAGATTAATTCTCAGATCAGCTGCAATTTGTTCTAAATGTTCTGAAGTAAAGTCACTGCCATGATCAGTATAAAAGGTTTCTGGAATTCCACAAATCGGCCATTCTGAGTCTCTTTTCGTCCAAATAGCTTGGTGCAAAGTTAAGGAAGTTCGTATGGCACTTGGTGCAGCAAATGATAAGTTATACCCTGCAATACATCTGCTATAGTCATCTAAAATAATCGTGAGCCAGGGTCGATTTTTTTGTCCTTTTTCATCAAAAATTTCAATATCTAATAGAGTGTGATCTGCTTGCCAGATTTCGTTAGGATAATTTGCTTCTCTGATGTGTACAAGATCAAAACGCTCTTCGTATTTCTTTTTTCCATGATGAGAAAGATAGATCAAAGAAGCATCCATATTTTTTACTACTTTATAAACTTGATCATAGCTTGGAATAACCTTAGTTTCTTGATTGTGAAAAACACTATTGACTATTTTTCGATGAATCGTTGCCACGCTCATTTTTTTGTTTTTCAATACCAGTTGTTCAATCGTTGTAATTAACTCTTTTGGTAGTTTGAGTGTCCCTTTGTCAGAACGTTCTTCACGAATCAGGCCCACTAAACCAAGTGTAAGGTATTTTTGTTTCCAACGAGAGAGTGTTCTTACAGGAATTTTTTCTTTACTAGAAATATCTGCTAACGACAATTCATCTTTTAAGAAAGGTTCGATTACTTTATACTTTTTCAGGGCGTTTCTCCGTTTTTCTTTAGAAAAACTAGCGAGATTTTTTTTCCTTCCTGTCATTCTCTTTTACCTCCAATTTATTCAAGTAACGATAAACGGTTGTCCGAGAAACATTCCACTTGTCCGCAACTGTTTTAATTGGTGTACCACTATCAACGAGTGTCTTGAGTAATTCTAAATCTTTTGAAGATAATTTTTCTGGGCGTCCACCGAAACGTCCGCGAGCTCTAGCAGAAGCACGGCCAGCAGCTGAACGCTCCAAAATTAGATTCCGTTCGAATTCTGCAAATGCTGCAAATAAGTGAAACATTAATTGACCTGTCGAGCTTGATTTGTCCATCGTGATATTTTCTTGAAGACTATGAAAACTTACACCTCGCTCATTCAATCGATTAACAAGCGAAATTAAATCTTCCATATTTCTGCCTAGACGATCTAAACGCCAAACGACAAGTGTATCTCCAGACCGAACAAAGTCAATGGCCATTTCTAATCCTGGTCGATTATTTTTTGCACCACTCATATGATCTGTAAAAATTTTTTCGCAACCAAATTTATTTAAGCTATCTTCTTGTAAATCCAAATTTTGTAATCCGGTAGACACCCGGGCGTATCCTATTTTCAAAAAAATCACTCCTTAGTTAAACTTATTGTAACATAACTTTATTTAAACGATATAATTGAACATAGAATTTATTACGAGTTTATGAACACTAAATATACTCATATTTCAAAAAATAGAATAAAAAAATAGAGTGTACAGAAAGGGACCATTTTCTGTACACTCGCTTTTCTACAAATGTAAAGGTGAATCAATTTTATTAAAAGTGATTCTAACTCATAAATTTAAGAAATATTTTCTGATACAAATTGGTAGTACTCATTATTCAATTTAGTACCAAAATTTTTACTACCAGCCCCAGTTGTATGAACACCAACAATTTCTTTATTTAAATTATATACAGGTGAGCCTGATTGTCCTCCAGCAGTATCCATATTATAATAAATACGTGTATTTGTTTGTCCTTGCACAGTTCCGTTACTTGACCACATAGTTCCCCAAGTTTTATCTCCTGGATAACCCGTAGTGATTAAATCCATACCCGTTTCAACCGTATTAGTCAATTTGTAAGGTAAAATAGGTACTAATTCCCCTATACTTTTACCATTCAAAGTACCAACAGTAATTACTGCTATATCACTATCTACACTTGGATTTTCAATATATCTTTGTGGAATATGAACAGACTCTATTTTAAATTTCCCGTAAGGTAAATTAGTTCCATTTCGTCCAGGAATCACATAAATACTCTCCTTATTCGTATTATTACGTATATTTTTCACAACATGAGCAGCGGTTAATACTGTGTTTTTTCCAATTACAGCACCACTACCTGCCGCACCATCGGCGGCAATAAAAGCAATACTATTATAAGGACTTTCTGTGGTATCAAAAATTCTTACTCGCTCGTCACTTCCTATTATTGATCGTACTTGAACTTCTGGTGAATTTTCCGTTGCGATAGCTTCGACTCGCACTGTTTTCATAGAGAAACTAAAGACTAAGCCAGTTAACAGGCTTAGTAATAGTAATTTATTTCTCATAATACTTACCTCCATTTTAACTTTGATATCTATAGTATAGAATAATTTTAACTTTATTCCAAATATAATTACTATCACTCGTCAAATAAAATTAATGTCATTGAATATAAATGCTGAATCTCAAAATTAAAATACAATAATTAAATAATTTATCTATGCGTCATTTAATGACAAAAAAACAGGCCATTTAAATCCAGAAATTACAGCTCATTTTTACCTAAAAACAAAGAGATCATAAACTTAAAAAGTTTTTGACCTCTTTGTTTTTTCGTGCTATACTTGGAATTATCTAGTGTCAAAAACTTATGTTCAGAAAAGGTGAAGAAATTTTGTCTATTTATGGTTATTCAAGAGTGAGTACTAGTAATCAAGATTACAAAACCCAGATTCAAAAACTAGAAAAAGCCGGAGCAGAAAAAATATTCAGTGAAAAATATACGGGAACAAAAAAAGAAGGAAGAAAAGAATTAGAAGAACTACTATCTATTGTAAAACCTGGCGATAAAGTTTTAGTGACGAAAATTGATCGGCTAGCTAGAAGTATCGTTGATTTAAATTCGATTATCTCTTCTTTAAACAATTCAGGAGTGACTATCACCTTCTTAGATAATGCCCTAACCTTTGAGCCAAATAAAAGTGATTCGATGCAAACATTAATGATGAACATGTTGGGGAGCTTTGCGCAATTTGAAAGAGATTTAATCGTGACGAGAACGCAAGAAGGAAAACAGTGGCATCGAGCAAACAATAAAAACTATCGAGAAGGACGTCCGAAAAGAGTTCTAAATGATAAATATAAACATGCACTAGAGTTAATGGAAACAAACAGCATGCGAGAGGTGGAAAGGAAAACAGGTATTTCTTTATCTACTCTCAAACGAATCAAGAAACAAGCAAAGGAAGAACAGTTACTTAGTGAGAAATAATTCAGGAGTAGTTATAATGGAAAATAGAGAGAAAATTATTCAATTGTTCAAAAATCCTTTAGTAACAGGTTATGGGATTGAGATAATGTCAAACGGGCGACTTTATTCAGCAAACTTCCAAAGATATAAGAATCGAGTAAAGAAAGAAGAGAACCCGTTGATTATTTTTGAGAGCATGACAGAAAAAGTTGAGCAGGTATTTTTAGAATTAGCTGAAGAAGTCATACGAACGAACCCTAAAACAAAACAAGAATTCAAGGAAATGATTAGAGAATATAGTTATAAGGAGAATAACAAATGATAGCTCGAAAAAAATATGATCATTGGGGAATAGAAATTACTACGTGGAATAAGACAAATGTAGTTGCTTATGTTGATTGTGATTGTGGCCAATTGGCTAGAAGAGAGTTGGGAAAATATAATCATTTTAAGTGTAGTAATTGTAAAAAAGAATACAAATTAAGTAAGGGTATTTTCATAGAAATAAGCCCAGAAAAAATTTGAAAAAGGGGAAATCTTGATAAAATAGTAATAGGCAACAACTAATTCCTCAATGTTACTATAATAGTGTCAATTAAAGTGCATAAATTTATCCCTTAATTTTTAGTTGTTGTCTTCCTGATAAATAAAATTGTGGTAGTTATTATTTAAGGTGACTAGTTATGAGAAAAGAGTATGATTATCAGAAAATAGAAGTAGCTAACAGATCAGAAGGTATTTTGGTTGAGTATATTTCTTGTGATTGTGGCATGTTAGCGGAACGTATTCGTTGGAAACGAACAGAATACAAATGTAAAAGTTGTGGTAAACAGTATAAGCTTGCATTTGGTGGACAATATATAGAAGTAAAAAATTGAGGTGACAGCTAGTGAAAGAGAAAGAAAGTACTACTTATCATACATATGAATTTTTGAAAAAAAAGAAAACATGATCCTAAATGGAGAGAAGAGTATTTACAAAGAAAAGAAGAACATACTGTTGCATTTATGATTAAAATTTTTTGGTTTTTAGTAGGCTTGAATGTTGTTATTTGGACATACGGTTTTTACAAGCATTTTTAGTTGAAGAGGCAAAAAAGGTACGTAGGTAGATTCTTTTTAATTATATATACCTCCTTACAAAAATGTTAGAAAAAACCTTTTATTGTATCGTTTACAAAACTATACCAATATCTATATAATTTCTATATAGAAGACGTTTTCTAATTTTTATTTTTCGAGGTGAACATTAATGAAAAAGAAATTAGTTAAAAGAAGGGCTAAACTTTAGTCCTTCTTTTTTCTTGCCAAATCAGTAGTAATGCAGAAATTACACTAATTATACCTGTGACGTAAAAGATATTTTTTGAGATTATTTCTGTATTAGACATGAAAAATATTTTTATTAAAATAATCAAAAACAAAAATAGTGACCATAAGCGAACAACCTTATCAAAGAAAACTATTAAGGTATTAGAAATATTATCGTTGTTTTTCATAAATTGCTGGTCCTTTCTAAATTAGATTATATCTAGCCTGTTTATTTTAGTATATATTAATAGTGTTACTTCTGCAAAAATTCAATAATATATAAAGACATTAAAAAAGTATTCTACTATCAATACTGTTATCCTGTACATGTTTATTACTATTAGATATGCTTGATTGTAAATTTGTAGTGATATTTTAAGAGTATATTTGCAATATTTTGTATAAGAAATTATTTAAGGAAGGAACAAATTTAATGAAGAAGAAAAAAATGATGAAGAATTTAAATTTTGTAATCTTACCTTTGTTATTAGGGGGTTGTAGTTCATTAATATGGAATATACCATTTTTTGCTGTTTCTGGAGCTATTTACTTTGTACTTTTAGTTTTTTTGGTTCCGTCAGTTGACTTTGCCTTTACAGATTTCAATACCATACGTATAAATCCGCACTACAGAGGAAGAAGAAAGACAATTTTATCCAATGATATATTGACATTAGTATTAGTTTTAATAGGATTAATAGTATCTGTGGTACTATCATATTTTTATTATAGATAAGAAGTATAATGGTAAGAGGAAATATAATAAATCAAATATAAACCATAAGGATAGATAAATATTTGTGAGGTCAAAAACTTCTGATTTTCTGGACGTTCAGTTTATCGTTTGCTAATACTAATAATATCGTTTAATCTAATATTATATAAAAGAATAAGTTATAGGAGGGATTTTATGAGAAAAAGTAGTTTATTTGTGTTTGTACTATTAGTTATGGGTTGTTTATTTTCTTTAAATGCAGAAGCACAAGGAGTTGAGAAAAAGGAGATTTTTAATATTCCGGAACCTACATGGATTTTTAATGCTGGAATGAGCAAAGGAAAAAATCATGATCGGCAAGATTTAGGTTTTATCTTGCGAGAAAATACGGAATTAAGGATGAGGCAAACAAATCCTAATTTTAAAGATAAATTGACAGTTAAATTATTAGGGAATGACTCTAAAATAGAAAAGAGTGTACAAGTCGGTACAGACTGGGTAACTATTCATGCATCGGATCCGTTGGTACCGTTTGTTAACACACCTTATGGAGACAATGCTGCACAATTAGAATATGAAATTAATGATTTTAAATCACAAAAGCCTTTACCAATTTATGAATACCACAATAATAGAGATGAATTTTTTAATACATGGGATAAGTTTGATGGAAATTATGCGTTGGTTAAAGGGGTAGACTTTCAATTACTAATACCTAAAAAAGACAAAGAAAGCGTAAGAAATTTAAAAGATTTTCAGTCTATAGATCAATTAATCGAGCATTATAATGACTTATTTTCTTACTACAATCAAATTGCTGGATTCGATAGCTCTTCTGATGTAAACAAAAATGGACAAAATCGTTATTTTTTAAAAGCAGATAAGCATGGTGCGGGCGGCGCATACTATGGCACTAACTGGACAGCAAGTAGCTATGATACAGTCGACATGTGGTTGAAAAAAAACAGTTGGGGGGCGTTGCATGAAATTGCTCATGGCTATCAAGCAGGATTTGATGGTGTAGGAATGTATACAGGAGAAGTATCCAATAATTTATTTGGTGTACAGTACCAATACAATAAATATGGAAAAGAAGCCGATAATATCGGTTGGTTATTTGATTATGGAAATAAAGAAAAAATGGATACTGGTCTTTACACGAAAATGATATATCAAGAAGGATCCTATGATTCGGTAGGTCTACGAGAAAAACTGATTCTGTTATCTTTATTGAAGCAAAAAGCTGGAGATAATTCATTCACAAAAATGTATCAAGAATACCGTAAGTTAGCAAACCAGCAAAATTTCAATAGAGCAGATTATCCTTTACCAGATTTAATGAATCGTATTTATAGTGAAAATAGTAAGCAAGATTTCACCCCTGTTTTAGAAAGATGGGGCTTATCTGTTAATGATTCTCAAGGAGAAAAGAACCGCGTTTCTGGATTCCCAGCCATTGCTTCTTTAGCTGACATTGTTCCAGAAAGTGAACTTGCTCGTGCACGTGAATTAATAGACCCTTCTTATTTAATTAACTCAAATTTTGAGATGGTTAGTAATGCTGAAATATCCTCTCTTAATTTAGCTGGAAATCTTACGATACAATTAAACACAACAAATATTAATGAGTTAAATGGTGTAAAAGTAGCTTTAAAAGATGGTAAACAAGAACTAGCTACGCAAGATATTCAAGAAGGAAAACTGACATTTAAAAATATCCCTAATGGCGTATATCACTTAGAATTTTATGGTGAGCAAATGAAAAACTATGTGCCAAAAACTCTCTATGTATATGTTAAAGATGCTGAAAATACTTCAAGTCTTAACGTAGAAAAAATCAATAGGAGTTCTTTAATGAACCAACAATTTAATTTTCTTGGTTTAGGTAATGCAAACTTTGGTTCATTTTCAACTAATCTGAATAATCAAGAAGCCACTGTTTCAATTACCAATGCAAACCCACATAGTTATTTTCAAGGAAAGTTATATACGAAAGTCACCATAAAGAATTCAAAGGGAGAAACAAAATATGAAAAATCTGTCGAAGGAACGAACGCGGAAGTTGGAACAGATAAGATTAAACTAGAAGAAAGTGATGTGGTTGAAATCTTCCATGCAGAAACAAAAGGACGCTTAACTTGTTTAGAAAATATTATTGATAAAACGAAAAACACAAATAATTGGGTTGTCACAAAGTTTGGATTACAAAACCAAACGCTGAAAAATGATCCTCAGCAAGATTTAATTCGTAAAATTGATGAAAGCGGGAACGTTCTTTTACAGCAAGAAGAATTATATCCGATATCATTTGAACTATCGTCAGAAAAAAAACAATTGTTTCATGCAATTCAGGATTTGGATGAGCCGTATAAAACACAATATATGGATAAATTTTCAGTGTTATTTTCGTAATACTTAATAAGGACGTTTATAAAGCTAACAGATAGCAAGCAGTATTCTTGCTATCTGTTAGCTTTATTTCTCATACTATATGCAATTATCAGATCAAGAATTATCTATACCAAATATAAATAAAATTTTTGCCATTTAAAATGGAAAATAATAGATTGTGACTGCGGGCAATTAGCTAAAAGAGAACTGGGAAAGTATAATCAGTTTAAATGTGATAGCTGCAATAAAGAATACAAATTGTATCAAGGCAACTATATCGCAATTGATGAAAAAACAAATGAAGTAGCTCAAAACGATTGAAAAAATAAAAAAGATTTTTGATTGTGTACTTTCAATAATTTAAAAAAGGTGGAGAGTTTAATGAATTTTGGGTATTTAAATTTTGGAACAAAAGACGCCGTTTTAGTGATCGCAATATTTATTATCTTAATTTTGACGGTTCTGTTTCGTTGGTCAGCTTTAGAATTTGTCTTTTCTTCAGGTGCAGTAGGAATTGCTTTTTTTGCTGGAAATATGAAACAAGACAAAAGGATAGCAGATAGGCAAAACAAAAAAAGTGAGAAACAGTAAGGAGAATATTTATGCCAGTTAATAAAAATGGTTTACCTTTTTATCTCGATAGAAAATTAGATGTAATACGCTTTGGAGTTGATCCAGATAATCATGTGAAAGAACAACGACCTTTTAAATCTCTGGTTAAAACGGAGAATCCAAATAAAAAAGAACGTTTCATTAAAAAAGAAAGTGAATCTTTAACTCAATTAGGATATAAAATTGTAGTTGATACAGTTACTGGTGTTAATTATTTAGAGAGCCCTAGAGGAGGAATTACACCTTTGCTTGATGAAAAAGGGAAAGTTTACATCGATAAAATTAGTAAGTAAATAAAACCCCACCCCTGAAAATCTTTTTTTGGGGGTTATTCTATATTCAATTATTAATGATAATTATAGTGATGAGAGAGCAATTCTAAGCCATTTTCACAATTATTGATCGGTAGTTATGCAATGAAGAGATTTTAATGCTCGCTCTTACAGGATTAAATATGATATGTAGATGAAAATAAAAAAATCTCTATTTAAATACGAATAATTTTTCATACCAGGCATGTGGCCAACCCTCAAAAGACGAATGATTGGTTTCGCTTTGCTCAACTGGCCTTCAACGTTTTGTATAGTTTCCCTCTCTGCGTTCAGTCCAACTATGCCAAAAGTTTACAGGTATATAAAAAAATACGGAAAACTGAATTTTACTAGTTGCTAAAGAGAACGTTAGTTCGTATGATAGGTTAGTAGAAAGAAGGGATTTTGGATGAATTTGACGTTCGATTATACGAAAGAACCCAGTCGTGATGTGCTTTGTATCGACGTAAAAAGTTTTTATGCCAGCGTGGAATGCGTAGAACGTGGACTTGATCCATTGAAGACAATGCTTGTGGTCATGAGCAATTCTGAAAATTCGGGTGGCTTGGTACTCGCTGCTTCCCCTATGGCAAAAAAAGTATTAGGCATTTCCAATGTTACAAGGAAAAATGAAGTTCCGGACCACCCGAACTTAATTATTGTATCTCCACGCATGAAATTATACATGAAGAAAAATCAAGAAATTAACAATTTATATAAACGCTTTGTTTCTGATGAAGATCATTCTGTATTCAGTGTCGATGAATCGTTTCTTGATGTGACTGCTTCGCTGACCTATTTTAAGTGTGACACCGCCTATAAACTGGCCAAGATTATTCAACGTGTGATTTATAACCATATGGGATTGTATGTGACAATCGGAATTGGGGAAAATCCGTTGCTGGCCAAGTTAGCATTGGATAATGAAGCAAAGAATGCACCAGGCTTTGTGGCTGAATGGCGCTATGAAGATGTGGCAAAAAAAGTTTGGACAATCTCCCCTCTTACAGAATTTTGTGGGATAGGAAATCGCATGGCTGCTCGCTTAAAAAAGCTAGGTATTCGGTCCATTTATGACCTAGCGCACATTGAACCTTACATGTTAAAAGAGCGTTTTGGTATCATGGGGCTACAGCTGTACGCGCACTCATGGGGCATAGATCGTAGTTTTTTAGGGCAAAAAGCGGGACGGCCAACAGAAAAATCATTTGGCAATAGTCAGGTTTTACCCAAAGATTATGTAAATAAAGAACAAATAAAATTGGTTTTGAAGGAATTGTCAGATCAGGTTGCTAGTCGCTTACGCATGGAATCGTGTCAGACAACCTGTGTCTCTTTGTTTGTTGGCTACTCAAAAGGTCAGACAGACAAATACGGCCAAACCGGCTGGCGTAGACAAATGAAAGTAGAACCAAGTAATAACACAAAAGTCTTGACTGAACATGTACTGCGTCTTTTTGAAGAGAATTACGCACCAGGGGTCGACGTACGAAATTTAGGAGTATCCTATGGCCGTCTTGTATGGAACAAAAATTTACAGCTGGATTTATTTTCTGTTCCGGAGGAGCAAATTCATGAAACGGATATGTATTTTCTTATTGATAAAATACGTCAGAAATTTGGGTTTAAAGCACTGATACATGCTTCTTCACTGATGGAAGGCGCCACAGCAATTTCACGAGCAAGCCTTGTTGGTGGCCATGCAGGTGGAACTGTTGGCTTAGGTACAACCAAATGAAGCAAAATAGAAAAGAATTTTCTTCTTATTTTTCTCGCTCAATCAAACAAAATAAGCCATTATATTTATTACTTATGTCTTCAGAAACCAATCCTTTTCCTAGACAAGTTATAGGAACTTTTCGAGGATATGCGGAAGAAAACAAAATAATAATTGGTGAAGATTCCTATAGTATAGAAGAAATTGACTTCGTGTGTATGTATCGTCATTCTAGCAGAATAAAACAAGAAGAAAGAGTAAATTCAAACCCTTTTCAAGGTTTGGTCTATCCTACTTTGTCAAAAAAAGAGCAGAAAAAGTTAGATGAGTATTTTAGCGATTGGGGGGTTCGTAATGAAGGCATATGATTATAATGGTACCATTATTCCTCTAGGAGACAGCGTCCGCCAAGTGGCTTATGTAGAATGCAGCTGTGGCTGTCTAGCAAGCAGAGTTACGAGTGACTCAAACAAGTATAAATGTTCCTGGTGTAAACGAGTTTACACGCTTAGAAAAGATCATAGAACAGCTAGATAAATTGTTGAAGGTTTTATTATTGAATTGGCAGAATTTCAATCTATGATATAATTAATACGGCAGCTCGCCTCGATTGGAGGTGTGTTATTTGTGAAAGATTTAATGTCGTTGGTTATCGCGCCGATCTTTGTAGGATTGGTTCTGGAAATGATTTCTCGTGTGTTGGACGAGGAAGACGATAACCGAAAGTAAGCTGCTATCAACACACACGCTAGGAGTCGCAACTAGTGTAAAAAAAAGCAATCCTATTCGCCGTAGGATTGCTTTTTGTGTTATCTGTACGATTTAATGTCGTTTCGCACTCTTAGTATAGCACATTTTTATTTTGGGTCAAGTTTTGTGACTATGCAGGAATTGGTAAAGAATACAGTGGTAGAAGTTTCCATCGATGCTATTTTATTAATAAAATAGTAGTAGAAAAATATATTTATTGATAAACTTATAGTTATGAATCTGTAGGGTTAGTTATAATAATTGGTATTTTTTAGGAAAATTTGAGCTTTTGAATTAAATAAGAAGGAGTGATTTTATGGATTTAAAGTACAATGTTTTTGGTAAATCAATGTATTCTTTGAAAGAAATGGAGCTAATTCAACTAGCTTCACAATGGTTTTATGATGCAGGAAGGTTGCCTAGTAGTGCATGGGCGCAAGTAACCTATGGGGATGTCGCTGTTGATAGTATACGGAAAATTTTATCTAATCAAAGTGAGCCGTATTACTTTGGAGGAGTTGATAAAATTTTTCCTCCCTATATACATGCTATTAGATCAGCAGTAGAAATGTATAATGATTTTTGTAGACATGCACCACCGTATTTCTTTAATAAAACTTCAGATGAAGAAATAGAAAAAGTAATGAATATTTCAGCAAATTTTGGTATTGAGTTAAAGAAAGAATATTTTACACGTTTCACAATGCTAGAGGAAATATTAGATAAAATAAAAGATGATATTGATTTCTTTGAAAATAATTCAAAACGGATGGAATAACAAAGTGCTAATTATACGTACAATACTTTATAATTAATTATACAGAGCTTTTAAGGCTATTTTATAAAAAAACAAGTAGTAAGGGGAACAAGCATTTCCTTTATTGCTTGTTTTTTGATAGAATATTACTGTTTTACTACAAAAAATAAAAACACAAGAGTAATGTTTGAACAGCATTTCTTGTGTTTTTATTTTTTTAACAGTGTCTTTTATTTTTGTTTCTTTTTGTCTCGTGATTCATAAGCTTTCATATACATTTCAAACATTGTACGTTGTTCTGGTTCTAATGTGTTATCTAATCTATCTAACATGAACGATACAATGTCGTCTTGTGTTTCAAAATCTAAAGTATTCTGAAACGCATTTATTCTATTGATGTTACTCTTTTGTATCCTAATTGTACTATATACTTTATTTTTAGCAGGTCGCCCAATTCGTTTTGATCCTGAATCACTTGCTGAACTTTCTTCTTTTGAAAAACTACTTAAATCAAAAGTAGTTTCAGGTTCTGAAATTTCAGTTGCTTTAATTTCTTTTGATTGTTTACGTTCAGGATCCTTATGAAATGTATACTTACTCATTAGCAGTCGTCCCTTCTGTTCGTTCAATTATTTCATCAGATAATTTGTTATACAATTCATGAACTTTTCTATCATGAAAATCATATAATTCCGTATATCCTTCTTCTGATATACCTTTACGATCATAACGTTTTAACCGTTCCATGTGTCTTACAATTGTATTAAACAAAGTTTCATCACCAAAAGCGTCTTTAGCATCTTTAATTATTTGATTATCAATTCCAGAATCGTTTTTCAACAGCACTGGAAGTACCCCAGCAATATCAAAATCAATGTTTTTATAAGTATCATACAAGGTTTGCAAGTATTCCCAAAATGCTTCTGCACCATCAAGGGAACGTTGCTACGTTTGCAAAACAATTACAATGTAATTAGAAGAATAAAGAGCTGTATCGGTAAATACTGAAAGTGTAGGAGGAACATCAAATATAATGTAATCATAATCATTTTCAATTGGTTTAAGTAATTCACTAAAAAAGCTATTCGTCTCTCTTTGTAGTTTTTCTCTGTCGGCATAATTGTTAGCTCAAGAAAATCAGGATAATTAACAAAGTCTTTGTGTGAAGGCAATAAATACAAATTATGCATTACATTTACAACAGCTTTGCCTAAATTTCCTTCTTGAATTGCTACCATCATCGTTTCTTTTATAGGTAGTTCTTTATTATTTTGTAATCCATATGTTCTTCGCAACAATTGCGTTGAATTTGCTTGTGGGTCTAAGTCACAAACTAAAACTCTAAAACCTTTTTTAGCTAATTCATACGCTACCATTACAGAATTAGTAGTCTTCCCAACGCCGCCTTTGAAATTTCCAAATACAATTTTTTTAACCATACAATGACTCTTCATTTCATAAATATTTTCTTACTACAAATAATATTTATAAAATTTACTATTTTACTATTCTACTACTTTACTATCTTACTACTAAAAATAAAAATTGCTTTATTTTAAATAATGTTTTGGTATTCTTAAAAAAAGAACGCTTACTAAATAAATTAATAGATAAATTTTTAACTAAGAAAAGAGGGATCTTATATGAACAACTTCAAATTTTTTAATGTAAACCGTATTTACAATGAATTATTCTATCAATTCCCAAAAGTACTTATTGCTAGCGATAAATACAAAAAAATGTCAGATTCTACAAAAATTGCATACATGCTTTTAAAAGCACGTCTGGAATTTGCTGTTCAAAGAAATCAAGTAGATGAAAATGGAAATGTCTATTTTACATTTACTATTAGTGAATTAGGAGAAGTGCTTGATTGCGGTAAACAGAGAGTATTAGCTATAAAATCACAATTAGAAGAATACGGATTGCTTTATCAAAAACAAATGGGTTTTAATAAAACACTAGGTAAGAACAATCCTAATAGACTTTATCTAGCGGAACTTGAAGTAACAGAAAACGATATTTATCAATTGCAATCATTCGATGATACTATGAAAGAAAACGTTGATAAATCAGAGGGTATGAAAATCAGTACAGTATTTAATAATCTAAATACAGATACATTAGATACAATAGATACTGAAAAAGAACGATTGCAACAACAATTATTGCTCGATCAATTTTCAGAAGTACAAGAGAACACCTTTCTTAACAAAGATAGCTTAAAATTTATTGCTGCCTTTTCTGATACTATTCAAGAAGCCCATGAAATGGTTGGAACAATTATACGTGCTAAAACTAAAGTTGAAAAAGAATACAATGTTGTTTTAATTGGGGAAGATTATCAAGAAGAAATAGACAAATGTTTGCGACGAGTGATGCATAAAATCAAGACAGATTCTACTGTTAAAAGTCCTAAAGGTTTATTTTACAAGTCTTTTTACAATTTATTTGTTGAATGTGCGTTAGAAAAAGAAAATATAAATAAAGGGAATAATTCGAAAGGTTCTGAAATCACCTTGCATAATTGGGTTGAAAATAAGTAATAAATTGATTTATTTAGATAAATTTCATACTTCATTTTGTATCACTTTTAAAGTTTGTTTGATAAAATTGAAAATATGATACCTAATATCGTGAGTTGTAGTAAAAAAGTTTTTTGTATTTGTTCATTTTTTTTGAAAGCTTTGAGAATACTATAGATAGGAGTTTTTTTATGGAGGAAGATATTATAAGGTTGTTTTATAAAGGATCTGAAATTATTTTAATTGGGACCAGTCATATCTCAACTGAAAGTGCTGATTTGGTCAGAAAAACAATTCAGGAAGAAAATCCTGATACTATTTGTATTGAATGGGATGAAAAAAGATACAAAAAAAACATATACCCAGACGAATGGGATGATACAGATATAGTTAAAATAATAAAGAATAAACAATTTACAGTTTTTATTTTTGGCGTTATTTACAAATTATTTCAAAAAAAAGTTTCTCAAGATATGAATCGCCTTGTAGGAAAAGAATTTGTAGTTGCTGTTGATGAGTCAAAAAAATTAAACATAAAATTTTATCTAATTAATAGAGATTCTTCTCTTACTTTTAAAAGAGCATGGAAGATGTTAAATTTTCGTGAAAAAGTGAAATTACCATATGCTTTTGGAAAAATATTTGAGGGTGCGGAAGAAACTGAAGAAGAGGTTCAAAATCTGTTAGAATCTGAAAATTTTGAACCTGTTTTTGAAGAATTGAAGGAGTCCTATCCTAATTTGTGGGAAGTTTTCGTAACTGAAAGAGACGATTATTTAGCAACAAAAATTCAAAATACAGCGAATGGAAAGACTGTTGCTGTTTTAGGGAAGGCTCATTTGATGACTTGTTTGAACTTATGAGAATAATTACAATAGTCACATATATGACGTTATCCGAAAAATCCGAAGAAAATTCTAGTAGTTTTATCGACCCGATTACAATCGAAATACTATCTATTTTATCGAATATAAGGCTATGTAATCATGTTTTGACAGAAGGTTTTCGTAAAAAATTCAATCTTAAAAGAAAAGATCAAAGTTCAATTGTGCTTGACAATTTAAAAGATATTTTTCTGTCTACGTTTATGTTAAATAGTTTTGAGATGCAGGTAACCCTATTTTTAGATGAGGATAAAATTTTGGCCGCAAAAGAATTATCAAAAATATATAAAAATATTTTAACGGAATTTTATGGCACAAATTATTTTTATGGAATAGAAAAAAACAAATATGACTGGGTAGAAAGGACAAATCTGCTCAGAGGGAAAGTATATTTAAAGAGGATATTGGCATTAGAGATAGTTGGTTTTATTTGGAATAACAATTCTAAAAAAACTAGGTTTATGAGAGAAATAATTAGTAGTCCTACAATCAGATACAAGGAGATACAGAGTAGACTCAATTTTAGTTACAAAATTGATTCATATGAAAATTCTATAAAATTACTAGAAGATTTCTTGGATAAACTATGCTAATTGATTATAATTTAATGCATATTTCAGATTGGGGGAGTACATTTGGAAAATTTTGGCCTAAATTATTTAAAGGATAGTAGATTCAACGAATTCCTTGATTCTATTCCTACACCAGCAATGATTTACAATTTAGAGTTATTAATAAATTGGGCTCAATATTTAAATTATACAGCAATGGAGAAAAACATTTTATTAGGCTATTCTCTAAAAGCTAATTACAATAAGAAAATTTTAAAATGTTTGAAACCTTATGTTGACTTTGTTGACTGTGCATCCATAAATGAATTTAAAATAGCTACAAGTTTAGACTTCAAAAAAATATCATGTACGTCTCCAGGATTAAGTAAAGAAAATATAAATTTTATCATAAAAAATAATGGTGAAATATCAATTGACTCTATTGATCAGTTGACATATATAAGTAAGTTGCATCCTAAAAAAAGAGTGAGCATTAGAATAAACAATGGCAATAATGGTATAGGGATAGAGATTGAAGAATTAAAAAATTTTTTGATTAATAATAAATATGTAAAGGTTTCTGGTCTTCATTTTCACAATGATTCTTTACCAAACATAAAAAAATTAATAATTGGTTTAAAAAATATACTTAATTTAAATTCAATTGACTCTATTAATTTTGGCGGAGGCAGTTTACCCATTGATATTCTTTTAAAAGATTCGCAATAAATACAAAGTCATATTTTGAGTATAAGAAACCTAACCCCTAACGCAAATTTAAAAGTTGAACCAGGACAAGCTTTGGTTATGACATCAGGTGTATTAGTATCAAGTATACTTTGGAGAAAAAAAGGTTGTTTAGTCATTGAGCCGACCCCCAAAAGTTAGACCTAGAAATCTAACTTTTGGAGGTTTTTTTGTATGGCAAAATACAGTTTTGAATTTAAACTTAAATTTGTTCATGACTACTTATCTGGTCAAGGAGGTCTAAGGTTTCTCGCAAAGAAGTATGGGTTTAAAGATAGTTCTCAAATAAGCAAATGGATAAATGCCTATAAAGAACTTGGTGAAGAAGGCCTACTTCGCAGTCGAAAAAATAAGAATTACTCTGTTCAATTTAAGCTAGATGCGATAGAGTTATATTTAACAACAGAGTTGTCCTATCAAGAAGTAGCTAATCTTCTAAAAATGAATAATCCATCATTGATTGCGAATTGGCTTAGAACGTATCAGAAGTTTGGTATAGAGGGACTCTCTAAACAGAAAGGACGTCCACCTACCATGTCTAAAAAGAAACGAAATGAACCCCAACCACTACCAAGTGAACGATTTCAAGTAGAGAAACTAGAAAAAGAAAATAGAATGTTAAAAATTGAGAATGCCTATTTAAAAGAATTGAGGAGACTGCGTTTAGAGGACAAACAAAAAATGAACGAATCGCACGAATCATTCACAGTCTCCGAAGACACTTTCGATTAAAAGATATTTTGGAAACCCTAAGGTTTCCAAAATCTACTTACATGTACTGGCAAAAACGCCTCGACAGAACAGCTTCAACACAAATCATTGAAGAAGAGATTCAAGCGATTCGTAAAAAACATCAACATTATGGCTATAGAAGGATAACCCAAGAATTGAAACGACGTGGATTTCAAGTGAATAAAAAGAAAGTCCAGCGATTAATACAAAAGTTAAAGTTACAAGTCAAAGCTTTTACTAAGAAATCCATAAAATATAATTCCTATAAAGGAATCGTTGGTAAAATCGCTAAAAATTTGATTCGTCGCCGATTTAAAACCTCTGTTCCTCATCAAAAAATTACAACTGATACAACTGAATTTAAGTACTTTGAAGCAGATAACGCAGGCATCTTTCGTCAGAAAAAACTATACTTAGATCCATTTATGGATATGTATAATAGTGAAATTCTAAGCTATAGCCTTTCTACTCAACCAAATGGTAAAACAGTTATGGAAGGTCTGAAAGAAGCAATTTCTCAAACAAATGATTGTCCCTATCGGCGCACCTTTCACTCTGATCAAGGCTGGGCTTATCAAATGAATGTCTATATACAAACATTAAAGGACAACAATATCTTTCAAAGTATGTCTCGAAAAGGAACCTGTTTAGATAATTCTCCTATGGAGAATTTCTTCAGTATCCTAAAACAAGAAGTGTACTATGGAAAAATCTATCAAAGTCAAAATGAATTGAGAGAAGCAATTGAGAACTACATTTATTATTACAATCATCACCGAATCAAGGAAAAACTTAACTGGAAAAGCCCAGTAGAATTTCGACAATTCAATCAAAAAACTGCATAAAAATAGAGTGGAAAAATCCACTCTATAAAAAGTCTAACTTTTTGGGGT
>NZ_JBFDTM010000004.1:2660000-2941160 GCF_040719405.1 Enterococcus sp. AN402 | reverse complement strand
TTCATTATTTTCTCCTTTATAACAAACCAAAGAATGAAGTGACCAAACTAACTAAGACAATCGTGCCGATAATGATACCGTAACGTGGACCTTTTTTTACCATGAAGAAATAAATAGCCAGGACTGCTGCTAAAGGAAGTAACCCTTTCATAATTTGATCTAGGATATCTTGTAAAACAATCGTGGCACCGCCAGTAACTTTAAACGTCATCGGGCTAGCAATTTTAACATAACTCGCACTTAAAGCGCCCATCATCATCATTCCTAAAACATTTGCTGAATAAATGACTTGCTTAATTTTGCCGTCTTTTAACAAACTTAAGATTGAATTACGCCCTAATGTATAGGACTTATTTACTAACGTCCAACTGATGTATAACGTAATGGCTGTGTACAGAACCAACGGACCGATACTTCCAATCACGTTACCTCCTTTAGCCATTGGAATAAAAATGGAAATGATTAACGGCATTAATGCTGCCCAAATAATCGAATCGCCAATCCCAGCCAGCGGACCCATCAGCCCAGTTTTAATCGATGTGATCGCCGTATCAGAGATCGCTGCGCCATTGGATTTTTCTTCCTCCATAGCAATTGCAATCCCTTGAATGGAAGCTCCTACTGTTCCTTCAGTATTAAAAAAATTCAAATGACGTTTCAGAGCTTCTCTTTGTTGTTCTTCATCGTCTGCGTAAAGTTTTTTAATTGTAGGAATCATCGATGCACAAAAAACTAAACTTTGAAGACGTTCATAAGAATTTGATAATTCACAGCCTAGTTGATAAATCCAAAAGGCTTTGGATAATTCTTTTTTAGTAATTTTTTTCTGTTCCAATTGTTGTTCATTTGCTTGTGTCATTTGTTCCATTATGCTGCCTCCTCACTCAATGCCTTGTTTCTAACTAAAAAGGCAATACAGATTCCTAAAATAGCGACGGCCATAACTTCTGCGCCAAAATATACTACTGCAACAAAACCGATTAAAAAATAAGGAATCAAATTTTTCTTGCCAATTACCATAATTGTTAAGGCGAAGCCTAACGCTGGTAAAATACCACCCATTACTTCAAAGCCGTGCATCAACCATGCTGGGATAACTTCTAAGACTTTATTCACCACAGATTGACCAAAAAAGTTCGCCGCAAAAACCAACGGAAAGCGAATTAAAAATCCCGCTAAAGCTGGATAAACAAACGCAGCTCGGTAAATCCCCCCATAATTTAACTCTTCTGCATATTTATCAGCCATATGCACCCACGTCGCATTGATGGTCCGCCGTAATTGATCCATAAAGACGCCTAACACACCAAAAGGAACAGCTAGTGCAACAGCCGCCTCGGCATTCATTCCCACACCTAAAGCAATTGGAATCGCAATTGCTGAAGCTAAAGCCGGATCACTAGGCACATTGCCACCCGGTGTGGAGGTGACTCCGAGATAAACAAGTTGAATCCCCGCCCCCACAACCATTGCTTCACTAAGTTTTCCTGTTGCTAAACCAGCCACCAACGCTGCACCTAATGGCTGAGACAGCATGCCTGAAAATGTATACCCAAAACGCAAACGTGCAAACCAATAATAAAGTCCCATAATAATTGAAACACCTAAAACGCCCATATGATTCTCTCCTTTTTCTCTGATTATAGTGATTGATATTTTTCAATTAATTTTTGAATTGGTAGGGGATTTTCTTCGGGAATCGCTTGGAAGAAAACATGAATGCCCTTCGTTAAAAGTTCAGTCAAAATTGCAACATCTTCTTCAGATAAATTGATATTTTTTAAAACATTTTTCCGATTTGGTCCGCCACCTAAGCCACCAACTTGAATCTCCTCTTTAATAATTTCTTGGTCCACCATCGCTTTTAAGGTCGTTAAATCTGGCACTAAAAATAACACCTTTTTCTCTTCCTTTTCTTGCGATTCCCAATATTCTTTGGCACTTTCAATCCCTTTAATTACTACAGAAACCCCTGGAGGCGCCGCCATTAAATAAATACTTTGTAAAAATTCATCTTGCTCTAGTTCATCACTCACTACCAAAATTTCATTTGCACCTGATTGTTGTAACCATTTAGTCACTACTTGTCCATGGATTAAACGACTATCGACTCTTGTTAATACGATTTTTGACATTCTGTTCACCTGTACTTTCTTATTTTGGAATTTCTAAAATTTGACAACTGTCTACTGCTGCTTGTTGAATCATCTCTGCATCTTGTAAACGAAATCCAGGACCACTTTGTTTCATGACGGATTCTAATAATAACGATGTGCATAATCCTGACACGATCAGGAGGTCATAATCTTTTGATAAACGCAATGCAACATTACTAGGTGTGCCCCCTTTAACATCTGTTAAAATTAGCAACTGGTTGTGCCACTTTAATTGGTCAATTTTTTCTGTGACTCGTTCTAAATAATCCCCCAGTGAATCCTCTGCTTGTAATGCTACTTCATGTACATTTGTGACTTCTCCAACGATCATCTGGACGCTTTTGACTAATTCCAAGCCCCAACCATTGTGTGTTAAAAGTAAAATTGGTTCATTTTCCATAAACAAACTCCTTTGCTAATTAATCATTTTATTAAAAGCAATAAGTGTGCCAACTTTCATTTCCGTTTGAATTAAGCCTTTTCAAAGAGCAATTCATAAATATAGCGCACTTCCAAAGGTGGAATCAACAGATTATAGGACACTTCAAGCGGTCGAAACGCCATTTTTATGACAGATACTGCTTCTGGCAACTCTCGATATGACACTTCATAAGCTGTCGGGTCATATTCTGGATTCAACAATTGCCGTTCTAACATACAGGCACAATGAATGATAAAACGAAGTAAAATCTTTTCGTCACTTTTTATTTTAGTTTGTAAGCAAATATCTGAATAAATCTTAGCTAATTCGATCGAAATGGTTGTAGGATTCAAAACCGTTAGTAAGTCTGTAATAGCTTCGATTGATAATCCTTGAATATATTTAGCTGAAACTTTTTTTAGTAACTCTTGGTTTTGTTTTTCTTCTAAATGATGGCCTAATAATTCGAAAACTAGCTGAATGCCCCGCTTCGATAGTAAATCTTGTAAAGAAATAAACGGAATATCTGGCACTTCTGTCTTTACGGTGCCAATGATGCCAACGATTTTCTCTTCTTTCCGAACAAAAGAATGCAAGCGATCAATGTCTTCCACTTCTCTTTTCTCTAAAGTAATGATGCGTACATTCGTTAGTAATTCATTGGGAAAAGTTTTTAGTAACAACTGTTCAATTTTAATAGCAGTCCCCATGCCAGTTAGACAGGAAATAATGAGAACTTTTGCCTCGTTGAAGCGACCTTTACTGCAAATCAAGGCGCGATGATTTTTTTCTTTTAAGACTGGTAATAGATACTCAAACGCCGTCGATTCATAAATGACTTCTCGGGCCACTTCTAGCAATGTTAAGAGATTGATATTGCTAATTAGCAGCACTTCCATTTGAAACGTTTGACTGATAGCATTACCAAAGTAAACCAAGGAACCGATGTCCACCATTAAAATAATTTTTTTATACTGATTTTGCTTCACAATTGTACGGACTTTTTCTAATGTTTCTTCCACTGATTGATTAATTGGCATATCAACTGCACGCATGACCGTTGTTGAGAACAGAAGGTTGGTGTACTCAACCATGCTGCTAGCCGTCGCGGCACCATGTGCAACGACGATAACGCCACAGTTTTCTTCAACTGAGTGCGCTCTTTTTTTAGCTGTGACTTTACGAATAAATAGATCAAAAAAGAGGATTTCCGTATCAGCAAAAGAAATCCCAAACAACGTTTGTAGAAAGTCCACCATGGTCTTAGCAGCTTGATACTGGGTTACTTTGCCAGAATAGATATTTTTGGTATCTGAATAAAATGTTTCATTCATTTGTGCAGAATAAAAAACAGCAGAATAAAGGTGGACAATTAAAATATTCTGGAAATCCTCTGTCAATTTTTCTTGGATTAATTGTTCAAAAAAGACAATGGCTTCTTGAATTTTTGGCTGCAATGTTTCGTCAATGGCCTCTATGGCTAGCGGTTCTTGAGCAAAAATATCCATATCATAAAGTTGCTCGACTTTGTTTTGCATGATTGCTAGCGCATCCTCTGTCGAAAGAGTTAATTTTTTCAAATCCGCATATTCTTTCAATAGAAAATTATAAAAACGATCATTTTTCAGACTTTCCGATTTGAGTAACTCTTGACTGCTTAAATAAAAATGGTTGTATTGAATCGTGAGGCCATCGTTAGGTATCCACTCATTAAAAGCCAGCAGACTTTCTACATCAGGTTGCTCTTTGACTGTTCCCTCGTTTGCTTCAATGCAAATAGTTTCCGTTAATTGATCGAACACTTCTAAATAGGCTTGTGCGCTCATAAATTGAATCGCCGCTTTCAATTCGCCAACGTTGGCTTCAAAATGAGTAAACGTTAATTGTTTCAACGCCTCATAACGAATATGGATATTCTTTTGAATCCGTTGACTTTCTTCTAAGAAAAAGGACAAAATCAATTGAATTTTTTCTTTCAAAGAGCGCTCGGCTAAAGCTGGAATGGCTAATGTCACAGGGATCCTTCTTAAAAACGTTTTCAAAAAATGTTGATTGACTGCTTCGGTTGTTGCAAAAATAAATTTTATCGATACATTTCTTTGTTTTTCGGCTTCGCCCATCCGTGTAAAATACCCTTTATCCAAAACTGTAAACAATTTTTCTTGGCCTTCGCTCGTTAATCGATGGACTTCATCTAAAAATAAAAAACCGCCATCTGCCAACTCCACTAAGCCTTTTTGGTCATTGACGGCACCAGTAAAACTGCCTTTTTTATAGCCAAACAGATGCGAAGTTAATAATTCTGGATTGTTGAAATATTCTGCACAATTAAAATAAATAAACGGAACTTCTTGGTTCATTTTAACTTGATAAAATTGGTGTAATTGTTCCGCAATTAAGGTTTTCCCCACCCCAGATTCTCCAGTAAGTAAAATATTCAAGCCATTAGGCGGATATAAAATAGCGGCTTTCAACTTCTTGATGGCGTCTGCTAAGCTCCCATCAAAACCAATTACGTTCGCAAATGGATTCATTTTCAGTAGCTGCTTTTTCTTATGTATCTGTTCTGTCTGTTGATAAATGTCCTCTTGCAGCGAAGCGAGGGAATCGTAGCACGTGCTACTTTTAAAAAAAGGAAACTGTTCCTCTAAGTAGTCTTTATCAAAAAATAACACTGGTCTAGATTTAACTTTAACGACTTGGTCTTTTCTCACTAATTCTGAAAGCTCTTCACTAACAGCGGTTCGGGTATAGCCAGAGGCCTGACTTAATTGCGAAGCCGTTGCGGGCAACAAGGTTGCTTTGCTACTTGGATTTTGTACGTGAAACTGTTTTAACGCTTGATGAATATTATCAATTCTCATAGTCTTTTCCCCATTTCTTTTTTGATCCAAAAGTTAATTTATTATACATTAAAACGGAAGCGGTTTCTTATTTACCATAAAAAAAATCAAGTCTTTAACCAAAAGATTAAAGACTTGATTTTTATTCTCCGTATTGTACAAGTTGTGTATTTTCACAATGAAAGTCCAAGAAATCTTGGATTTTTTTACCATTGAAGTAGTTATCAATGACTCGCATAACCGCATTGTGGCAAACAAATAAGTAAGTTTCCTCTGAAGCCAAGGCTTCCTCAATCAAGGGATAAATTCGACCCGCGACATCTAGGACTGATTCCCCTTCTGGAAACGGCAAGGAAATCTCAGAACGATTTTCTTGGAAAGCCGTTGTTTCAATCGGTTCACCATCATAAATGCCAAAATTCATCTCAATTAAACGAGGTTCTGTTTCAATCGTCAATTGATTTCGTTCCGCAATTTTACGTGCTGTTTCTTGCGCCCGTTTTAAAGGCGACGCCAGTAAACGGTCGATTTGAATTCCTTGTTTGGCAATTTTTTCAGCTACCAATTCCGCTTGTTGATAGCCTTTTTCGGTCAATTGCGCTTCCGCATGACCACAAATTCTACGGGCCACATTATAATCTGTTTCACCATGTCTCACTACGTACAGCATTTTTCCACCTCAGTTTTTTGTCTTGTGTCTATTTTATCTGAAATTTGGTCACAATAACACCCTATTTAGCGGTAACTTTCTGGTAATTTAAATTTTCCTTCTTGCTCAAACTGTTCGCCTACTTGGAATAAGAGATCTTCACGTCCACGAGCAGCCAGCAATTGAATACCTAAGGGTAACCCCGTTGCCGTAACATGTGTGGGCAAGCTGATGGCTGGTTGTCCTGTCAAGTTCGCTAGTTGAGTATATGGTGTTAGCTGTAAACTTTTATCAAAATAATCATAGATTAATTCAGCTAACTCTGCTTCTGTTAATTCTGCTGCTTGCGCCATTCGTTGACGAATGTGCTCACTTTGCAAATCTTCGTTAATTTTTGGTGCTGAAAAAGCCGTTGTTGGTGATAAAAACAGATCAAATTTTTGAAAAAGTTCTTCCATCGTTACTGCTGCTTGATCCCACAACTGTAATGAATGAACATAGGTGGCTGCTGGAATCTTTTGCCCAAATTGATGCATGGTCCATGAAAAAGGTTCGATTTCTTCTTTACGAATTGGGCGCCCGAGCCCCTGTTGAATGCTGTTCATCATCGCTGTAGTTTCTGCGCCGTTCATTTGATAATAGGAGCGAATCAGCGCTGCACCATCGACTGGATAAGAAATTTCAATGATTTCATGGCCAGCGGCTGCCAGAAAATCAGCCGCTTGTTTCGCCGCTTGTGTTGCTTCTGGCGAAATCATTGAGCCGATAGGCGAAGCGGTACACAGAGCAATTTTTAGCCGTTGTTTTTTAGTGTGTGTTTGCCATTCTGCCAAGGGCGCTTGGTATGGGGCGCCACTGTGGCTACCACGTAGGTCATAAAATAATGCTTTGGTGTCTCTCATAGAAATAGTCAACGCAAAGTCAATCGAGGCACCTTGCCAGCCTCGCCAGCCTTCTGGGCCGACAGGCATGGAGCCACGGCTAGGTTTTAAGCCAATTAAGCCACTAAAAGAGGCGGGAATTCGGATGGAGCCACCGCCATCGCTAGCGCCGGCGATAGGAACAATCCCGCTAGCGACAACTGCGGCAGCGCCGCCACTGGAACCGCCTGGCGAATGTTCCAGGTTCCAAGGATTGCGGGCTGGCCCGTAAAGCGCAGGATCCGTAATATTTTTAAAGCCAAACTCTGGGGCGTTGGTTTGTCCTAAGGGCATCAAACCAATCGTTTCTGCTTGTTTGACAAAGTTAGAGGTCGTTGTTGCAGTACTATTTTTAAAAAGTTGCGAGCCGGCCGTTGCCGACCACCCCGCTTTTTCTTGGCCTAACATTTTCAAAGGAAATGGCAAACCAGCAAATAGTGTGTCCTGCTGTTTATTTTTTTGGTAAGTTGCTTCTGCTTCTTGGCTGTCAAAGGTTACAAAGCCATTGATCTTTGGATTTAACTTTTGGACTTTTTTCTCAATATCCTTTAAGAGTTCTGTGTGACTTACTTTCTGTTCTTTTAATTGTTGTACCCAATATAGTCCGTCTTTCATACAGACCCACCTCCTATACTATTCAGTATTAGTATAGCATGGTTTTTAGGGGTCATCCTGTGATGGTGATTTTCATTCGTCAAGTGCTTCTCTATTTTAAGTAAATAATTCGCCAATGTAAGGAAGCAACTGCGGATGCAGTTTGTAGCCTTTATACCGTGTATTTTGGATACCTTGTTTTTTAAAGCCCCCTACTTGAATTTTTTTATTTAATTTTGTCAGCTGTTTGGTCATTTTTTTTCGATTATTGGCTGTTTCTTCTGTGTCATATATTAATTTACAAAGGCGTTCCATTGGTAAGTGTTCTTTTGGCGTACTATACAAGACAGCCAGTAGTGCACGTTCTGCGGCTGTTAGCTTTATCCCCTCTACATCTAACTTTTCATCTTCTCGTTGGATGGGTTTATTTAATTCTGCCAAAAGGAGATTTTCTCTTAATGTATCCAAAGTCGCATCCAATCGTAACCAATTGAGAATGCCATATTGATAGCTAATGCTCAATTCTTCCGAGGTAGGAATGTCTTCCGAGCGAAGAAACAACGGCGTTTTAACTCTGGCTAATTCCTTTAGATATAAATATTGTTCTTTGCGAGGAATCGTTTCGCTGAGAATGATGGCATCAAATTTTCGATAAAACAAATGACTTTCCTTAATTTCACCAATCAGACACGTCGTACAAAAAACTTGGTGATCTAAATGCTGTAAGCGGTTTTGAAAAGCAGTTTCTGATAAAATATTTTTTGTGATGACCATTATTTTCATTCTTGATTCCTCCTTAATTCTTTTTTGGTTCAAAATTTTCTCAATTCTCGTGTTTTGTTTTGATATATTTAGTATACTGGAATTTTTTCGAATTAAAATTTAGAAATTTACAATCAAATCAGTCATTAACAGTCATTCCTGTAATCCCCGATTTATAAAGGATTTCCAATAGTCTTATTTAAAAAATATTTGTTATTTAATCCTCAACATGCTATTTTTTTAATTTTTTCTTTTTTTATTTAGCTAACAAACATCAAAAGGTTGGTAGCTAATATCAACCTTTTGACGTTTGTTAGCTATTTTCTCTTGAAATCTTTGGATTTTTTTCTACTTTTACTAAAAAAAACAGCCAAAAGTGGCTGTTTCTTTGCTATTTATATTTATTTCATAATATCGATTAAGTCTTTTTTTGAAGCGGCCGAGGCAGGGAAATAGCTAAATACAACCCCGATAAAGACAGAAATCCCGATGGCTAATGTAACCGTCATTAAATCTGGACGAACAGAAAACGGTAGTGCCATTGAGGCTAAGTAGGCAATAATCATTCCTAAAAGATAACCAGTAATTCCGCCGATTAAGGTCAAGGCAATTCCTTCTGTTAAGAATTGCTTTTTAATATCACTGGCTGTCCCGCCCAATGCACGGCGGATACCAATTTCCTTAATCCGTTCTGAGACCGAAATGTACATCATATTCATAACGCCGACCCCAGCAATTACCAGTGAAATAGCCGCAATTGCGGAAATAAACAAGGTTAAATTATTTAATAAAGAGCCCATTTCTTTGATGGTATCTTTAACATTATATTCTTGATACGTCCCGCTGTTTTTCATGGTTCCTTGTTGAGAGAGAGTTTTTATTGTTTCTTTCAATACTTGATCTGGTTGGTAGCCAGGTGCTACTGTTAGCTTCAACGTAGATGTATCTTTTAGCTTGCCGAAATAATGTTCATAGGTCTTTTTGGGAAAATAAAGCAATGAGTCATCATTACCTGGACCAATGGCACCGCTGGTATTGGTTGTCACGCCAACAATGGTAAAAAGTTGATCTTTATATGGAAAAGTTCGATTAACTGCTGCAGTCGGGTCTTGGTAGAGTTCTTTGGCAACCAGTTCATCCACCACCACTGTTTTATCCAGTTTTGCATTGTCTCCATCATTCAGTTGGCGTCCCGCCAACAATTCTTTGGTGGTTTTGTCGGCAAGTTCATAGGTTACAGAAAGATTTTTCGGTCCTGCTTGAAAATTCAGTGTACCTTTTTGGGCGCCATCAACTTCTCTTTGATCAAAATCAATTTTTTCTACGCCAGGAACCATGCGCACGACCCCTAAATCATTGTCGGTAAACATCGCTTGGTCACTAAACATATCCGAAGTGTTGTAGGCCGAAAAAGAAATCTTTTTCACATTTTCTTTTTGTTTTTCAGCAGATAATTTATCGACCATGTCTTCTTTAAAGCCGTTACCGATAGCCACGATGGTAATCACCGAAGCGATCCCGATAACAATCCCTAGCATCGTTAACAAGCTGCGTCGCTTATTTTTCAAAATGGAACGGAAGGCGGTTTTCCAAATAATTGAACGTTTCATGTCAGCACCTCCTCTAAAATCTTTCCATCACGAACTTTAATCAAACGATTGCAGTATTCAATTGTTTCTTCATCATGTGTCACTAAAATAATGGTGACACCTTCATTGTTTAATTGCTGAAAGAGCGTTAAAATTTCTTCCGATGTTTTACTATCTAAAGCCCCAGTTGGTTCATCTGCAATAATAAAACTTGGCCGATTGACAATCGCACGCGCAATGGCCACACGTTGTTGTTGTCCGCCCGAAAGTTGTTTTGGATGCTTCTTGCCTTTATCTGGCAAGCCGACTTTTGTCAGAACTTCGTGGACACGATCTTTGGCTTCTTTTGGGGTTAACCCACTATATAAAAGAGGCAATTCAATGTTTTCTTCAACTGTTAGTGTTTCAATTAAACTAAAATTCTGAAAGACAAAGCCGACTGCTTCATTTCTAATTCGGGATAGTTCCTTATCAGAAAAGTCGCCAATTTCATGGTCTTCAAATAAATACGTTCCTTCAAACTTTTTATCAATAAAGCCTAGCAAATTAATCAAAGTCGATTTCCCAGAACCAGAAGGACCCATAATCGCTAAAAATTCTCCAGCGTCTACTTGGAGGTTAATATCATCTAACACATGCAGTGTTTCTTCTTCGGAATAATAATATTTATGAATATGGGCTAGCTTAATCATTGGCAGCTACCTGAACATCTTGATTATCTTTTAATTCTTTATTGGGATTGGCAATCACTTGGTCTTTCCAGTTCAAGCCACTTTTGACAACTTTACGACCTAAATTTGTTTCTGTTTCAATCGGTGTTTTTTTCGCTTTGCCCGCTTTGTAAACATAGACAAATTCTTTTTCGCCTTCTTTTTGGATTGCTGCTGTCGGTATAATCATTTGCTTTTGTGGCACAGCGATACTAGTAGACAAGCCTTCTGCCCAAGGAAAATCACCTTCTACTGTAAATTGATAACTCACTACTGGATTGCCTTCATTTTTAGCTATTGGGGTTTGCGCAATGGAAACAATTTTGCCTGGCGCTGATTTGCCTGAACCAACGGTCGTCACTGTTACTTCTTCCCCTGTCTGTAATTTATCGTAATCATATTCGGTTACTTTTCCTTGAATATTTTTCTTTTGTGTTGCAATTTTAATGACTGGTTTGTCGGTACTACTCATGGCACTAGCATCGACAGTGACTTGGCCATCAATTGGTGCTGTAACGACTGTGTTAACTTTGCCACGTGTTTGTTCAAGCGTGTTTGCTGCTCCGACGGCATCACTGTTGGCTAATTGAAGGGCTTGGTTAGCTTGGGCGACTTCACTATTCGCAGCACTAACGGCTTCATTCAATTGCTGAATTTCCGCATTTAGTGTTTCTTTCTCTTCAGCCTCTTTTGCGGTGTTTAATTTTTGCTTGGCTGCAGCAACTTTGTTTAAGGCTTCATTGTATTTTTGAGTGGCTAAGTTAACGTTCTCTTGTGCTTGTTGGACTTGAAGATTGTTCCGATTAACGGCATTCGCTTGTTCTGTTTCTGTGGCTTGGATGTCTGAGTTATTGTACGTTAACAATGGACTATCTTTCTTGACTTCTTTACCATTTTCAACATTTATTTCGGCAATTTTTCCTAAAGAAGGATCAAAGAAAATATCCCGAGTATCTAGAAAACTCACTTGACCATCTAATTTTAATGAGGCCATTTCTGTAATGGTATACGTTGTGTATTCAGGTTCAACTTCTTTTGAAGAAAAAACTGTTTTTGCTCCGATAAATCCGACGACGACCACTGCGGCACCAATACCGAACCACACTTTTTTATTTCGCTTCTTCTGGCCTGACTTTTTCATTTATTTGTTCCTCCTTGATTTCTGTTGACGAGTTTGTCATTTTATTTAGTATATAATGAATAAAAAAACTGGTCCCTTCATCTTCCTATCATTCCTCTTACAGTTTTGACACATCTTTATCTAACAAAAAAACGTTTATCCTGTGTAAAAGGATAAACGTTTTTTGTTATTTTATTGTTCTAATTGACCCAACCAGCCAGATGTACCGCCTAGAACATTGGTTACTTGATACCCTTGTTGACTGAGAAACGCACATGCTTGTGCGGAGCGCGACCCCATTTGACAAATCAGGTAATAGGGTTGTTTTTTATCTAATTGCTGATAATTTTCGGTTAAAGTACTTAAAGGTAAGTTGATGGCCTGGGGGACATGCCCCAGTTGGTATTCCATTTCTTCTCGTACATCAATAATCGGTAATTTTTTTCGTTTTGCTTCCTGATAAAACTCAGGCATGCCAATCGTGTTATACATTTTCTAGTTCCTCCGGTTTTACCATTCGATATAGCGCAAAAGCACCATCTAAATTTTTGGCTGAGATGCCTGCTTGTTTTAGCATCCGTTCTGCAATATAACTACGCAAACCGCTGTGACAACTAACAATGTACTCCGTTGACTTGTCTAATTCCTCCAAACGTTCTCTTAACTCATTTAAAGGAATAGACACAGCATTTTTAAATTGACCATTGGCTCGTTCGGCGGGATTACGGACATCTAATAAAACAGCCCCATTAGCTAATTCGTTGGATAACTCATGCCATTGAACGTTTTCACTCAATCCTTCTACAAGGTTCATCGCTGCATAGCCTAACATGTTCACAGGATCTTTCGCTGAACCAAACGGCGGCGCATAGGTAAACTCTAATTCAGGCAAATCAAAAATAGTTAACTGTCCTTTAATAGCGGTCGCAAGAATATCAATCCGCTTATCTACGCCCTTTGCCCCAATTCCTTGTGCGCCATAAATTTCCCCTGTCGTAGGATGGAAAACTAATTTTAACTGAAGATCTGTTGCGCCAGGATAATACCCCGCATGGTCTTTTCCACTGATATGCACAACATCTGTTGTTAGTCCAGCAGCTTTAGCAGCCCGTTCGCTTAAACCAGTTGAAGCAGCGGTTAAATCAAAGACTCGCACAATGGCGGTCCCAATGCTTCCTTGATTTTTTCTCTCTAACCCAGCAATCACATCCGCTACTTGACGTCCTTGGCGATTGGCAGGAGAAGCTAAAGAAATCAGCGCATCTTCTTGAGTGATTTGTTGTTTCACTACAATAGCATCCCCAACCGCATAAATATCGGGTTGATTCGTTTGATAGCGTTCATCAACAACAATACCGCCACGTAAACCAGTTGCTACACCTGCTTCAACTGCTAAGGTATTTTCTGGTTGGACACCCACCGACAAAATGGTTAAATCAGAAGCTAATGTTTGACCGTCTTCTAAGCGAATCACTTGCCCTTCTTCTTCAAAAGCAACCGCAGATTGTCCCGTAATTACTTGAACATTGTTTTTACTTAATTCAGCTTTGACAAAAGCGGCCATTTCTTCGTCTAATGGCGGTAAAACATGAGGCGCTTTTTCCACGAGAGTGACTTCTAATCCGCGTTTTTGTAAGTTTTCTGCCATTTCCAAGCCAATGAAGCCTGCGCCAATCACGACGGCTCGTTTTGTTTCTGGTGTCAAGGCTGTCATAATTTGATCTAAATCAGGAACATTTCTTAATGAAAAAACATTTTTGGCTTCTGCCAATCCTGTAATTGGTGGCACAAAAGGTTTCGCCCCTGGTGATAAAATTAATTTGTCATAGTGTTCTGTTAAAATTTCTGTTTCATGTTTCACTGTGATCACTTTTTCTATTGGATCAATCGCCACGACTTCATGGTGAGGACGAACATCTAAATTAAACCGTGCCTTTAACGCTTCGGGTGTTTGAACAAGCAGTTGCTCTCTTTCTGCGATTTCGCCAGAAACGTAGTAAGGCAAACCACAGTTTGCAAATGAAACAAAAGGGCCTTTTTCCATGACAACAATTTCAGCATCTTCCATTAAGCGACGTAAACGTGTCGCTGCTGACATACCACCAGCCACGCCTCCGATAATTACAATTTTCATTTATTTTCCTCCTTTAATTTGACCAGACCATTGGGACATCCCACCACGAACGTTAATCACGTGATAGTTTTTTCTCGCTAAAATTTTGGCCGCATTTTTGCTGCGCATGCCGGACTGGCAAATCACATAGACTTCGTTAGCGGATTTGTTGTAGGCGGGAATTTTGTTAAGTGGGACATTAATCGCTTGTGGAATATGCCCTGCGCGGTATTCGCTAGGTGTTCGGACATCTAATAACGTTATCTCTTTAGATAAACGTGACTGCAGTTCTTTTGTTGAAATACTTGGCGTTTTTTTAAACAATTGAAATAACATTTTTTTCTCCTTCTCTTATATACCTTATGGGGTATATTTAACATGAAAAAGTTAGACTTGTCAACTGAAGAGATTTCTGCCATTTTTAGATTCAAAGAAAAGATAGTTGACAAAAATACCTCGTGTAGGTATATTTTAAACCAATCACTACTCTTAAGGAGGGGCAAAATGACTGAAGAAAAAAAGAAAGTGCTGAATCGTTTACGCCGCACAGAAGGTCAAATTCGCGGGATTCAAAAAATGATTGATGAAGAAAAAGAATGTATCGATGTTATCACTCAGTTGAGTGCGGTCCGTTCTAGTATTGATCGCGTAATGGGGATGATTGTTGCGGAAAATTTAAAGCATTGCTTTGAAAATCCTGAAAAAGATCCTAAAGAACAAGAAGAGCGATTAGCACAAGCGATTAATATGATTGTCAAAAAGTAAAACAACGCAAACTTATTCAGCGAAAGATAAGTTTGCGTTGTTTTTTTATTTATTAGACGAATCTGCCCCGCGTTTTTTTAAATTGACAAGCATAAAAAGAATCGTGCCAATTAGTAAAATCACGACGGCGATATAAAAGCCCATGACTTTCGAACCCGTTGTGTCTGAAATTTTCCCAGTTAAAGCTGGGGCAATCACAGATGACATCATGCCGAAAAAGTTAAACACGCCCAAAGTAGTGCCAATTCCAATTTTTGGTGCATTTTCACCTAGCCAAGAAATAATAATCGGTTCTACAGCTAATTTTCCTAAGAACCCATACATAATTAAAGCAATTAATAACAACGTTGCATTACTTACTTGTACAGTTAACAAGAGCATAGCTGTTGCTAAAAATTCTAAAACAACGATGAATTGAACTTTTTTATGCATGTACTTATCCGCCAACCGACTAAAAAATAACGCTCCTGGAATAGAGGCAAATGCGACCAGCGAAGAGGATAATCCTATCGCCGCTCCTTGGAAGCCACGTTCGGTACTTAAAAAATTAGGTAACCAAGTCACAATCATATAATATGCATAACAAGTGCCAAAATATAAAATATACGCAAATAGCATATGTGGCGCAAACAGTTTTTTAAAGGGCACTTTTTCTTTTACCGCTCCGTTATCTTTTTCATCAACAACGGTTGGCTGAATCAAGGCCATGTCTTCTTTATGATTGCGAATAATCACTTGAAAAGCTACTAACATACAAATAATCATAAAGGCGGAAATGTACATCATCACTTGCCAAGGCAATCCTTTTTGGGCAACTAAATAACTAGATAAAATCATTCCTAAACCTGAACCAACTGCTGAACCACTGTTGACAATAGCTGTTGCAAAACTTTTTTTGGCTTGAGGAATGTTTTGCGACGTCAACGAGTAAGCCGAGCCATAGAAAGAACCACATCCTAAGCCTGCCAATAAGCTACCTAAGTAAATTGTTCCAATCGTTTGGGCTTGGGCAATCAGTAATGCTGCCAGCGCAAACAAGATAAAGCCTGGAATTAATACACGTTTTTTCCCAATTTTGTCTACCAAGAAGCCTGCAGGGATCTGCATGACTACGTAACCGAGAAAATAAAAGCTAGAAATGGACCCGAGGGCCGTATCGGAAGCGTTACCATTTAGAGACGCACGAATTTGTGGATAAACAGGAGAAAGCGCGGAACGATAAATCCAGATTGTTACCCAGCCCATACATAGTAAAATAACGATTTTTTTCCAATAAGCCAACGAACTTTTTGTCTTGTCTGTCATTTTCTTTTCCTCCACCAATCATTTTTTTGGTTAACGTTTCACAAGGAACAAAAGCACTACGCTTTTTTACGTAGTGACCTTTGTCCTACCTTCTTTTTTAGTTTAAATACTCAGCCAATGCATGAGTACTACCGCTACCGCCTTCAAATTGATAACCTTGGTGTTTCAATACAGTCTCAAAGGCACTTAAGAAATGCAACACATTGTCTTCCCGACTGCTGTAACCCATATTACCGACCCGCCAAATTTTTCCTTTTAAATCACCGAAGGAAGAGGCAATTTCAACTTTAAAATGATCCAGTAATAAGCTCCGCACTTTTTCACCATCAATTCCTTCTGGAATGACCACAGGAATGACTGTTGGTGTTTTTGTGTCTAACTTCCCGAAAATTTCTAAGCCCATTTTTTGCAGACTTTCAACTAAAATACGATCGTTTTTCCGATGGCGTGCATAGACATTTTCCATGCCTTCTTGAAGTAACAAGCGCAGCCCTTCATGTAGCCCATAAATCATTGTAGTCGCTTCTGTATGGTGATTTAAGCGCTCTGGTCCCCAATATTTTTCTAATTGCGATAAATCCAAGTAGTTACTTTGAATGAACCGTTCATTCCGCGCATCCGCACCAAGTCCTAACTCTTTTTGGTAACGGCCCGCCAGATAATCGGCCACACGTTGGTTGTAGGTAATCAAAGAAAGGCCTGAAGGTACGCTGACACATTTTTGAGTGCCTGCTACCGCAATATCAATCTTCCAATCATCGACCTTTGTTTCGACACCGCCGTAAGTCGCCACCATATCTACTACGAAGAAAATTTCATTTTCCCGACAAAAGGCGCCAATTTGATCCAGCGGTTGCATTTGTGCATTCGCCGTTTCGCCGTGGACCATCGCAACAATTTTTGGTTGATGTTCTTTAATCGCTTCAATCACCGTTGTTTGTTCAAACGGTGCGAGCCAGTCCTTTTCTAAATAAATGACTTCGGCCCGGGCGCGTTCGCAAATTTCACCTAATAAATAAGCAAACCGGCCATACGCAGGCACAAGCACTTTGTCACCTGGCTCAATCAATGCAAATAACCCCGCTTCTAAGCCTGAACGTGACGTGCCATCAATGGCAAAGGCTTGTTGATTCTTTGTGGCAAAAGGTACTTTAATCATTTCCCGAACTTCGTCCATAATCTGTAGAAATTCTGGATCAAATTGCCCTAAAATTGGTTGACCCATTTGACGAAGTACCGATGGATGGGCTTCGACTGGTCCCGGCGTCATGATTGTTCGCCGTACAAAATTTGGTTGTTGATACATAGTAATCCCTCACTTCATTTTTAATTCTTCTCTTTTATTATCTTTGGAAAAACCCAGAAATTCATTGTTCAATTTGCACTATTTTGACTTTGTTTTTTAGACATATTCAATAACTATCTTTTGTACTCCTTTTTATTCTTCGCTATACTATAAAAAAAGGAGGTTGTTGTGATGAAAATATTAGCTGAGGTCTTGGCTTTACCAAGATTTTCTGACTTACAATTATTATCGTCTCACTCAAACTTAACACAGCCCTTGGAAAGTGTAGAAATCACGGAAACACCTGATGTGGCTGATTTTATCCCTAAAAATGTCATGATTTTAACAACGGCAATGATTTATAAAGATGATCAAGAAAAATTGAAACCTTTTATTGACTCGCTAAAACAAGCAGAGTGTACGGCTTTAGGAATCAAAGTTGGGCGGTTCCTTGACGAAATTTCACCAGAAATTGTTGCCTATGCCAGTGCCGTTGATTTGCCCCTGATTAAAATTCCTAGCACACAGCCACTAGGCGGGTTGTTGCATGAAATTGTAGGCTATCTTCGTGATAGCAAAACCGAACAGATGTCTGTAGCATTTGACATCCAAAAGCGTTTTTCAACATTATTAATGCAAGATGTTGATGCTACGCGCTTCATCGCTGAATTTGCGAAAATTTTAAATGCGCCAATTATTTTATTAAGTCCTTGGCAACAGGTGATTGCCCAC
Source organism: Enterococcus sp. AN402 (assembly GCF_040719405.1). NCBI lineage: Bacteria > Bacillati > Bacillota > Bacilli > Lactobacillales > Enterococcaceae > Enterococcus > Enterococcus sp. AN402. The sequence goes on along the minus strand of NZ_JBFDTM010000004.1, from coordinate 2,923,196 downwards.
TCGAATTATTTTTATGGCAATCAAAAATCGGCGGAGTTTTTTATCAAACAATTATCAAAAGACCACTTTCAACAATTGGCACAAGAAAAGAAAATCTTTCGTTTACAGGATGAGCGACAAGAAAACATTCAAGTAGCTGGCTTTCCAATTCGTGTGAACGATTATTTTCCCTATTATTTATTGGTCTTATCTCCTGAACAGATTCCTTATCCTATTTCTGAATTTGCCATTGATCAGGCCATTTTAGTTTTGACTTTTATGTTATTTAAAAACCAGAAAATTGCTGAATCTTTTGAGCATCTCAAAACAGACTTTTTGGACCGCTTGCTTGATACACATCAAGAAGCGCTGAGTAAACATCAAAATTGGTTGGAACTTTGGAAAAATTATCGTTTAATCAACAGCGATTATTATCAATTAGCGATTGTCTACGGCGTGACTAAACCAGAAAATGAAACCCATATTCGTTATCAGCAAGCGGAAGGGCAACTAATTTTCCAATGGCTCAAAGAACAATTACCGGAAATCCTGCCAGATGTCGCCTTGTTTAAATTAAAAAATCAAAATAAAAGTATCTTGATTTTTCAATCTAAGAAAAATGACCATTTGATGATTTTGCAAAACCTCGCTGAACGTTTGCAACAGGCTTTGCCTATTACCATTCGCTTTGCTTTAGGCAATGCTTATGAAAACCTAGAAGATTTGCCTAACTCTTATATTGAAGCTTCCTCGACATTAGAGGCTTCTTTACACGCTCAAAAACCAGCGACTGTGCAATTGTTCCATCCCAAAGGCCTAGCTGGACTTTTTGAAAAGATTGGCACTGAAGATGTTGAATACTTTTGCCAGCAACAATTGAAAGAGTTGGCCTACCCGACGGAACCGACGTTACAAGAATTACGAAAAACCTTGAAAGTTTTTTTAGATTTCAATTGCGAAATTACTAAAACGGCCAACGCTCTTTACCTTCACAGAAACACCATTAAATATCGCATGAATCAATGTGAAAAATTATTAGACACCTCTATTCAAGAGCCTGAGACGAGTTTACTCTTACGGGTAGCGTTGGAACTTTCAGAAAAATAATTAACAGGAAAATAGCCGAATAAAAGTAACGTCTACCAAGAAAAAGGACTCTACCGTTCACCACTGCGTGTTCAAATCCTATTGTTCCGAGGTCATTACTTTACATTCGGCTTTTCGTTATAATTCTGGTTCACGATTGGCATCTTTGGAATAAACGTACATTAGCGGTTCTTCACGGCCAACCGCATAGGCTGCTTGTGGCACATAGGCACTCATGAAAATATAGTCCCCTTTTTCCACTGGATACCATTCATTGTCCAAATTGTACATCCCTTGGCCACTAATTAAATACGCGCCATGCTCTTGGACATGCGTTTCAATGTAGGCATGACTAGCACCTGGTTCAAAAGATAAGATATGCATATTCATATCAAAGTCAAACTCTTTCGGCAATAAACTCCAAAGCAAGACGTCTGTCATTCCTTCATATTCTTCGGGTTGTTGGTCATGAATTGACCCAACCACTTTATAAGGTTGATGGCCCGCCAACGGCTGATAGCGTTTTTTATATAAGAAAACTTCTGTGTCCGCTTCCTGTGCGTTCGCTAAATACATTTTCATTTCAGGCGTAAAGTAGGCGTAGCCCCCGGCTTCAAGTTCATGAGTTTCTTGACCATCTGAAACGCGCAAACGACCGTCAATGACATAAACCAACGTTTGAATCCCGTCGCCACCAAAACCAGTTGTTTGTTGACCATTTTTATGAAACGTAGCAATGTAATCCACAAATGTCGCACCTAATTTAGGCGATCCCAAAATGGAAATATCGACATTTTCAAAACCAGGTACTGCATTTTGCACCAAACCATCATGGGGAATAATGGCGTAATTGTCTTTTTTTATCACAGCTCTTGATGTTAACAATTCTTTTTGGTAACCAACTCGATTATTTTTATAACCCATCACAATTCTTCCTTTTCTATCTTATTTATACGCTAATTCATATAAGGTATCTGCTAAAAGCTTGACGCCTTCAACCAAATCTGGAAATGCCGTTGCTTCTGCTGGATTATGACTAATCCCACCAATACTTGGCACAAATATCATCGCTGTCGGGTAATGGGGCGCAATAATTTGCGAATCATGCCCAGCGCCACTATGCATCATACGATACTGATACTTGCCTTCTTTGGCTTTTTGTTCAATAACTTCTACAATTGCTTGATTCATCGGTACAGGGGCTTCATCCATCCAGCGGTCAATTGCAATCGTTAAGCCTAATTCTTGAGCAATTGTTTTCATCCGTTCTTCTAATTCACCGGTAAAATGTCGTAAAAAAGCAGCGTCGGTATGACGGCAGTCAATTGTAAATTCCACTTCTCCAGGCACCACGTTGACTGTATTGGGTTTCGGAATAACTTTGCCGAATGTTAAAACTAACGGATCCCCAATTTCGTTCGCACGATCAATGGCTTCTGCACAAATTTTAGCAAAGCCATATACCGCATCATGACGGTAACTCATTGGCGTAGTGCCTGCATGATTGGCTTGCCCTTTTAAGTTAACCGTGTAGCGACGTTGCCCTACAATACTATGAACAACACCGACTTGGAGCTTTTCGTTCTCTAAAATATTGCCTTGTTCAATATGAATTTCGACAAATGCTTCAATGTCCTCACGTCTAGTTTGCTCCTGCCGAAAATCAAAGCCTTGGCGATGCATCTCATCAACAAACTTTTTACCTTCGTTGTCAGAGATATCGACTACTTCTTCACGTTTGGCTTCACCAACGACATTTTTGCTTCCCCAGAAAACCGTTGGAAAACGACTCCCTTCTTCTTCAGCCATGGAAAGCACTTCTAAAGAACGCCGTGGTTTCCCATATTTGTCTAATAAATATTGAACAGCCGTCATGGAAGCAATAACACCATATTGACCATCTAAGGTCCCACCATTAACCACGGTGTCGATATGTGACCCAGTTAAAATCGTTTCCTGAGAAAATTCCGTTCCTGCCACTCGACAAAACAGATTCCCGACTTCGTCAAATTGCGTTTCCAGTCCAAACGCCTCAGTTTGGCTTTGCACATACTTTTGTGCTGCCAACCACGAATCTGTATAAAGTAAGCGTGTCATCCCTCCTGCAGGATCACTCCCAATTGCTGACAACTCTTCGATTCTTTGTTTTAAAACTTTTTCCAAGTCCATCACAAAACCTCCTGACTGATTACACTCTGATTGTAAACGTTTCCCTAGTTATCTTCATTGTACTTATCAAACAAAATTAAGCCTTTTTTTGTGCAAAACAACCAATAAACATCCTCTAACTCATGGACAGAGGCGCTAATTCAATCACACTTCTGTCCCTTTTCATTTCTAAAATAGGTGTTTAATTTTTGATAAATACGCCGTTAAACGCCTCGGTTACCCCAGTTTCTTGTGCGTAAATTGTTTCGCCTCTTAAAATTGTTTGAATCACTTGGGCCCCAATTTCACGACCAATGTAAGGACTAATTTTATTTCGATATTCTAAATCTTCTGCTTTTAAGATATACGGCGCATTAGGTTTAATTAGTACAAAATCGGCATCCTTACCAATACTGATGCGGCCCTTTTGTGCTAAGTGATAACGGTCAGCTGGGTTTGCTGCAATCATATCCGCGAATTGTTTCAAGGATAAACCACGTTTTTGGACGGCTTCATCAAATAACACATCGACGTTATTTTGAACACCAGAAATGCCGCCCCAAGCTTCAAAAGCATTGGTTGTATCTTTTAAGTCTGGCGTACAAGGAGAATGGTCAGAGGTTACAAACGCGATGCCGCCTGTTTGCACGTGGTTCCATAATGCGGCTTGTTGGTCCGCGTCACGAATCGGCGGTGAACATTTGACAACTGGACCAATGGCATCAAGTTCATCCGTGGTAAAATATAAATAATGCGTACATGTTTCACAAGTCACATCTACCCCTTCTGCTTGGGCTTTTAAAACTTCTTCCACGCCTTCTTGACAAGCCACATGACAAATATGAATCCGACAACCTGTTTCTTTGGCAAATAAAATGGCTTTTTGAATCGCTTCAACTTCGGTAAACACAGGACGTGTAGCTACATATGCCGCTAAAGTCGTTTCGCCATTTTGATAAGCTAACGCGCCTAATTTATCCGTAATTGGTGCATTTTCTGCATGGATTGCTAGCACTTTGCCAGTCTTGGCAACTTGTTTCATTCCTTCATATAGTGAATAATCGTCGACATTTTGAAAATCTCCTTCAATTGAACGATCGCCGCACGTTCCCAAAAAGCATTTATAGCCGGAAACGCCTCCTTCATCAAGTTCCTGAATCCCACCAGCCAAGTTGGTCGGGACCACGCCCCCAAATGACCCTACATCTACTTTTAGTTTATTTTCTCCTGCCTTGTATTTGATCTCAAGAGAGGTCTTATCCACAGTTGCTGGAATCTGATTTAAAGGCATTTCCATAAAGGTCGTCACGCCCCCTTTGGCACAAGCGGCCGTTCCTGTGACATACCCTTCCCATTCATCGCGGTAACCACCACCAGGATCGGTAATATGAACATGGGCATCCACCATCCCAGGACTAACGACTAAACCCGTCGCATCAATCACACGTTCTCCTGACAAGTCTTGCCCAATCGCTACGATTTTTCCTCCTTGAACGGCGACATCCGTAATGACTTCTCCAGTTTCTAAAATAACTAACCCGTTTTTAATCACTAACTCTGCTTGCATTTATTTTCCCTCCTGATAAGCTGTTTCTTTCACTTTTTTTGAATCCCAAGTCCATTTTTTTAACACTAAGTACAGCACAAAACCTGTGGCAAAGCCCACAAACCACGAAATATCAGCAATGATTTTAACCTGCGGAATAAATTGACCACTTAAGGAAAGAGCCAACGCTAGAATAGTAGCGACATATGCCGGCTTGTTTAATCCGTAAAAAGGATTGGCTTCCTCTTTTTTGTGTTTATCTACGTATAAAGCATTTAAATCAATTTGTTGCTTTTGAACAAAATAATAATTCGCAATCATCACACCAGCGACTGGTCCTAAAACAGCCCCAATTGCGTTCAGAAAAATAAAAATACTATCGGCGTTTTCCATCAGTTTCCAAGGCATAATAAGAAAGCTAATAACACTGGCAATCATGACGCCTTTTTTATACGTCATTTTTTTAGGAAATAGCGCCGCCAATTGATAACCTGCCGGAATGATGTTCCCTGTTGCATTCGTTGAAATAGTCGTTAATAAGAAAACCGACATGGCTAAGACCACCACCGCCACATTATCTAAACGATCAATAATGTTTAAAATATTCCATTCCTGAATCCCAAAATACAGCGAACCACCTAACAGAATAACCACACTGGAAAAAGCGAAAATCCCATAACCAACAACTAAACCTGCTGTTTGCCCCACAACCTGAGCACGTGTCGAGCGCGCATTCTTAGTAAAATCCGCCACACTCGCACCAGGCGCTGACCAAACGGCCACAACCGAGTTAAAAATAATCAGATACGCCACCAGTGGATTGACTGAACGAATCGCACCAGAAACTTGATAGGACAAAATTGGTGTTAAACCGCCCCCAGCTCGAATGGCCCAAATCGTTAATCCAATAATAACGACATAAATCAACGGACTTAAAATGGCGGTAAACCGGTTCAAAATTTTGCTACCACCGAAACCTATTGCCACATTTAAGAGCCAGAAAAGAGTAAACGCCATTAATTCAGGTAGCCTGAGACCAAAAAACTGGAATGATCCACCAATTTCTAAAAAGTTCGGCCAAAATTTCCCGAGAATAATTAATAAAGCCAGCGATCCTGTAAATGTTTGCAGACCAAACCAAGCAATCGCGGCCACACAACCTCTTAAGAACCCTGGCAGTTTTGCCCCGAGACTGCCGTAAGTAGACTGTAAGTGCATCGCAAAAGGAATGCCATATTTAGAGCCAGCCACGCCATTCAAATTCATGAAAGTTGCTACAATGAATGAGCTTAACACAACTGCCAACATAACTTGCAGCGGCGATAAACCTAAGAAAATAAAGCCGCCCACTGCTGCATAATTCGGGATATTATGAATCGAACCCATCCATAATGTAAAAAAATTGCGCGCGCCCATTGTCCGTTGTTTCGGGCTACTTGGCAACAAATCCTCATTGTAGCCACGTGCTTTCATCGCTGTTTCTTCTTGAGCTGTTACTTGAGACACATTTTTCTCCACGACAAACTCTCCTTTTTATTAAAAAATTTTTTCTATTAAAACACCCTGCCTTCTCTTTTTTGTCACTTTTGCACAAACATGCGTACTACTCTCATCACACGAATTGTAAGCGCTTTTTATAACAAGAATCATTAGTTACCCCAACTAAATAACAAACGATTCTTTGTTCACTTTGAACGAAAAAATAGCAACCTTTTTTATATCGTCCTCTCACTCTAGAAAGTAAGAAACAAATCTTTTTATTCACATATTATGTACAATTTCTCTTTTCCAATGCTAAAATACGCTTATTATTAAAAATGATATAAATAAATTATACAGTTAAATGAAACCAAACACAATATTTTTTAATCAAATACACACAAAACAGATAAACTGAAGTGGATTTTCAGGAAGAGACCCATCCTGAAAAAAGACACTGACAAAAGAGCTTTCTCACAAGATCGACAATTTTTCACAGATTCAAAATCTTCTTTTTCAATTTTTACGTTTTTAAAAATAACATTTCGAAAATAAAAAAATGCTTAATTTTAGTCAAAAAAATAAACAAAGATTTCTGATTTTATCAGAAATCTTTGTTTATAGGTTTCCTTGCTACAATTCCTTTAACAAAATAAAATCCGTCTGTTCATCGTCTCCCATAAAAAATGAATGTTGACTGTAATAGCGGTAGCCAATCGTTTTATAAAATGCCCGCGCCGCATCATTGTGTTCCCAGACACCTAGCCACAGTGCGTTTTTACCAAATTCACGAGCTTTTTCTTCCGCCAGTTCTAACAATTGTGTTCCCAGCTTCTTTCCTTTAAACGCAGGCAAAATATACAATCGCTCAACCTCGAGCTTTTCTGGCCCCATCGGTTCCGTTTGTGCCGTCTCACGATTTAATTTCATGTAGCCAGCTAATTGATTATCGACAAAGATAAAATAAAAGTCAGAGTGGGGATTAGCCAATTCCTTTTGTAATTTTTCTAAATTGTAGGCTTCTACTAAATAGGCTTGCATATTTTCTGGGGTATTATATGGTCCGAAAGTATCTGTATAAGTTTCAATGCTGATTTCTTGTAACGCTGGTGCATCTTCTATTGTTAATTGTTTTATTTCTCCCATCAATCAGTCGTCCTTTCCTTAATAATTTCGAGTGTTCCCTTTTTTGACAAATTCCCAATCTTCGCTGACATTTTTACGCATCCGGACTAAGTAATCTGCCAATTGTGAAATTTCCACTTCTGACATACCTTGCAAAGCTACTTGATTCGAGTGTTGATTTTCGCGCACAATGATTGGATAAACGTTTTTCCCTTTTTCTGTGGCATAAATCCGCTTAATTTTTTTGTTGCTTGCATCTTCTTTACGATAAATAAAGCCTTGTTCTTCCAAACGCTTAATCGCCCGCGCCGCTGTGGTTCGATCAACTTTAATCAGTTCGGCGATCTTTTCTTGGATAATCCCAGGATTTTCACAGATCCTGACCAAATAAAGATATTGTCCTCGTGTTAAAGATAATTCCTTAAATTCGATATTACTGATTGAATCTAAGGCCCGCGCAATCATGCCAATTTCTCTTAAAATATCTGTCACTAGGACACTTCCTTTCGCTAATATTTTATGATTGTCATTACTTTAACTTATTTTTGTTGCAAATGCAACAAAAATAAGTATAAAAACTACAGATTTAAACAATTTGAGCATTCGTGAAAATAAAATAATTATTCCTTTTGTTATATTAACAAGTAAGATAAAATTAGTTATAACGTCTATAGGAGGAATAGTATGAAAAAATTATTTTGTGTTATTTTAGTTATTTTTTTAACAGGTTGTAGTTCTCAAAAAGCGAATGAACCTAAAAAACAAGAAAATTCTACCAATCATACAACATCAATGAAAAGCAGTACTAATCATTACAGTTCTAGCACAGAAACAAGCTCTAATAATAAACTAAAAGAAACTTCAGAAAGTGTCAGTACCACTCAGGCTTCGGCAAAGTCTAAAAATGAAGTATCCACAAATGTCGAAGAAGCAAATTCTTTAGAAGCAACACCTTATGCTGTCGATCTTAGTAGCTTAAACAATCCACTAGTATTTAATTTTAAAGGAATGAATGTGCCAACTTCAATTACGTTAGAGAACTTAAATTCAACACCAACTGCTACCTTCCGAACTAAATTGTTTGGGGCTGAAAATGGTCAAGTGAAAGAAGCCATTAATAAATATGAGCTATCTATAAATACAATTCCTACAAAAGAGATTAGAATATTTTCAGCGGCCGATAACAGTATTCGCACCGTTAAAGTAAATACAGAATTAATTTTAGGAACTAATATTTCTTCAAACGATGAACAAAATAGATCGGGCACTTTATACTTATTCAACAATAAAAATGGTTCGATATCTTTAATCACTCCTAACTACGCAGGCAATGTTACGGATGATCAAAAAGACGTTATGCTAGAAGTAATTCAATAAATAACCAAAAAAAATAATAAAGAGAAAACTTCATACTGAGAAGTTTTCTCTTTATTATTTTTTAGGAACTCCTCTAGAAACTCGTTTTAGTCCCCACTTATTTTTCTTATTTCTTCACCCATTAAGCCCGCAATAGAAGATAGGACATTTTATTTGAAAATGAATTATTGTTCTGTAATATGCACCGTTTGTAAAAATTCTGCGACTGAGAAATGGTATTCTTTCTCTTGATTTCCTTGAATGGTTCGAATCATTTTTTCAACTTCTGGTTGCAGAGCGGCAAATTGAACTTGTTGTCCACGACCTTCTGCTGCAAGACAAAATTCTTCTAAAATATCTAACGCCGTACTATCAATGCTAGGAACTCCTCGCATTGAAAATACTACACCACTTTTTGTTTCCAATTGCAGTAACGTTTGTTTCAATCGTTCAGAAGACATGAAAAATAACGGGCCACTCAAATAAACCACCACCCAATTTTCCGTACAATCGGTCGGTACTAGCCCCATTCTTGACCAATCAACTTCCTCGACATTAATCGTAATCACGGCACTTTTCGCAATGAAAAACAGGCAACCCGCTAAGACCCCTAAAACAATCGCTAAACTCAAGTCAAAAATAACGGTCGCTACCATCGTTAAAAAGAATAAACATAAGGCTGTGTGGAAACGTTTCTGGAAGAATTCTTTAATCACCGACCATTCATTCATTCGCCACGCTGTCACCACTAAAACACCAGCTAACGCAGGCATGGGAATTTTAGACATGACTGGCGATAAAAGCAACATCGATAACAATAAAAAAACCGCATGAAAAATACCCGCTAAACGTGTTTGCGCACCAGATTTAATCACTACGCTCGTGCGGGCAATCGCTGCCGTTGCAGGTACGCCACCGAAAAATGGCAAAATTAAGTTGCCAATTCCTTGTGCCACTAGTTCCTGATTACTGTCTAATGGTTTCCCTGTCATGCGACCAGCCGAAGCGCCACAAAGCAAACTTTCAATCATACCTAACATAGCAATGCTAATCGAAGGCACCAAAATATCCTGAAACGCACTTAATTGAAGCGAACCAATTTCCAAACGTGTATCACTAAAAATACTTGTCGGAATTTTCCCTACAGTGGCCACTGGCAGTTGAAAAACCACTGTTGCTAACGTAGCTAAAATAATCATCACCAATGAAGCTGGTATCATCGCATTCCACTTTTTCGGAAAGAACACTAATCCAAGCACCACTAAAATCGACATCACTGTCGTTGGTATACTTAAATCAAAGCCCAATGAACGATAACTGCTGATTTTCTCAATTAAATTGTGGCCTTCTGAACGAACCCCAAAGAAATTATCAAGCTGCCCCAACGCAATAATAATAGCAATTCCTGAAGTAAACCCGGTAATGACCGGTGACGGAATAAAAGAAGTCAAGCTCCCTAAACGCAAAATCCCTGCCAAAAGCAAGAAAATTCCCGCCAAAAAGGTGGCCAACAAAATCCCTTGCATGCCATGCACTGCCGCAATTGACATTAAAATAGCTGCCATCGCACCTGTTGGTCCTGAAATTTGATAAAACCCACCCGAAAGGCTCCCAATCACAATTCCAGCGATAATCGCCGTGATCATGCCAGCTGCTGCAGTGGCGCCGCTAGAGACCCCAAACGCTAATGCTAACGGCAACGCGACGGCTGCGACAGTCAAACCTGCCAAGAAATCTTTTTTCAATTTTTTTTGATTATACCCTTTAAATTCATCCCTTATCATTTGTGTGTACTTTTTAAACATTCGCATCCTCTTTTCATGAAATTTCCATTCTAAAGATATCATATTTTCGGAAAGATAATAAGGTGTTTTGTGAAGGAAATCGCTAAAAAATTTTTTTCACCTCATTTAGACAAAATTGTCTAATATTTTAGGAATTTAGCCACCGCTGTTTCCTAGAGTATGATATGCTTAACTAGTAAACAGGCTTCACAAACTTACATTAATTGGGGGAAACTATTATGTGTACAGGCATCAAGATTATTTCCAAAACAAATGATATTTTTTATGGACGTACGATGGATTTTACGTTTGACTTTTTTGGCAACGAAGATCCAATTGCACCAAAAATCCCTACTCTAATTGCTCAATTTCCAAAAGGTACAGTTCTAAACAGCCAACTAAATCCTTGGACGGCAAAATATGCCTTTATGGGACTAGCAATGTCAGGTACAGATCAACCAGCGAACGATGGTAAAACCGTCAGCCTTGCTATCACAGATGGTATCAACGAAGCCGGCTTATCTGGTGATATTCAATATTTAATGGAATCTTCAACAGCACCTGCTGAAAGTTTAGCAGATCGTGGTTTAACACCTCATATTGCAGAAGAAGTTCTCGCTTATATTTTGAGTAATTTTGAAAGCGTTGACGAAGTAAAAGTAGCTTTTGAAAAAATCGGCCTGTTAGATCAAAAATTCCAACTTGATTCATTGGGGGAAGTTCATTTCACCTTACACTGGACCATTAATGATAAAAATAATAATAGTATCGTTTTGCAACCAACAGATAACGGAGCGTTCGTCATTTATGATTCGATTGGCGTAGTCACAAACAGCCCAGAATACAATTATCATTTAACCAATGCACGAAACTATATCGGAATGCGCAACTACGCTATTAAAGAACCTTACACTTTAAAATCAGGCGCAACACTTGACCCAATTGAAGGTGGGACTTCTTACGGACTATTAGGAATCCCAGGAGACTTCACTTCGCCGTCACGCTTCATTCGTGCGTTATACTATTCTGACAATCTCCAAGAATTTGATAGCTCTGAAGGGATTATGCAACTCTATCGCGCCTTCCAAACAGTGATGATTCCTCGGGGAATTGGCCATTTAGGTCAAAGTAATTCTCTGTCTGATTTCACACATTATTGGTCAGGATATGATGTGACTAATTTAACCATGTATGTCCAACCAGAAAGTACTACCTCATTTACAAAATACACTTTGGATCCAGCTTTAACAGAAGTTACTACTTTTGCTGTTTCTAACGAGCTACTACTAACAGATTTAAATCAATAAAAACACAAACAACGTCTCTGACCAGGTCCTTGGTCAGAGACGTTGTTTCGTTCATTTGTCAGATAATGCGTTATACAATGGCGCTAATTCTTGAAGCGCCTGACAACTTTTTTCTTCAATCGTTTCAAGCTTTTCCGTCGCAAACCACAACTTACCGATCTGAAATGAGCGATTGCCTATCCGCTCTTCTAGAATTTTCCGTTGTTTTTCATCTGCTAAATAATCTTTTAAAGGCAAATGGTCCACTAGTTCATGCTCCTCCTGCGGCCAAATATAATAGCCTTCGCAGTCGATTGTTTGACTCCAAGCTTCTAAACGATTAAGCAATTGATTGTAAGCGACGACTGAGCCTGCCCGCTCCTCACTTTTGTAATGTTGAAACATCAAATATACTTGAAATTGCTTTTTATTTAATAACAACGCCAGACAAGCATTTTCCGCTTGGCGTTGCTCACTGCGATATGCAGCCCAGAAATGACTGCGTAAATTCCAGCCGTTGGTCCAGCTTTCGATTTTCGGCTTAGTGATGCCGAGTTCAGCTGGTAAACCTTGGGTACTTGCTTCTCAGCTACTTTCCCTCTTTTTAACTATTTATGTTTTTGATTTTACACGCTTTTTTACAAAAGAAGTGTTGTGGTTACCAACGTTTATTGTGGTTGTCGGCACGCCGCCAGCTTTAACGCTCGTTTATGGTCCTGGCTGGAAAAAATTAGGAACGATTTCTCTGTTGAGTGCGCTTTTCACCTTTCCGTTTGCCAATTGGCTGAATGCGCAATTGATGCCCCTTTTAAATGTACCTGGGACAGTTTCCAACGTTACCACAATGGCTTTTGTTGGCTGGATTGTTTCAGCCATCTGTCATCAACTTCCTTGGATGGTTCCTTCTGTTGCACCAATCGCTCAGAAGCGGCAAAAACAACCTAAAATTGAAAATACGCAAACCTTTCAATGGTCAATACGACGCACTTTTGCTGACTTCTCCGAAGCTTGGTTTTATGGAAATGAGTTAGTTGGAGGTTTGGTAATTCTAGGCGTTTTAACAGATTGGTTTGTCAATATTAATCATATTACAAATGGTTCTGGCTTGGTTCCTGACATTTTAATGGGACAAATGATTGCTTCGGCTGTTGGTGTTTTTCTTTATCGAAAACATTTCGCTGAAGAAGGTTGGTATCCAACGTTTATGCCACTGGTCAGCATTGTTCCTGGTGTGATTTTAATGATGGGTGGTGGCTTTTGGCTTTCCCTGACCATCGCCGTTTTAGCAGGAATTAGTGCGGCCCCTGTCGGTAGCTATATTGCTAAACGATTACCTCCGTTTGTTCCTGGTGCTGTCGGCTTTGTATCAGGAATGGCTGTTGTAACCATTTTATTGTCAGCCGTTTTGCATACATTTGATATTTTTGTATAGTGAATAAAAAGAAGCGAATGACGATTCGCTTCTTTTTTTAATTGACCAATCCCCTTTTTATCCGTATTCTTAAGCAAAAGGAGGTTTTGCCATGTACTCCATGTTAAAACGTGTGATAACGGAAAAAGATTTGCTTCGGCAAATTCGTTTGTTGGAACAGTTGTTAAATGTTCCCCAGCTGACAGCCAAGCGTTTAGCCGCGCAAATCCAAACGACAGAGCGAACCGTTTTTTCGGATTTACAGTATATTCGCAGTCAATTACCCGCCGACTGGTCCATTGAAACCGATAGCAGTGGTATTCGGTTACGCAATCAGGGGAATGCGCAAACCAATGAGCTTTGGTCATTATTTTTACCTCAATCCATTAGTATTCAACTATTAAAAGAGCTACTATTTACGAAAGAGTTAGTGACAACTTCTTTTTTGAGCACTAGTGGTGTTTCTTATGAAACTTTGAAGCGACATATCAAAAAAATGAATCTGGCCTTACGTGATTTTCATTTAACGATTCAACTAACCACGACGACCATTCAGCTAATCGGGGCAGAAAGCAATATTCGGATTTTTTATCATCGTTTGTTGGTGCCTTTTACTCATAATAATTATTTTTTTGACGATTATTCGATTCATGAGGAGCATTATTTTCAATTTTTGAAACAAGTTTACAGTAGTGAGTTGACGGTGGAAACGGAAGAAATTTTTGGTGCTTGTTGGTTTTTCATTAACACGATTCGCAACAAAGCCAATTGCCGAGTGAGTCAATTTTCTTTTGACTCAAAAGATGTCTTGTTTCAACTTTATCAACCGTCCTTGGCAAAACTTTATGCTTCTGAAGGCATCTATTTGCAAGGAGAAGAAAGTTTTTTCGCCTTCTTTTGTTTCTTAGAAAGTTGGAATTACGATAATGTCTATGGCGAAACGTTGGCTTCTGCGCTCCACACTCATTACAGTCAGCTGCGAAAGTCGTTACAACAGTTTGTCACTAATTTGTCCACTGAAGAAGCCCGGCCTGATTTAATCCAAACAAATTTATTGGATAATCTGTTATTGTTATTCATTAAATATACCGAGTCCCCAACACTTTCTGAGCAATTTCAATTGGAATATCAAGAATTAATGACTGAACAAGCCGCGGAGGACCTTGCGTTATCAAAGAGCAACCAAGAACTTTTGGAGATTTTATCTCGCTACACCACGATTGAAGAACCGACTTATTTTCTTAGTTTGGCTTCTTTGTTAGAAAAACAAGCCAGTTATTCCATTCAGGCGCAAACGATGACTGCCTATTTCCTCTTTCAAGGGGAACCTGCTTGGAAAGCTTTTTTGCAACAAGAATTAGCTGCTTATTTAGGTACTCGTGTGAAATTACAAGCTATTGAATATGTGGAACTAAGCCAGTTGACGTTAAATGAAGCCGACATAATCATTTCCAATTTTCCCTTGGATCATCTTGATCTTCCTGTCTTTTATCTCTCTTTAATTCCAACAAAAAATGAACTCCGCCGACTAGCAGAGCTCACTCTTCATTCTTATTTTTAAAGGAACTAGCGAGGACATTCGCTAGTTTTTTGGCTTTCTTTCGTCATGAATCGTTTGGTTATATATTTTTCCCCTTCAACAAGGAAAAACAGACTCACAACATGGACGAAAATCATTGCTAATTGAAGGCCATTTAAAGAAGTTGTGCCAATTAATTGCTGGGCTACTGGCCAGTAAACTACTAGCGCTTGTAGTAAAAAGAGGATTCCTAATGAAGCAAACAACACTTTATTTTGGAAAAATCCTGTGCTTAACGACGGATCAACCAACTTACGACAGTTGATCATATACGCTGCTTGCGCTAAGACGATACTTTGTAAGAGGAACGTTTGCTGTAAGGCTTGGCCCTCAAATTGTAATGCCATAAGGTAACCTGGTATCATAATGAGTACCGACACATAGACGATTCTAAAAATACTGTACTTTGTTAAAATGCCTTCGTTGACATCTCTTGGTGGTCGTTTCATGGTATCAGCACTCGCTTTTTCAAAACCTAATGCATAAGACAAAGTAATCGTAGTTACCATGTTTACCCATAATATCTGGACAGGTGTCAACGGTAGAGGATGATTCATTAAAAGCGCCCAGACAACAATTAAGCCTTGTGCCAAAGAAGTTGGCAAGAAGAAGGTAATCGTCTTTTTCAAGTTATCAAAAATGCGGCGTCCTTCTTTCACGGCTTTAGCAATCGTATGGAAATTATCATCTGCCAAAACCATATCTGCGGCTTGTTTGGTTACTTCACTTCCTTTAATTCCCATGGCAATTCCGACATCGGCTTTCTTTAGTGCTGGCGCATCGTTCACACCATCGCCGGTCATGCCGACAATTTCGCCATTGTTTTGTAAAGCCGTGACAATTCGTAATTTATGTTCTGGCGTCGTTCGTGCAAATACATCGACTTTTTGAACGTGCTGAGCTAATTCTTCATCTGACATAGCATCAATTTCTAATCCTTCAAGGACTTTTTTCGTATGCTTTAAACCAACTTGCTCGCCAATGGCTTGCGCTGTATCTTTATGGTCTCCGGTAATCATTTTGACGGAAATACCTGCTTCTTGAGATTCTTTGACGGCTTGAATGGCACTTTCTTTTGGCGGATCGATGATGCCTGCCAGTCCAGCAAACGTCAATCCTGACAATGTTTCATGTGTCAGTTCCTGTTGTGACGTAACTGTCTTATAAGCGAAACCTAATACCCGTTGTCCTTTTTGCGCTAATTGCGCAGCTTGTGCTTGCCAAGCACCTTTTTGATTATCAGATAACGTAGAAAGTTGTAACAATACTTCTGGCGCACCTTTGACATAAATAATTGAACCTTCTGCTTGCGGATGGCGAGTGGCCATGTATTTGTAACTTGAACTAAACGGAATTTTCTTTTCTACAGGGCGTAAAGACAGTTGATCCTGATCAACATATTGTAGTAAAGCTAACTCGGTAGGATTCCCTTGCAAGTCGGCGATTTTTTGTTGGTCTTGTAATTTCAATTCTTGACAGTTGGCCATAATCTCTTTGACAATGGTCATTTCTTCAGTCACTACATCCATTACCGTCATTTCATTTTTAGTTAGTGTTCCTGTTTTGTCTGAACAGATAACTGTCATTGAACCTAATGTTTCAACGGAAGGCATGCCTTTAATAATCGCATTTTCTCTAGCCATCTCATGAACACCCATCGATAAAATCATCGTTAACACAGCAGGTAAGCCTTCTGGGATCATTGCTACAATTAATGCAATCATCGCAGAAAATAAGAGGCTCCATTCCATGCCATGACGAAAAGTGGTAAAGAAAATCAGAAACACGATCAAGACCATAATCCCTTGGAAAATTTGCTTGTTTAATTGGTGCATTTTCCGTACGAGCGGCGTTGTTTTTTGATCTACTGACTGCAACGCGTGATTAATTTTTCCAACTTCAGTGGAATCTCCTGTTTCTACTACAACACCTAAGGCCGAACCTGCTTGGACAAGTGTTCCTGAAAAAGCCAAATTCTTTTGATCGCCTGTTGGCAATTCTTCATTCAAGGAACTGGTAATTTTCTCCACGGCTTCTGATTCACCTGTCAAAATTGATTCTTCAATCATCAGATTATGAACATCAAATAAGCGCAAATCTGCTGGGACTACATCACCAGCTTGTAACGTGACTACATCTCCCAGAACCAATGTTTCAGAAGAAACGGTTGTTTTTTGTCCATCAATTAGAACGACTGCCTCTTGGCCCATCATCTGTTTAAGGCCGTCTAATGATTCTTCTGCTTTACGCTCTTGCCAATAACCGACAAAGCCATTGACAAGCACCACTAGAAAAATGATACTTCCTTCGACCACTTCGCCTGTGGCAAATTTTAGAATTGCGGCAGCGAGTAAGACCATCATTAGTAAATCTGTAAAATGTTTGGCTAGCTTTTGCCACGTTTTCAGTTGTTGTTTTTCTTCAATTTTATTTGGACCATTCGTTTGTAAACGTTGCTGACGTTCTTCGCTAGAAAGACCCGTTTGCTTCGTCTTAGTCTGCTCGATTACTTTTGTTGAGGAAAGTTGATACCATTTCATTTCGTGTACCTCCTATTTACTTGATACCTTTATTATAGAGAGGATTTTCTTCACAAAATGGTCGATAATTTCAGTGGCCCCTGAAAAAAATGGGGCCGAGATTATTAAAGAAAAGAACAACCAGCATTTTAGCGGGTTGTTCCTTTCTTTTAAATATTTTCTTGTTCGACCACCAATTGACTTTTGCCAATTAATGCTTTGACATCAATAATTTCACCATTTTTACGTCGGTCTGCTAACTCAACTGAGGTGGTAAACAACAAGTCACTAGAAGAGTTCAACGCTGTTTCAATGGAATCTTGGACTACGCCGACGATAAAGCCAACGCCGACGACTTGCATGGCAATATCATTGGAAATGCCAAACAAACTACATGCAAGCGGAATTAACAACAAGGAGCCGCCAGCAATTCCTGAAGCCCCACAAGCAGAAACAGCGGCGATGATGCTCAACAATAATGCTAAATAGATTGGTACGGACATGCCTAATGTGTGGACTGCCGCCAATGTCATAATGGTAATCGTAATGGCTGCGCCGCCCATATTAATCGTTGCGCCTAGCGGAATAGAGACCGCATAAGATTCTTCATTTAAATCCATTGCTTTCGCCAATTCCATATTAATGGGAATATTGGCCGCAGAACTGCGTGTAAAGAATGCGGGAATCGCACTTTCCTTTAATACAAAAAAGACTAACGGATACGGATTTTGCCGAATATTCCAAAAAACAATCGCTGGATAAACGACTAAAGCAACCACGGCCATCGTACCAATTAACAATAATAATAACTGGCCATACTTAGCTAACCCTGCAATGCCTGTGGTTGCCACCGAATGAAACACCAAACCTAGAATTCCAATTGGCGCAATGCCGATAATCATTTGAACGACCGTGGTAATCCCTGTTGAAAGATTGGCAATCACATCCTTGGTAGCGACCGAACTTTGACGTAGCCCAATACCGATTAATGAGGACCAAAATAAAACAGATAAATAATTGCCTTCAATCATCGCTTGAATCGGATTTTGGACAACGCTTGTTAACACATTGCTTAAAACATCACTAAGTTGCGTTGGGGCTGCTTGCGCTTCCTGCGCCGCCTCCAAGACAATCTTAACGGGAAACAGATAGCTTGCCGTCACGGCAACAACAGCTGCCAAAAATGTCGCTAAAAGATACACAACTAAAATTGATCCAACATATGTTTTCGCCCCAGCCTTTTGTTGGGCTAGCGACGCAATAATTAAGACAAAAACTAAAATCGGCGCAATTGCTTTTAAGGCGCCCACAAACAATTCACCAAGAACGCTGATGAAGGTCCATTCTGGCACCAAGAAACCCAAGGTGGTTCCAATCACAATCCCTATCATGATTTTTTGAATTAACGATAATTTCCGAATCGCTTTGACCATTCACTTCACGCTCCTTTAAAATAAAATACAGTTTGGGACATACTACCATAATTATTAAGATAAAAAAAGAGTGTTTCTCAAAAAACTTTCATTTTTCGAGAAACACTTGCTCAACTCATCAATTTCGTCTATTTTTCTGAAGACTTTTCCGCTGAATGTTCTTTGTTTTTATGGTGATGGTGGTGATGACTTTGTTTAGAATACAAGTAGGATTTTGCTACGACCGAAATAAACATAGCCATAATCCCCAAGCCTACTGTAGCATAAACCATGGTGAAAATTTTTCCCAAGTCAGTAACTGGATGCACATCTCCATAACCAATCGTGGTTAACGTCATGAAACTTAAATATAACGAATCTAATGGCGACAATTTTTCCACTGTTGAATAAAAAATGGTCCCACTCAACAACGTGGTTGCCAGTAAAAAGAACAAGGCACGAGTGTCTTCTTTTTTTAAGATACCTAAAAAAGATGAAAATAATTTTTTGACAGAAATAAGTAAAGATAGCAAAAAAATGACCTCTTTCTATTGTTAATCTCTTCTTAACGTTAGCACTTTTTAGATGAAGTTCAACTTTTTAATTGGTGTGGTTAAAGAAAATTTATTTTTTTGTTATTTATAATACACTTCATCTAAAAACAACCCTTGTGCAGGAGCCGTTTCACCTGCGCCTTCTCGGACTTTTGTTGCGAACAATTCATCAATTATCGCTAATTCTTTGGTGCCTGCACCAATTTCTAAAAGTGTCCCAACGAGGATGCGGACCATTTTATGCAAGAACCCATTGCCCACAAAAGTGAACTGTAACATTTCGCCGTTTCTTTCAATCGTAATCTTTTCAATCGTTCGAGTAGTCGATTTTTTGGTTTTTTTCAATGCTGAAAAACCAATAAAATCATGGGTCCCTATTAATTTTTGGCAAGCTTGTTCCATTTTTTCTTGATCCAACGCTTTGGGAAAGTGAAAACTATGATACCGTTCAAAGGCATTAGGAATTGGGCTATTCCAAACATAGTAGCTGTATTGTTTGCCTGTGGCGTTATACCGTGCATGAAAACGTTCAGGCATTTCTGTAACTTCTTTAACAACAATATCGCCAGGTAAATATCGATTTAAAAAGGATAACATTTCGGTTGTTGTTAGTGAACTAGTCGTTTTAAAATTCGCTACTTGACCACGTGCATGTGTGCCGGCATCCGTTCTGCCTGAGCCAATAATTTCAATCGGTTCACCCGTCATTTGTGTTAAAATACTTTCAATTTTCCCTTGAATCGTTTTCTCTGAATTGCCTAGTCGTTGCCAACCTGAGTATCTTTTACCATCATATTCAATGGTTAATTTTATGTTGCGCATGGGCGAAGCTCCTTCGTATTCTTTTTCTCTCTTATCATAGCAGAAATAAGTGGATTTTTCTTCTTTTCCAAGAATAAAACACCTCTTTTCTATAGAAAAGAGGTGTTTTATTTAGTTTAATCCTGCAATTTTCAATTCTTCAACATTCGCTGCTTTAGCATTTTCAGTCACTACGGCTTTAAATGTCACTTGGTCGCCCTCTTTTAAGAATAGCGCCAGCGGACTGTTATTAGTCGTTACGCTAAAAATGGTTTTTTCATCTTCTAGTAAAAATGAAACTACCGTTTGCGCTTCCCCAGCTACTACTGAGACACGAGCTACTTTACCTTGCATCGTTTTCAAGTTGGCTTTGTCTGTATTTTCATTGTTACTTCCTTTGGTTACTAACTCAATTCGATAAGCGTCTAGTGCGCCTTGTGCCGTGTCTGCATCAATTACAATATCATTATCTACAGCATTTATATAGACATATTTTTTGAAAATCCCTTTACTGTCCATTAACGAAACAATCCACGTTGGCACGCCATCAATGTTATAAAGGACTGGCATACTAGCTTTCCATTTCTTTTCTGGATAAATTTTTGAAGCGATAGAAATGGCGCCATCACTATCCATAATGCCGACTTTAGTATCACGATAATACGTAACTTGACCTGTTCGGGCATTGATTAAGGAGTAACCTAAAGCGGAATCTTGGTCTTTTTCACTACTTGTAAAGTCCGTAAAATAAAGCAACTGGTTCCCTTCCTTGTTCATCATCGGCGTAATTTGTCCTGATGCATAAATACCATTTTCAGTTGGAATTTTGACATCTTTTTTGGCACCAAACATTGTCTGGTTCCACCAGCCTTGACTGTAACGACCAAAGAATTCATTTAAGCTATTCGCCGCTGAGCTAGTAATCGGCGCATCAACGAAACTTGGGGCTTTTTGACTGTCATAAACGTTAACTTCTCCTGTTGTAGCATTTAATACTGCCGTTTTAAATTCATTATAGTGCATGCGACCAGAAACCCCATACTCTTTGTAAAGCGTTTGAATATAGTAAGGATTTCCTTGGTCGTCCAACTCTAAATTGATTGTGCCAGTTGCTGCATAACCTGGATAAGCGGAATAAATTTTTCGTGCGGCATCTTTGCCAAAGTAAGCTGAAGGAGTATAAACAATTGGTTTTTCTACAAATTCTGGCTGTGCGTTGATATCTGTCGCACTAATGATAAAATAGCCAGGTACCTCCCCCAGTTTTAGCCATTTAAAGAAGCCATTAAATTCGACTGTTGCTACATAAACATACTCGCCATTGACAACTTGTGCCGTTATACCATCCAAAGTAAACATATTGGAATTGGGAATGACAGAAAATTTCTGTAACATTTTTCGTTTCGCCGTTTGTGGTGCAATCGCAATGGGTGTTTCTTTCGCCGAAGTTAAAACTTCAGCTTTTTCTTCCGTTTTTAAAGGAATCGTTTGATAAATTTCATCAATAGAAGAGATTCTGGTAATACTACTGACAATAGTCAACAAAATCATTGCCAAAACGGCAACACCCAAAATTTTGCCAGACCAGTCTTTGTTAGCCGTTTTGTTGGTATTCTTCCCTACTTCTTTGCGGCCCTTTGGGATACCAGGAACTTCGACTTTACTAGCTAAGCGTGTACTTAATAACACCCCACTAGCAATCACTGCGCCAATCAGATTAATCCATAACACGATAGAATGGTCCCCTTACTCTTTTTCCCTTTATTCGCTACAATTTTGGCGCCATTCGCAACTAAGATCCCGATACCAAAAAATAACGTTAACCCAATAAAATTAAAAAACATTCACTTGCCCTCCTCATAGATAAGTAAAAAAAGTGCTCCCACGCATTGTAGAAGCACTTCCTGTGATCCATTCTATTATAACGTTTTCTATTTTTACTGACAATATCGTTGAAGCAAAATCAGTCGGAAGGCTTAGAGTTCTGAAGAACGTTTATTTCTCTGGCTGAATATAAGGAACGATAGGTGCGGTCACGCCAATTGAAGCCCCACGAACAAAAGGTTCATTTTGTAAGGCTTTGAAATTTTTAGTTTGTCCGGTAAGCATGACTCCCCAAATAGGTAATTTTTCGACTTTTTTATTTTTATTTTGTTGGATAAACTTTTGGCCTTCTTGGTTGTCAGCAAACAACGGGGATTTTTCTAAGGTTTCAAAAAAGTGTTGCTTGTCGTTTTCAGGATCAAATATTTCGTTGTGATCGTCCATGCTTAATTGAAAACCATAAGGCAGCGTACCAGAAGGACCTTCTGCTTCATTAACCGTTTCGGAGTAAACATAGAGCCAAACTAAGTTGATATTGCTCGGTAACATTTTGCGGACTTCTTCATATGGATAAGGTTTATCAAAAGAAATCGCCACTTCCGCTACTTGGTTTTCCATCTTATCTAATTCACTTAATTCGTTTTTGATACCACCATAGTAATTGGTAATCGCTGGGTTATAAAAAGATGCTACTTTCTGCTTGGTTTGTCGGTTGTATTCATAAAAATTCTTAGAAGAATAATAGCTACCAGGATAGACTTCATTCCAGTCAATCGAATTTCTGAAAAAGCTATATCTGCTACGTAAATTACTCCACTCCACCGTGTAACCATCAATATTTTTTGAACGATTAGTTACAACTTCGCCCCCAAAAGGCGAACTATTAGCAATTACTTGGGAATCTAATTGAGTGTTTGGTGAAGCAATCATTTCTTGATCATTAATTACTTCTAGTAGGGTATGATAGTTTTTCGTCGAAAGTTTATCCATTCCCACAAAAAAACCGACAAACAATACAGCAAAACTAACAACGGTTATGGCACCAATCACGATAAATTGTTTTCTTTTCGCTTTACGAATACTTTTTTTTAAATCCACTTCTATTCCTCCAGTTCTTTTTTTAATTTTTGACGTGTGCGATACAATTTTTTGCGAACATTTTCAACAGATAATTCTAAAATCAACGCAATCTCGGCATACGATAATTGATAATAATATTTCAAAAGCAATAGTTCTTGTTCCTCATCTTTTAAGGAATCGATCAATAATAATAACTCTTGCCCCTCCATTTTTTCTATTGATTGCACAGGATGACTGTTTGCCACAAAAGTGCGTTCTCGTTTCTTTTTTCGATACATCGTAATGTAGTAATTAAATGTTACTCGGAAAAACCACGGGCGTAGATTTTCTGATGTAATTTCAGGTAATATTGAAAAAATCGTTGTATATGTTTGCGACACTGCATCTTGTGCATCTTCAAGACTTGCTCCTCGGCGAATCAAGACTTGGATGACTTCTTGCCCCAAAGAAAATAGTACTTCGTCAAAATTTGCCTCCTTTTTCATCTGATTTCTCCTTTCACTTATACAACGTTTCAACTAGGGAAAAAGTGGACAGTCCTTCGTTCATTATTTTTATGTATTTTTTCTCTCAATAAAAAATACTCCTGCTTAGGCAGAAGCATTTTTTGTTTTTTCTTATTTATCATTTTCCAATGACTAATCTTCGTGTATAAACGGCTTGCCCAGAATGCATCACTGCATCATCAATCGCTGAAACTAAACGCACTTGTCTAGTCACCGGCGGGGTCCAATTTTTATCAATCACGTCTGACAATTGTTCTTCTTTGACTTGGTCTAAATAGCTTTTGGTAAGTGCCACACTGGCAGCCAAATAGTCACTAAGCAATTGCTTTTCTGCCACCACGACTTTCGCCGCTTCTTCTGGTGTGTGATGCCAGTCTTCTGTTTCATCTGGCAAATCCAAGGCAAATTTTTCTGTCCAGTGTTGGCTAAGCCATAACGGCTCACTATGATTAAGTGCGGAAATTTGTAGGTCTAATTCTCTGGCTGTGTGCCACATTAGCCAAGTAACAGACTTAATTAATGGTGCGGGCATCGTGTTTGCTTCGGCAACGGTCATTTGCGCAAGTGTTTCTTCAAAACGTTCGTGCGCTCGGTCAAGGGTTTCACTAGAAAGTTGAGTGACTTTCATAAAAATACCTCCTTTGTGTTGGTGCCTGTTCTTTCGTTTCTATTTTCTATTATACTGCAAAAGAATCCGTTGTAGTTCTTTTTTGGCTGCGGTATCTGCGGAAAGGGTAAAGATCACTTTCTTTCTTCAAAAATAACACCCCCCTAAGTAAAAAAGAATTGACAATTCTCGTAGTTTCCCTTAGTATGTGGAAAAGTACCTTTAAGATAGTCCGAGAGGCTAACAAGGCAAAGTTCTGTAAAATTCTGTATTTTTGTATAGTGAATGATACGAGATGTCTTGCCCTTTTTTTGTGTGCAAGGCTTTTTTTGCGCGGTGCTTAATCAATTTATTTGGGAGGCAACAAAGTGGAAAAGAAAAAACGTGAAGTGAAAGGTATCTCATTTACCAAAAAAATGGTGATTTCATTGGTGGGAGGGTTAATCGTTGGGCTCGGCTTTTTATTTTTAAGAGAGTACCTTATTCGCAGCAATCAAGGCGCTGTGTGGCAGACAATCAATCAGATTCTTTTCCAAGATATTTCAGATCCTGAAAAAGGACAATCTGCGATTGGGCTTTTCTATATTATTGGTCAACTATTTATCAACGGCCTACAATTAGTGATTGTGCCGATGGTCTTTACTTCAATTACTTTAGCCATTTGTCATATTACCGATACGCAAAAATTAGGACGAATTTCCTATAAAACGATTTTTGGCTTTTTATCGATGTCACTGATTGCTCTACTAACAGCAGGAATTGTGGGCTATAGCGTATATTTAACTGGCGCTTTTAATGTGTCGTTATCTGAAACGCTAGCTCCTGTCGAAGTAAGTACGAGCGGCAACCCATTAATGGTGATTGTCAATGCTGTCACGAAAAATATCGGTTCTGCATTTAGCGACAATGGTGCAATTTTAGCCGTTGTTGTGTTGGCAGTGATTACTGGTTTATGTATTAATGCATTAGGGGATAAAATTCGTGTTTTCAAAAAATTAATTGAAGAAGTCAATGCGATGGTCACGTTATTTTTAACCTTTGTAATTACTAAATTTGCTCCTATCGCCGTCTTTATGTTGTTAGTTCGGACGTTTGCTTCCTACGGGATTGATTATTTAAAACCAGCGTTAGTCTACGTCATAACAACGACAGCGACGCTCTTAGCCTTTTTGATGATCGGTTACCCATTATTTATCTTATTTGCGACAAAATTAAATCCTGTTCCTTTTATTAAAAAGATTATGAAAGTTGTGGTCTTTGGATTTTCTACTTCTTCTTCGGCAGCCACTTTACCGTTAAATACAAAAACAACGGTTGAAGAGTTAGGTGTCGACAGCGATGTTGCCGCCTTTGTCTTGCCGTTAGGAATGACTATTAATATGAACGGCACAGCGATTATGCAAGTAATTGCGGCTATTTTTGTGGCGGGCGTAGCTGGTTATGAAGTGACACCAGCTAATATTGCCTTGATTGCCATTTTAGCTTTAATGTCATCTATTGGTACACCGGCGGCACCTGGCGCTGGCGGAATTATCCTTTTCACTATTTTAACTGGTTTAAACTATAACAATGAGATTGCGATTGCGACGTATTCATTGATTTTAGCCATTAATCGTCCAATCGAAATGCTCGTTACTAGCCTAAACGTGGTTGGTGATAGCGCCACTGCGATTTATGTTGCACATTCGGAAGATTTGTTGGATGAGGCCACTTATCTGACTGATGTCGCTGACTTGCAAAATGCGGAAGCGGAGTAATTAATGAAAAAGCAGACTTCTTGTATGGAAGTCTGCTTTTTTATTATGTTTTTAGTGAATCCGTAATTTTTTACTTCTTCGATTTACTTTTACGAAAAACTAAAAGACACCCACTGGCGATAACTAGAAGGCCAATAATCACAAGCGCGATTGATTTCTTTTCTCCTGTGCTCGGTAAAAATTGGCTAGCTTTTCTGAAACCACCTTGGCTTGATGGCTTAACTTGTTTCGTACCAGTTTGATCAACTCCCGCACTAGTATTTAAGTGTCCATTATTCCCCCCATTTTTTTGTTCCTTTTTATTTTCCCCACTATTTTTCAATGTTAATCGCTTCACTGCCGAACGTAGTTTTGCTTCTGCTTGGTCTACTTCTGCTTGCGTTGCTGTTGTTTGATCTGCCACAGTTTGTGCTTGTTTCAATGCTTCACTGTAGACTTTCCAGCTACTTGCGGTGTAGTCTTTTTCTTGGTGTTTCTCTTTTTCTTTGATGATTTTCAACAAGTTGGTTTTATCTACTTCTTTGGTTGGTACTTTTACCAATTGCTTCACTGCCGAGCGTAGTTTTGCTTCTGCTTGGTCTACTTCTGCTTGCGTTGCTGTTGTTTGATCTGCCACAGTTTGTGCTTGTTTCAATGCTTCGCTGTAGACTTTCCAGCTGCTTGCGGTGTAGTCTTTTTCTTGGTGTTTCTCGTTTTCTTTGATGATTTTCAACAAGTTGGTTTTATCTACTTCTTTAGTTGGCACTTTTACCAATTGCTTCACTGCCGAGCGTAGTTTTGCTTCTGCTTGGTCTACTTCTGCTTGCGTTGCTGTTGCTTGATCTACCACAGTTTGTGCTTGTTTCAATGCTTCGCTGTAGGCTTTCCAGCTACTTGCGGTGTAGTCTTTTTCTTGGTGTTCTTTTTGTTCCTGAATTAATTTTTCTAACGCTTCTTTCGTTACTTCAGGAGTTGTTTTAACTGTGATTGAACGCGAGCTGCCATTTAACCCCGCACTATTTAAAGTGATAATATTTTGGTCAACAGAAATTTCTGGGTCCGCTGCGACTACTTCAAGAATGCCCTTATCAAATTCAATAGAAACGGATGCATTATTTTGTAAAGGATTCGCAAGAGTTAAGCGATAAACACCGTTATCAATTTTTTCTGAAATAATCGACATTGGATCATACGCATACAGTCCTGCAATTTCTTGGTCATTATTCCATGTATTCATCATGACATAATTACCTGCTTCAATGGCTTGTAAGCTTGCTGTATTTTCTAGAACAGTATAGCCTTTGTTTTTAGAAAGAGCTGCGATTTCTTCATTCGTTTTCCCAACCACTGTTAAATATTCGTAAGTACCATTTTCAACAGTCTTGCCATAATTTTTACTAATTTTAGCAAATGTATTTGTATAGGTTTTATCATTAACAAAGTATTCGTTAATATCTCCGTAGCGACCAGAGCGTTCTTCTATTTGAACATCAAGCGTATTCATTGAATTAGGAAAAACATAGCCAATGTTATTCAATGGATTCGCTGCGCTTAAACTAATCCAAGAATTATCTTTGTCTGAACCTTGGTCAAGCTTCACTTCCTGTGGATGAATCATCCGATTATCGAGGATTGTTTCAATCGAAGCATCTGTCGTACCAGTAATGCCACTTCCCAAATTAATGATTTGACCATCTAATAAGAACCAAGATTTTTTAGCAACTAAGTTCATTCCTTCATTACTTTTATCTAAAAACATTCCTATAGAGGCAACCTGTCCATTATTTGAGCCACCTACCCATGACTGGGGACTGCGTTTCCCTGTATAAGCACCATTTGCCAATTCTCTTGTGTCAACTGTCGTTCCTGGTAATCGATATGGATCGATCGTTGCCCAGTATCCTTCATCAAACTGAGCAAAGTCTTGATTGTATAAATAAAGCATGCCGTCTGCTGTATGCCAGCCTTTTTTATTTTCCGTATTCCCAAATTCATAGTTTCCGACACGTTGTGAATACATACTAATACCCACCGCATATTCGTTATTTTTCTGTAGGACTCGATCCATCGAACCATATACATTTAAAGATTGCATTGGTGTCGCTTGGGCAGGTGACGCACTATTCACCACATTTTTCAAGTCAATTAACGCTTCAAAATCTCTTGGTTTTTTAAAGAAATGATAGTATGACCCACTTTGTTGAAGCCACGTTTGGATAGATGTATAAATGTCATTTCTTAAATTTTCTGGGGCAAATTTTGCAATTAAGGTTAAATTAGCTATTGTTTCTTTACCCGATTCAAACTCTGTAGTAAAAGGATTCGTTTCTGGCGCTCTGGAAATACTTCTACCAGAAACCATCGATGGCATTTTTCCATTCACCATCAATTGTAAGTAACCTTTATCAACAACATTAAATAAATTACTAATGTTAGGGTCATTCATCTCCCAGTCGGAACCTTGTAAAATAGTCTGAATTCGTCCAAACCCCTTTAGCAACTCATTCCCGTAACTGCCGTTGTACGGAAAATAACCATGTTGAATCAAGGAACCATCAGGATATAAGCCATCACCAGAGGAAACACTTTTTAAAACGGACGGAACAGCTTCTTGTACTTGTACTAGGCGTTGATTATCTTCTAACAAAAGTCCAGTACCTAAAACGGTGATTGAAATATCTGTTAAGTTAGCCCCTGTTGCACGATAAATTGGCCATTGTATGTTTGGATCTTTTGCATATAGCATCAGCGGAGCAGTAAATTTATTTAATTTTTCTGCATCTGTATTCAATAGGTCATCATGTAATAAAATCAATGTATCTGTTAGCGGCTGCGCGGAACCAATTTGCCAATCCCACCAGTTACCTGTGTAATACGTTCCATTGTATTTTTTTGTATCAATCATAAATTCAATGCCTTTAACAATCGCATCATAAACTTCCGGTTTTTCAAAAAGCTCACTTGATGGTTCATAGTAGCCTAACGCTAGTTTTTTAATATTGGTAAATTGAGTCGTGTAATCAGCAGACACTGTATCCGATGGTTTTCGTTCCCACAGATACCCACGATCTGCTGCTTGATTAAGCGTTTGCCATAATGCTAAACTCTCCGTAGCAATCTGGGCACGATACTGTTGCACATCTGCATCGTTATCATACTGCGTTGTACCTAACAATCGCATTTTCCATTTTGCTCGCATTTCCGCATATTGTTTATTTTCTGCTACAACAGTCACAGGAATTGTATCACTAATTTCTGTTCCTTTAATTTTGACTGTTACCTTCGCTTCACCACTCTTAACTGCTGTTAAATTACCCGTTTGGTCAACCGTCACAATGGTAGGATCACTACTCGACCACTCAATCTGATCCTCTGTGATATCTACTCCAGCTGGTGACACTTCAAAGGCTAGCTGTTGCTTTCTTTTTTCACTAATAGTCAGGTTCTCTGTTAAAAGTTTAATCGCTTCTGGCAGTCGTTTTTTTTCATATGCTTCAAACGAAATAATACTTGAACTGTAAAATTGCTTATTTGTGTGTTGCCACATTTTCATCTGCTGATATTTTACAAAACGTGCTTGTACATTATTGCCATCAATATATTTTTTAGTAGGTTGGCCACCTTCCCCATTCTCTTCTTTAAAGATAGATTGATAGCTTTCACCATCTGTTGAAACTAAGATTTCATACACAGGACTTTCTGCATGCAACTGTAAAACGAGTTCGCCAATGTTTTTTACTTCACCCAAATCAACAATTAACCATTGTTCATCTTGCTTATCAGCGGACCAGCGTGTTGTTTCATCGCCATCAACAGCTTTTTCGCCAACAAATTGAGGGTATTTCCAATTCTCTCCAATTTTTCCTCCTTCTACACCAGAATATGTCACTTCTTTTTGTAAAAATAAATCAGTTATTTCTTCTGCAGATGCACTCATCGCAGTTAGCGAGAAGCCTGTAAGCATGAAAGCAACAACGACTATTATTTTTTTAATCATATTTTTCCCCATATCTTTCTATTTTTAAGCAACCAATCCGACTTTTCCAAACACTTTTTTCTGATAATTTAATCAACTTCCTCCTCTACTAAGTATTCTATATAAAAATTAGGCATGAAAAGACAACCTAAAGTAATTACTTCAGACAGACTTTTCATGCCTAGTTTTCCCTAGTCACATGAAATATTATACATGTTTACGCTTTCACTTTAAGGTAATTTTTAATTACTGTCAATAGCGTTTTCTTCATTGAAGAGCTTATTCAACTTTTCTCGTTAAAAATATTGATTTTTATGATAATCCCTTAATTTTTTCTCATTTTAAAATAATAATTATGGGTGCTGAACCTGTTTCTGAGGCACAACAATTGGACAATTTTTTTGAAAAAACGAGAGGAATGAGCATTGTTTTTTGCCATTCCTCTCATTTTTATTTATTGTTTGAACGGTAACGTTGCTCTCAAACCAGTTTGATTGAATTTTTTTATTTTCTATCAGACAAACAGACTAAAGATATTTTACTTCATATATTTTTCAAGCAATGACTTGATTCATAGAAATTACTGAGCAACCAGCCTACTTCTTATTTATGATACGGTTCCCCTTTCATAATCCGAAAACCGCGATAAATTTGTTCCACTAATACCAAACGCATTAACTGATGTGGATAAGTTAAGCGGCCAAAAGAAATTTGTTGGTTACTTCGCTGAAGGACTGAATCACTGAGACCTAAGGAGCCACCAATGACAAAGGTTAGATTACTTTTGCCACTAATCCCTAATTGTTCAATTTCTTTTGAAAATTCTTCACTAGATAATTGTTTGCCATTAATGGCTAAAACAAAGACGTATTCGTTGTCATTAATTTTCCCCAAAATACGTTGGCCTTCTTTTTCTTTGACCTGAAGCATTTCAGCGTCACTGAGTTTTTCTGGGGCTTTTTCATCTGGTACTTCAATGATTTCCATCTTGGCATAGCTATTTAAACGTTTCAGATATTCATTAATGCCTTGAATCAGGTATTTTTCTTTCAGTTTTCCGACTGTTACTAGTTTAATTTTCACCTATTCCACTACTTTCTCGTTTTCTCTTCGTTCTTATTTTAGCACGAAGTTTGGCTACTTTCCACAACGTTTCCACATACTTATACACATATACACAGAGTTATCCACAGAACAAACTAAAAAATTACTTTATTTAACAGCTTTTTCAATACAAACACATATTCGCTACTGATTTGTCCACATTATCCACATTCTGTGGATAACTTTTCTGAAAACTGTACACAGAGTTATTCCCGATTTGTTCACATTTTTCTGTGTATAACTTTTTCATTCGTATTTTTTCTGTAATTTTTCCCTAAGTTGTTCATAAAAAATTCAAAGCTATTCGATAGACTAAAGGAGTAGGAAACAGATATACTTAATATAGAAAATTCAGATGCACTTATTGGGAGGTTATTTTATGCAACGAAAAGATGTTACACCTAATTCAGATAAAAAAAGTTTATTGCAAAAATTTGGGATTGGTTTAGCTGGCGGCTTACTTGGTGGCGCCCTTATTCTAGGAGGCGCTTATTCTGGGATTATTCCCACACCCAACGGCGGAAATAATGCGGCGACGACGACGTCCACTAACCACGGCGACACAAAAGTCAGCAATGTGAGTTACAATGTTTCTAGCGATGTCACAAAAGCCGTGAAAAAAGTTCAAAATTCTGTGGTTTCTGTCATTAATATGCAAAGTGCTAGCAACAATTCTTCGGCAGATGATCCTTTTGGGGGATTGTTCGGTGGGAATGAAGGTACTCAAGACTCTTCCGGCAACAATGGTAACGATTTAGAAGCAGCCAGTGAAGGTAGTGGGGTTATTTATAAGAAAGATGGTAAAACGGCTTATGTCGTGACAAATAACCACGTCGTAGATAAAGCGCAAGGATTGGAAGTTGTTTTGTCTGATGGTACCAAAGTGAAAGGCGAATTAGTCGGAACCGATGCTTACACGGATTTAGCCGTGATTAAAATTTCTTCCGACAAAGTTGATCAAGTCGCTGAATTTGGGAATTCTAGTAAAATCACAGTCGGTGAGCCTGCTATTGCGATTGGTTCCCCGCTAGGTTCTGATTATGCTAACTCTGTCACACAAGGAATCATCTCTTCTGTGAATAGAAATATTACCAATAAAAACGAATCCGGTGAAACCATCAATATTAATGCCATTCAAACCGATGCTGCCATCAATCCAGGAAACTCCGGTGGTCCACTAATCAATATTGAAGGGCAAGTCATTGGCATTAACTCAGTAAAAATTGTGCAATCAACTAGTCAAGTGAGCGTTGAAGGGATGGGCTTTGCCATTCCAAGTAATGACGTAGTCAACATTATCAACCAATTAGAAAAAGATGGTAAAGTGACACGGCCAGCTCTCGGGATTACGATGTCTGATTTAACAGGTATCTCTTCACAACAACAAGAACAAATTTTAAAAATTCCAGCTTCTGTAAAAACTGGCGTAGTGGTTCGTGGTGTTGAAGCAGCGACCCCTGCTGAAAAGGCTGGATTGGAAAAATACGATGTTATCACGAAAGTTGACGGCCAAGACGTAAGCTCTACTACAGATTTACAAAGCGCGCTTTACAAGAAAAAAGTTGGCGACAAAATGGAAGTGACTTATTATCGTGGTTCTAAAGAAATGAAAGCAACCATCGATTTAACCATTGATAAATCAGCTTTAACACAACAAAATAATCGCAGCAATCAATAAAAGAAAAAAACGACCTGTTGTCTGAACAACAGGTCGTTTCTTTCTTTTATTCTCCTACCGCAAATGCAGAACCAACTTCTGCATCAAAAGGCAATTCTAAGATTCCTTTTTTAGCAGGTGCATTTGGTAAACGTAATTCTTTTGCTGAACAAATCATTCCAAAACTTTCTTCACCACGTAAAACCCCTGGCCAAATCATTAAACCATCAGGCATCATTGCGCCTGGTTTGGCCACAACTACTTTTTGTCCTGCTTTGATGTTCGGTGCGCCACAAACAATTTGTAAGATTTCGCCGTTGTCTACTTCTGTTTGTGTGATAGATAAATGATCTGAATCTGGGTGTTTTTTACATGATTTGACAAAGCCGACCACAATTTTAGGGGTGTCGTCTTTTTCAAGGGTTTCTGAAAATCCCGCATCTTTAATCGCTGTATTGACTTTTTCAATTTGTTCGTCTGTTAAAGTCACTTGGCCGGTGCCATTAATGTCACCTAGAAGCGCTGAAGCATTGAAAATATTCCAAGCTACCACTGTTTCTGGCGCCTCAACTAAACTTACACGTGCCACATCGCCGACACGTTTTACTTGGTTTTCCGCACCTTGATCGTCCGCAACGATGACAAGTAAGACATCGCCAACGTGTTCTTTGTTATATGCAAAAATCATTTCTGTTCCTCCTCTGTCGTTTTCCTGTCTTATCTTATCAAAAATTAACCCCATTGTGCATACTTTTTTGTCGAAAAACTAAAAGACTTGGAAAATATGTCGCTATGACTTATTCTCCAAGTCCTCAATTTTGAGTGACAAGCCGCTGATCCTTTGAAAAAACAAAAGAAACGTTAGGTCAACTCTCTATTCAATCAATAACTTTTTTTGCTTATTTTTCTTCAGAGTGAACAATTAAGACATCGCAAGGAGCTTGACGAATAATGTAGCTACTGACGCTTCCCATGACCACACGTTCGACTGCGTTTAATCCTGATTGTCCCACCATAATTAAATCAACATTGTATTTTTCAGGTAATTCATGACTCATGACTTCTTTGGGTGAACCAAACATGGTAACTGTTTCAACATTATGAAAATCAACGCTTTCAGCATACTTTTTACAATCGGCCATTAATTCTTCCGCAGCGGCTGTTTCTTGATCAATTAATTGATCATTTAACGTCGAATACCCCATCATTGTATACACTTGATTTTCTAAAATATTTGCAACAATGACTCGGCTTCCGTTTCGACGAGCAACCTCAATTGCACGTTCATAAGCTAAATTGGCTTGATCACTACCGTCTACGCCGACAAGAATATTTTTATACATTTGTTCTTCCATTTTCGTCACCTTCCCGATGGAGGCTGATCTAAAAGGCTTCTTTGACTAAGAAACTAGAGTCAAAAATGAATTTAGGACCCTTGCGCAGAACGCCCTTTTGTCCAGCTGATTCTCTCTTAATTTAATGGTTCCTCTGGTTCATGAAAATTAGCCTAAGCTAGTTAAAAATGCACTGATTTCTTCTTTTGTTTTTCGGTCTTTGTTTACTAAGCGTCCTAACTCTTGACCGTTTTCAATTACGACAAAACTCGGAATACCAAAAATATTCCACTCGGCAGCCACGTCAATAAACTGATCACGGTCGACTTCGATAAATTGAAACGCTGGAAATGCTTCTTCAATTTCAGGCATGACTGGTTTAATGAAACGACAGTCTCCGCACCAATCAGCAGTAAAGAAGAAAACATTTTTACCTTTTTCAACATAAGTTGCTAGTTCTTCTAATGAATTGGGATAAATCATTTAAACATCCTCTACTTTCCGTAAACAATTGTATTAACTGTTGATTTATCCAAGCCACGTAATGCTTGTAACAACATTTCCCGCGCTGCTTCATAATCCGCAATACTAAACATTGTTTGATGCGTATGGATGTAACGACCACAAACGCCGATGACTGTACTTGGTACACCATTATTAGTTGTGTGCGCTGCCCCAGCATCCGTTCCGCCTTTAGAAACAAAATATTGATACGGAATATTGTGTGTCGCAGCTGTATCTAATAAATATTCACGTAAGCGAGGCAATGTGATCAAACCTGGGTCGAAAATCCGTAATAACGTTCCTTCACCTAAATGACCATACGTCCCTTTTTTCGTATGAATATCATCTGCCGCTGAACAATCCACCGCAAAGAAAATATCTGGATTAAATTTATGAACAGATGGTTTAGAACCACGTAAACCAACTTCTTCTTGTACGTTTGCCCCAGCAATTAATGTGTGGCCTAATTCTTCATTTTGTAACGTTTCCAATGCATCTAATACCAACGTACAACCATAGCGGTTATCCCATGATTTACTGATAATATTTTTGCCATTAGCTGTTTTAATCGTTTCTGTTTGTGGAACAATGGAATCCCCTGGACGAACGCCAAAGCTTTCAGCTTCTTCTTTTGAAGAGAATCCTGCATCAAATAACACATCAGAGACTTCTAATTGTTTTTGACCACTCGTACCACGCAACAAGTGTGGCGGAATAGATGAAGAAATACATGGATAGTTCCCTTTACTTGTTTTTAACGTAAAACGTTGTGCTGAAACAACATAGGGATTCCAGCCACCTAAAGGAACTACTTGGAATAAACCATTATCGTTAATTTGAGTTAACATGAAGCCAACTTCGTCCATGTGGGCTGCTACCATTACGCGTGGCGCTGCTTCCACTTTTGAACGTTTAATCCCAAAAATACCACCTAAACCATCATATTGGACATCGTCCACTAATGGGGTGATATGTTCTTTCATGTACGCGCGAATGTCGTCTTCAAATCCGCTGGTTCCTTGTAATTCAGTTAATTCCTTGATTCGTTGAAATGTTTTTTCTTCCATAGATGTATGTCCTATTGCTTTTGATTTGTTGGAAATTACGCCAACCAAGCGTCACTTTTTCTCTAAAAAGTCACTTTATCCTGTCGATAAAAATAGGTACTCCTTTCATATGATTTCACTCTTATTATAACGCAAATACTAGAAAATGCACATCGCTTTCTCTTTTTAAACGTGACAATGAGAATGCCCTAAAAGAATGATTGAAAAACTTTTTTTATTTCTCAGCGGCCCCTTCTCTATGGTAAAATAAGAGTGATACTGACAAAAGTAATAGTAAGCAGAAACCGACCAAGGGAGGTCATACAAATGAACGAAGAAAATGAGTTGACATACTTTAAAGGCGGCTTAGCGCTAGGCGTTGGTCTTGGTTTAGTAGGCGGCATTGCCTCAACCTTGTTCTACCATAAGAAAAAAACAATCTCCGCTGATCTCGTCTTAGAAAATGTAAAAGCTGCTTTTTTAAAAGAAGGACCGATTGAAGGTTCGTGGATTGAGTTTGAGAAAAAGCCCTTGCGGAAATTCGCCATCCACTCCAAAACATATACTGGAGGAATTTGCCGCATTGAAGACGACGGCATTGTTCAATACGAATTCACTGCAGATGCCTACACAGGAACTGTCATTGACATTCAACGATTAAAAGATTAAAAAGATTGTTACAAAAGCACTTATTTGCTTTTGTAACAATCTTTTTTTCTTCTCATTTGTTTTTTGTAAAAGGGATGTTTATTTTATGTCAAAAAAATCAAATCAATGATGAATAAATACTCAAAAATCGAATGTTTTCTGCATGGAAATCACCTTAAATCTCTACTTATCAACGTTTGTCCACTTTTTTCATAAAAAAGATTAGACATTTTTTAAAAATTGATAAAAGAATAATCATTTCTAACGATTTTTTAATTTCTCCTTTTCATTTTTACATTATACTGAGAGTATTGCTAAAAATGAAAAGGAGCGTGTCAAATGAAGAAATCTGTTTTATTTACTTCATTACTTGTATTATCAAGCTTAGCTTTAGCGGCCTGCGGCGGTGGCAGTGACGATAAAGGAGCTAGCAACGGCGGCAGCGACAACCAAGTATACACAATGGTTGAATCCCAAGAAATGCCTAGTGCCGATCCGTCCCTTGCGACAGATGAAGTGAGTTTTACCACTTTAAATAATGTCTACGAAGGAATCTATCGTTTAGATAAAGACAACAAACCCGCGCCTGCTGGTGCAGCCGAAAAAGCGACTGTTTCAGAAGACGGTTTAGTTTACAAAGTTAAATTACGTGAAGAATCAAAATGGTCTGATGGCAAACCAGTTACTGCTGCAGATTACGTTTACGGTTGGCAGCGAACAGTGGATCCTGCCACTGCTTCAGAATATGCCTACATGTTTGAACCAGTAAAAAATGCTGAAAAAATTTCTAAAGGGGAACTACCTAAAGAAGAATTGGGCATTAAAGCAATCAATGATCATGAATTAGAAATCACTCTAGAAACAGCAACACCATATTTTGACGATTTATTGGCTTTCCCTTCTTTCTTGCCGCAACGTCAAGATATCGTTGAACGTTTTGGTAAAGATTATACAAAGAGTAGCGATAAAGCAGTCTACAATGGTCCGTTTACGCTAACTGAGTTTGATGGTCCCGGAACAGATACTAAATGGTCTCTAACTAAAAATGAAGAATATTGGGACAAAGAGACTGTCAAGTTAGATAAAGTCGCTATCAACGTGGTGAAAGAAGCCCCAACTGCCTTAAATCTTTATGAAACTGGTGAAGTGGATGATACGTATTTATCTGGCGAACTGGCCCAACAAATGCAAAACTCGCCTGACTTGGTCCAATTAAAAGCCGCTTCTTCTTTCTATTTAGAAATGAATCAAGCAGATGAAAAATCACCATTGACCAACGCAAACTTACGTCGTGCTATGTCTTATGCCATCGATCGCGATTCATTAGCTAAAAACATTTTAGCCAATGGCTCTCTTCCTTCACAAGGCTTCGTTCCTGTGGATGTCGCGAAATCACCAAAAACGGGTGAAGACTTTGTTAAAGAAGCTGGTAGCGACAAATTAGTCAAATACGACAAGAAAAAAGCTGTGGAATACTGGAACAAAGCGAAACAAGAACTTGGTGTTTCCAACTTAACGGTTGATTTAATGGTAGACGACTCTGAAGGCGCTAAAAAAATGGGCGAATATCTTCAAGGATCACTATCTGATACTTTGGAAGGCTTAAAAGTAACTGTGACGCCTGTCCCAATGGCCGTTCGTTTAGATCGTACCTTAAAAGGGGATTTCCAAATCGCTGTTCGTGGTTGGAGTGCCGACTATTCAGACCCAATTAACTTCTTAGATTTATTAGAAAGCTCAACTTCTAATAACCGTGGACGTTACAGCAATCCTGAATACGATAAATTCATTGCTGCGTCCAAAACCACAGATGTTAACGATCCTGAAAAACGCTGGGAAGATCTAATCAACGCTGAAAAAACAGTAATTGCTGATATGGGTGTTGTGCCAATTTACCAAAAAGCAGAATCACACTTACGTGCACCAAACGTGAAAGAAATTATTTATCATCCAACAGGTGCTAAATACGACTTCAAGTGGGCGTATAAAGAATAATCACTCGATTAAATTTAGAAAAAGATTTGGAACAATAGCGATTTTGGCTATTGTTCCAAATCTTTTTTATATAATCCCGATTAAAGAACCTAACAACCCAAAAATCACAGTAAAAATAATTAAAGCAATCGGCGTGCGTCCTTTTTTCAACATAATAAAACAAAACAGCGTAAACACTAAAGGTAATAAATTGG
Organism: Enterococcus sp. AN402; assembly: GCF_040719405.1. NCBI lineage: Bacteria > Bacillati > Bacillota > Bacilli > Lactobacillales > Enterococcaceae > Enterococcus > Enterococcus sp. AN402. Next base: position 2,884,920 of record NZ_JBFDTM010000004.1, on the reverse strand, counting down.
GCATGATTGTATCAAACAATTGTGTTTGAAGGTCTAACTTAGTGTCTTTCAAGCGAAAAACAAAAGTTGTCGTTAATTGTACACTCTTCGGAATCAACGCGCCCACCACGGAAATTCCTACAATTGTTGCTGAACGAGATAATTTTTTGGTACTTTCGCTTAAGACCGAAATTGCTTTGACGCCCATTTTATAACCTAGATTAATTAACCCAATTTTGGCAGCCATATACGGAATATTAAATAACAACAAGAAAACAATTGGTCCTAAGATATTGCCTTCTAATGATAGTTGTGAACCAATCGCTGCTGCAATCGGCAAAACGGTTAAATAAAATAACGCATCCCCAATTCCGCCTAACGGGCCCATCAACAATGTCTCAACGGATGGTTTTACTAATAACTCTGGATTATGAGAGCCACGAAATTCTTCAGAAATCATTGGTCCTTCCGCATGAATCCCTATGATTTGTGCCCCGTTGGTTCCTTGGTCTTCCTCAATAAATGAACCAATCACTTCAAATGAATGTTCCAAGTCTTTTGGAAATGTTGTTGACGTTGTTGGTAAAAAAGCTGTAATCCCCTCTTCTGGAAGGTAAGCTTGCCACTCTTTGATAAATTCATGATTGGCATGATTGGCATCCCCACCATGCCAACCATGATCATGAATATCAATAAATCCTGGAAGAATGCGATTTGCTCCGTATTCTTTATCGACAGCTTTTTCATTGTACGGTAGAATTGCAACAATTCGTTGTTCTGACACTTCAACTTGAGCTGGTTGAAATTGTTCGTTAATCCATACGTTTTTACTTTGAATAATCATTCTTCCCACTTCTTCTCTTCAAAATTATTGTCCAACATTACTTTTTTATGAAAATAATGCATCTAAACTTTCTTCTGGCGTTGACGGTACACGTTGAATCGAAAGTTTAACACCTAATTCTTGTAGCTTTTTAAAGGCGTCTACATCTGTTTTATTAACGGCAACAGCGGTAGCTACTTGTTTTTTTCCTTCTTCCATATGCATATTACCAATGTTTAATTTTTCAATTGGCACACCACCCTCTACCAAGCGCAATGCATCAACAGGATTATCAACTAACAGAAAAATCTTTTGTCTTTCTGAGGCTTTATGAATGACCTCAATCGTTTTCTTAATGGAGAAAAAACGGGTTTGTACTTCTGCAGGGGCCGCCATGTTTAACAATTGTTGGCGCATTGTATCCTCAGAAATTGCATCATTTGCGACTAAAATTAAGTTGGCGCCTAAAGAACCGTTCCATTGTGTTGCGACTTGACCATGAATCAAGCGATTATCAATTCTTGTTAATAAAATATTCGGCATAGTGCTTCCTCCTCTTTTCTAATTGGTTAAATTCCGTCTGCTTCTTCTTGAGTATTTGCTTGTGGTTGTTCTAGTTTTTTATGAACAATCCCGTCTCTGGCTGAATCTGTGACCATTGAAACAAAATCTTCTACGTTCGTGCTGATTGTGCGTAATGCAAGCCCTTCAAGAACCATCGGTAAATTTGTTCCTGCTAGCACTTCGACATTTGGATAATTACTTGCGACAGTCATTGAAATTCTAAACGGTGTGCCACCTAAAAGATCAGTTAAAATGACCACTGCTGGACACGTCTCCAGCATAGAGTCAACGGCTTTACGAATGTTTGACTCTAATACATCAAGCCCTGTATCATTGAAAAAAGGGACTGCCTGAACATTTGCTTGCTCTCCTGCAATCATACTAACTGATTGATGCATTCCAGTTGAAAATACCCCATGTCCCGTTAAAATAAGACCTATCATTTATTCTTTCTCCCCTAACTATTTACTGAGCTTACTATTTAATTGGATAAGCAGAACTTATTCCTCAAAGAGTGTAACAATTCTTGTGACAATTGAGTATGCTTTCCCATGATTTTGGACAATGATTTCTATTTAAGAACATGTCCCTATATAGATACAAGGCGTCCCAACTTAAAGATGCTTTTGAAAAAATACTCGATTACAACCGTGAGTCCAAACGAGCCAACAAATGTACCCATATACAACACAAGAATAACCAAGCTGACTGGTTGATTGGTTAAAAACGGGTGGACCAGTTTCAAGACCACTTGAAAAATAAAAACATTCGCTAGATAACTGCGATACGCATAAGTGGCTATCCATTTAACCATTGGTAAAAGACGAATCTTTTTGGCTATTCCTTGCGTTCCCAAATAAAAAACCAACCCGATAATCAATAAACTATAGGCACTTTGAAGAGGATCCAAATAAGGTAGATCGTTCGGAGTCATCTGTGTTCCATCAAATAAATTCCCTTGGACTGCCTGCCAAAAAATAAAAAGAAACAACAGAAATAGTGCCACTCTCGTCTTTTTCAAGAAAGTAAAAATTTCCCCCTGATACTTCGCTGCGATGACCCCGAAAATACCATAAATGAGATAACTAAGCCCTGAACGATCTATTAAGTACCAAAGAGAAGTTTCTGCATATGGAAAAATCATTTTCTGGTACCAGAAGCACCAAAGGATATGCGCACCGATTATAAAAAAGACAATTGGTAAAATCACTTTTTTGTTTTTTGTAATTCTTGTTGCCAACCAAATAAAATACGGCATAAATAATTGGAATTGCAACATCATTACGGCATACCATAGATGTGCCGCGCCATCACCACTGAGAACTTTTCCTAGAAATCCTAGGGGCGTTTCATAGGGCATTCGTTGTTGTAAACTAGGAAAAGCATATAGATAGAGACTGGACCAGACCACATAAGGAAGCACCAATTCATAAAATTTTTCCTTTAAAAATTCAAGATACGATTCAGCTTGACTCTTTAACACCATGTTGTAAATAATTGCAAAAATAAACATGGGTGCCGAATATTTAGACATTCGGTAAAAACTACCGATTGAATTCATTGCTTCCGTTTGCGGAGAATGTGTCAACACATATGATAAAACCGTTTGTAAAATAACTGATGCTACAGCGAAAACTTTTAAAAAATCACTGATATTCAGATTTATTGGTTGTTCTTTACTCATGTACGTCCTCTTTCTTTCAATAATTTAGCGTGTAAGTAAGCGCTCGGATTAAGAACTTACTCACACGCTATTCACGCTTCTTTGATTTACATTGCTAGCGATTCATAATTGGCTAACAAGATGCCGCGTTCTTCAATCGCTTCTTTGACTTCTTGGGACGTTAATATTTCCACTTCACGAATTCGAGGCATACAATACCCTGATTGATTTTGTAAAATAGTATCGATAAACGCAGGATGACAATTGATTTCAAAGACCTCTCCTTCACTACAAACAACCATATCAAGCAATTGCAAGATGGTTTCAGTTGAAATCGCTTTGTCATAAAATTGGTACAACATTTCATCTGGCGTGCGAACATCCTGATATAACTCTAAATAGTCTTTTGTTTCAATACTTCTTGAGGCGTTACGTAAAGGTAATTGATATTTGCGAGCAAGTGCCAAAGCCACACCTAATAACTTTTCATTTTTTCCATGAACGTTATGATGAGAATCAATATGATCAGGGCGTCTGCCACTTTTCATAAATGAAATAATTTGAGCATCCCATTCGTTATAAACCTCTTCTAAATTGACTTTTTCTTCAAAAATCGATTGATGCCAAAAATAACCAGCTTCATCTACTAAGGAAGGAACCATTTCTCGAGGTAAAATAGGTTTTGCTTGGTTCAATGTCAATGTTAAATGGACACCGATAGCTAAAGTCGGTGCACTGATTCGAGCACTCTCCATGGCCTCTAAAAAATAAGGAGAAGTTGGTAATGCAGTTGTTGAAGTAACCACGCCACGTTTGTGTGCTTCAATGATTCCTTGCGTTACCGCTGGCGTGTAACCAAAATCATCAGCGTTGATAATTAATTTTTTATTGCTCATTTTTCCCCACTCTCTCTTCTGTTTCATGAATTTTTAGTTGTTTCTCTAATTGATTGTAGCTAAGTGGCGCCTTTTTTTATAGCTAGTTTTCTGATTGAGTGCTATAATCTACAAATAAGACCATGTCCCTAAAAAAGGACATTACGTTCACAAACGACAGGAGGGATCAGCATGCTGTTTTTAACCTACGATCCACAATTAAATCCAACAGAATTAGAGATTTACAAGTATATTAGCCACAATATTGAAAAAGTTCCTTATATGACAATTCGAGAATTAGCAGATGAAATTCATTTCAGTAAAACGGCAATCTGGCGTTTTTGCCAAAAATTCGAGTGTGAAGGCTATACAGATTTTAAATTTAAATTGAAGAATTATCTAAGCGAACGAAAAAAAACAGCCCAACCAAAATCTTTAGATGAAACAATGCTGATTCATTTTTTGCAACGCTCATCAGAAGAATTATTAGAAGGACGGATTGTTCAAGCTGCGGAATTACTGGCAAAAAAAGAATTTGTTCTTTTTATTGGCGAAGGAACGTCCAAAGTCCTAGCTGAATTTGGTGAAATTTATTTTTCCAGTATCTACAATTTATCTGCTTCTGTATCCCACCTTTTTTCCCATCCCGTTAGCAAATTATCCGAAGAAACGGCTAAAAAAGTGGGCGTTATCGCCTTATCAGTTTCGGGTGAAACACAAAAAGTTCGGCAAAATATTGATTATTTTATCGAAATGGGGATTGATGTAATTGCTATTACAAATAGTGAAAAAAGCACGATTGCTCAACTTTCAACAGTCACAATCCCCTACTATATAACAACTGAGAAAAGTTCCATTGCAGACGTAACGTCCCAACTACCTGCACTATTCTTAATAGAAAAGTTGGCGAAAACTGTTTCAACGATGTTAAATGAGTGTCCATAATCACTGCAAAAAAAGGAAGGAACTAGCCATTCGTTTTGCTAGTTCCTTCCTTTTTAATTCTTCTATACTTATTTATACTGACACGTTTCTAAATGATCATTCACCAATCCCGCCGCCTGTAAAAAGGAATAGACTGTCGTGGCACCTAAAAATTTAAATCCTCGTTTTTTTAACGCTCGACTAATCTGTTGCGATAATTCCGTGGAGGCTGGAACCTCTTCTGGGTGCTGCCAGTGATTAACGATTGGTTGCTGATCGACAAAGTTCCAGAGGTAGCGATCAAAGGACCCAAATTCTGCCTGAACTTCTTGAAAAACTTGCGCATTCGTGATGGTCGCTTGAATTTTTAAACGATGACGAATCACACCAGGATTTGCTAGTAAAGCTAAAATTTTTTCCTCATCATATCGCGCAATTTTCCGATAATCAAACGCATCATAAGCTGCCCTGAGCGTTTCTCGTTTATTCAAAATAATCGCCCAGCTTAAGCCCGCTTGCATACTTTCCAAGGTCAATAACTCAAATAACTGTTGCTCTTCATGAACTGGACGTCCCCATTCATCATCATGATAGGCTTGCATCTCTTCAGTTGTATTCGTTGCCCAAGTACATCGCTCCATTGTCCTGCCTCCTTTTATTTGCTAAAAAAGATGCGAACAAAGGGTACTGCCTGTTGTTCCACACCTTTTCTTATTCCTAATAAAATGCCCAGAAGTTTAACGCTTCATTCATTACTTCTTCGGCTGTAAATGTCCGTTTTGAATGGCCCTTTTCTTCTGAATCGTTTGGATCATTAATCCAGAAATCGCCTTTTTCATCCACACCACTCATCACCATAATGTGACCAGTTGTAGTGAAATAGCCCGGTTTTACAGAAATAATGACTGGATGACCTTCCTTCAAGAAAGCTGCCACTGTTTCAATATCCCCAATTTCTTGACAGTTATAGCCTTTCATTTCAGCATATGCACTAAAAATAGACCACGCCGTCCCTTGTCCTTCCATAAAGAAGTCATTTTTTGCCCAAGCTAACACATCTAGAGGAGTAACTTCTTGGTGATCCATGTATGAACCAACCATTGCAAGCGACACAATCGCACAGCCATTAATTTCGATTGTATTCGGCTTATCCACATTGCCAAATCCGTATGCGGTGTCTTTCCATTTAGCATCTGTCTGCAATTCTAACGGCAAATCCAGATGTCCATTATATTGCTTCTTTTCAATTTCTTGATTGACCTGTTGTCCATAGCTTAAAGGTTTGACTTTTTTCTCAATTTTAACTGGTGCTGGTTCTTTTGTTTTACTTGATTCAGCACTAGCTTTAACATATGAATCATCAAACCAACTTGAAAACCCACCTGATTTCATCGGCGAAAACTGCGCTAACAATCCGCCAAAGCCAAACGATACCAACAACACCGTGAGAACTTTTTTTTGGTAACCTGATGGTTTTTTTGACATACTATTCATCCTTTTCTATCTATTGACTACATCCGATAATCTTATGTATTTCTTATATGCTCACACATTATACTACTTTCTTTTTCGAAAAACAGAAACGTTGGTAAATTCTCATAATTATTGAAGGCGAACATATTTTCTTGAATTTTATCACAAAATTAGGTAAAATACAGGTAATTAGTCATTTGAGTTTTATTCTATTTTATTCGTAAAGGAGGCAGAAGAATGGATCAACATAAAGCTACCATCAAGAGCATTTCTAAACTGATTACGCTCTCTTCCCAACATTTCTTTTCGGCATTTTTAGAAGATTCTCAAGATCAAAAGAATAAAGAAAAGGAACGCAGTGCGCTTTTACAAGAGCTCCAAGTCGCTGCCGCCCAAAAATCCTTAGTGGTCTTACAATTGAAAGAAGTCCCTACAGCGCATAAATTCGAAACGGTGATCGGCTGGATTGTCTCAAAAAATATTTCGGACAATATCGTCGTTCGTTTACAAACGGATGAACAACAGTTGCGCATGATTCCTGTTGCTTCTGTCATGAAAGTCAGCACGTTAGCTAATCGTCACCAACGTCAAATTTACTAGAATATTGAAGTCTTTATAAAATAAATGGAAACCACCAACCCTGGCGATTGCAGGTTGGTGGTTTCTTTTATTTATGACTTTAGTCAAAATCCCATGAAACTTCTGACTTAGGACTCAACTTATTTCTTAGGAACAAATAATTGCGGTGCTACTTTTGCCAATAAGCCTAGAACTAGACTTACATACAAACAATTGACGACGGTACTTGTACCGTTTAGAACAAAGGAATAGAGATATGGGCTCATTCCTTCTGGTGCATACATGCCCCAAACCAATACACCCGCCCAAAAATGCCAAAACCAGCGGGCGAAGACTGCGACAACACTTCCTAAAATAATCGTACGAATGGCTGATTTTAAACGATTCGCTTGAAAATACAGTTGAATTTTTCTAGCGAATACGCCACCCATTCCTCCAAACGCAAAAGCAAAGGGATATTCAAAAATAATCTGTGGAACGGACAAGAAATTTTTCATGGCTGTGCCGAGAATAATATTTAACATGCCCCAAACAAAGCCTGCTGCAACTCCGGGAAGCAACCCACGACGAAACGAATAAAGAACTAATGGGACCATTCCCAACGATAGGTCCAAGCCACTATTGGCAAATTCAATCGGTAAAAAAGAGAGGGCCATTGCCATTGCTGCGACGACTGTTCCTTCTACCCAAATACGTAAATCCATTTTTCTAGCCAAACAAATTTCCTCCTATGTTCTGACGCTCTCAACCACTAATACATCGTTATTTTACCATAGGGACTTTAGAAAAACACGTTTGTCGAACAAGCAAAAAAATAGCTGATCAGCATTTAAGATAATCAACTCCTACTCAAACGCATGCCAGCTACTTTTTATCCATTAATCGTCCCGCTCAGTTGTCAAAATTTTACCAGAATGAGCATCGATTTTTACCTCTATTTTTTGTTGGCCCTCTTTCACTTTCACTTCCCAATAGGTGATTCCTAATTCTTTCTCTAACTTCCAATCTGTTGCCTGGCCGACTTTCGCTGCTTTTTCAGCCAAGGTTGTGGCTTGTTCTCTGGAAATGATATTTGTTAAATCAAGTGCCTCTTCTTGCATTTTAACGCCATTTTGTTCATCGGCATCCAAGGTTTCGACTTTTTCTTTTGTGAATTCGCCTGTTTCTGCGTTCACTTCAACTTGATATTCTTTTTGCTGATCCACGCCTTCTATTTCATAAAAATAACGTCCAAAATCTGTATCTAACTGCAGACTTGTTATTTTAGCTTCTGGATATTTTTTCTCAAATGCTGTCGTTACTTTTTCTAAAGAGACAGCTACCGCACTTGTCTTCTCTGATGTCGTCGTTGCTTCTTGTTGTACAGATGTACTTGTTTCGCTAGTTGATATTACTGTTTCTTTTTGTTCATTTGTTGATGAAACAGCTGTGGGTGTTTTGGATGTACAGCCAGCTACCAAAAAGAGTGCCAAGCCAGTCATAGAGCCATAGAGTATTTTTTTCATTAAACAACCTTCTTTCCTTTTTATCATTTTATTATACTTGATTTCTCATCCAAATCATAGCTACAAAAAAAAGCCCTACTTTAGTTGATAAAGTTAGAGCTCTCTCAGCCTTCATGGGCCAACATAAAAATTTCACCGAAATCATTCTCTTGTTCAATGTGCCAAATGCGTTTTTCACTATTATAGACAAGCGTTGCCAAAATTTCTTCTTTTTGGTAAGAGGTATTTTTCATCTTGCTAAGTGAATCTTCCACCAAGTAAATAGGAATCCGATATTCTTCTTTATCCACTTCCGTTTGTTGGAAGCAAAAAATAACACCTTCTTGCAAGATACCTTTCATATTTTTAAGTAATTCAGGACTTAATTTTTCGACAGGCGTATTTCGTTTAAAGAAGGCCTTTTTCTGGTTGACTTTCTCTAAAACAACACGTGTAATTTTATCAGCAAAGATTCGATAAAATTCATCAATATAACGATAATAGACACGCGTCATCTGATCTGCAAATTCAAAAAAGACAAAATCATTTTGTAGCTTATAAAAGAAAGGCGAATGCAAACTATTCTTCATGTGTCCAAAATAAAGAAGTTCCGAAATTTCTAATGGCGTTAGCTCTTTTAGCATCGTCACATCGGAAAAGTCAATCCATTTAATTTCTTCAGTCATCCAACGACGTTGTAGCGATTGAAAATAGCGATTGACGCTTTCTTCTCCGCGAATAATTTTCAAGCCTGAATGCATATCGTATTCGCCAGCTTCGGCAGAAGGATCTAATAATAGTAAGTTCTGTGGATGATGCACAATTGAACGAACAAAATCGGAATGGGTAATTCCTTTAGATAAAACCGCGTTGCTGGTTACATCTATATGTACATAAATTAAATCAAGCAAATTCCCATCTCCCCTCTACTAGCCTCCTTACCATTTTACAATATTTTCAAAAGAAAAGCTTGTTTCTTTTACTTTAAAATTCCATTACAAAATGAGGATTTTTTTGAAAAATCAATCGATTCAGTTGTTTTTTATTAAATCAAGGTCCGGCCAGCTTACCTATTCCCCAAAGAAAATAAATAGGTTTTTCAAATAAATTGTGGTAAACTTGATACATTAAAAGGAGGGAGAATATGCGCCCAAAAGAGAAAAAAAGAGGAAAAAATTGGTTAATCAACAGTTTATTAGTTTTACTATTTATCATTGGCTTAGCCTTAATTTTTAACAATCAGATACGTAGTTGGGTGGTTCAACAAAATAGCCGCTCGTACGCCGTTAGCAAGTTGAAACCAGCTGATGTGAAGAAAAATATGGCTCGTGAAACAACGTTTGACTTTGATTCAGTTGAGTCCTTGAGCACAGAAGCGGTGATGAAAGCCCAATTTGAAAACAAAAACTTACCTGTGATTGGTGCCATTGCGATACCAAGTGTCGAAATTAATTTGCCCATTTTTAAAGGATTGTCAAATGTCGCTTTATTAACTGGTGCGGGGACCATGAAAGAAGATCAAGTCATGGGGAAAAACAATTATGCCTTGGCTAGTCATCGAACGGAAGATGGTGTTTCCTTATTTTCACCTTTAGAAAGAACCAAAAAAGACGAACTCATTTATATCACTGATTTATCTACTGTTTATACATACAAAATAACTTCTGTAGAAAAAATCGAACCAACCCGTGTTGAGTTAATTGATGACGTTCCTGGTCAAAATATGATTACCTTAATTACCTGTGGCGATTTACAAGCAACGACGCGAATTGCTGTTCAAGGAACATTAGCAGCAACGACGCCTATTAAAGACGCCAACGACGATATGTTGAAGGCTTTCCAATTGGAGCAAAAAACTTTAGCCGATTGGGTGGCTTAATAAAAAAATCCTTGAAAAGTTTTGACACTTTTCAAGGATTTTTTGCTTTATTTCATCACTTGGCGTTCTTGCTGTTTCAAACGAGCAAAACCATAACGAATACCTGCAAATAATAAAACTAACGGAGATAAGAAAACAGAGATCATTAACCATTCACTTGTATACATACTACTAAAAGATAAATGATACGTGACAGCATACACTAGCGGCAGACTCATTATCAACAATAAATAATACAAACTCAATTCAAAAACATAGGATAAATAACTACTGTTCATCTTACTTCCCTCCTGTCTCTTTTTCCCTGAACAATTTGTTAACACTATTGTACCAAGGGGAAACAGAAAGTACTATCGGACTATAGTCCTAATCTTTCAGCTGTGCTTTTATTTTTTTCAACCATTCTGAGGTACCTGCTTCCACTAAGCGGTAAGTTTCCTCAAAATCTCCAGTATAATAAGGATCAGGTACGTCCATGGTTTCTTTACCAGCCACAACTTCCATAAATAAATGAATCCGCGGTTGCTCTTCTTGAGGAGCTAATGCTTTTAAATCGGCCACATTATTCGTATCCATCCCAATGATATAGTCATATTTTTTAAAATCACTTGGCTGGATTTGTGTCGCCCGCATTCCTTGATAGGAAATTCCTTGTTGCTCCAAAATTTTTCTGGTTCCCTTATGTGGCTGACTGCCAACTTCCCAGTGGCTAGTAGCTGCTGAAAACACTTGAATAGTCGATTCTAAACCGGCTTGTTGGACTTTCTGACGAAAAATCGCTTCTGCCATTGGCGAGCGACAAATATTGCCTAAACAAACAAATAACACAGTTACCACAACGTTTCACTCCTTCATAAAACTTTTTATCCTTCACACATTACTCATTGGCTTCTTGTTCATACAAATGATAAGCCATAAATTCTGTATCTTTCGCTAAACGGAATAATTGCGTCGCCATTTCCAAAGGAGTCTGAGGATATTCCTCAAGAATCCATTTCGTTAAGACACCGCTACATCCATAAGAAAAGAAATTCGCATAAAATTGTTTGTCTTTATCTGTTAAATGGTTCTCAACATCGACTTGTTCAAATAATGAAATAAATAAGCGATTGGTCGAAGCGGAAAAAACATTAAGAAGAACTTCTGAATCTGAGGTCACCGTTGTATAGTAGAAATGGCTCTTCTCTTTAATCGCTTTTAATAACTTCAGGGCTTGTTCCTCCCAGTTTTCCAAACAAATATCTGTTTCTAAGTAAATCAATGCATCGTGACGATAAATCCAACGTAATAAATCATATTTATCTGTAAAGTGATAATAAAATGTTTGGCGATTCAAGCCCACTTTTTTGGTAATATCTTGGACACTTATTTTACGAAAATCCTTTTGTTCACATAATTCTATTAAAGCTGAAGCGATTGCTTGTTTTGTATCGTGCGTTCCGCTCATGCTGATTCCTCCGCTCCTAATATGTATATACCTCTATAATTGCAAAAAAATGGCCAGATTACAATATTTTCAGATACATTTTATGCATATATTTAAAATTAAATGAATAAAAAAAGCGGCAACTAACGATTTTTGTTAGTTACCACTCCTTGTTATCAATTATTAATAGATGACTATTTAGCCTGGAAAACGCCATACAACAGCGCGGAATCCTGCTGGTGGTGCTGGTGACCAGTTAGAGTTAGAAGAAACATAACCAGAACCTCCTGGGTTGTTCGCTTCAACGATTTGGACACTTCCACCACTTACACCTGTAACTAAGACAGTATGCACGCCACCAATCCAGCTATCTGGACTATAGGCACTTTCATATTGAACAACATCGCCTGGTTGCACGTTACTCCAGCTAACTTGTGTTGCACCAGAAGCAACATAGCCACTGTTTGGACCACCATAACCGAAGTTAATACCGCCTGCCGCTAACCAGCGACGAACGGAAACTAAACATTCGCCTGGCTGATTCCAACCTGTTGCATAAGAATTACCAACATCTGCTAAAGCTGCATTAATTGCGGCTTGTTTTCCTGAAGTCACGCCACCATTCCCTGGTTTTGCTTCATTACCTTTTTCAGGAGTCGTTGGGTTAGTTACAGGAACTTCTTTTTCTTTTTCAGGTGCTGCTGCCACAGGTGTTGTTACAACACTTTCTGTTTCAGTACTTGAAGTTGTTGTTTCTTGCGTTGTGGTACTTTCAGTAGTTGTTGATGATTCTACTGCTGGTGTTGCGGCTTTTTCTTCAGCAGCAGATGCTGCTGCCTCATTGGCTGCTTTTGTTGCTTTCGCTTGCTCTGCTGCCGCTTTTTGTGCTGCGGCTTGTGCTTGCGCTGCCGCTTGTTCTTCTGCTTTTTTAGCAGCTGCACGTTGGCGTGCTTGTTCTTCTGCTAAACGTTTTTCCGCTTCTTTTTTCTGTTTAATGAAGCCGTCTTTTTTCCCTTGTTCTTCAGAACGTTGTGCTTCTAAATCATTTTTAGCCACTTCTTGTTGAATCTTCAATGTTTTTAATGATTCTGTTTTGTCATTTAGTTCTTTTGTTGCTGCTTCTAATTCAGCAATTTGTTTTTCAACATTCTTTGTTTTCTTTTCAACAGTCGCTTTGTCTTCTTTTTGTTGTTCTAGTAATTCATTGTTGGCGCTCATCATTGTTGAGACCGCTTGAACGCGACCAATTGCATCTGCTACTGAATCTGCATCTAAGACAGCATCAATAATTGAATCACTTTGACCATTCACTTGGACATCGCGTGCTTGTTTTGTCATTTGTACTTCACGTTTTTGAATACGGACATTCAAATCAGAAATTTCACTATATAATTTAGATACTTCTGATGATAGCTTGTTCTTTTTAGCTGTTAATGTATCGATTTGTTTGGCCGTTTCAACCATATCATTTTCAATCGCGGCAACTTTTGCTTCTGCATCTGACATTTGGCTAGTTAACGCATTAATTTTTTGATCTTGTTGTTGAATCTTTGTATCGTATTCATCTGCAAATGCTGCGGATGGCAACGCTACGCTTGTTAAGGTAATGGAACATACCATTAGAGCCGATAATACACTTTTCTTCAATCTGTTGTCCTCCGAAAATCCTTTTTTGTTAAGCTTTTTTATTATTTATTAAAATTTGAATAAATTTCTCTTTTTCAACGATAGAGCAATTGTAGCATAGCTGTATGTCACTGAGATAATATGGATGTTACAGTAATATTTCAATTTTCTTCTTGTAAATGACAAAAAAAAGCTTCACTTTTTTCACAACTTTCTTCAAGGCTCCAGGGTAAGCTTCTCATCGTTTTGTTATTTAAAGAAAATAAAAAAAGCGAAAAACGCTAACAACTGAGCATTTTTCGCAAACGAACAAAATTTTCAATTTTTATTTTACGGAAAACAGTTTTTTCAGCGGATAAGATAAAATAACATACCACACCATGTTCAATAGCAATGTAGGGCCCAACACACGCGTAATAAATAAAATCGGGCTGACATCCGCTAAATGAAAGGCCACTTGAATCAGTACCGCAATCAGTTCATACAACGTGGTAAAAATAACGATCCCAAAAAAACCAGTTAGTAAATTTGTTTGAATTACTTCTTTAAATGTATACATCAACATAACCGAAAGCGTCAGTGCGACTGTATAAATCCCGATAATGCCAATGTAGTAGCTATCGCAAATAAAGCCTAAAATTAACGAAGTAATTAATAAATAACGTTTAGAAAAATTAGGAACGGCAAACATAAACGCAAGTAATAACAGATGTGAACTGGCGAAGTAAACATTACTTGTCCACGTTTCAAAAGACTTTGTTAAATGAGCATCAATTAACATTAAGAAAAACAAGAGAATAGGTGTGACGTATTTTAAATACTCTTTCCGAATCATTCGCTTTCCCCTGCCGATCTTTTCACGACCGTCACAACGGAGATACCATAGACATCCGCATAAGGTTTCACATACACTTCACGATCTAAACCAAAACTATCTGGTTTCACTTTAATAACTGTCCCTACCGCTAAATCGGCTGGGGAATTACCACCTAAGCCAGAAGTCTGAACGACATCGCCTTCTTTTAGAGTGGCATCGCCAGTTAATTGTGACACAATTAATGCATTCGTCTTATTGTCGTAATTTTTAAGTAAACCAAACGATTCGCCATTTGCGGAAGTTACTCGCACAGGGAAATGGTTCGAGTTAACATTTTTAGACGTTAGTAGTTCCACTTTTGCAGTCGTTGCATTGACTTCAATGACACGCCCCACTAACCCTTTTTGCGCCATGACCGCCATGCCCGCTTCAATGCCGTCATTGGTTCCTTTATCGATAATTAATAAGTCTTGCCAAGTATCAGGCGAACGCGTAATGACATTCGCAGTTACTTTTTCATAGTTGGCCAACGTTTCGTTCAGATTCAATTCTTGTTTTAAACTATCAATTTCGCGTTTATAGTTATTGTTTTGGACAGCTAATTCATTATAGCTATCAATTTTTTCTTTTAGACGTTCGTTTTCTTTAAACGTGTTAATTAAATTGCCCATTGAAGACAAGCCGTTTTCCACCACACGAGCTGGAAAAGAAATCACACGGTCCACCATACTAACGCTATTATTGACGCCACCTTGAACGACATTGGTTTTGCCTTTTTCAGAACGTTGCGCAGCAGTTAAACTAATAATGGTTACTAAAATAATGACTAAAATTAAGGTAATGATTATATTTTTATTTGGATTAAATTTTTTCACAAAGACACCCCAGATATTCTTCAGACTGATAGTATTAATTTTACCACTAATTGACTATAAACAAAAGAGTTGGCGATCGTCTTTAGCTTTTTTTATCATTTCTTTTTTAGGGCTTGTTTTCAACGAAAAAACCAACGAAAAGAAAGGAAGCTTCCTTGGTTTTCGTTGGTTTAAAAAGAAATTATTTTTCTTTGTTTTCTTCGTTTAATAATGCTTTTCTTGACACGTTGACACGGCCTTGTTTGTCAATTTCAGTTACTTTGACAAGGACTTCGTCGCCTAATTTCACGACATCTTCAACGTTGTTCACACGTTCGTTTGCTAATTGAGAAATATGGATCAAGCCATCTTTGCCTTTAATTAGGTTAACAAATGCACCAAATTTTTCAATGCGGACAACTTTTGCTAAGTAAACTTGACCGACTTCGACTTCTTTGGTTAATTCTTCAATAATCTTGATGGCTTTTTTAATCATTTCAGCATCTGATGAAGCAATACTTACGTTACCGTCTTGATCGATATCAATCTTAACACCAGTTTCATCAATGATGCTGTTGATTGTTTCGCCACCTTTACCAATGACATCTTTAATTTTCGCTGGTTTAATTTGAATCATTTCAATTTTCGGTGCATATTGACTTAATTCTTCACGAGGGGCAGCAATCGTTGTTGTTAATTCTTCTAGAATTTCCATCCGTGCTTTCTTCGCTTGGTCTAATGCTTCCGTTAAAATTTGTTCTGTAATTCCTTGGATTTTGATGTCCATTTGTAAAGCAGTGATTCCGTCTTTCGTTCCCGCTACTTTAAAGTCCATATCGCCAAGGTGGTCTTCTAAACCTTGAATATCTGTTAAGATTGTGTAGTTTTCGCCATCACTAACAAGACCCATTGCAATACCTGCAACTGGCGCTTTAATTGGCACACCCGCATCCATTAATGCTAATGTTCCCGCGCAAATACTTGCTTGTGAAGAAGAACCATTTGATTCTAACACTTCCGCTACTAAGCGGATTGTGTAAGGGAAGTCTTCTTCTGATGGAATAATTTGTGCTAAGGCACGTTCACCTAACGCACCGTGACCGATTTCACGACGACCTGGTGAGCCCGCGCGTCCTGTTGAACCAACAGAGAATTGTGGGAAGTTATAATGATGGATGAAACGTTTGCTATCTTGGACACCCAACCCATCGATAATTTGATGTTCCCCTAAAGGCGCTAATGTACAAACGGATAAAGCTTGTGTTTGACCCCGAGTAAATAAGCCAGAACCATGCACACGTGGTAAAATACTTACTTCTGATGATAAATGACGAATTTCGTCTAATTTACGGCCATCCGGGCGAATCTTATCGATCGTGATTAACTCACGTACGACATCTTTTTCAAGATCTTCCGCAATTTGTTTCACTTCTTTTAGTAATTGCGCTTCTTCTTCATGTTCCGCAAATTTTTCAGCGTAAACTTCTTTGACTGTATCTTTTACTTTGTCAATTTCAACTTCACGTGCTAATTTTTCTTCCGTCATTACGGCTGTTTTCATTGTATTGTAGTACGCATCAAAAATTTCTTTTTTAAGATCAGCGTCCACTTGTAATAAGTCCACGTCCATTTTTGGTTTACCTACAGCGGCAACGATTTCTTCTTGGAACGCCACTAGTTCTTTGATGGCATCAAAACCGAAAAGTAAGGCACCTAACATATCTTCTTCTGATACTTCTTTGGCACCACTTTCAACCATATTGATGGCTTCTTTTGTTCCAGCAACAGTTAATTCAATATCTGTTTGTTCTGCTTGTTCTACCGTTGGGTTTAAGACATATTCGCCATTAATACGACCAACGTCAACACCAGCAATTGGTCCATCAAACGGAATATCTGAAATTGCTAACGCTAAGGAAGACCCAAACATTGCAGCCATTTCTGGTGTACAATCTTGATCCACACTCATAACGATGTTTGTGATTTGGACTTCGTTACGGAAGCCTTCTGAGAACATTGGACGAATGGGACGATCGATTAAACGAGCGGTTAATGTCGCACGTTCACTTGGACGACCTTCACGTTTAATGAAGCCGCCAGGAATTTTTCCTACCGCATACATTTTTTCTTCATAGTTTACAGTTAATGGGAAAAAGTCTACATCTTTTGCTTCTTTAGAGGCAACAGCAGCACTTAAAACGACCGTATCGCCGTAACGTACTAAGACAGCTCCATTGGCTTGTTTGGCTAATTGGCCGATTTCTACTTCTAGTGGGCGGCCGCCCCAAGTTGTTTTAAAGACTTGTTTTTCTGTCATAATTCTTCTCCTTTACTCTTGCTCTTTGGAAAAGTCAGACGGCTACTAAACAAATGAAAAAGTAACAAGTCGTTGCTGCTCTTTCATTTGGTTAGTAGTTCATAAAAACTTTCCAAAGAGGACCTTCAATAGTGACAATAAGATAAAAAGCGAGATTCTGATTGAACCTCGCTTTATACGTAATGATTAACGACGTAATCCTAAACGTTGGATCAATTCGCGGTAACGTTGGATGTCAGTTTTACGTAAGTAAGCTAACAAGTTACGACGGTGACCGATTTTTTTCATTAAACCACGGTAAGAATGGTGATCTTTTTTGTGTGTACGCGCATGTTCGTTCAATTGGTTAATGTCTTCAGTTAAGACAGCAATTTGTACTTCTGGAGAACCAGTATCTCCTTCATGACGTGCGTATTCTTTAATGATTTCGTTTTTTCTTTCTTGTGAAATTGCCATTTGTTCCACCTCTTTCTCTATTATTCGTCTGATCACTGAGTGAAGCGTTGGTGACTCGCTAAACCAAGTGATAGATGGTGTGTTTCCACACAAGCTTACTTTACAGGAAACACCGCTAAAATGCAAGCTTAATCTCTATTATTCGATAGTTTTTTTAAACAATCTAGCCCCTTTTTTGGTGATTTTGTGATACACTAAATGGTGGTAAACAACTGATTATTTCAGCGCATGAATAAATAAAAGAAGAATTTTTTTATGTTTCAAAGGAGGAACCATTGAATGATTACAATGAAAGATATTATTCGTGAAGGGAATCCCACACTTCGTGCTGTGGCAGAAGAAGTGCCTGTCCCTATCACTGAGGAAGACCGACAATTAGGCGAAGACATGTTGACTTTCTTAAAAAATAGTCAAGATCCAGTCAAAGCTGAAGAATTACAATTACGTGGTGGCGTTGGTTTAGCTGCACCACAATTAGACATTTCTAAACGAATTATTGCTGTCCATGTTCCTAGCAACGACCCAGAAAACGAAACGCCTTCATTAAGTATGGTGATGTACAACCCTAAAATTTTGAGCCATTCTGTGCAAGATGTCTGTTTAGGTGAAGGGGAAGGCTGTTTATCTGTCGATCGGGATGTGCCTGGATATGTCGTTCGCCATAACAAAATTACCGTCAGTTATTTTGACATGGCTGGCGAAAAACACAAAGTTCGTTTAAAAAACTACGAAGCGATTGTGGTTCAACATGAAATTGATCATATTAATGGCATTATGTTCTACGATCATATTAACAAAGAAAATCCATTTGCTTTAAAAGAGGGCGTTTTAGTCATCGAATAAAAAAAAAACTGGGCCGTTTGTTTTCAGACAAACGGCCCAGTTTTTTTAAATGGCCTTCATTTCTTTTAAGGCTTTCCAAATCCCATCATTATCATTTGTATCTGTGACCATCGTAGCCACTTTTTGAATGGAAGGACTCGCATTGCCCATTGCAACGCCAATTCCTGCATGACTTAACATTTCTCGGTCATTTTCGCCATCCCCAAAGGCAATGATATTTTTTGCATCAATGCCCACACGTTTAGCTAAATACGTTAACGTAGCTGATTTTGAGCCATCTTTAGGCACAACATCTACGCTATGTTGATGCCAGCGAATAAAGCGAAATTCTGGGTATTCTTCTTCAAACGTACACTGATCTTCTGCGTCATAAAAAGCCAGCGCTTGGTAAATATCATTTTGACGATAAAAGTGTTCATCATAAGCAGGTGAATGAAAATGAAAAGAGTTCATCGCAATTTCCATTTTTTCAGCACGGTGCTGGTTGCTCTTCTTAATATCATCTAAGCCCACACAAGCAAACCCTAAGCCGCGTTGATCACTGTCTTGTGCCAAACGTTCCAACGCTTCAGCGTGCAATAAATTTTGATAATATTGCTCATGATCCACAAAAGCCGCGGCGCCATTGCATAATACGTAATTAGTAAAATCTAAATCCCAAATCACCTCTTGCGCCATATAACGACTTCTGCCAGTTGCCAGCGTAACTAAGTGTCCTTGCTCCCGCAATTTTGCTAGCGCTTCTCTCGTGCTATCCAATGCTTTCTTCTCCGAATTTAACAACGTCCCATCAATATCAAATGCAAAAAGTTTTCTTTCCATCATTTCTCCTTATTCGCTCGCTTTCGCTAAATATTTACTGCCTTCTCGTTGTGCTAAAGGACTCAACACTAATTCTTTCATCAATTCCTCGACCCATTGCGGATTCGTTTTACTATATTGGCGTAATGACCAGCCAATCGCTTTTTGAATGAAGAACTCCTCTGTAGTTCTATCATAAATAATCGCCTTTTTCAACAGGTCCTGATTGGTCTTTTCTTTCAACATCAACTGTAAATTCAGCGCAACACGCCGATTCCAGAAATTTTCAGCGCCATAAAAAAGGGCAAAAATCGTTGGCAATTCAGTCAGATGCAACGCCACCCACGACCCAAAAAATTTTCGCCAAGCATCCACACTATCCCACCACGCTTTTTGTGGAACATAGGCTTTAAACGCTACGACCTCTTCTAATGAAAATCTCCGAACATTTTGAAGGGCTAAATCAATAGCGACATACTGATATTCTCGTTCTGTTTTTTGATAATAAGCCTCAATCTCTTGGCATAATTTTTCCTTTGGCCACGTATGACTTTCTTTTAAAAGTTGTTTACTTAACGCTTGACGTTCTGGGGCGGGGATGCCTGCAAAAACAAATTGGTGTTTCATATAAGCAGACATTTTTGCTGCTGTTTCTGGGTTCTTCTGAAATTGAAGTGTGTCCATTCCTTCGCTCCTTATAATAAAAAAACTATACTAAAACAGTGTACCATGTTTTAGTATAGTTGGTTGGTCAATTAATCAAAATACGTTAAGTTTTTGTTGTCTTTATCTAACCAGGCATAGCCGAGACCCATAATTAAGCCACCACCGATAAAGTTACCGATAAAGGCCCAGAACAGATTATGAACAACATTACCAGCTGTGAAAGCTTCAATTGCGCCGTTCGAAGCAAAGTAAGCTAAACTGAAGGCTGGGAAGTTGGCAATCACGTGTTCAAAACCAAGGAACGCAAAGATAAAGATAATGAAAATAATGGCCGCGACTTTGCCGGCATCATCTTTCATTCGCATACTCACTAATACGGCTGTATTAACTACAATATTGGCGAACATAGCTTCAACTAAAATTTGCAGGGTGGTTTTTTCTAATTTTCCAGCAATCGATGTAAAGAAGAAACTATCTTTTGGCAAATCTTGGAATGGCACCGTAAGTGATACCAAGAAACCAAACAAGACGCCACCAATTAAATTGAATAAGATACAGGTAAATAAAATTTTTGCAGCTAAGGAAAAGTTAACTTTTTTACGATAGACCCCAACAGTCATGTACAACATATTCGAGGTACCAAGTTCGGCATTCATATATAAAATCATCACAAGTGACCAACTGAACATGAAGGCGTAAAGCATTTTCCCTAAACCATGAGAAATTCCTTCTCCTTTAATTGCGATTGCAAAAGCAACGGCTGTTCCCAACGTTAAAAATAGACAAGCAAGCATTGCACGAACAGCGTAGCGGGAAAAGCTGTTTGAGAATAAATTCACTTTCTTGTCGATGGATTTATCAATTTGTTCAAACAATGGTGAACCAGACTTCATTGTAAACTCCCTTTCATTCCGTTTTCAACTTATATTTTCAAAACATCTCTCCTTATTCTAATGAGGAAAAGTGTTTTTGTCTACCTTTTTTTCATATTTCACTTTAAAACCTTGACGTTTCCTATCCTATTAAGTATACTAGATTTTGTGTAAAATAATTGCAGCAGAAGAATAATAACTCGTCAACAGTTCATTGCCAAACTTGGTTCAACTGCGTAACCGCGGCTGCAAAGGCGAAGGTTGAAGAATGAACTGAACGAATATGAATTTTTCATCTAATTATTTTACTCCAAAAAAACATTTATTTATTGGAGGAATTTTTAATGTCTCGTTATACTGGACCATCATGGAAAGTATCTCGTCGTCTAGGTATCTCTTTATCAGGTACTGGTAAAGAACTAGCTCGTCGCCCTTACAAACCAGGACAACACGGACCTAACAGCCGTGGTAAAGTTTCTGAATACGGAATGCAATTAACTGAAAAACAAAAATTACGTCATATGTATGGCATGAACGAACGTCAATTCCGTACGTTGTTCATTAAAGCAAGCAAAATCAAAGAAGGTAAACACGGTGTTAACTTCATGGTTTTACTAGAACAACGCTTAGATAACGTTGTTTACCGTTTAGGTCTTGCAACTACTCGTCGTCAAGCACGTCAATTAGTTAACCATGGCCACATCACTGTAGACGGCAAACGTGTTGATATTCCATCATACCACGTTGAAGTTGGTCAAGTGATCGGTGTTCGTGAAAAATCTCAAAACATCTCAACAATTAAAGAAGCGGTTGAAGCAACTGTTGGACGTCCAGCATTCGTAAGCTTTGACACTGAAAAATTAGAAGGTAGCTTCACTCGTTTACCAGAACGTGATGAACTTTACCCAGAAATCGACGAAGCACTTGTCGTTGAATACTACAACCAAAAACTTTAAGATTTCAAAAGGTCGAACTACGGTTCTTACCTTCTTTCAAAACCTTGCCTTTCTTGGCAAGGTTTTTTTCTTTGCCCTCTTTACAAAATTGTTTACTTCCGCTAAACTATTGTTAACCAAATAAAAATAATTGGTTAACAATAGAAAGTGAGGCTTCTTATGAATAAAGCATCGTTACGCTCTTTAATTTTAGCAGCAGAATTCGCTGTGATTATTGCTGTACTTTCACAATTTACAATTCCATTGGGGATTGTCCCATTAACCGGACAAACATTTGCCATCGGCTTAACCGCTACCGTTTTGGGCAAACGAACAGGGACCTACGCTATTTTAATTTACTTCTTATTAGGATTAATTGGTTTACCCGTTTACGCTGGGATGTCTAGCGGGTTCGGTGTACTCTTTGGACCAACTGGCGGCTATTTAATCGGCTTTATCTTCAACGGCTTATTAACTGGTTATATTTTAGAAAAAACAACCTTTAACTATACTTGGGCCATTATCGCAAATATTGCCGGCGCCTTAGTTACCTTAGTTTTCGGTATGATTTGGTTGAAATATTCCGCAAATCTGCCGTGGCCAAACGCTTTCGCTGGCGGGTTTGCTCCGTTTATTATTCCTGGTATCATCAAGGCTGTCGCAGCTGCTTATGTTGGTATTTTAATTCGCCAACGCTTTATGAAACGTTTTTTAGCACACCTTTCTTAAGGGGAAAACTTTTTTCTTTTCCTTGTCTGTAGTACACTAAAAGGACAAAGGAGTGAAGTCCATGTCCTCATTATTAAAACGATTGGTTCAGTTGGTTTTGTTAGTCGTCGCTGTCTTGCTGATTCGACACTATGTTTTCTCCCCTGCTGCGGTGAACGGCTCTTCAATGGAACCAACACTTCATAACAACGACCGTTTATGGGTGACCTCGATTAAAAAGCCACAGCGCTTTGATATTATCGCTTTCCCTAGTCCTCGCAACGGCCAACGAGTAGCCAAACGTTTAATTGGTTTACCTGGCGAAACAGTCGAGTATCGCGATGATACCCTTTATATTAATGGTGTATCACTCAGTGAAGATTACTTAGCAAGTGCTAAACGAAATGTCTCTAAAAATGAAAATTATACCCAAGATTTTACGCTAGAGACCTTAGAAGCCACCCAATCCCTGACCGTTCCAGAAGGCATGTATTTTGTCTTGGGGGATAATCGCCCGCGCTCAGATGACAGTCGTTACTTTGGCTTTGTTAAACAAGAGAGTGTGGAAGGTGTTTTGACTTTTCGTTATTATCCGTTAGATAAAATTGGCTTTCCATAAAAATAATAAACCGCCCTCAAAAAGTTAGACTTTTTGAGGGCGGTTTAGCTTTTATTCACGTATTCTTGTTAAGGTCCAGTCACAAGATTCCACGTAACCGCGGCCTTGTATTGTTGCCCTTTAACACCTTGATTGGCTGGCACTTCAAGTTTGACATTATTGAAGGTGAAGTCCAACTGGTAAACATTACTACCTGTGAATTGCTTGTTGGCAATAATACTCGTCGCCGTGTTGTTGGCTGTTAAGCTAATGGCACTCGTGGTACCGACCGAATTTTTCAACTCGGTTGGTTGATTGTAATTGGTGAAGCTAGAGACAGGTGCCGCCCCTAATAATAAGCGGGTCGCTGTAGGCAAGCTGTCTGTCGCTGATTTCGGTTGCGACAGTTGCGCCGTTAGGCTCCAATTCGGTTGCGTTTTCTTAATCCGCAGATACGGATTGCGTGTGCCGTTGCCGTAGTAATCCGCGGCTTGTTTCAAGCTGTGTTGTTGCTTACTTCCTGCAACGCCCACTTGGCCGAAGTCAAAGGTTGGTACACTAATGAAGCCTTCGGTCGTTGGTGTGACTACTTCTTGATCATTTGGACGAATTCTCACGAAGTTATCCACTGTACGATCTTTAATACCACCAAATACTACAACTTCTGCTTTCAAAACAGTGTTTGGTTTCCCTGTTGCGCGAGTTGTGAAAGCAATTGAAACTTTTTTGCCGATAGGAACGGCATTTGGTAAAGAAACCCCTTCTGTCCAAAGTGTACTATTTACTGGGATTGATTTTGTCGTTTCTCCTTCTGGTGTCACTTCCATAAAGGTCGGGATCGTCAGACCAGCTGACCAATTGGGCCCTTTTTTCAAGGTGAGATTTTGTAAGGGTGCTTTGCTAGTATTCGTGATCGTTGTTGTCCAGATTACATTGGTATTCGTATCGATCACTTCTTTTGGTCGAGTTAATGTGACACTAGCCATCGGTATTTCTTCCTTATACATGGCGGTCATATCGTCATTGCCATCAAAAGTCGCATTGAACGTTGGTGTTGTGGTTTTGTTCAACGTACTTGGCTTGGTTTTCCCTTTATACCACCCTTGGAACGTATAGGTCTTGTCACCTGCAGTATACGTCGTTGGTAAAGCTTGTGCCGCTGTGTACTTGAAGGTGTTACTGTTCATTGGTACTTGGTTGCCTTGGGTGAAGCCTGTTGGTGGCGTGATTTTGGCACCGCTTGTGTCGACGAAGTTTTCGGTGACTTGTTTTCGTGTGACTTTATAGTTCATGGTTTGTTTGAAGTCTTGTGTCCCATCAAAACCATGTAAAACGATCTTATTCTCTGGATTTCCTGTCGCACGAGCTACAAGTAATAATCTTGGAACAGTGTTTACTGAGCTACCGACACCAAATGTTGCTTTTATTGAAAATTTATTATCTATCCCTTTTTTAAAGGATTTATCTATCTCATTTAATTGGCCCGGACCACTATTGTTAAACACTGGATCAGTCCCGACAAAGCCCACTGGATACACAGAAACAGGTAATGTGGTATTCATTGTTTCAATTTTGTCCACATATTTTAGTTCCGTTGTAATATTCCAGTCGTTGATTGCATAACTACGAATATCATAAATATC
The DNA here is from genome assembly GCF_040719405.1 of Enterococcus sp. AN402. Taxonomy (NCBI): domain Bacteria; kingdom Bacillati; phylum Bacillota; class Bacilli; order Lactobacillales; family Enterococcaceae; genus Enterococcus; species Enterococcus sp. AN402. Next base: position 2,860,115 of record NZ_JBFDTM010000004.1, on the reverse strand, counting down.
GCTAGGAACTTCATCAAAGTTTGCTGGAATATTAACTCTTGATTGGGTCGTAATAGTATAGACATTGGCTTCATTCGTATTTTTAATACTTACCAGTGGATTCATGGCGCCCGTTGTCACATATGTCTGGTCTACCGCTTTTCTTAGTGTCTGTGTGTAGTTTCCAGAAAACGTTAACGGTTCATTGAAAGCTTGTCCTTTTTCATCGACAAAATCTGCATGGAAACCTGGATAAACCCACGTATCTTTGGGAATCATTTCCTCATACACCACATTTAAATCATCATTATCATCATACGTCACCGCATAACTTGGTGTCTTCGTTGTTTTTAAAGTCGCTGGTTTGGTTTTACCTTTGTACCAGCCTTTGAACTTGTAGGTTTTTGTGCCGACTTTGTAGGTATCTGGTAAGGTGCCAGCTTGTTTGAACGTATAATCATCACTTGTGATCACCGTTTGTTTTCCTTGGGTGAAACCTGTGGGCGGTGTGATTTTGGCACCGCTTGTGGCTACGAAGTTTTCGGTAACACGACGGTTTTCTAAATAATAATAAACAGTTTTATCTGGGGTAGCTAAATTGTAAGTCGCTCCTACGTTACCAGAGTAAACACCCATTGCATAAAGTGTCTCAGTCGTATCCCAGTTCCAATAATATTGTTTGGTGTTATATGATGTATTACTGGTTTTACCTAATTCATATGCATTTGTACCAGGACTTGAACTAACAACCGTACTTGGATTTACAATATCTTTTCTGACCTCATTCGCAAGTGGATATTTCGTTTTATCCCCTGTATAAGTTGCCGTTGGTGAGATTGAAATGGTGCGATAGTATTTCGGAATTTCATGTGTAACACTTCGTGTACCATATGTGGTACCTTCCACAGACTCTGGTAAGGTATAGACTTTTTGTGGAATCGTTAATTTTTTAAGATTCGTTGTCGTTACATTGGTTCCTGTAATCGTTGAAAAAGGTGTTGTTGTACCACTTTTCGTTGTTTCAGACATCGTTGCTTTCAATGTGAAATTAGCAGGATTGATTAAATTACCTTTTTCGTCTACATAGCCAAAAGTAATTTCTTTGCTAGGTAATGTATAGGTTTTGGTGACTACTTCCTCATAAACCACATTCAAATCATCATTGTCATCATAGGTTACCCCATAACTTGGTGCTTTGGTGGTGGTCAAGGTACTTGGTTTGGTTTTGCCTTTGTACCAGCCTTTGAACTTGTAGGTCTTACCGCCTGTTGTATAGGTGTCAGGTAAGGTGCCTGCTTGTTTGAATGTGAAAGCATTACTGGTCATTGGTGTTTTCTTATTTTGGGTAAACCCTGTTGGCGGTGTAATGGCTACGCCACTAGTATTGACGAACTTTTCGGTGACTTGTTTACGTGTGACTACGTAATTCAGTGTTTCTCGGTACGTTGCCGTACCATCAAATCCCATTAATAGAATGTCTTTCTCTACAGAATCTGTTCTCATTATTGTTAATACACCACCAATAGTCGTAGCAAAAGCTACTGAATTTAGAGAAAAGATACTTGCACTATTTTTAGAGAATGTTTTATCCCTCTGAGACAAACCATATTTAGCGTAATTACCAAATTGAGCTGCTTCAGATGTTTGTTGCACACTGTATCTGGTCATGTTTATACTACTGGACGAGGCAACAATACTGTCGACATACTTTAGTGTGTTATCAATCTTTAATTGTTCAATTGCATAGATATTCATATGGTAACCTACTGGTAAATTTGTGAGAAAATCGTACGGCATAGGAACCGCTGCATTGACAGCTACTCGATATTGACCACCACCTGCATTAGAAGAAACAATTGGATATCTATCAGCGTATGGGCTCCATTGACTAGTTGCTGTGCGATTTGCTAATTTATAATACGTCCCTGATAACGTTAAATTTTCATTAGCGAAAGCTTTCCCTGTTTCATCCGTAAAAGCAAAGGTCATTCTCGGGTAAATCACTTGATTATTCGGTACCCAACGTGGTGAAATACTCTTTTGTAGGTCACTTTCACTACTATTTGCTGGTGCCTGTTCTGTGGTATTTGTTTTTACCTCTGGCGTTTCCGTTGATACTTCTGTTTCTGCTTGTTTCTCCGCTTCTTTCGTTTCTTCTTCCTGACTCGTGTCAGTCGTTACTTGACTATTTTGCGTACTGGTTTTCGTTGTTTCTTCCTTAACGCTACTGGCTGGTGTCTCTTCCTTGGTACTACTTTCGGCGGTCGGACTACTTTCAATCGTCACAGTTTCCGCAACTGCCGTCACGCCCGAAAAGGCATTCACTAGCAAAGAACTACATAAGCCAATAGCTGCAAGACGTTGCCATTTATTTCGCTTCATGTCGTCCCCTCTTTCTATGTACGATTCCCGCCAAACCGATTAAGGCGAAGCCGAGAATGTTCAAATTTGCCTGACTCTTGCTCCCTGTCCGAGGGAGCTGCGAGCCAGTTGTGGTGGTCTGTGTCGAACCACCACTTCGTTGATCTCCTTGCGGAGGACCAGCTGGTTCCTTGGGATCGGCAGCTGGCGCATCTGTTTTCGGTGGGGGATCTTTAGGAGCGGGTGTTGTCGGATTTTGGTAAAATTCAATCCCCACCGAACTAGAACCACCATCAGACGCTTCAACATTTATAAAAAAACTAGGGGAAAATAGTAGACACGCAATCATTAAATAACGCTTTTTTTTCATTTAAAAACCTCCTTTTGCATTTAAATATCTCTCACAACCTATTTTCATAGCTCTATAATAGCAAAAAAAAGACTCTTCAAAACAACAGTTTTTTCCAGTTGATAACCCTTATTTCAACAAGTTCCTTACATATCGTGTCTTTTAAGCTACGTTATTTAAAGGAAACAAGGGAAAACAGTAAAGACTATCCCCTTTTTCAAAAAAATCATCTTTAATTTCTTAAATTTCCATCACCTAAACTAAAGAAAAGCTCACAATGTTAGTGTTTAAAACTAACATTGTGAGCTTTTCTCATTTTTGACGATTAGATAATTCGATAAAATAACACTAAAACACAAAATAACTGTCTGTTTCTCTTATTGGGCAACAGCTAATTGATACAATGGCAGGAGTTGTTGATAGGTTGACAACATATAAGCGCGTGCTTTTTCAGGGTTTTGCCACAAGGCACTATCTTTGGGAATGATGCGCCCAATTTCAAACTCACCTTTTTTTACATCTCTAAAACGAGTTAAGGCTTTTTCTAAATCCGTTTCTGGCAGCGGAGTAATTTGAGGAACCGTGTGATCCAAGGAAACATACGTATCTTCTGGTAATGCTTGGAATAATTGCTGATTCTCTAAAAAGGCTTGCGCAATCTGCTTTTCATTTTTAGGATTATCAATGAATGACAACCACATAAACACATAGTCGCCCCAAATGCCTAATTGAAAATGCGGCTGCATTTTATACCCGCGCTTATTCGGACTAAGTGCTGACCAAGTATTTTCTGGTGGATACACGGTGCGACGGCGATGTTGCGCAATATGGACAAACAACTCCGTTCCTAGTTCAGGCGCTAGTTGTTCGGCAAAATACGTATCTAATTCTTGAAAAATAGGTTGAATTTGCGCACGGATAACCGCCATTCGTTCATCTAATCCAGCAACTTCAAAGGCTGCGAATTCTTTTTCTGTAAACATCAACATTTCTCTAATTCCTCTCTTAACTTGTCTTCCGCTTCTATTTTTGTCGATTTTGCCATGTTTCCAGTGTCATCCCACGATAAACATCTGTGACAATTTTCCCTTTACTAATTCGAGCATTGGGCAGTGTTCCTTCGTAGGTAAAACCAATTTTCTCCATGACACGACCAGAAGCTGGATTGTCTTGATCATGTAAAGCAAAGATTCTCATGAGTTTCATTTTTGCAAAACCCAGTTCAACTAACGCCGTCGCGGCTTCAGGCATGTAGCCTTTGCCCCAAAAGGCACGGTTCAAGACATAGCCTAATTCTCCAATATTATTGGTTTCATTGACCCGCAAATCAATCGTGCCAATCATTTTGCCCGTTTCTTTCACTTCAATCCCATATTTTCCTAAAGGTTCTCCCATAAAATATTTAGCAATGTTTTGTCGTGTTTCAGCGATTGTTTGGTTTTTCAAAAACACATAGCGGACCGTTTCCTCATCTGAAGCATATTCGTACATATCTTCTGCATCGGCTAATGTGACAGGTCTTAAAATCAAGCGTTCGGTTTCAATTCGTTGGTTTTCTGCAAAAATCAATGGATAATTCATGAGCAAAACTCCCTACTTTTCTACATACTTTACCGAAAAACAGCGAAACACGCAAGGAAAATCGGCATTTCCCTTGCGTGTTTCTTTAATTAGCGTTTAAGCGAATGATGGCAATGATCGTCTGAACAGCTTTGGCCATTGATTCAACGGTAATGAATTCATATTGCCCGTGAAAATTCTCGCCACCTGTAAATAGATTAGGCGTGGGAATGCCCATGAAAGAAATCTTAGAACCATCTGTCCCGCCACGAAATTGTGTGATGATTGGTTCAATGTCACAACTTTCCATTGCTTGGACGGCCAATTCTACAGGCGTCCAATCTTTTTCGATGATTTCCTTCATATTATAGTATTGGTCTTGGAAAGTAATTGTTAGTCTGGGTTTATCCGCCAGCGCATTTAAACGTTGGACTTGTTTTTCCAAAAATTGCTTTCTCGCTTGAAAGTTTTCTCGATCATGATCCCGAATGATATAGACAAGTTCTGCTTTTTCAATACTTCCTGTAAATTTATTGAGTAAATAAAATCCTTCATTTCCACGTGTTTGTTCTGGCACTTCCTTTTGCGGTAGTGATTGATCAAGTTGTTCGCCTAATTTAATGGCATTTACTAACGAACCATAGGCCGTTCCCGGATGGACACTGGTTCCCTCAATTGTTATCACAGCTTGAGCAGCGTTAAACGTTTCATACTCGAAATGCCCCACACGGCCACTGTCGATCGTATACGCAAAAGCGACTGGGAAGTTCGGTGCATCAAATTGATCGGCCCCGCGTCCAATTTCTTCATCTGGACCGAAGGCGAGCCAAACATCCCCCCGCGCTACTTCTGGATGTGTCAAAAAATACTCAACAGCAGCTAAAATCTCGACAATTCCCGCTTTGTCATCTGCTCCTAAAAGTGTGGTTCCGTCTGTAGTAATCAACGTTTCCCCTTGATACTCTTTTAAATTGGGAAATTCAGCAACCGATAAAACGATGCCTTGTTCTTGATTCAAGAGGACATCTTGGCCATCATAATTAGTGATGACTTGGGGACGGATATTTTCTGCTGAAAAATCCGCCGTATCCAGATGTGCAATCAAGCCGATGCTCTTCGCTGCAGGTTGGTTACCCGGCAACCGTGCCGTTAAAAAACCGTTTTGTTCGTTATAATGCACATCGGCCAAACCTAATTCATGAAGTTCTGTTTCAATCATTTTGGCTAAAACCACTTGACCGACCGTCGTCGGTGTGGTTTGACTGTTGGCATCTGAACGGGTGTTAACTTTCACGTAAGTTAAAAATCGTTCGACTAATTTTTCCATTTTTTACTCCTTCTTCCTGAATCATTCTGTTAAATAGGCATTGCGCAAGTGGAAATAATCCCCATACAAGTGATAACTAATGCCTTTCAATTTAGGATTGATTAGATAATTTGAGGCACTTTGATACAGCGGTACTTGGGCAGCATCTTGGTTCAACAAGATGTCTTCCGCTTCTTTGTATTCTGCAAACTGTTTCTCTGGATTATTGGCATTAATCGTTCGTGCCTCTTCTACCAATTGGTCGTATTTGGCATTATGATAATTGCCGTAATTGTAACTTGATTCTCCTGCATATAAGTTAAAGTAAGAGTCTAATTCACTACTGCCGGCAATCCATCCTGAAAGAGACAACTCATAATTTTTTTCACGTCGCGATTGGTTCACATTATTACTTGGTTGCGATGAAATGGTAATTTCTAAACCTGGCAGATTTTCTTGCAACTGACTTTGAACATATTCAGCAATTCGTTTTCCTTGATCTGTATCTGCCGCCAGCAATGAAAGTTTCACTTTTTTACCGACATCCGCTTGGGCTTTCGTCCATTCTGCTTGGGCTTTTTTGACATCATTTTTCAAATATTCGCCACTGTAAGCTCGGAAATCTTCATCTGTTTCTGGATTCGCATAAAGTTTACTTGGAATTAATCCGTTGAGGGGTTTTGACCCATCGTTTAAGACACTTTGTGTTAAGGCTTCTTTATCAATTGCTTGGCCAATCGCTTTTCGTAAATGAACATTCGCTAATGGCGTTCCTTCTTTTTTGTTGAAATCTAAGAAGTAGTTGGCCACATCTGGATGACTGACATAGCCTGGATCATCTTGATATTGTTGAACATATTGTCCGTTAATGCGAACTAAGTCTAGTTCATTCGCTTGATATAAGTTAATCCCAGTATTATCTTCTTTGACTGTACTAACCGCAACTTCTTCCAGTTTCACTTGATCCGCATCATAGTATTCTGGATTTTTTTTCAATGTCCAAGTATCTGAAGTCGCATCCCAATTGGCTAGCGTAAATGGCCCGCTATAAAGTAAATGTTCACTATCCAAGGCGTAATCTTTACCTTGCGCTTCGACAAATTTTTGATTTTGTGGCGCTAACCAAGCAATCGAAACGACTGCTAAGAAGGAAGGTTGGGCCTGTTTTAATTCAACAATGAATTCTTTGTCATTAGGGGCTGAAATCCCTAATTCATCGACTGACTTTTCACCGTTGCGTATTTCAAAACTATTTTTAACGCTGTCTAGTAAATAGGCATTCGGTCCAATCGTCGCTGGTGTCACCAATTTTTTCCAAGAATAAACAAAATCTTGGGCCGTAATTGGCTCGCCGTTGCTCCACTTAATCCCCTCCCGCAAGGTAAAGTGGTACTTGCGCCCATCGTCACTAATCTTGACATCTTTAGCTAGAGCTGGCACCGTGGAACTATCATCATCAAACCGATAAAGGCCTTCAAATAAATGTTGTGCCATTGTAAAGGTATTTTTATCTGTTGTTTGTGTTGTATCCAATGTTGAGATTGGTGCAGGTGAACTAATACTGATTTTTTGTTCAGCTGCTAAATTTCCCGAATCTACTTTCTCTGCCGCTTCTTTGGTTCCGCCACATGCGGCTAAAAGAAACCCTGTTGCAATCAAACCTACTACTTTTTTCCCCAATTTCATGTTGTTGCCCCCTCATATTTTTTAAACAAATAAAAAAAGCATTCGTCCTAAAAAGGACGAATGCTTATGCAATCGCGGTACCACCTTTGTTGATCTCTTCGCTAAAAAAGATCCGCTCGTTTCCAGTACAATCATACTGTAGCGCTATAACAGGCGCACCTGAATTGGTTTAAGCAAACGGCTTCAACCAACCTGTTCAAAGGCCATTTTCCCCTTTAACGTCACTACCTCTTCTCACCAAACGAGGCTCTCTGCAAGCTATTTTAAAAAGTACTTTCCTTCTCATCACATTTTGTTCTTTTATTTGTTTCATCAATCATACTGATTTACGGATAGTTTAGCAAACATTTTCGAGGCCGTCAACCACATTTTTAATTTAAAACTTTTTTGTTTTTCATCAAAAAAAGAAAAGAGGTTTCAATCCCTCTTTTCTAAAACAATTTTACTCTAATCCTTTTTTAACATCTTCTATCATCAAATGCATTGATTCTAATCCACCACCGCTTAGATACCAAACATCCGGTTGAAGCATAATAACTTTATCATTTTTACCAGCATCGGTTTTTTGAATCAATTCGTTTGCAGCGACGTTATCTTTTGAATCGTCGCCACCAATTGCTTTGGTGCGATCTACCACAAAGAGAATCCCAGGATTTTTTTCTAAAACATATTCGTAAGAAACACTTTGCCCATGAGTGGAAGCTTCAATCTTATCGTCTGCTGCTTTGAAGCCAAATGTATCATGAATTAAACCGAAACGAGAGCCTTTTCCGTAAGCGGAAAGTTGACCTTCGTTAACTAACACAACAAGCGCATTATTCGCGCTAGCTTCTGCTTGTTTTTTCACGTCAGCAATTTCTTTTTCTAAGCCAGTTATTTTTTCTTTGGCTACCTCTTCTTTATCAAAAATAGTGCCTAACGTTTCGATATTTTGTTTCGTTGATGCCCAAGGATTTTTGGCATCTACAGCTAAGTAAATGGTTGGCGCAATGGCTTTTAATTGTTCTTGATAATCTTGTTGACGACCAGAAATAATAATCAAGTCTGGTTTTAGTTGATTGATTTTTTCTAAATCTGGTTCTTTAATGCCGCCTGCTGATTCAACTTTTTGGTATTTTTTCAAATACGCAGGGATATTTTTGGTTGGCGCACCTACCACGCGGTCACCGACACCTAGTGCGTCCATTGTATCCAAGGAACCATTGTCAAAAACAACGACTTTCTGAGGATTTTTGGGAACGGTTAATTGACCATTGGTGTCTTTGACTGTGACTTCCGTTTTAGCTGTTGTTTCTGTTGTTGCAGAATCTGCTGTTTTTTTATTTGTTTGACAAGCACTTAACATTAACAGTCCCATCATTGAAACTGCCATCATTGCTAAAAATTTCTTTTTCATTCTTTTCCTCCAAAAACGTTATTTTTAAATTGCCCGATTTAGTGATAAAGACAAAAGCGTTTTCCTTCAATTTCACAAATCCGGATATTCATTTCATAAAGATCATTTAAAATACTTGTTTGAATAACTTCTTCTGTTGCGCCATGCGCATAGAGCTTTCCGCCTTTCATGGCGACAATTTCATCTGCATAGCTTGCGGCAAAATTAATATCATGTAGAACAATCAGAATCGTTTTTCCTAGTTCATCTACTAAGCGTTTAAGAATCTGCATCATTTGAACCGCATAATTCATGTCGAGGTTATTTAAGGGCTCATCCAATAAAATATAATCGGTATCTTGGGCTAAAATCATGGCAATATACGCCCTTTGTAATTGGCCCCCAGAAAGGGTATCAATGTATTCTTCTGCCATTTCAGTTAAGCCCAATTGTTCCAGTGCTTCTGTTACTTTTTCATGGTCAGCGCTTTTTAAGCGACCTTTGGAATAAGGAAAGCGGCCAAAATTGACTAGTTCTCGCACAGTTAATTTAAGTTGTACACCGTTGGCTTGTTTTAAAAGGGCAATTTTTTGTGAAAAAGCTGATTGCTTCCAGGTTTTTACTTCTTGCTTGTCCAGATAAATTTCCCCGGTATCTTTGGGAATTAAGCGACTCATCATGGCTAGCAGCGTGCTTTTCCCAGCGCCATTTGGTCCAATAAAGGCCGTTAATTTGCCTTCAGAAATAGGTAAATCAATGTCTGAAACGACAAATTTATCGCCATATTTTTTTGATACATCACTCATCTGGATCATGTGCGTTGCTTCCTTTCTGCAATAATTTTCCATATAAAATAAACGCCCCCAACAAATTGAATCACCACACTTAGCGGGGTATTCAAATGAAAGACCTGTTCAACCATCAATTGACCAAACACCAGTAAAAAGACTGCTATTAAACTTCCTGCCACAAACAGTTCTCGGTGGCGATAGGTTTTCATAAATTGATAACTCATATTGGCTACGATAAAACCTAAAAATGTAATCGGTCCCACTAATGCTGTTGATAAGCCGACCAGACTACTGATCAAACACAACAACACTAATTGAAACTGATTCACAGCAATCCCCAAATTCTGTGCTTGATGGTTCCCTAAATGTAAAACGTCTAAACGGTAACTTTCCCGCCAAAGTATCCCACAAATCATGAGTACCGCCACACCAACGAAAACGAGATACTGACTATTGACGTTACCAAAACTGGCAAACAACTTTCCTTGGAGTAAGTCGTATTCGTTAGGATCCATAATCACTTGTAAAAACGTACTAATACTACTGAAAAAAGTACCTAAAATCATGCCAATCATCAATAATAAAAATAAGTCGGATTGATTTTTGCGTAATAGAAAATACGATAAACTAGTACTTAAAAACACCATTAAAAAGACGTTCATCAAAAACGACCCAAGACTTACTTGACCTAACGCTTGTGCGCCTCCTAAAAGAAAAAATAACACCGTCTGCACAAAGACGTACAAGGAATCCATCCCTAAAATGTTTGGCGTTAGGAAATGATTTTGCGTGACTGTTTGAAAACTAATAGTTGAAAAAGCCGCAGCGATTCCAACAAAAATAAAAGCCAATAACTTTTTGCCTCGTAACGCCAAAGCAAAGGACCAATTGCCATACGTGTTATAAGTTAAATAACAAAGGCTCACAATTACTACGGCAGCTAAAAGCAAAAGTAATGAAAGCCATTTTTTTAAAGGCCGTTTCATTGTTTGCGCCCCCTTAGTAATAATAAAATGAACAAAATGCTCCCTAATATTCCGACAACCACGCTGACAGGAATTTCATAGGGGGCAATCAATACTCGTGCTAAAATATCACAGATTAACAAGAACAAACTCCCGCAAATCCCAGTTAACCACAAGGTATTTTTCATATGATCGCCATAACGTAAAGACACGAGATTGGGAATCACAACCCCTAAAAACGGAATATTCCCCACCATCAATAAAACGATGGCACTTGCTAAAGCAACCAGCGTCAAACCTAAAAACTGAATTCTCTGGTAATGGACGCCAAGACTATTTGCAAATGCTTCACCCATACCAACGACAGTGAAATGATAAGCAAATAAATAAATAACAAACCACAAAGGAATCATTAAGAATAACCATTCATAATTCCCTTTCATAACTGTGGAAAAATTTCCTTGTAACCAAGCAGACATATTTTGAACCAATTGGTATTGATAGGCAAAAAATGTGGCAATTGAACCTAGAATGTTACCAAACATCACGCCCACCAAAGGGACCATCACTTGATTCTTACTTGGTAATAATCGAATGAGCGCTAAGAATAACAAGGTCCCGCTTAGCGCAAAAATAAAAGCAATTGCCGTTCGATAGAGAAACGGAGCTGTTGGGAAAAATAACATTGCGACTAAAATACCCAACCTTGCACTATCGGTTGTTCCAGCGACACTAGGAGCGACAAATTTATTTTGTGTGAGTTGCTGCATAATCAATCCAGAAATACTCATCGTACTACCAGCAATGATTAAACTCAACGTGCGGGGAACACGGGTGGTAAATAAAACAAATTGTTGCTGCGCATCTAATTGAAACAACTGAGAAAGTGCAATGTCCTTCACCCCTATCACTAATGACAATAAGCTGAAAAGTAATAGTAGAACAAACAAACCAATCTTTTTCATGAGAAAACTCCATTTTTATTTAATTGAGAATGATTCTCATTCTTAGTTACAGTGTATGAGAAAACCATCACAAATGCAACCACTTTTTTTCCTTTATTAAAAACTTCTTCTCAAGCCGACTGACCAACGACTTATCTAAGATATGCTATAATGGAGGGAAACGTTAGGAAAGGAGTGTTACTGAATGGCGAATGATGACTTACAACAACGTCTGGATAAAGGAATGTACGGTACGCCCCTCGTTAATCCTGAAGAACAACACAAATACATGGGCACATTTCGTGAACGCTGCCGTCTCTCCATGACCGTCGCTGAAATGAAAGATGCACAGAACCAAAAACATTTATTAGAAGAATTAGCGAAGCATCCTGAAGTTACAGTACTTTTAAATGGCGAAATCTCTTCTGACCTGCAAAGTACCTATATTAAATTATTAAATCAGCATGGCGCAACCTTTAAGATTGTTAACAATTTTGTGGAGAACAACCCTGACTCTCTCGGCTTACTGTTAGCTGAAAAACATGCAGTCGATGAACCTGTGATTGACGTTACAGAAAAATATCCTCAAGCAACAGAAACGCCAAAAGAAGAGCCAACAGCTAAAAAAGGCTTTTGGCAAAAGCTATTTCACTCATAAAAAGCTCAAGGAAAGTTATGAGCGCTTCCATTTATAATAGAATTGTGCTATTATAAAGATGAAAAAGAGAGGTATGCGGGTAACATACCTCTCCTTTATACCAGCGCCAGTTATAAGAACTGGTGGCTTACTGAGTTAAGTTTTTATTGTTCTTTAACCGTTCAGCCGTCTAAGCTTATGAACGGTTATTTTTTATCGTTTTTCGTTGCTTCAAGGATACCGAAAATCAGTAACGCAACAAGGGTTGCAAAACTAATCATCAATTCCAATGTCGCTTCGATTGACAAAAAAAATGCTCCTTTCGTTAAAGTGCATCGGATACACATAGGCATCACCTGCCTCTCTAACTCAGAGCCACCGTCATACAACTTTCATTGGTAATAGTTTTAGTATAACCTATTGGGTTCACCAAGAAAACGTTTTTATAAAGAATACCGCCAAAAAATCTATTATGAATTTTTTGGCGGTATTCTTTTTTTATTGAACCACTTCTGGGTATAAAAGTTTTAAAACGTCCATTGTTAAACGGCGTCCTTTTCCAGCGTAAGGATACACATGCATGTGCATGGCTGGATTAAAGTTTGCTTCGATAATCCCGTACGTTAAGCTATCACGTGCGCCTTTTACGTCTTTGTCAGGAATGATTAAATCAATACCACAAATTTTGGCTCCTAAAGCAGCTACGGCCTCAATGGCGATTTGTTTATAACTATCATCAATGACATCGGTCATATCAATCGAATCCCCGCCCGTGCTAACATTAGAATTTTCTCGCAAGTACACGATTTGCTCTTTTTCTGGCACAGAATAGATAGTTAAACCTTGTTCTTTCAACATTAGTTTTTCTAAATCATTTAACTGGATTAACTCTAGTGGTGCACGGTGATTGGTCCCCCGCAATGGATCACTATTTTTAGCGGCCACCAATTCTTCTACAGTGTGTTTGCCATCTCCCGTAACATTGGCTGGCACGCGCAACATGATGGCTTTTACATCATTATCTAACACAAAGAACCGATATTCTGTTCCAGGTAAAAATTCTTCAATTAAAACCGCTGTGTCCTCTTTAAAAGCAATCCGTAACGCTTCCGTAAAGTCTTCCAACGAAGCGCCTTCTTTAAAAATGGTAATTCCTAAACCGTAATTCGTTGATTTTGGTTTCACGACAAACGCTTTATTGGCGTAGCGTAAATGTGCTTCCTGTGCCTCAATAAAAGATGAAAATTCTTCACCGCCAGGCACATGGAACCCTGCTGCAGACAAAATTTTCTTTGTCACGGTTTTGTTTTCCATAATCAATGGTACCACGTAGTTATCTTTGCTAGTCATGTTGGCATTTTTGACGTATTCAATGTGCTCGCCATGTTGCAGTTTCAAAAATTGCTCTTGTTCATCTAAAATTTCGATTTCCAAACCTTTTTGAATCGCATCAAACAAGAAAATTTGTGTGGATAATTCCATCTCACGGAAACCAGCTAATTGATAAGGGCGTTCAAAGGCCATACTTTGATATTGGTTTCCAAAAATATTTCCCAGTTCACTGTTGGAGTTTTCTTGAATAATCGTCCACATTTTGCCAGAAACGGTGTCTTGTGGATTCCGCAGTTGTTGATAATACTTACCGACAACTTCTTTGCCTTTACGAATGCCTAGAGCATCTAACATATCAATCATTTCTGAAAAAATCCGATCGCCTTCTGCAATTAACTTAATCGTTTCATGAGGATGACCAAGAGCCACTTGTTCATTAAAAATATCGCCAGTTTTTACCCATTCATCCGCTTCTTCTTTTTCATCTGTCCACAATAAATACAACATGAAATAATGTAAGAAATCCACGGTATCTTCCACAATGCCTAAACGTGAAAAAGGATTTAAGTCTAAATTACGCAACTCGATATAGCGAATACCTGTTTTAGGCAGATCAGACATTTGTTTCCCGCCACGTAAGCGCACAGGCGCATAAAATTCTTTTTCTTCAGAAAGTAAACCATTTTCCACCATGCGATGAATATCTTCTAAATAGCGTTCCAATGAGGCATACGATACTTTCACATTGTCATGATTTCTGTAGCCATACGTACTATTCCGAATACTGCGAATGGGTTCTTGCGGTTGGTCGTCATAGACTCTAAAGTAGCCGTCTTCACTAACTGGTGAAGCCCCAAAAAGATACGTAATTAACCAGCGATAACGTAAAAAGTTACGGGCAACTTTCATGTACACTTTCGTTTTAAATTGTTTGCAATCTGTCACTTCGGATTGTTCATCATATAATTGCTGAATCAGGGCTTGGTCATACTCAAAATTAAAATGAATTCCGCTGACCATTTGTTTTCGTTTGCCATACTCTTTTGCCAAATAACGACGATATAACACCGCATCATATTGATCTAATTTAGCGATTTTAATCTCTTCATCTTTTGTTGGTAATTGTGGTGGCATACTTAATGGCCACAACATTTCATCTTCTGGAATCGAACGACGAGCCACATCGTGAATGGCATCTAAAAAACGAAGCATTTCTGTGCCGCTATTTGCTACAGGCGTGATTAGTTCTAATTGTGTTTCACTAAAATCTGTTTGAATATATGGATGATAAGAACGGTTACCAAAAACCGTGGGATGATCAGTTGTCGCTAAAAGCCCTTCTCGTGTACTACGTTGGTTTTCTTTTTCTAAACCAAAACGAGCCATCAATACGTAAGGACGAACATTTTTCTTTTGCATTAATTCTCTATAATTCATCTTGTCGCCTTTCTTTCTACAAACTATCTGTTTCTCTTACTATTATATAGGAAAACGAGTAAATATGCTGTTTTTTTGAACGTTCGCTTGGGAATTTTCGAGACACTTTTTGAGAGCGCCTTTTTCCGTTATACTGAAAACAACTAGTTTATAAAAAGTGGGGATTGCTCATGAAAAATCGTGCATTACTTTTAATTGACTTTCAAAAAGGCATCGAAAGTCCGTCGCAGCAATTGTACCGTCTGCCAGCAGTGTTGGAAAAGGTCAATCAGCGTATTGCTGTCTACCGCCAACACCATGCGCCCATTATTTTTGTTCAACATGAAGAAACTGAACTACCTTTTGGCTCAGACTCTTGGCAACTTTTTGAAAAGCTGGATACACAACCCACAGATTTTTTCATCCGCAAAACACATGCGAATGCCTTTTACCAAACAAATTTAAATGATTTACTGACGGAACACGACATTCAAACGTTAGAAATCGCTGGTGTCCAAACCGAGTTTTGTGTGGACACTACAATTCGGATGGCTCATGGTTTAGGCTATACATGTTTGATGACACCGAAAACCACTTCCACCTTGGATAATGGACATTTAACCGCGGCACAAATTATCCAACATCATGAAGCTATTTGGGCTGGCCGCTTTTTGACTTTTTTACCTTCAATAAATTGAGGGCTTTTCCAAAAAATTGTTTGTTCACTATGTTTTCTTGTCGTATTTCATGTTAGTATAAGGAAAAAGTGTTCAGTTGATTAGTTGAAGATTTAGAGTGTGGGACATGAGTCGATTAGGCTTGTCTCTCATGTTCTGTCTTTTTTTATGTCATCATTCACTAAACTAATAAATAATTGGAGGTATTTTATGAACAAATTTTTTACAGCCCAACGTTTAAAAGACACCGCCTATGTAACAGTCGGCGCATTCATTTTGGCCATTTCAATCAATGCGGTCTTATTGCCAAATAAACTTGTCGCAGGCGGAGCCAATGGCATTAGTATTGTTATTAATTATGTTTTCGGGATTAGTCCCGCCATTGTTCTTTACGCCATCAATATTCCTCTTTTAGTGCTTTGTTTCTTACTTCTTGGGAAAGAGGTCGGTGTCAAAACCATTTATGGCAGTCTTATTTATCCATTTTTTGTAGGAATTACTTCGGGGATGCCTGTTTTAACACATAATATTTTTCTAGCAGCATTATTTGGCGGTATTATTACAGGTGCTGGCCTAGGCTTGGTTTTCCGTGGCAATGCCTCAACTGGTGGGACAGCAATCATTTCACAAATTGTCAATAAATACTTCAAAGTTTCCTTAGGTATTGCTATTTTATTCGTCGATGGTTTAGTCATTTTATCAGCAATGTATGCTTTTAATGCAGATATTGTGTTATTCTCTTTAATTTGTTTATTTACAATTGGTCGTGTCGTTGACATGATTCAAGTTGGTCTGGTTCGCTCGAAGAATGTGATGATTATTTCACCAAAATATGTCGCTATTCAAGAACGCTTATTACGTGAACTAGATAAAGGTGTGACCTTGGTGCCAATCGAAGGCGGTTATCGAAGCGCGAAAGGCATGCTCTTAATGACTGTCATTCGTGAAAAAGATTTTCCCCGCTTAAAAGAAGCCATTCTTGAGATTGATGAAGAAGCTTTTTTGATTTCAATGAGTGCGAGTGAAGTCTACGGAAAAGGATTTAGCTTGAAAAAAGTAGCTGATTCTTATGGTGTTGAAGCAACTAATGCCAATAATTTACAATAGTTTTTTGTAGGAAAAGAGCCGCAAAATCTGTAGAGATTTTGCGGCTCTTAATTTATACTCTATTGTTCAGTCATCTTAAAAAATTCGATTTCTTTATTCAGTTCTTCGATTAATTCGTTTTCATCGGTTAATGTTAAGATTTTCATTCCTCGCTCTATTAGTACGCTATTTTTTTCACAAATTCCCATTCTAACAAAATAAACGCCTAAAAAATCATATCGTTTTAAATCTAGTGCTAGTTGTTTCATTCGAAGCAAAACATTTTCACACTCAGCCATCTTACAATTTTTCAAATAAATGGTTGATAAATTAGTCAATATAGATATTTCAAGATCTTTAATTTTAGCATATGTACTGTATTTCTTTAAAGAATACAATAACTTATCGGATATGGCTTCGATTGTTTCAAGTGGGAAATAAAACAAAATACCATTAAGTAAGCGAATCTCATTATAATACCATACATCCATTTTCTCTAATCTAGTCCAAATTTGACTAATTAGCAGTTTCGATTTGCACACATTGCTACTCATTGATTCTAATTGGAAGGCTAACTGAGCTTTTAATAGCATCTGAATATCTTTGATATAATAATCATCCGTTATTTTTAAAAATTTTTCGCATCGTTTTAGCAAGTCCTTGATATTCACTTTGTCTGTATTATTTATTAAAGAATTGAATTCTTCAATGATACACTCTCTTTCCTGGGGCTGATAAACATTACATATATACTCGAACTCAGAAAAACTCATATTTATTTGTTGTAATAAATACTCCATAGTTTGATAACTGGGCATTATTTTACAATTTTCTAATTTGGATAAGGTTGTTCTGGATAATGCTTCATGACAAATTTTTTTCTGCGAAATACCTTTAGACTCTCTTACCTCCTTATAAACTTTCCCAAAATTCCATTTCACCACCATCACTCCTTTTTATAATACTTGTGACTAAAGTGTACAAACTGATTTTTTCTTAATTTTATTTGTTAACATAATTCTAATCAAAAATTCAGAAAAATACAAATATAGACTGGAGGTGATTAAGTTTACCAATTTTTTTGATAGACAATTTCACACTTTTAGATTATTCATAGAAAGGACATCCCACCTCGATGCTTAAATTTTTATTCAGTAAAAATCGAAAGTTATTCCTTGCTACATTTCTGATGACATTACTTTTCGCTACCTACAAACCGATTTTTTCGCTACTGATTTTATTCGACTCCAATTATATTAAACAAGAACAAACTTTACCTTTTTACATCTTAGTTTGTATCAACTTAGGAATTCTATTTAGTCTTGTTTTAATTAATTTAGGATCACAAATTGTTCAACAACATTTTTTTGCCAGTTCTTTAAAAAAAATGAATAATCAAATGTACCAAGCTTTGATTCGGTTACCGCTGGCTACTTTAATAAAAAAATATCCTACAGAAAAAGTTGTTAAAATAATGACGATTGACAATCCTTTTGTGATAAAAAAATATCTAGGTGCGCTAATTAGTTTGATTTATTTTATTTGTTCATTTTCTCTAGGTTCGCTATTAATTCTGACAATTAATTGGCATATTTGGCTCTATTTATTAGCCTTAACGTTGATTTCTTTTTTTACAACGAAACATTTTGTCAAAAAAATCGCTATATATCAAAAAAAATTTAATGATTCACAAGCTAATATTGTACAAACATTGCAAGATATTTTTGAAGACTTAGCAGTATTAAAAATTTTTTCTATTGGCAAACGTCTCTTTCCTCGTTTTTCTCAAAAAAACAAAGAAGCTGAAAAACATTTTGTCAAGAATAATTTTTTCCAATCAACGATAACAGTTATTAATGATACTTGTGGGTGGTTTATTCAAATTGGTTTGTTATTAATAGGTATTTTTTTAATTCGCCAGCAAGAATTGACTTTTCCCGAACTATTAGCGATAACACAATCTGTCGAAACAATTACTACTCCTATTTTTTGGCTCTCAACTGTATTAACAGAACTTTATTCTACAAAAGAGATTCGCAAAGTCAATGATGTCTTGCTTTCCACCGAACCTGAACTTCTTCATTCTTCTATAGTTCCCAAAACAATTTTATTTAATAATGTTTTGATTACTTATGAAGAAAAAAATATTGGTCCGATTAATTTAGAATTATATTCAGGAAAAAAGTATATAATCATTGGTAAAAACGGAAGTGGAAAATCATCTTTCCTAAAATTGTTGACACAAGAGATAAATCAGTATCAAGGAAAAATATTATTGAATCAACAACAAGAATTACGCACAGTCGACTTCTCGACAATGATTGGCTATGTTTCCCAAAAAGCCAAGCTTTATGATGGGACAGTCGCAGAAAATATTACTTCTTTCAATAAACCTAATAAAGAGAAGTTACATGAAATTGGTAAAAAAGTTTTTGGTGCCAATTTTGAAATAATTTCCAATCAATCTACTGCCACAATCAGTGGTGGTGAGGCTATGTTAGTTTCCTTGGCTCGGGCGCTATATGAAAATCGTCCATTTTTATTGGTAGATGAACCAACTTCTTCAACAGATAAAGAAAATACTGAAAAAGTTTTATCCCTATTAGCTGAAAGTTCTAAAACAGTCCTTGCTGTTCTTCATCATGTAAACAATGATATTTCTAGTAAATTTGATGAAGTAATTCAAATGTAAAAGAATATACACCATTTTCAAAGTTAGACTTTTTAATCTAAGTTTGAAGAATGGCGTATATTTTTGTTTGATTATAATATTTTTTCTGTAGAGATTTTGCGGCTCTTTTTACATCTTCATCCAGACAGGTTCTAAGCTATTGCCATCCAAATCTTGCACCTCTAAGCCATACATTTGCTCTTCTGGTATTCCCATATCAACTCGGTAGCAGTTGCCTCCGTTAGCTTTGGCGGTTTCGCCAAACTGTTTTACGGCTTCGGCACTCTCTAAACTAAAGGAAATTAATGCTCCACTGGTTGTTTGCGCATCAATAATTTGCTTTTCTTGGATAAATTTTCCATAAAAGTCATGGTTCAACAACATAATCCAAAATTGATCATCCCACATCATCGAACTAGCTTCCTCTGTTGAAAATTCTTCGTTCTTTTTGAATCCAAGTTTTTCATAAAATGCTGTAGAACGTTGGACATCCGCTACTGGGAAGTTAACAAAAACCATTGTGCCCATGTGATTCATCCCTTTCTTTTAATCATCTACGACAGCTAACTGTGCGTTGCGACAAAATCAACAAGCTTGTTTGATTTATACTAGCATATTCATAAAAGAAATGTTACTAAAACGTTTTCTTAAGGTAATTCTCGATAAGCCAAGTGCTGAATGATTTCACTATGTTGTGGATAATCGTTTAACAATTCCGCTTGAGTAAATA
The DNA here is from genome assembly GCF_040719405.1 of Enterococcus sp. AN402. Taxonomy (NCBI): domain Bacteria; kingdom Bacillati; phylum Bacillota; class Bacilli; order Lactobacillales; family Enterococcaceae; genus Enterococcus; species Enterococcus sp. AN402. The sequence goes on along the minus strand of NZ_JBFDTM010000004.1, from coordinate 2,840,250 downwards.
ACTCGAAGTCTTCAAACTCAAAGCCTGGTGTAACCACACAACTGACTAACGCAAATCCTGCCGCTACTGTAGAGCCAAAGATTGTGCCGGCAGGAACTGAGAACGAAAGCTGTTGTCCTTGAACTAAGTCTTTCCCTAACTGAACAGCTTGATACGTTCCATCAGGAAAAATACAGTGAACGGTTAACGGCTGACCATCGTGAAAAAACCATAATTCATCCGCTTTTAAACGATGAAAATGTGACGGACTTTCTGTATTTAATAGAAACAAAATCGCTGTATGCAACGCCCGTTCGCCTCGTTTGGTCGGAATCAATTGTTCACTTTTATTGGTTTGTTTAAAATAACCGCCCTCAGGATGCGCTTCTAATCCTAACTTCTCAATCCACATTTGTTCTGTCATCTTCTCCCTCACTCCTTCATTTTTTCAGAAACAATTTAGGAAGAACTTAGAACATCCGTCCCAATCCTAAAATAAACGGCGGGACAGGAGGTCGGGACAGAACCGTTTAGCTCCGAGAAATAAGAAGAAATTTCCGAAAATTGCTCTTTAATTTTTGGAGAATTTCGACTTATTTCCGAAGGAGTTGGTTCTGTTCCCGCCGTTTATCAGGTTTTGAGCCTGGGACAAAAATCCAAAGTGATTTTTGTCCCAGGCTCCTGTCCCACGTTCTTCCCAAACCTGTTTATTTTCTACAACTAAACATCTTTTAATAAGCCTTTAAATAAGCCCATTGCGAAATCGTTGGCATTAAATGGTTCTAAATCGTTAATGCCTTCACCTAGACCAACTAATTTCACTGGCAAGTGTAATTCATTCCGAATAGCAATGACAATACCACCTTTGGCTGTTCCGTCTAGTTTGGTTAAAACTAAACCAGTGACATCGGTTGTTTCTTTGAACTGTTTGGCTTGTGTCATCGCATTTTGCCCAGTAGTTGCGTCCACGACTAAGAGAACTTCGTGAGGCGCATCTGGAATTTCTCGTTGGATGACTCGTTTGATTTTTTCTAATTCTTTCATTAAGTTGACTTTATTTTGTAAACGACCTGCTGTATCCACTAGCAAAACATCGGCCTGTTCTGCCTTGGCACGTTCCACTGCATCGAAAACGACCGCTGCTGGGTCGCCGCCAGCATTCCCACGTACAACTTCAACGCCAGCCCGTTCGCCCCAAACAACTAATTGATCGATGGCGCCCGCTCGGAACGTATCGGCAGCTGCCATTAAAACTTTCTTTCCTTCCAACTTGTATTGATGGGCTAATTTACCAATGCTGGTTGTTTTACCGACTCCATTAACACCGACAAATAAAATCACGGTTAAGCCATTTGGCTGTAAGTTAATCGCATTATTTTCATTAATTCCTGCTTCTTCATACAAATCAACCATTTTTTCAATGATGGTATTTTGAACTTGAGCTGGTTTTTTCACATTTCGCAGTTTCACTTCTTGTCGCAAGGCTTCTGTAATTTTTAAGGATGTATCAAAGCCTACATCTGCACCAATTAACGTTTCTTCTAATTCTTCAAAGAAATCTTCATCGACGCTTCGGAAATTAGCAAACAATTCGTTCAACCGTTGACCAAATGTTTTACGCGTTTTTTCCAAGCCTTTTTCATATTTTTCTTGGACCTGCTCTTCTTTTGACTCTTCAATTTCTTCTGAAACCTGCGTGTCTGTTGTTTCTGCCAAAGGAGTCACGACGTTATTTTCTTCCTCAGGCGCTTCCACAACAACTTCTTGTGTTTCCTCTGTCAGGATTTCTTCTGGCTCTTCATCTAACGCTTCTTCTACATCAGCTAATTTTTCCATTTCAGCGTTATCTGTTAAATCGGCTGTTTCTGTGACTTCTTCCGCTGTCGTTTCTGGCGTTATTTGCGCCTCTTCTGCTGCGGTTTCTTTTGATTCAGCAGGCGCTGATTCATCACTAGGTGTTTCGTCTACTGTTTCTTCAATTATCTCTTGTTTTTCTTCTTCCTTTTTTTCAGCGGAAAAAGCTTTTTTAATTTTATCAAAAAATCCCATTCTTATTGGCCTCCTTCCAACGGCGTTAAAATATATTTTTCGACCGCTTTGGCAACGCCATCTTGGTCATTCGTGTCTGTGACGACATCTGCGGCTTCTTTAACTAATGGAATCGCATTTGCCATGGCGACACCTAAGCCAGCGTATTCGATCATCGGTAAATCGTTTTCTTCGTCCCCTAGGGTCATGATTTCTTCTGCACGGATTCCTAAATCTTTGGCTAACAAGGAAATACCATAGGCTTTCGTAATCCCTTTTGGCATAAATTCTAATAAGTTATTTCGCGTTTTAATAATTTCAAAGCGCTCATAAAAAGAGGCTGGAATTTCCTTGATGCGTTCATTTAAATACGCTTCATCAATCGCAACAACAACTTTATTATAAATTCGATTCGGGGTTAACTCTTCTAATTTGTAGGACTCAAAGGTTAATAATTTGTTTAGAGAACTATAAATTGAAGGATAATTTGGGGCAGAAGGCAGTTGCATCACGACCTCATCGGATAAGACATCAAACGGCATATTGAGTGTGGTTGCTAATTGGTACAGCTCATGAATCGCTTCCAAGGGCATCAATGTTTTCTCAATAATGGCCCCTGTATCATTTTTTTGAACCAACCCGCCGTTAAAAGTAATGCTATAATCGCCTTCATCTTGTAAACCTAATTCTTCTAAGTAAGGACCAATGGCTGCCAAAGGTCGACCTGTGCAGATAACAACTTTCACGCCTGCTTGTTTCGCAGCCATCAGTGCTTGTTTATTCCGTAAAGAAATCTCTTTTTGGCTATTTAATAATGTTCCATCTAAATCAATAGCAACTAATTTTATCAAACGTTCGCTCCTCCTTGCTTCTGGCTAATTGCTTTTTTCAATTGCGCCACCTTCTTTGACCTCTTCCAAGCGAACTGAAACGATTTTTGAAACCCCAGATTCTTGCATAGTCACGCCATATAAAACATCTGCGGCTTCCATTGTCCCTTTACGATGCGTCACCACAATAAACTGTGTGCCATCTTCAAATTCGCTTAAATAATGGCCAAAACGAGCAACGTTGGCTTCATCTAAAGCTGCTTCTACTTCATCTAAAATACAGAACGGAACTGGTCGAACACGAATAATTGAAAAGAGTAATGCAATCGCCGTTAATGCTCGTTCGCCTCCAGACAACAAGCTTAAATGTTGTAATTTTTTCCCTGGTGGTTGCGCCTCAATCTCAATCCCTGTATTCAAGAGATCCTCTGGGTTGGTTAGCACCAGTTCTGCCCGTCCGCCACCAAACATATTAGGAAATACCACTTTGAACTGGCCACGAATTGCTTCAAAGACTTCTTTAAACCGTTCTTTCACTTCTTGGTCCATTTCATCCATGGTTTCAAATAATTGTTCTTTCGCATTTAATAAATCATCTCGTTGACTGACTAAAAATTGATGGCGCTCATCGACTTGTTCAAATTGCTCGATGGCACTTAAGTTAACAGGTCCTAACCGCTCAATTTCTTGTTTTAGGCGTTTCACTGTTTGCTGCGCTTGCGCCAAATCATCGATTGGGAAATACGCTTCATAGGCAGCTTCAAAGGTTAAGCTGTATTCTTCCTGTAAGTAACTTAATGAGCTATCTAATTGCATTTCTGCACGATTTTTTAGGACTTCGATTTGTGTTTTATCTGCTAAATACTGTTGTTGGCGTTTGTTTTCTTCCGCTAATTTTGTATCTAACTCGTCTACTTCTTCTTGCAACGCTTGTCGTTGACTACGTGCCGTTTGTAAAGACGTTTGCAACGCTGTTTGTTTCTCCGCTAATTGCGCGACTTGTGCCGCTAAGCCTTCTTCGGTTAACTGGTGATCGCTAGAATGGCTACTTAATTGTTGTAGCTGTTGACGGATGGCCGTTTCTCGAATCAACAATTCGTCCAATTGTTCTTGTTTGTCTTGTTTTTGACGAGCAAAATGGGCACATTGTTCCGCCGCTACTGCTTGTTCTGCTTGAACTGTCGTCAAGCGTTCTTGCGCTTGGGCTTTAAAGGTTTCCATTTGGCTAGCTTCTTGTTCCACTTGTTTCATTTCAGCATCTAAACGTTCTTTCGTTGCCGTTAAGTTTGCTTGTTGCTCTGTCAATGTGGCTTTTTTCGTTTGATATTCGGTTAAGAATTGATGCAATTCACGTGATTCATATTCAAACAAGCGTTTTTCTTTTGTTAAACGAGTAATCGTTTCTGTTTGATTGGCTAATTTATTGTCAATTTCTTGTTGTTTTAAACGATTTTGTTCACCAGCAGAGCGCAACATTTCTGCACGTTCCGTGGCTGTTTTCACTTCTTGCGAGAGCGCTTGGACTTCTTGTTCTACACTTCTTAGTTGTGTTTCTAATTGAGTCATTTGTTCAGTAATTGTTTGAAGTTCTTGCGCTTGTGAAAATAGGCTTCCTTGGTTGCCACGTTTATTGGCTCCCCCAGTCATCGAACCGCCAGGATTCATCACATCGCCTTCCAATGAGACAACGCGATATTGGTAATTGACTAATTTTGCTAACTGGTTGGCACTCGTTAAATCTGCCGCTAAAATCGTGACGCCTAAGAGATTTTGAATAACGGTTTGTACTTGTTCTGGATAACGAACTAATTCACTGGCAATCCCTACGAATCCTGGTGCACCAGTCAAACGATTCTGAACCATCGCCGATACAGAGCGCGGCTTAATGGTAGTCAATGGTAAAAAGGTTGCTCGGCCACTGTGTTGTTGTTTTAAGAAGGTGATGCCTGCTCGACCATCTTTCTCATTTTCCACAACAATATGTTGCGCCGCACCACCTAAGGCCGTTTCAATCGCCAACGTATATTCTTTAGGCACTTCAATTAACTCAGCCACTGCGCCAACAATCCCAGTTAGTTGGTTTTTGTGACGCAATACAGCTTTCACGCCTTGATAGAAGCCAGCGTAATTTTCTTGAATTTCTTGCAAACTTTTTTGGCGTGCCTTCGCTTGTTGCACTTGATTCATCGCTTGGTACATATCATTTTGACGCTGTGCTAATCGTTCACGTTTGGCTTCAAGCGTTGCTTTCAACGCAGTGTATTCTTCCAGCTGTTCTTGTAAGCCTTGTTTTGCAACTTTTTGCTCTTTTTCTAGCGTCTCTTTCATTGCGAGAGCTTCAACCATCTGTTCTTCTAGCGCTTCGTGTTTTGCTAGCGATTGTTGATTTTTAGCTGTTTCTTGTTGATATTGTCGTTCTAAATATTTTAAGTCATTGGCTGTATTGGCTTGTTCTTGCATGACTTCCACATACTGGCTGCGCAATTCCTCCATCAATTCTTTAGAAGACTTACTATATTTTTCCACATCTTTCGTTGCCAAAGCCAATGCTTCTTTTAACGTCTGACGTTGTGCCGTTTTTTCTGCGATTGCTGTTTCCAGCGTCTGCAATTCTTCTCGATAACGAACAATTTTTTCGGCCGTTTCTGCCAATGTCTCTTCGTATTCGCTTGCCGTTTGGGAGGTGTGTTTGGAACGTTCAATTAAAACATTTTTTTGTCCTTCTGCTTGTTTCAACGCTTCTGTCACTTGTAATAATTGTTGTTGTTCCGTTTCAATTTGTTCATCTAAACGATTGCGCTTGCTGCGTAAACGTACCAATTTGCCTTCTAAGTCATGGACTTGCTTACTTGCGCCGGCTAACTTTTCTTCAATGGCTGTTAATTCTTGCGTTTTCGTTTCCCAAATAGCTTTTGCTTCTTGAATTTCGGTCACAGTTAAATTGACATCAATTTCGGTAAGTTCTTCTTTCAAAGCTAAATACTTTTTAGCCGCATCTGCTTGGGCGGCTAGAGGAACTAATTGGTCTTCCAACTCGTAAATGATATCTTGGACACGGCTTAAGTTGTCCTCAGTTTCGAAAAGCTTTTGTTCAGCCTTTTTCTTCCGTTGTTTGTATTTTAAAACGCCCGCTGCTTCTTCAAAGATCCCACGACGGTCTTCAGGTTTACTATTAAAAATCGCTTCAACTTTCCCTTGTGAAATAATTGAAAAAGATTCTTTGCCTAACCCTGAATCCATAAATAAATCTTGAATGTCTTTTAAACGGCACGCTTGTTTATTAATAAAAAAGTCACTTTCGCCCGTTCGTTTTAAACGACGGGTGACACTAATCTCACTATAATCCAATGCTAAATAATGGTCGCTGTTGTCTAACGTCACGGTAACTTCCGCAATATTTAGCGGCTTACGACCTTCCGAACCGGCAAAGATAATGTCGTTCATTTTGCCACCGCGAAGGTTTTTCGCAGATTGTTCACCTAATACCCAGCGAACAGCTTCCGTGATATTACTTTTCCCACTTCCATTCGGACCAACCACTGCTGTCACATCATCTTCAAATTCAATAATGGTTTTATCTGCAAATGATTTAAATCCTGTAATTTCAATTCGTTTTAAATACACGAATATTGCTCCTTCCAGCCTTACTGAGGAATACTTTTCAGTGCCCGCTCAGCGGCATCCTGTTCAGCTAACTTCTTCGATTTTCCTTGGCCTAACCCAATGAGTTCACCATTCATGTAAACTTCAGTGAAAAAGGTGCGGTCATGAGCAGGGCCTTCTTCTTTAATTAAGCGATATTCAATTGAAACATCGCCTTTGCGTTGTAAAACTTCTTGTAATTGTGTTTTGTGATCCATCTCATGTGAAAAAGCACCGGCATCAATTTTCGGAAAAATAACGTCTTCAATAAATTTCTTGGCTGCGCCAAATTTTTGGTCTAAGTAGAGGGCACCTAAAAAGGCTTCAAATAAGTCACATAATAATGATGCACGTGTTCGTCCGCCCGATGCTTCTTCTCCTTTACCTAATAAAATGTAGTTGTCGAAGTGACATTCTTTCGCAAATTTGGCTAAACTATCTTCCCGAACGATGGCTGCGCGCATCTTCGTTAATTTTCCTTCTGGAAGTTCTGGGAATTTTAAATACAAATATTGTGAAACAATTAATTCTAAAACTGCATCTCCTAAAAATTCAAGACGTTCATTATCGGATAATTTTAAATAGCGATGCTCATTCACATAGGATGAATGAGTAAAAGCTTGCTCTAATAGATTGACATCATGGAAAACAATGCCGTAACGTTCTTTTAACTCTGTTGTTAACTGATTGTCCATTCTCCACATTCCTTTACATTTATTTACACCTTGTTTCATTATACTTTTTTTTTCACTTTTTTTAAATGGTTCTATTCAGAAAAAGCCTGTTATTCACTGTGTTCTCATTATTTTTTAGAAAAAAATAAATAAATAGAGCTATGACTGAGATAAAAGCGTTTGTTTACGTAAGAGATAGAAAGAGCGTGGGACAAAAATCACTTTGGATTTTTGCGCCACGCTCAAAAACTGATAAACGGCGGGAACAGAAGCAACTCCTCCTTATTTCTCGGAGTTAAACACTTCTGTCCCGACCTCGTTCTATCTCTATTAAATCAGCGGAACGTTGTTTAACGTTTTTCCGCAGTGATACCCACCGTTGCCCATGGATTATCTTTCGTATCAACTGCCCAAGTAAAGTCAACTACACGGTCGTTGACAGGCAAGACTTCATTTCTGTAAAGCGTTGGGATTACAAACGCTTCATCAATGGCATACTCTTGCCAATCGTAGAAGGCTTTTTTACGTTTTTCTTCATCAAATGATGCTTTTGAATCAATCGCATCAAGTAATTTAGTATTTTCTTCTGACTCAAAACGTGTATAGTTAAAGGCTGAGTTTGGACCATATAAGCCGGTTGGTGAAGGATCTGAACCTGTGCCCCACGCGCCTTGATAGATATCTACTTCTGGGTCATCATTTTTCAATTTATCATAGAAGGCTTGGAAATCAATTAAGCGTCCTGTTGTATACGTTACGTTTAAGCCAATTTCTTTCCATTGTTGGACATAGTAATCAGCAAGTGGTTGTGCAGTTTCGCCGCCTGACATTGAAGCAAACTTGATTTCTAGTGGTTTGCCTTCTTTGTCTTCGCGAATGCCATCGCCGTCTACGTCTTTATAACCAGCATCGTCTAATAATTTTTTCGCTTTGTCTAAATCAAGCGTATAGCCTTTCGCTTCGCTATCATGCAAGCTCTTGAAGACTGGTGGGATTAACGTTGTTGCCCCTGTTCGTAAGCCGTTGTAGAATTTTTGGCCGACTGCATCATTGTCAATTGCATAGCCCATGGCTTGACGTAAGCTTTTATCTGCCATTTTAGCTTTTGGATTGTATTTCACTGTATTGGTTTCTTTGTCAAACGTACCCATTTTAAAGCCAATATACGTGTAGGCTTGTTCGGGACGTCCTAAGATTTGATACCCTTCAGTATCTTTGTATGTTGGATACGTATCTGTTGGCATTGATAATGCAATATCGTATTGTTTCGCTTTCATCGCTTCTACAATGCTCGCAGAAGGAACAGATTTGAACACTAATTTATCTAATTTAGGTTTGCCACCGTAGTAATACTCATTTGGTAGGTATTCAACAGATTCACCTGTCACAATATTACTCATGTAGTATGGTCCAATAGTCACAGGGTTTTTACGAACTGCATCGCTTGACTCCATGTCTTTGACAGCAATTCCTTCAAAGGCATGTTTTGGTAAAACTGAACCCCAAACACCGCCACCTAATTGTTGCATTCCTGGGTGAACTTCTTTATAAGTGATTTTAACTTCTTTATCATTGACTTTTTCTATGCCAGAAATGGTTGGCGATTTACCAGCATGGTAGTCTTCCATACCAACAATATTCGTAAAGTTATCATCATAACGAATCCCTGTATAGTCTTTATGACCAATGACTTCATAAGAGAAAATCACGTCATCTGCCGTCACATCTTTACCGTCAGACCATTTCAAATTGTCACGTAATTTAATGGTTGCTGTATTGGCATCTTCATCTAATTTCAGATCCGCAGGACCCCCATCGACAATCTTAAAGTCTGCATCATTGTTAAATAATGGCTGTACCGTTGGAAGCATGTATTGTGCATCATAGTTGTCTTGATAAAATTCTTGCTGGAAAAGTCCTTGGAATTGTGTATCCATAACTACAGCGACATCTAATGTCCCGCCATCAATTGCTTTTTTATCATTTTTAACAGCGATTGGCATTTTTGAAATGTCTTCTGTTTCCGTTGCTTTATTGCCCCCGCCTTTATTGCCGCCACCACATGCAGCTAACCCGAATACTAACACAGAAGCTAACGTGATTGCACCTAAAATCCGTTTCTTGTTCATCTCTTTTCCTCCCTCATTTTTTGGCTAATTAGCCTAATCGTTGTCGTGCATCTGCTGAGCGCTTAAATGCTTGTCCAACATAGTTTATACTTAACATCAAGACTAAAATTAGAATTGATGCAGGTAACCAAACCCATTGTTTATTGACTAATACATCCCCACTGCTGGCGTAGCCAATTAAGGTTCCTAAACTTGGGACACTTTGTGGTAACCCGAAGCCTAAGAAAGTTAACGTTGTTTCGATCCCGATATTGGCCGCGAAATTAATCGTTAAGTTCGTAATAATTAATGAACTTAAATTCGGCATAATTTCTCGAAACATAATTTTAAAATCGCTTGTTCCCATTGTCTTAGAGGCACTAACGTAATCTCGGCGCCCTTCAGATAACGTTTTACTGCGGAACAACCGCGCTTTTCCAACCCAATAAAACGCACACATAATCCAAATAAAGGACCAGATACTATATTTAGGAATCACGGAAACGAACACAATAATAATTAACATAATTGGCAAAATCATAATAAAATCCACGATACGCATCAAAATATTATCAATCATGCCTCCATAATAACCGGAAATAATCCCTAAACCGACCCCGATAATAGACGTAATAATCGTAATGGCAAAACCGATTAAAATCGAGTTCCTAGCCCCGATAATCAATTGTCCTAAAACATCACGACCCCCTTCATCGGCACCTAAAATGAACTTGGTGCCATTCATTGTAACGGTACCTGGTTCCGCATACTTATCTAAAATACTTACATGCATAACGGCACTTTGGTCTAACACTAACGAACCGATAAAAACGGCTAATAAGATAATGACCAAAAGGATTAAAGAAAACATCGCCATTTTTTCTTTGACGAATTCTCGCGCAATCATCCGAAAGCCCATTGGTGGAATACTTTCTTGTAAGACTTCTTCTCTTTTTTCTTCTGTCAATTCCATTTTTATCACCCTTTCTTCGTGTTTTTTCTACTGAATTCGAATTCTTGGATCAACAATACTCATTACAATATCAGAAATTAAGGTTCCGATAAGGGTTGCCAATCCCAAAATCAACACGAGAGCGGTAATAACGGAATAGTCACGTTGAATGATACTATCAATAAATAATTTTCCAATTCCTGGGAAAGCAAAAATCTTTTCAATAACGACTGATCCGGCAATCAAAGCAGTAATTTCATAACCTAATTGAGAGGCAATTGGTAATGCTGCATTTCTAAAAATGTGTCGATTAAAAATTTTATTCGTTGGCACTCCTTTTGAACGAGCAGTACGAACAAAGTCCATGTTTTTAACATCAATCACTTCACTGCGCAAATATTGAATAGTGACCGCTGTCCCTAGCAACGCTTGAGTGACCCCTGGTAAAATTAAATGCTTCAGTTTATCTAAATAATACGGCCACGTTCCCTCAGCCAAACCAACAGTCACGGTTCCACTCGTTGGGAACCAGTCTAAGCGATACCCAAAAATAAAGAGCATAATCAAGGCAAAGATGAATAATGGCACGGCAAAACTGAAGAAGTTGTAGATAACCACCATTTTGTCAAACCATGAATTTTGGTAACGGCCAGCAATTAAACCGAAAGGAATGGCGATTAAATACGTGATTATAACTGACACAGCGGCCAATGCAATCGTATTCCCCACCCGACCAGCAATGAGCGTGGACACAGGTAACTTAAAGATAAAACTATGCCCAAAATCTCCATGTAAGGCATTGCCAATCCAACGGAAATATTGTTCGTACCAAGGATCATTTAACCCGGCAGCTTCGCGCATGGCTTCAATCACTTTCGGGTCTTGGTTCGGATTAATCAATCCTGTAAACGGATCACCTGGCATCATTTTAGCCAACAGGAAAATCAAGACACTTAAAATAATCACTTGCGGAATCATCAATAACAAACGGCGTAAAATTGTTTTCCACATTATTCAGCACCTCCATTTTTTAACGCTACTTGGTGGGTTGGACTAATCGCATGTAAGTTATAAACCCGCCCATTTTCATCATAATAGTCTTTATGATTTTCCCGATACTCTTGCTCAACTCTTCTTCGTTCTTCTTTGTGAGCTTCTCGGTTCGCTACGTCAATTTTAGGAATTGCTGAAAGTAAGCGTTTGGTATAAATGTGTTGTGGATTAGTGTAAATATCTTGGCGTGTACCGATTTCTACAAAACGGCCTTTGTACATAATGGCAATGTTGTCACACATATGTTTAACTACGCCCAAATCATGGGAAATAAATAAGTAACTTAACCCATATTCCTGTTGAATGTTCTTCATAAAATTCAATACCTGTGCTTGCACAGATAAGTCCAGTGCTGAAACAGGTTCATCTGCAATAATTAATTTGGGGCTGGTAGCCACCGCTCGGGCGACGCCTAAACGTTGGCGTTGTCCACCAGAAAATTCATGAGGATATTTGTACAACGCATCTTCTGGCATCCCCACAATGTCCAACAAACTTTTGACTTTTTTCTTTTCTTCTTGGTCACTTAACCGTTCAAAATTTCGAATTGGTTCGGCGATAATATCTAGTACTCGTTTTTTAGGGTTTAAACTTGACATCGAATCTTGGAAAATCATTTGGACATCTTTGTTGTATCCAATCGCTTTTCGACTTCGCGGCTTGGTTACATCTTGTCCTTGATAAATAATTTCACCATTTGTAATTTTTTCTAAACCAATAATTGCTTTTCCTGTCGTTGATTTTCCAGAACCCGATTCACCAACTAACCCATACGTTTTACCTTGTTCAATCATGAAATCCACACCATCAACCGCCAAAACATGATCAGTGATTCGATTGAAGAAGCCGCTGCGAATTGGATAATGAACTTTTAAATCTTTAATTTGAATAATTTCTGTCATTACGCTTCCCCTTCCCCGTCTCTAAAATGAAAATGTTTATAACATGTACAACGAACATAATGATTCGGTGCAACTTCATGTAATGTTGGATTTTCTTCATGTTCCGATGCATCAATCCAAGGAATTCGTGGGGCAAACCGACAACCTTTTCTAGGTAATTTGGTTAACGAAGGAACAATCCCTTCAATCACATGAAGTTCTTCTTCATCAGAATTCTCTTGGGGAATGGACTGAAGTAAGGAACGTGTATATGGATGTTTCGGATGACTAAACAATTCTTCAGCAGTGGCTACTTCTACAAACTGACCCGCATACATAACCGCTACACGATCAGCCATTTCCGCAACTACACCTAAGTCATGGGTAATTAAAATAATGCCGCTCCCTGTTTCTTCTTGTAAATCTTTTAACAAATCGAGAATTTGTGCCTGAATGGTAACGTCTAAGGCCGTTGTTGGTTCATCTGCAATTAAAATCGGTGGTTTACACGCGATTGCAATGGCAATAATCACCCGTTGGCGCATGCCGCCAGACAATTCATGAGGATACTGTTTCCCGACACGCTCTGGGTTGGGAATTCCCACTTGATCTAACAGTTCAATGGCCCGTGCTTGTTTTTGTTGTGCGGTCATTTTGGTATGATACGTGAGACTTTCTTTAATTTGGTCTTCAATTCGCATGAGCGGATTCAGTGCAGACAACGGATCTTGGAAAATCATCCCAATATCGTTTCCTCTGACTTTGTTGTACAATGTTTCATTAAACGTAGTTAAGTTTAAATTGTTGTATAAAATTTCCCCAGTAATTTTGGTATGATTGGGATCATGTAAGCCCATAATCGTTGTTGCTAAGGTACTTTTTCCACAACCAGATTCTCCGACGATTGCTAGAATCTCATTTTTCTTCAATTCAAATGAAACATCATCGACGGCATTATAATAATCATCTTTGATTCTAAATGCTGTTTCTAATCCTGAAACCTCTAGTAATTGTTCATTTCCTTGCATCCATACGCACCCCTTACGTCCTTTCAAAAACATTATATAAATTAACTAATATTTAATGATAGCACTTTCTAATTTTTATCAATGTTAATTTACAGCTCATTGTTTTTTCATAATTTTATAGAATTATTCCATAAAAAGCAAGATAAAATAACTTTTTTCGCAGTTATTTTTTTACATGTATGATTTTTTTTACAAAAATATGTGTAAAAATAGCCTTATTGCTTAATAAAATAACCATTATGTACGCAAAAAAAGTCGATTAACAGGAATGTTAATCGACTTTGTCTTATTATTTTTTATGAATTACTCACAATATAATCTACAGCGGCACCAACTGTTTCAATTTTTTCTGCATCTTCATCTGAAATCTCTGTTCCAAATTCATCTTCAAGTTCTAAAACAAACTCCATTACGCTAATTGAGTCAGCGTTCAAATCATCTTTAATGTTTAATTGATCTGTTACTTGATCCGCTTCAATATCAAAGTGGTTTGAGATAATCTTCGCTACTTTTTGAAGTACTTCTTCACGAGTCAACTGTATTCACCTCCACTGCTTTTGAAAAAAGGTTCTTTCTTTTACTAAAACGCTAAGATACATTGTACTCACAATTTGGGTATTTGTCCATCTTTTTTTCATTTGAGTAACAAACTGATGTCAAGACAATTGCAAATTACTCTGCTTTGCCTTCATAATATTCCACTAATTGTGGGACAACTTGGGTTTCTAACATTGTATGAATTTGACGAATGGTGTAGCGGACGGCATCAGGACCCGTGGCCCCATGCGTTTTAATGACTGGCGCTTTTAAGCCAAATAAAACCGCTCCCCCATGTTTTGAGTAGTCCATTTCGTCTTTCATGCCACGCAACGCATTCTTTAATAATAAGGCGCCCATTTTTCCTTTGACACCTTCAGAAAGAATCGCTGTTTTCAGCAAGCTCATCATGTTCATAGCTGTGCCTTCGATGGATTTTAAAACGGCATTCCCTGTGAAGCCATCTGTCACCACCACGTCAGCTACGCCATTTAATAATTCTCGTGCTTCAACGTTTCCGACAAAATTAATCGTTTCATCTGCTGCTAACAATTCGAAGGCTTTTTTCGTTAATTCACTGCCCTTTGTTTCCTCAGTTCCGTTATTTAATAGACCGACACGAGGATTCTGAACGTTCCGAACTTTTTCAGCATAGAATGAACCTAAAACGGCATACTGAACCAAATGTTCTGGTTTATTGTCTGCATTGGCTCCTAAATCTAACATGTCAAACCCTTTGTCTGGTTCTCCCATGACAGGTAAAGTTGACATCAAACCGGGACGTTCCACATTTTTGATGCGGCCGACAATGAACAGACCCGCTGCTAATAGCGCTCCGGTGTTGCCTGCAGAAAAAATCGCATCGGCTTCCCCATTTTTAACTGCTTGCGCTGCTAAAACCATGGAGGCAGTTTTCTTACGACGGATTGCCTTCACTGGCTCATCGTCACTAGCAATTTTTTCATCGGTATGAATAATCGTAATGTTTTTTTCATCGGTGATGTATTTTTTTATTTCGGCTTCTTTTCCATATAATTGAAATTCAATGTCTGGGAAGTCTTGTTTGGCTAGCATAACCCCTTCAACAATTGCTTGTGGGGCGTTATCTCCACCCATTGCATCTACAGCAATTTTCATGAGTGATTCCCTCCTACTTTTTTGTTTCCTAACAAGTATAACATATTTTTTTCAAAGAAATACGCATTGGCTTTTACTTTCTGGCTTCAAAAATTACCTCTTCTAATCGAAAAATTGGGCCGCCTCATCTTGGGGTTTCACTCGATTGGCTAAGCCTTGATAAGCAGGATATTGCCACCATTCTTTCACTTGCCATAGGGCACTTGCTTCTTGGCGCGCAACTTCTAAAATGTTAAAGTCCGTCACGATATCTCCTACCGCAAATTGAGGCACCCCTGATTGCCGTGCACCGAACACTTCCCCAGGTCCGCGAAGTTCCAAATCACGCTCACTCAAGACAAAACCATTGGTGGTTTCTGTCATGATTTTCATACGCTCAACGCCCATTTCATTTTTCGGATTGGCCACTAAAATACAATAAGATGCACTGGAGCCACGCCCCACACGGCCCCGTAACTGATGTAACTGTGCTAACCCAAACCGGTCCGCATCCATAATTAACATCACCGTGGCATTTGGTACATTCACGCCAACTTCAATAACGGTGGTAGAAACCAATAATTGTAGCTGATTGTCTTTGAACTCCTGCATAATGTCATCTTTTTCTTGATTTTTCATTTTACCATGTAGTAATCCCACTTGATATCTTGGGGAATAAAAGCTTTGCATATGTTCAAAAATTTCTGTTGCGTTTTTCACATCTAAGGCTTCTGATTCTTCAATCAAGGGACAAATAATATAGGCTTGATGTCCTCGAGCCAGTTCTTTTTCCATCCATTCTAAAACAGTATCTAACTGCGGCGGCCGAATCCAACGTGTTTCGATTGGAATCCGTCCAGCTGGCATTTCATCAATGATTGATACATCCATTTCGCCATAGGCTGTAATTGCCAGCGTTCGAGGAATCGGAGTGGCCGTCATAAATAGAACATCTGGTTTTAAGCCTTTTTCTCTTAATATTTTTCTCTGATTCACACCAAAACGATGTTGCTCATCGGTGATTACCAAACCTAATTGATGGAAACTGACATCTTGTTGTATCAAAGCATGGGTCCCTACCACAATGTCAATCTCGCCATTGGCCAGTTCTTCGAGAATTAGACGACGTTCTTTCGTTTTGGTGGAACCTGTTAATAAGGCCGTTCGCACTTCTAATGGATCAAACAACTGCTGTAAGCTTTCCATGTGTTGCTGCGCTAAAATTTCAGTCGGAACCATCAACGCTCCTTGAAAGCCAGCGGTCATGGTGGCGTATAGCGCAATCGCAGCCACTACCGTTTTCCCACTCCCCACGTCACCTTGAAGCAATCGTTGCATATGCTTCGGACTTCGCAAGTCTCGACAAATTTCATTGGTCACTTTTTTTTGGGCGCCTGTCAATTCAAAAGGCAGTCCTTGGGTGAACGTTTTTAAGCGATCCACGTCATATTGAATAGCTAAACCATTTTTTTCCGCTTTTTCTTGTTTCTTCAATCCTTGCATTTTAAGTTGGAAAAGGAAAAACTCTTCAAAGACTACTCGCCGTTTGGCTTGATGGCTTTCTTCTGGATTACTGGGAAAATGCATCGCCCACATTGCTTCTTTTCTAGGCATCAAGCGGTACTTTTCTAATAAATCATTCGGTAAAATCTCTTCAACCAGTGAACCATACTCTTCAAAAGCAGTGCGGATTAACTGAACCAACGTGCTTTGGCGGACTTTTTTATTCACATGATAAATGGGGGCGAAATCTTCATTGTCTCCTTTAGAAGCTAAGATTTTCATGCCATTTAATGATTTTCTCTTGGCGTCCCATTTGCCATAAACAGCAATTTCTTCGGAAAGAACTACTTTGTCTTTTAAAAAAGGTTGATTGAAGAAGGAAACATTAATGACCGCATGTTCTTGCATCATTCGAAACGTTAACCGGCTCTTCTTATAACCGTACCGACTAACGACTGCTTCCGAAACCACTAGCCCTTTTAGCGTAACTTTTTCCTGATCCTGAATCTCGCTTAAATCCTTTTCTTGGATATCATCGTAGCGGAAGGGATAATACGTCAATAAGTCTTCAATTGTAGCAATCCCCAGTTCTTGTAAATTTTCAGCACGTTTTGGGCCAACACCGGGCAATACGCTGACTAAATCTGTGATGTCCATAAAATCCCCTCCTCATTAATATACGCAAAAAAATGGATCATTCATTAAATAGGCTGGTTCATTAGCCCTAACTAATGAACCAGCCTATTCGTTTTTATTTTTTCATCACGAAAACCTATTCTGCTGAGAATAAGTATGGATATACAGGTTGTCCACCTTCATGAAGTTCTGTTTCTAGTTCATCGTTTTCAGAAACTAAAATAGCGATTAGCTTTTCAGCTTCTTCAACAGAACCATCTTCGCCGACAATAATTGTCACGATTTCAGTGTCTTCATCAATCATGCGGTTCAACGTGTCTAATGATGCATTAAAACGATCTGCTTCAGAAACGACGATTTTACCATCAATCATTCCTAAGAAGTCATCTTTTTTAATTTCAACGTCATCAATGGTTGTGTCACGAACAGCTGTGGTTACTTGACCACTCACAACGCTGTCTAACATTTCCGTCATACTTGCTTTGTTTTCTTCTAATGATTGTTGATCATTGAAAGCTAACATTGCTGTCATTCCTTGAGAAATGGTTTTAGATGGAACAACCGCTACTGGTACATCGGCAACTTCTGCTGCTTGATCAGCCGCCATAAAGATGTTTTTATTGTTTGGTAAAATAATGACTTGCTCTGCATTCACTTCTTTGACTGCTTTTAAAATATCTTCCGTACTTGGGTTCATTGTTTGGCCACCACTAATAATGTAGCTTGCACCTAAACTTCGGAATAATTCTTGAACGCCTTCACCGGCTGCAATAGCAATCACAGCAAACGGTACGCGAACTTTTTCAGTCAACGCTTCTTGCTGAGCATCGCGTTCAACTAACGTTTCATGTTGTAAACGCATATTGTCTACTTTTATTTTTACTAACGAACCAAATTTTTGGCCGTAGTTCATCACTTCACCTGGATGCTCAGTGTGTACGTGAACTTTGATAATTTCGTCATCGTTAACGACTAATAGAGAATCGCCTAGTTCATTTAAGTAGTTTCTGAATGTTTCATAATCAAAAGCGCTGTCCACGGTTGGGCCTTCGCCGATACGAACCATAATTTCTGTACAATAGCCAAATTTAATGTCTTCTGTCGCAACGTGACCACTAACACCACGATGATGTTCAGCATTAACCATTTCGTCCATTTCGGCAGGACTTGGTTCATACGTTTCAGTTGGTAAAAATTCACCACTAAGCGCTTCTAAAAATCCTTCATAGATAAATAGTAGTCCTTGACCCCCACTATCTACAACGCCGACTTCTTTTAGGACAGGTAATAAATCAGGTGTTTTCGCTAAAGCACGTTTAGCACCTGCTACAACAGCTGTCATAACTTCGATACAGTCATCTGTTTCTTTCGCTTTACGTTCACCAGAACGCGCCGCTTCACGAGAAACAGTTAAGATTGTTCCTTCAACGGGTTTCATCACTGCTTTATACGCTGTTTCTACACCATGTGTAAAGGCAGCGGCCAAGTCTTTGGCATTTAATGTTGTAACCTCAGGAATTTGTTTTGAGAAGCCGCGGAATAATTGAGATAAAATAACCCCAGAATTTCCACGAGCACCCATTAATAACCCTTTGGATAACGCACCTGCTAATTCTCCTACTTTTTCAGAGCGAGAATCGGCCACAGCCTTTGCACCACTGGTCATTGATAAGTTCATATTTGTTCCTGTATCACCATCGGGTACAGGGAAAACGTTTAATGAGTTGACATATTCTGCATTTGTGTGCAGACGAGTCGCACCTGCCTGGACCATTTCCTGGAACTGACCTGCGCTGATTTCTGTTACATTCACCTAAAAAATCCTCCTTCAGATTTACCGCTAACGGCAACACACGACTTCCTTGTGCAATTGCATCGTTGACAGTACACTACCTCTAATCCGGTAATACACGAACTCCTTGAACAAAAACGTTAACTGAATTCGCAGTGACACCTAATAATGTTTCAAGATTATATTTTACTTTTTCTTGGACGTTACGAGAAACTTCAGAAATTTTTGTACCATAACTAACAATCGTGTAGACATCCACTGCGATTCCGTTGTCTTCTTGACGAACAACGACACCACGTGAGTAATTCTCACGACGTAAAATATCGTTTAAGTTATCTTTAATTTGATTTTTGCTTGCCATTCCGACAATTCCGTAAATATCTGTCGCAGCTCCGCCAACTACTGTAGCGATCACATCATTGGTAATCTCAATGGTACCTGCGGGTGTTTGAATTTTTACAGCCATTGATGAAAGCCTCCTTATAAGAGCACATTCGCCCTATTTTCTTCCATAACATTTTATCATATCCAGCCTTTAATTAAAAGGAAGTTCGTCAGATATTTTCATTCTTCCACTTCTAAGTGAACATTCTAGCAAGATTTCAATTTACTCTTTTTGATTGCTAAAGTCAAATCATAGAAAAAAATCTTCTTGCAAATCAGTGCCTAATATGATAAATTAAGTTAGTATGAGCTGAATATTATCGCTCCAAGATCAAGGCAAAGGAGGAAACTTAAAATGGCAAAAGTATGTTACTTCACTGGTCGTAAGACTTCAAGTGGTAATAACCGTTCACATGCGATGAACTCAACAAAACGCACTGTGAAACCTAACTTACAAAAAGTTCGCGTATTAATCGATGGTAAACCTAAAAAAGTTTGGGTGTCAACTCGTGCTTTGAAATCTGGTAAAATCGAACGTGTTTAATAAACTTAAATAAGCAAAGCTGGACGTTCGTTGTTCGGCTTTTTTTATTGCATAAAAAAAGAGGCTGGACCTTCATCGCATTGATGAAGGTCCAACCTCTTTTTACTTGTCTTTACTTTGAATAACCGCAATCATCCCTGCATCGAAGGAAAAAGCAGCGGCTTCTTCGATAAATTCATTACTTGCATACGATGTTGGGTAAGGAACATCTTGATTGGTTAATAAATATTTACTGCGTCGTAGCGTCAAGTTTTCTACAGGCGTCAAACAGCAGTAGGCCAGATATTCTTTATCTGGCTCTTTTGGTACGATATACGAACCAGGGGCGTAATACTGGATGCTATTTTGACGATCGCATAGACGGATTTGGCGAAGTACGCCTTGAAATCGTGGTTCAAAGGGTAACCAAAGATTGGCTAATAAGTGGTCAATTCTGTCCCCTGTCGCACCGATAATCGTCATCTCTGCTTGTGGAAATCGTTGTAAAGCTTCTTGAAGCGCTAATTGTGTATCTGTATCATCTTTTTCAGCAGGTGCTTGGATGAGTGTTTCGGCAGTTTCTTGGACAAAATGGTATTCTTCTCGTGATAATGAATCAAAATCGCCCACCGCTAATTGTAACGGTAAATCGGCCTCTAATAAATGGAGACAGCCGCGATCAATACCTACGAAATAATCATACGTAGCTGGTTCAATGGTTGGCCAATCACTTGGATTGCCCCCAGCTACCAGTAAGACACGACTCATTTGTCTAGCACTGCTCTCAGTGCATCGATTCGTTCTTGAGGATTTTCAGCATTATAAATGTAGGAGCCTGCAACGAACACTTCCGCACCAGCTTCTTTGCAGCGTGCGGCAGTTTCAGGAACAATCCCGCCATCGACTTCAATTTCATAGGTGTATCCTTTTGTTTCTTTCCATTCTTTTAATTGAGCAATTTTTTCTAGTGAGTTTTCAATAAATGATTGTCCGCCAAAGCCTGGATTGACAGTCATTACCAAGACTTGATCTGCCAAATCTAATACATTTTCGATCATCGAAAGTGGTGTCCCAGGATTGATGGTTACGCCAGCTTTCACACCCGCATTTTTAATCATTTGTAAGACACGATGAATATGGGGTGTTGCTTCTTGATGGACAGTAATAATATCCGCACCGGCTTCCGCAAAGGCATTGATATAGTTTTCAGGTTGTACAATCATCAAATGAACATCCAATGGTAGTTTTGTCACTGGACGAATCGCTGAAACGATATTCGGTCCTAAGGTAATGTTGGGCACAAATTGACCGTCCATGACATCAACATGAATATAATCTGCTCCTAATTCTTCTACTAAACGGATATCTCTTTCTAAATTGGCAAAATCGGCACTTAAAATGGATGGTGCTAGTTTCATTTGGCTCGCTCCCTTTATATTTGCTATGATTTTTTCTTATAAACAGGTCGTCGATTCTCGATTTCCATTAAAAACTGTAAATAATTTTCGTAACGACTCGTCGCAATGGTTCCCGCTTCCACTTGACGTTTCACTTCACAACCAGGTTCTTTGTGGTGCATACATTCACGAAACTTACAGTGAGAGGCCGCGGCAACAAATTCAGGAAATTGCTTTGGTAATTCCACTGCTTCCATCTCCAAGAAATCGATGGCACTAAATCCTGGTGTATCAGCGACCAAACCGTCGTATAACGGAATCAATTCCACGTGACGGGTCGTATGTTTGCCCCGTCCTAAAGATTGGGAAATTTCCGCAGTTGCTAGTTGTAATTCTGGTGAAATTTGATTCAACAATGTTGATTTTCCAGCGCCTGATTGTCCCATAAAAACAGTCAACCGTTCTGGGAAAAAGCGTTCTAATTCTTTGGTGGCTTCTACGTCTTCCGAAGCGATTACCGCATAACCTAACGCTTCATAAATCTGTTTAATTTCAGTGACTTCTTGACGTTGCGGCTCATCTAATAGATCAACTTTCGTTAAATAAATAACTGGTTCTATATCCTTATACTCTAAGCTGACTAAGTAACGATCCAACAAATTAAACGAAAAATTTGGCGAAACCATACTCATGACAACCACACCTAGATCCACATTTGCAACAGGCGGGCGCACTAATTCATTTCGTCTTGGTAAAATTTCCAACACATAACCATCTGTTAAATTATCGCTTTCAAAAAGCACTTCATCTCCCACGAGTGGCGTAATTTTTCGATTACGAAAATTCCCTCGCGCTCTTGTTTGATATGTTTCTCCATCTGCGTATACATAATAAAAACCGCTTAACGCTTTTCTGATTTGACCTTTCAGATAAACCACTCCTAACTACTTTCGAATATACAGGATAGTGGCAGAGAAATCAAGGGAGCCTCTCGATTCTATTAATTAAAAAGAGCCTAGGACATAAGTCGAAATGACTTACCTTCCTAGACCTAAATCTTAAGATAAATGGCGAGACAGGAGCAGCTTCTTCTTATTGCTGAGAAACACTATTTGAAAAGCAAATAGATGTTAAACAGTACCTACTTGGTTCTTGAAGCTAAACACTCCTGTCCCAACCTCTTGTCTTAATTACTCGTACTACTTTCACTAGTGGTGCTTTTTGAATCATTTGCTTTTGAATAATAAACTGTAACAGAGTCGCCTTTTTTGACTTTGCTGCCAGCGGATGGGCTAGTTCGTTCAACGACTTGGCCATCGCCAGAGCCAGATAATCCTTGTTCATTGATTTTAAGGCCAGCGTTATTGATGCTGTCTTCTGCAGCTTTTGGCGAATAACCTGAAATATCAGGAACAGTTACTGAGTCACTGCCTTTGCTGACATGTAAAGTAATCGTGTCATTTTTCGGATCAACAGCGGTACCAGAAGCTGGTTCTTGACTAATCACGGTATCTTTTTCAACCTTGTCGCTTTCTTCGTCCACTCGTTTAATTTGAGATTCTGGGATACCTAAAGCAATTAAGCGACTTACCGCATTATCGTAAGAAATTCCGCTATAATCAGAAAGTGTCACTTTGTCGCTACCTTTACTTACATATAATGTCACTTGACCATTTTTAGGTGTCACGGTGCCCCCTGGTGCGGGGTCTTGCGTAATGACTAAACCTGGTTCTACCGTATCGCTTGCTTGGTCGACACGCGTAATTTGAGATTCAGAAATGCCTAACTGTGCCAGTGCATTTACTGCATTTGTGTAAGAATAACCGGCGTAACTAGGCAAAGTAACCGCTTCTGGTCCTTCACTGACCGTTAAAGTGACGTTGTCTTTTTTCGGATCAACTTTTTTACCTGCAGCTGGTTTTTGTTTAATAATGTTATCTGTAGACACAGAATCACTGTATTCTTTTTTCGTTGTAATTTGGTCTTCTGAAAACCCTAGTTTTTTCAAGGCTTCGACAGCAGATTCATACGATTCCTTTGTATAATCGGCCATCTCAATTTTTTCTGTTCCAGAGCTGATATATAAAGTAACAGATCGGCCTTTTTTCACAGATGATTTTGCTTCGGGGTCTGTTTTGACCACCTTGCCTTCTTCAATCTTATCATCGGGAATTTTTTTGGTTTCACTATCGACTTTCAGCCCGGCACTTTGTAGCGCTTGTGAAGCGTCCGCTTTCGTTTCATTTGTAACATCAGGAACTTCAACGTCTTTACCGCCCGACATTGCAAAGGCTAAGCCACCTATTGCTAAAGCAATTAATGCCGCAATTGCTAAGCCAATCCACAATTTTTTGCGGTTTTTCTTCGGTGGTTGTTCAGCTAAAATGTCATCTGCGATATCTTCTGGGACTTCGACAGGCGTTGTCTCTTCCGGTTCAGCGATGTCTTCGGGAATCGGAGTTAATACTTTCGTTTCTCCTAATAAAGCCGTTGGTTCCCACGCAGGTTCGTTTAAACGACTGGCTGACAAGGACGTGTATAAGTCTTCTGCCATCTCATTCGCTGTTTTGTAGCGATCGCTTGGGTCTTTTGCGGTTGCGTGACGAACCACATTTTCCAATGATTGAGGAATCCCTGGATCAAACATTTTGACAGAAGGAATTTCTTCTTGGAAATGTTTTAAGGCAATCGTTACGGCTGATTCACCATCAAAAGGTACATTCCCTGTTAGCATTTCATAGAGAATAATTCCCACAGCGTAAATATCTGATTGGTTGGTCGCCATGCTTCCGCGCGCTTGTTCTGGCGATAAGTAATGCACCGAACCTAACATTGTGTTCGTTTGCGTAATTGACGTTTCTGACAAGGCAATCGCAATCCCAAAGTCAGTAATTTTGACTGTGCCGTGTTCGTCAATCAGAATGTTTTGCGGTTTTAAATCCCGGTGAATAATTCTATGTTCATGTGCCATTGCGACAGCAGATAAAATTTGTTGCGTAATGTCCACAACTGTGGAATAAGGAATTGGGAAATGCGTTTGGATGTACCGTTTTAAGTCCATTCCTTTCACATATTCCATGACTAAATATTGTAGTCCATCTTCTTCGCCTACATCGTACACACTGACGATATTCGGGTGAACCAGCTCAGTTGCGGCTAGTGCTTCACGCTGAAAACGTCGGATGGCGGCTTGATCGTTTTGGAAGTCAAAGCGCAAGACTTTTACTGCAACGTCTCGGTCTAAAATTAAATCGTGTGCTAAATAGACGTTGGCCATGCCGCCGCTTCCGATGCTGCCAATAATGTGATATCGACCATTCAGCTTCTTGCCGATTTCTATCATTGGTTTTCCTCCTTCTGTTCGTCAAAGTGTATCACTAACACGGTAATGTTATCTAAACCACCTGCTTCATTTGCTTGGGCAACGAGTTGGCTTAATTTGGATTCTAAGGGATCTGACGTCTCTAAAATTTCTAAAATTTTTGTCTCAGGAACCATATTGGTTAAACCGTCCGAACATAACAGTAAATAGTCATTAGGCAGCCATTCATGATTGGTTACATCGACTTCGACAGTGCCAGGCATTCCCAAAGAACGTGTTAGGACATTTTTTCGTGGATGATTTGCAGCCATCTCACGAGTAATCTCCCCTGATTTTACTAGTTCATTCACTAAAGAATGATCTTCTGTTAATTGTAACATGTGTTGGTCACGAACTAAATAAGCACGACTGTCCCCCACATTTGCTAAGACAAATGAATCCGGTAAAAGGATGGCACCAACCACGGTTGTCCCCATTCCTAAATACTCTGGTTTCGATTGTCCGCGTTCATAAATTTTTTCATTTTCCTTTTGAATTGCTTGAATTAACCACTGTGCAGATTTTTCAGCTGAGTCGACAGACGCATTGGACCAACTCTCACCTAAATTATTGACTGCCATTTGGCTAGCGACATCACCTGCTTGGTGACCACCCATGCCATCTGCTAAAACAGCAAAGGTTATGTGTTGTTGGTTCTCAAAAACGTTGGCATAATCTTGGTTCGTATTTCTTTTGCGACCGACATCTGATTGAACGTTGATTTCCAAATTATTTCACCTCATTTGAACTAACTTTCCGCATACAGCAAATAAAGAAGCCATCTGTCATGTATTGATGGGGATACAGAACCAGTTCTTGCTCTTTTACTACTGCTTGGACATTTTCATTTGCAACAATTTCAATTTTTTCAAATTCAGGGTGTTTGGCTAAAAAGGCTGCCACTACTTCCTGATTTTCTTCTGGCGTAATAGTACAAGTGCTATAGACCATTATACCCCATTGTTTTAGTGTTGGGGCAACACTTTCTAAGATTTCTAACTGAATTTTAGGTAAATTTTGAAAATCATTGGCCGTTTTATGGTATTTAATGTCTGGTTTACGGCGCATTAGCCCTAAGCCTGAACATGGTGCATCAACTAAAATCCGATCAAAGGTTTCTGCGGGAAATTCTTCGGCCACTTGTCGCGCATCAAGCTTTTCTGCTTGGACGACATCCGCCACATGGAGGCGTTGCGCATTTTCATTAATTAGCTTAATTTTGTGCGCATGAATATCTAAAGAGGTCACACGACCACCTGCTTCAGCCTCTAAAAAAGTTGCGATATGAGTCGTTTTGCCACCAGGAGCCGCACAAGCATCCAAGACACGATGATGCGGTTCAATTTGCATCGCTGGAGCCACGAGCATAGAGCTTTCATCTTGAATGGTTAAACAACCGTTAATAAACAGTTCACTGCCAGCTAAGTAGCCTTTTTCAGCGACAACACCATAAGGGGAAAGTTGACTTTCCTTCGCGGCAATCCCTGTTTCTTGTAATTCTTCCAGCGCTTCTTCTCGTGAAATAAACCGTGTGTTTACTCGGCCACTCGCATGGCTTTTTTCAAATAATGATAAACCTAACTGCCGTGTTTCTTCTTCGCCTAATTGGGCAAGTAATTTTTCTGTTAACCAACGTGGCATGCTAATTTCCGTGGCTAAACGATCAACTGGATCGCTAATTGCGGCCAAACTAGGTGCT
Source organism: Enterococcus sp. AN402 (assembly GCF_040719405.1). Taxonomy (NCBI): domain Bacteria; kingdom Bacillati; phylum Bacillota; class Bacilli; order Lactobacillales; family Enterococcaceae; genus Enterococcus; species Enterococcus sp. AN402. Next base: position 2,814,127 of record NZ_JBFDTM010000004.1, on the reverse strand, counting down.
CCATTTCGTTGGAACGCCCGCAGCACGCCATTCACGAATTTACCAATCCCAGGATTGCCACGACGTTTGCCAATTTCAACCGCTTCATTAATGACTGCATGATCGGGCACTTTATCTAAATAAAGTAATTGATATAACGATAAAATCAATAAATTTTTCACCCAATTATCGACTCTTTGCGGTTTCTTAACAAATGGTGTTAAGTAGTATTCCAACAATAATTTGCGACTAATTGTGCCGTAGACAAGTTCTGTAAACAAGCGGCCATCTTTCTCGCTTAGTTCTGATTTTGTCATCATTTCATTAAGTAAAAGATTGGAGTACGCCCCACCTTTATCCACACGTTCGATGGTTTCTAAAGCAACGTATCGAACAGAACGTTTTAATTTCTTGGGGATTTTTTCAGCCATTTTTGTTAGTCCACCTTATCTTTTTCTGCGACATTTTGACCGACGCCATTTAAAAATTCTTGAATCGTTAATTGACCTTTACCTGCTGGTTGCAGGCGATCAATTTGAAGGACTGTCCCTTCACCACAAGCAATCCATAGCGCTTTTTTACTACGCTGGATAATCGTTCCTGGGGCGCTGGTTGTTGTTTCAGTCAGTGGTGTCACTGCCCAAATTTTCCAGTTGGTCCCTTGATAGGTTGTGAACGCTGTTGGCCAAGGACGCATACCACGCACTTGGTTATCAATTGCCTCAGCAGTTTTTTGCCAGTCAATTCGTTCTTGTTCCCGGGTAATATTTGGTGAAAAAGTAGCCTCTTCTTCCACTTGTGGAATAGGCGTGATTTCGCCAGCAATTAGCTTGGGTAACGTTTCTAATAAAAGTTCTTTTCCTAGAATGCTTAATTTTTCAAACATGGTGCCTACATCGTCTTGTTTCGTAATCGGAATTGCACGTTGCGCTAAAATCGCGCCAGCATCCATTTTTTTCACCATTTCCATAATCGTGACGCCTGTTTCTTTTTCTCCTTCAATAATCGAGTAATGTACAGGTGCGCCGCCACGATATTTTGGTAAAAGTGAGGCATGGACATTAATCGCACCTAGTTTGGGCGCTTTTAAAATTTTCTCTGGTAAAAATTGTCCAAAGGCTGCTGTCACAATTAAATCTGGTGCTAAGTCAATCACTTTTTCCATTTCAGGAGAACCTGAAATTTTCTCTGGTTGTAAGACTAATAAGTTATGTTTTAAAGCTGCTTCTTTGACAGGCGTTGGGGTAATCACTTTTTTTCGGCCAACTGGTCGATCTGGTTGCGTGACAACCGCTTGAACGTCATAGCCTGCCTCGATTAAACTTTCTAAAATCGGAACAGAAAAGGCTGGTGTGCCCATAAATACAATTTTAGTCATCAAAATGTTCCTCCATATACGCTTCTAAATCTTCTGGTGCAATTTTCTCAATCATTTTGTCGATAAATAACTCGCCGTTCAAATGATCAATTTCGTGTTGAAAAGCTCGAGCTAAATAGCCGTAAGCCGTAACTTCCATTTCTTCACCTTCACGGTCAAAATAACGGACAGTCACTTCATCTGCTCGTTCAACGGTTCCATATGTTTCTGGAATACTTAAACAGCCTTCCACATCAATACTGGTTCCTTTTTTTTCAATAATCACAGGATTAATTAGTTCAAAACGACCAGATTCTTCATCGATTTCAATCACTGCCATTTGCAAATTTTTCCCAATTTGCGGGGCTGCTAAGCCAATCCCATCATGGGCCAGCATTGTTTCATACATATCCTCTAGTAACTGCACAATTTCATCGGTAATAATCGTCACAGGTTGAGCCTTCATTTTTAAGTGTTCGTTCGGGTGAATCACAACTGGATAGCGCATAAGTGCTCCTTTCAAAGCTGTATTTTTTAAATAAAATTCATGGGTTCTGCATCAATGGAAAGCTTTAAACCACGAGCCGTTGCTCGTTGTGTATCGGTCAAAATTTCTTTCAATAATGGTCGAAGCATTGGTTCTTGTTTATACTTGATAATCACTTGATAAAAGTAACGATTGTTGACACGCATGATTGCGTTGGGCGTTGGTCCCAACAAAATAGCTTGCGGCGATAAGCCTTGTTTTAATTTCGTCGCAATTTGAAACATTTGTTTCGCTGCTTCATTCTCTTCAGGATGGCTGGCCGTAATTTGGACCGTAAAATAGTACGGTGGATAATCCCCACGATGACGAATATACATTTCTTTTGTATAAAAATCTTCATAATCTTGGGCTTTTGCCAATTGTATCGCATAATGCTCGGGGTTAAAAGATTGAATGATGACTTCCCCCGGTTTTTCAGCGCGACCAGCGCGACCGCTGACCTGTGTCAATAACTGGAAGGTCCGTTCACTAGAACGAAAATCGGGTAAATTCAAGGCGGTATCAGCATTTAAGACACCGACTAACGTCACATTTGGAAAGTCCAGTCCTTTGGCAATCATTTGTGTGCCTAATAAGATATCCGCTTGTCCTTCACCAAATGTTCGCAAAATCTTTTCATGCGCACCTTTGCGACGGGTCGTATCAACATCCATTCGGAGAATACGACTTTCTGGTAATAACGTTTGTAATTCTTCTTCTACTTTTTGTGTGCCTGTTCCGTAGTAGCGAATTTTATCTTGGCCACAGTTAGGACAGCGATAAGGAATCCGTTCTTCATGCCCACAATAATGACATTTCATTGTTTTACTATCCATATGCAAAGTTAAGGAAATATCACAATTCGGACACGGCAACACATAGCCACAATCGCGACACATCACAAATGACGAATAGCCACGGCGATTAAGTAGGAGAACACTTTGTTCGTTTTTCTCTAAGCGTTCTTGGAGTTTTTCTTGCAACGACATGGAAAAAGAAGAGACATTGCCATTTTCTACTTCTTGCCGCATATCCACTACATCAATCGTAGGCAAGGTTGCCGCTTGATTGGCACGCTGTGTTAATCGTAACCGCTGATAAACATTTTTTTGTGCGCGAGCGCGTGATTCCAAGGACGGCGTGGCACTGCCTAAAACAACAGGGCAATGATGGTACTCCGAACGCCAAATCGCTAAATCTCTCGCGTGGTAGCGCGGGGTTTCTTCTTGTTTATAACTTGCCTCGTGTTCTTCATCAACAATGATCACGCCGATGTTTTCGATTGGCGCAAAAATGGCTGAACGCGCGCCAACCACCACTTCCGCTTCTCCTCGTTCAATCTTCCGCCACTCATCGTATTTTTCACCTTGCGATAAGCCACTGTGCATTACAGCAACATGTTCGCCAAAGCGACTTTTAAAGCGTTGCACCATTTGCGGAGTTAAAGAAATTTCAGGGACAAGCATAATGGCTGTTTTGCCTTGGTTAAGAACTTCTGCAATGACCTGTAGATAAACTTCTGTTTTCCCACTTCCTGTAATACCTTCCAATAAGTAGGTTTGGCTTTGCTGTTCTTGGACAGATTGTAAGATTGTTTCCACAGCCACCTGTTGTTCTGCATTCAAAGATAACGCAGTCGTTTTTTCAAACGTCTGATTAGCAAACGGATCACGATACGCTTCTTTTTCAATGAACGTTAACCAGCCGTTTTTGGCCGCTTCATTTAAAAGCGCGGTACTGAAACCTAATTCTTTCATTTCCTTCACAGCGGTGATTTTTTCAGTGCCCAAGCGTTGTAAATAGTAAAGAAGTTGCTCTTTCTTCTTAGCTCCCTTGCGTAAACCCAAACGAATTTCCTCTAGTTGTTCAAATTCCTTAGCGGCTTGAATGAAGCGGACCATTTTTACTTTATTTCTCGTCGTAACTTCGTAGCGAATATCGACTTTTTGCTGTTTACGCAACGCCATTAGTTGAGGCAAAAGCCCACGTTCTTGCGCTTGGTCCCACGAAATTTCCTCTAAACCATAAAATAACTGATCTTGTAATTCTTCAGAAAGCTCATCCGTTAAATAAATATATTTTTGGTAATCGGCACGCATTACGCTAGGCAACATGGTTTGCAAACAAGTGATTTTAAAAGCAAACGTTTTTTCCTTCATATAATCAGCTAAAGCCAACATTTCTGTATTTAAGACAGGTTTTAAATCCAACACCGCCACTAGTTCTTTCAACTGAACATTGGTTTCGTCAAGAACCGTTGCAGCCATTGGTTCAATGGCTAGAACAAACCCTTGAACATGCCGATTACCGTTACCAAAAGGCACTTCTACACGCATGCCGACAGCCAATTGCTCATTTAAATTTTCAGGAACTAAATAAGTGAATGGTTGATCGGTTTGCATCGTTGGTACATCCACAATAACTTTGGCTACTTTTTGCATGGTGCGTCCTCCTTTTTATGTAAATTCTCTTTGCCTATTGTACTAAAGATTGACTGATTTGTCTTGTGTGTCTCGTTGTTGTTAAGCTTAGTTAATTTCCCCTTAAAATATAAAAAGCTAGCTTTCCTAAACAAATGATCTAAGAAAGTAGCTTTTAGTAATCCTCTTAAAATACTTTGAAACTTACACTGCTAACTAGTGTTAGCACTCTACATTTTTTTATGGTATAATCATTTTGAAAGAGAGATGTTGGTCCATCTCTCTAACTGTAGAATCATGACAGTAACTTAGTTTTTACTTAATTAAAAAGAAATAACCAGTTAACCGTTCAAAGTTTATGACTGGTTATTTCTTTTTGTCTTTTTTTAGCAAAGTGACAACCAAACTAATCAACGCAATGGTATATAAACCAAAGTCGAAAATTAGTCCGATTACATCTAATGCGGACAAATACGGCTTTCCCCTTTCATAGATTTCAGTACTTATGCTCATAAGCACCACCACCTTCCAGAAGTAGCCACCGTCATAACTTATCTACAAAAACAGTATACCACAAAAGTCATCCCACAACATTTGCAATCACAAAAAAACAAGCCTTTACTTGAAGAAAGCTTCAATCATAGACTTGTTTTTCATTCAATTAATTTTTTTCGTCACGTAAACGGTTTTCTAATTCTTTTTGTTCTTGTTCACGTTGGCGTTTGCGTTCTTCACGTTCAATGCGTAGACGTTCGCGTTTTTCTTCAGGATTTGGATCACTGATCACTGTTCCTGCTTCGATTTCTTCTAACGCACGACCTACACTTTTTACAGAATCAAAGGATTCAACGGTTGGTTGAACGCCTTCATCTAATTCATGCGCACGTTTGCTTGCTAAAATAACCAAAGAATATTTTGAAGGGACTTCTTTTAATAATGAGTCAATTGACGGTTTTAACATCATAAGGCTACATCTCCTCTAACATTTTAATATATTTTCCAATTACACGGTCAACACGGAAGTGCTCACTCGCGATAATGTCTTTAATTCGTTGCACGGCTAAAGGAACTTCATCATTCACTACCGCATAATCATACAGCGCCATCATTTCGATTTCTTCTCTGGCCACAGCCATTCGTTCTTCAATCACAGACATTTCGTCTGTTCCGCGGCCAATAATTCTTGATTTTAATTCCGCTAAATCGGGGGGTGTCAAAAAGATAAATACGCCATCAGGCACTTTGTCTTTGACTTGTTTAGCCCCTTGGACTTCGATTTCTAAAAAGACGTCTTTGCCTTCATCTAGCGTCTGGTTAACATACGTTAATGGTGTCCCATAATAGTTACCAACATATTCCGCATATTCCAACATTTCTCCAGCTTCAATCATCGCTTCAAATTCTTCTCTTGAACGGAAATAGTAATCTACTCCATCCACTTCGCCTTCTCGCTGTTTCCGAGTGGTCATTGAGATTGAATATTGAAAATCATTTTCTTCACTGTCGAAAATAGCCTTTCTTACAGTCCCTTTCCCCACTCCTGAAGGACCTGACAATACGATTAATAACCCGCGCTCTGACATAACGACTTCCTTTCAAAACATAATTTCACAGTATTAGTTCTATTTTGCACTTTTTTTCTGCAATTTTCAAGACTTTCTTGGAGATTCACTGAAAAAATAACATTTCTTCTTTAATTTGGCTTTCATAACTTGTTCTTTTTTTAAACAAATTACCTAGAATTCCTATACAGGCAGCCATTTTTTAAGTAAAATGAAGTGATGACTCCTTTAGGATGAAAAAACGTGAATAAGAAAGGACTGAGAAACATCGCACGAATTAAACCATTTACATTGTTTCTGCTAGGCTTAGTCGTCAGTTGTGGGGCCTTTTTTGCCCAACCTACTGTGACTCACGCAGAAGAAGATATTACCGCGATTGCTAAAAAAATGGGGACGACCCTGAAAGAGGATGGCATTCCCAAAGCAGCCATCGTTGTTGATGCTGATTCTGGAGAAATTCTCTGGTCGCAGCAACCAGATTTAGCGTGGAATCCTGCCAGTATTGCCAAAGTGATGACCATGTACTTGGCCTTTGAAGCAATGGAGCAAGGAAAATTTACAATGGATACCACTGTGACTGCTACGCAAAAAGATGTCGATATTTCTAAAATATATGCCATTAGTAATAACAAAATTACGTTAGGTGTTGCTTATCCAGTCCGTGAACTATTAAAAATGATTGCTGTCCCCTCTTCTAATGTGGCGACTCTCATGTTGGCAAATTTAATTTCAGGGGACCAGCCTACTGACTTTGTTCATTTAATGAATCAAAAAGCGGCTGAATTAGGGATGACAAATACTACCTATTACAACTGCAGTGGGGCGCAAGCAAGTGCCTTTAACGGCCTGTATCAAATGCAAGGAATTGACCCAAATGGCGATAACGTCTCTACAGCTAGAGATTTAGCTTCACTAACTTATCATTTTCTGAAAAATTATCCAGAAATTTTAGAAATCACCAATAAACCAGTGGTGAAAACAATGGTCGGCACGCCTTACGAGGAAACGTTTGAAGCATACAATTATTCTTTACCAGGCGCTAAGTATGGTTATCAAGGCGTGGATGGTTTAAAAACAGGCTCTAGTCCAACAGGCGGCTTTAACTATATTGCGACTGTCAAACAAGGAGATTTCCGTTTAATTGAAGTCATTTTAGGCGTTGGTAATTGGCAAAACCAAGATGGTGAATACGAACGGCATGTGGCTGGGAATGCTTTGCTGGACTATGCCTATACGACATACGAACGCAAAAAACTTTTAGACAAAGGACCACAAACCATTGATCACAAAAAAGTCACTTTGGCTAACGATTTATACGGTGTCGTTCCCAAAGGCAGTCAGCCTACTTTTAAATTAGTAGCAGGGCAGGTGCAAGTCGACACGCCCTTGACATTATTAAATAGTACGGTTCAAGCGCCAAAAGTGGCTTACCAAGAAGTTAAGCCAAAACAAACAACAGCGGAAGCTGCGGAAGAATCAAACGAACATTCTGGGGACACCACCGTTGCAGAACCGAATCATTTTATTCCCAAATCGATTGCCACAAGTGTTTTAGTCCTTTTCGGGCTGATTTTCTCAGTAATTACCCGTCAGCTTCAAAAACGTTTAGAACGTCAGAAAAAACACGGCAAAGAAAGCAGTAAAACTGCATCCATGCGGACAATCTTTTTAAGTGCCGCAGTTCTTTCTTTCCTATGCGCCGTTGGCTTGTTTCTTTTATTCTAATTAAAAAAAATACCACCAAGCGTGAAATGCTTGGTGGCATTTTTTATAAGCCCATATTAGAAAGCGTATTGACCACGTTCATCAATTCATCGCGACGACGAACTTGTTTGTCGACAGGGCCGTCAACTTCTTTCACGTCAATGCGAACAACAAAATGACGATTCAAAGTAACAAACGTGTCTTCGTTAATTTGGATATTTAATTCTGTTTCAGAATAGCTTGCACAAGCATCTTGCCAGACGTCAAATGGTTCTCTGTCTGAAGCGACTTCTGTTTTTACCACAGAACGACCACTTAATTCTTGAAAGGTTACATCATAAAATTTAGTCATTGCTTTCACCTCTGTCATTTATTCGTTACTTCTATATTATAGCGTTTTCTGGAAAAACACGAAACCATTTTCTCTATTCGACATTTTGAATTTGTTCACGAATCTTTTCTAAGGTTGTTTTCATTTGAACGACACTATTTTTTATTTCAATTGGACTTGATTTCGAACCAATCGTATTGACTTCACGGTTCATTTCTTGAATTAAGAAATCTAGTTCTCGGCCCACTGGTTCTGTTTCGTCAAGCAACTGATGCAACTTATCAATATGGATATCCAAACGATCTAATTCTTCATGAATATCGCCTTTTTCCAATAAAATGGCCATTTCTGTTAATAAGCGTGTTTCATCCACTTGGCTACCTAACCATTCGTTTAATTTCGCTTCAAAACGTTGACGGTATTCTTGTTCAAAAACGCCCACAAACGCTTGCAGTTCTTGAATTGATTGGGTCAACACTGCTACATAGTCAAGCAGGACTTGTTTAATTTGCGTTCCTTCTTGCACACGGCTTTGGTCAAGACTAGCGATGGCTGCTTCAAATGCTTGAACAAGAAATGGTTCAAATGTCTGATCAACGATTTCTGCTTCCACTATTTCGACAAAATCATTTTGCTTTAATAAATGGTTGACCGTGTCCCCTGCATCAAACGTTGCTTCCGGATAGTTTTCCTTTAAATGTTGATCTACCGAAGTTAATAATTGATCAATTAAGTCCCACTGCACGCGTACTTCTTTTTGATTGTTGCCGATTTTTTGGAGATTTACATAGACTTCCACACGTCCACGTTTTAACGTGCGTTTGATTACTTGCCGAATCACCAGTTCATAGGCATTCAGTTCCTTTGGCATACGCAATAGAATATCTAAAAACCGCTGGTTGACACTTTTGACTTCAACATCCAATTGATAATTTTCATTTTGAATGGTCTTTTTTCCAAATCCAGTCATACTTTTCATTGACAGGGTGCTCCTTTTACATGGATTTAATTGTTTTGCTTAATTCAGCAAATTCTTCGTTAGTTAAGGTGATGCCTTTACCCATTTTTTCGTGATCAGGGGCCCACTCACGCAAATCAAATTTTGGTGGACGACCATTCCAACTAATTAAATTCAATTCTTTACGCCAGCCACGAGCATTCTCAGATAACACAGCGACTTCTTCTAAAATTTCATATGAAAATTCTTCTTTCATAACATTCACTCCTTGTTAGTATTCCTTAGGTTATTGTACCATCTTTTCCTCGACACTTAAAATACACATCTCTTTTCTATCACCCTGTCTATATAAACATACGCAACTTTTTCAAAAAATCAGTAAAAAAAGCGACGACTGCTCGTTTCAATAGTGTCAGTCACCGCTTCTCTGTCTATTCTTTTTCTGTATAAAGATCCACCACTTCAAAACTTTGGCAAACTAACAGCATGTCGGGATAAAATTGTAGCTGATAGGGGGCCAGTTCTTCTTTAAAGAACCGCGCATGCTCTTCATACCAATAATCCAATGTCAAATCTCCTTCACCTTCCGCTTGTGCAAAAGATTCTGAGACCTTGTTCATGGGCATAATTTCAACTTTGGTTGTTCGAATAATAGCCAGCGGTTGAGACTGACCATCTAAAATTATGTCGTATTGACCAGCTTTAGGGAGTTGTTCTTCTTCCATCTTATAAATATCTAAAGAAGAACATGTCGCTGTCTTACGACCAGAAACAACCAATTGACCCAAACGGTTACCCATCTCAGAAGAGCCATCACCAAACATCCACACATCGGGCATCAACATATCTAATTCATGTTTATCTAAAAAGTTTTGCCAGAACACTTCTACATTTTTTAACATCCTTTGCTCTCCTTTTTATTTTTACTTCACGCAACCTTCTTTCACTAATTATACATAACTGATTGCTTTTCTCCTATACTATTTTTACAAAATGAAAACTAAAATAATGACAGTAGTATTTGGACAGAAAAAAAAGAGGACTAAGTAACAAAACTTAGCCCATCTTTTTATTTTGCTTGTCGTTCTTTGATTTTCGTGAGTAAAGATTGAACATGCTGGCGTGCCGAAGCTTCATCTTCTTGAAGCATCTTTTCCGATAAAATAAAGGATCCGCCCACTGCTAATACTTCTTCTGCTTCCACATACTCTATAAAGTTTGTTTCATCAATCCCACCAGTTGGTAAAAATTGAACATCATAAAACGGACCGCTTAAACTTTTAATGGCTTTTAACCCGCCGTAAATATCGGCTGGGAAAAATTTAACCACTCGTAAGCCATACGCCAGCGCTCGCTGAATCTCCCCAGGCGTAGCTGTTCCTGGAAAAATAGGCACCTCATTTGCCAGACAAAAATCAATGACTTCTGGAACAATCGCTGGGGAAACAATGAACTGTGCACCGCTCGCTACTGCCTCTTGGGCTTCTTTCAAGGTTCGAACAGTTCCTGCGCCTACTATTAAATTTCCTGAAGCAGCAAGTTGTTTGATGGCAGGCAAGGCCAGCTGACTCCGAAAAGTGACTTCAATAAACGGTAATTCGTTTTCTACTAAGACTGATTCTACTTGTGGCAAATAGCGTAAATCTGTTGCAGTGTATAGTGGTAAAAGTTTACATGTCGCTAATTGTTGATACAGTTGATTTTTTTCAACTTTTGTTTCCATTCTGTCACTTCCTATTTTGTTTGGCTTTGGTTGCTTCGTACAGTCCTTGAATATAGGTCAACCCCATTGCTCGATCATATAAACCATAACCAGGCATCGCTTTTTCATCCCAAATTGCCCGCCCATGGTCAGGGCGAATAACGCCTTCATACCCTACGTCTACCAGTGCTTGCATTAATTCCGCCATATCTAACGAACCAGCGACACTAGGATGCGCCGTTTCTTCAAAACGATGCTCACCTAAATACTTCACATTGCGGAAATGAACAAAATTAATTCTGTGACCTATTTCACGAATCATAGTAGGCAAATCATTCGTCGGATCCGCACCAAGGGAACCTGTACAAAATGTAATCCCATTTGCTGGTGAGTCCACTAAGGAAAGGATTCGTTTCAAATCCGCTAAATTTTTAGTGATTCTTGGCAAACCAAAAATTTCCCAAGGTGGATCATCGGGGTGAATCCCCATTTTGATATTTTCTTCTTCACAGACAGGAATCACACGTTCTAAAAAGTAGCGCAAATTTTCGACCAAATCTTCTTCTGTTACGCCGGCATACATAGCTTTCAATTCTTGAAATTGTTGCAAACGCTCCTCTTCCCAACCTGGTAACCGGAATCCTTTTGACTGACTGTGAATTAATTGATACATGTCTTCTGGCTGCATGTGCTCTACCACAGCTTGATCAAATAACAACGATAAGCTGCCATCTTCATTCTCATACGCCAAGTCCGTTTTAGCCCAACCAAAAATAGGTTTGAAACTGTAGCACACTAAGGAAATTCCGCATTTCCCCAAGTTACGTAACGTTTGGCGATAATTATCAATATAGTGGTCTCGTTGATCCGTTCCCGCTTTAATGGCATCATGAATAGCGACACTTTCAATTCCTAAAAGTGCTAATCCTTCTTGTTCCACCGATTGTTTAAGTGCCTGAATTTCGGCTACTGTCCAAACATCACCTGGTAGTTTATTTAACAAGGTACCGACAACGCCAGTAATTCCTGGAATCTGTCGAATGTGTTTTAACGGAATGGCATCGCCTGCCGCTCCGTACCATCTAAATCCCCATTTCATTGCTTTCACCCTTTACTACATTCTTAAAAATCATCGTCCTCATCCTCTTCATCCTCAAAGGAAGTCATAGAAATATCCCATGCTTGCACACTTTCTTTGCCTTGCGCAACAATCGCTTGCGCCGCTTCAGCAATCGGTGTGCCCAATAATTGATGGTTTATCGCTTCTAAGACCATTGGTAGGTTGGTACCACTCACCACAAAGATTTTCTTTTGTAGTGCTGGTTCGAGTTCGTTAATCACCAAAACTGCCTGATTGTAAGGACTCGCACTTAATAAGTCAACCATGACCAACACGCCATCCCCTTGTTGGACGTTCTCAATCGCTGTTTTAATTTGCCCGCCTAGTGCTTGGACATCGTCTCCACTATTTAGATTAACGGTTTCGATATTTTCGGTTGCGCCCATAATCACGGTAGCTGCGTCTTTCGCACCGTCACTTAGTGCACCGTGTGTAGCAATCACAATCCCTAACATAAAAGTTCCTCCTTCAATTCAGTGGCTTGAGTCATTATTTCAAACAGTCATGCAATGACTCAAGCGACTGACCTTTTTTATAAATTAAATTTGCCTAAAACCTCTTTTAAACTAGTTTTTGGTGCAGAAGGCGTTGCTTGGAAATAAATATCTTCTACGCCATACACCTCATGTAGCTCTTTTAATTTTTCGGCATCTTCTTTGTTTAAATAAACTGATTTGGTTACTAATAAATCTTTTTCTGGATTCTTCTGTGCAATACCGCCGATGTTTAACTCCTTCATAGGGACTCCGTGTTTTACTAAGTCATAAATTACAGAGACGGTTTTAGCGATTAAAATACAGTTGTACTCTTTGAATTGGTATTCATCCCAATAAAATTTAGCTTTTTCCGGCGTAATGACAATGGTTTTTTGTCCTGTCCGACTGCCTGCACTTTTGTATAAATCACGCATAAATTTATCCTTTGCCACCACTTCATCGACAACGAAAATGGAATTAACGCCACTTTTTTGGGACAAGGTCACCATCACTTGTCCATGAATTAATCGTTCATCTACTCTTGCTAAATTTACTACGCCCATCTGATTCACGTCCTTTTCTTTTTATAAAATACCGACTGTTGCTAAGACAATTAAAATACCTGTTAACCACAATAATGCTTGCGTAACTTTCAAGCCTTTTTTCGTATAGAACCAATACACGCCCATTACGACAGCTAGCGGCAAGAGTCCTGGGACAATCTGATCAAGGATATCTTGGACCACAAACTCACGGCCAGAAAGTTTAAATTGAAGGGTTGAAGAAACTTTGACATAATTACCAGCTAAAATCCCCATCATGAACAACCCTAAAACAGATAACATTTCAATGGCTTTTTGAATCCCAGCACTTTGCATTAAGCCTGTAGCATTCCGCCCCATTTTGAATGATTGTCTCGCAAAGAACACACCTAGCAGTACTTGATAAAGGGCAAACGCGACAAAGGGGAAAATCGCACCTAATGCGCTACCTTGTTGCGCCCACGGCACCGCAATCGCAATAAAAATATATTGAACCGTACCTGAGTCAATCGCATCACCAATCCCCGCTAACGCGCCCATCAAGCCAGCTTTGGTGTTATACATTAAATCATCTTGCATCATGATTTCGCGGCCTTCATGTTCTTCTTTGGCCCGCTCTTGTTCCATGGAAGCCATCAACCCAGTAATGACCCCGCCGCCCCAGCTTAATTGCGTATTGAAAAACAGCAGTTGACGCATATAAGCGGCTTTTAATTGTTCATCGTCTTTATATAATTTCTTTAAAAGTGGCATCATTGCGTACAATAACGAAGGCGCCAAGTAACGTTCAAAGGAATGGGGAATTTCATTGGCAAAATGCCAACGGAGATAGGCTTTTGTAACATCTTTATTGGTAATTTCTTCTGGTGCTAAATTCGTTGTTTTCGGCACGACTTTTTCTGTTGTTTCCGTCATTTCAGTTCCTCCTTTTTCTTTTAAAACCCGTCATCGTAATCGTCATCATCATCAAAATCAGTGGTGGCACTGGCGGAACCAGCACTTTCTGCTACAGGTTTGCCTTTTTGGACTTGCACAAAAATTAACGCAATAATTACGCCAAAGATGGCATACGTTACCATGGTAATTTCCAATGACTTAAAGACGATACTCATGAAGTATGCAAGGAAAAAGAAAACCAAGAAATCTTTTCGACCAATGACATAGACCGTTGTCGCAATCCCAATTGCGGCTAAACCACCACCGACTACTTCTAACACGTGAATCACAACGGTTCCTTCTAATGCTTTAATAATATCGGCAATGACTGGTGCCCCTAGATAAAGAGCAAAAAAGACTAATGGAACGAATAAAATAAATGAGGCAATCGTTGGATACCAGATAATTGAGCGGGCAATTTTTTTAGAATTTAGTTCAGCCACCGCACGATCGGTATACTTCCCTAAAAACGTGTTAATAAAGAAACGGAATTGATATAAATAACTTCCTAAAAGACCGACAGGAACCGCTACGGCGATAGCCGCTTCCGGCTTCAAATTCCCTAGCAACGCAACTGGCACAGCAATCGCTGCCGCAATTGATGGTTCTGCTGGCATAGAGCCACCTGGTGAAAAAACACCCATGTAAATCATTTGTAATGCTGCGGTGACGATCATCGCTTTCGGGACATCGCCCATCACTAAACCTGCTACTAACCCTGTCATTAAGGGCGAGAAACGCAACGTTAACGTTGCTCCTCCTCCAAGCCATCTGGACATAATTGCTGCCACCCAAAGCGCCATTATCAAACTTTGTAAAACACTTAACGTTTCCATAGTTCCTCCTTCTTATCCTTGGTTTTGGATATACTTTTCTAGCTCTTCAATCCCTTGACGTAAACGTTCTTCCGAAATCTCAATAGGAATTAAATGAACCTTTTCTTTTGAATCAATAAATTGAACCATTGCATCGAGTACTGCTTCTTCTTCTGGGTAAAGGCCCATTTGTCGTAACGACATGGGTAAGTTTAGCTCTTGATAAAAGGGGATTAATGCGTCTATGATGGCCCACCTTTTTTCCAATGCTAATTGATAGAAGATGCCGTAAGCTACTTTTTCGCCATGTAAATAGTCATGACTTTTTGGTAAAAATTTACTCATAGCATCATGCATGGCGTGTGCTGCTGCATTGCGGGCGTATTTGTCGCCGAAGCCGCCGACTAATCCAGAAACAGCGAAAACAATTTCTGAAAGATGGACAAATTCAGGCGTGAGTTTGCCCTCGTCCATCGCTGCTAAGGCTGTTTTTGAGTCCCGCATAATCGCTTCTTGCGAAAGCTTGGCGGTCGCTCCCGCTAATTGCAAAAAGGGTTCCCCTTGCAAATGGGCTTGGCGTAAAATGGTCTCTGATTCATACCATTTCGCTAACGTATCAGCTAAACCAGCGACAAAATAATCACGGGGCGCATCCAGAAGCAACTTAGGATCAGTGATTAAAAACGCAGCTTGGCGAAAGAAATGTTCCGTTTTGCCTTCGGCCGCGCCATTTTCTTGATACATCACAGCTAACGGTGTCCACGGCGCACAGTTACTAGCCAAAGTAGGGACTAAGCCAAAATTCAGATTGTTTAAATGGGCGCTGTAGCCCACTAAATCGGCTAACTTACCGCCGCCGACTCCCAGAAGAAAGTCAATCTGGTGTTCCTTTATTTGCTGTGAAATTTGTTCGGCGCCAAAATAACTACATTCTCCTGTGTAAGTGTGATAGAAGAATTGATACTCTGAATCTGCCAAGAAGGGCAAAAATGGCTGAGCTTTTTCAAAGGATACGGTGCCATGCACCACCAAAATTCGTTGGGCGTGATATTCCTTGAAAAGTGACGGCACCGAAGCTAAGGCGCCTTCGTGGTAACGATAAAATTGCGGTCCAACTTTCACTTTTAAATCAGTTAACATGCTCCTCCTCCTTCTTAACTAACGTAACGACTGACTTCTTGCACTGCCCGTTGAGGTAAAATACCTTGCACCACGTCTTCCACATCTTGCACGCATTTTTCTCCCATCGCTTGCAGGCATTCCATGGTATAAGCGGAGGTGTGCGGCGTCATTACTACATTTTCAAACGCAAGATAAGGATGATTTTTCCGACCTGGTTCCTCTTCTAAAACATCTGTCCCAAGCCCAGCAATTTTGCCCGATTGCAAACCGGCAATCATGGCTTCTTCATCAATCAAGGCGCCTCGTGCGCTATTGGAAAGATAGACGCCGTCTTTCATCTTGGCAATTTCCGCCGAGCCAATCATGTGATAACTTTCTTCAGTTAAATTGGCACATAAACAAATGATGTCTGCTGAAGCTAGCAACGTATCTAAGTCTACTTTTTTGGCTCCATAACTTTGCAGATAAGTGGCGGATTTATAGGGATCATACGCTAACACGTCACAGCGAAATCCGTTTCGTAACGTCTCCACGACACAACTTCCTGTGTTCCCAACACCAATGACACCCACAGTTTTGTTAAATAACGTCCGACCGACAAAATTCGCTCGTTTTTCCCATTGATCTGCTTTAACGCTGGCATCTGCAGCCACGGTTTGCCGTAAAACAGCTAGTAAATTTGTGACATTGTTTTCCGCCACGGCATCTCGTTCTACTAAAGCTGGGATGATGGAAACAATTGTGTCATGCTGTTTTGCAGCGTCTAAATCGATGTTGTTATACCCAATGCCGTGGCGAGAAATCAGCAACAATTCATCTTTATGTTCAAAAAATTCTTTCGTGAAAAATGGCGTCACGCTAGCAATAATAATCGTATATCCTTGTAAACGTTCCGCTAACACTTTGCCACCAATTTCACTGTCGACTGTAAAATGCTTCACGGTGCCTATCTTTTCTAAGCGCGTTAAGTGTTCAGGAAAAATTTGACCAAAACTACTGGAATTCACTATGGCAATTTTTTGTTTTTTTAACATGACTAAACTCCTTTACTGACTTTTTACGACTTCATGCCCGCCAAATCCTTGTCGCAAAGAAGCGACCACTTTGTTTGAAAAATGATTTGCTAGCATACTTTCATTTCGAGTAAATAAGGACAACGCCGTAGTTGGGACGGGCATCTCCAAACGCAATGCTTCTTCAATCATCCATTTGGCTTCGCCATTTGCTGCCACTTTCCCTTCTAGATTGGCTAACGTAGGATTTTCCGCAAAAACCTCTTTCGCTAAGCCCATCAAGCGAGCTTCAATAATCGAGCCGTGATTCCACACATCGGCTACTTTCTCCAACGCAAAATCATATTCGGCAGCTTCTAATAAATTGAATCCTTCGCCCATGGCTTGCATCATGACGTACTCAATCCCGTTATGCACCATTTTCAAATAGTGACCAGCTCCTGATTTCCCAGCATAAAGATACCCTTGTTCACAAGCTAAATCTTCAAAAAATGGGGTTAACACTTTGACAGCTTCAGGCGCACCGCCAACCATTAAACACGCTCCTTCCCGCGCTCCTTTGATGCCACCAGAAGTACCACAATCAATAAAATAAATTCCTTTTTCCTTGGCAAGTTGAGCATTCGCGACACTATCATGAAAATTTGAATTGCCACTATCCACAATGATATCCTCTGGTGCTAATTGCTCTACCAATTCTGCCACTAATTGATTGGTAATCTGACCAGCGGGGGTACTTAAAAAAATCACCCTCCTTTTGTTAAGCGCTTTCAACAGTTCCGGCAACGAATCTACAACGGAAAGCCCCTGCTCTCTAGCAGTCGCTCTTGCTTCCTTTGTTACATCAAAGCCAATAATGGGCCAGCCTTGTTCGTGAACATTTAATGCCATGTTCAAACCCATTTTCCCAAGTCCAATAAAGCCAATGTCCATTTTTCTTTCACCTGCCTCTTTTGATACTTCAATCATAAAGGATAAAAAAAATAATGTAAACGATTACACTAATTAAAAAATATTTTTTATTTTTTAGCAAAAATCTTGCCTACTCAAAAGGTAAAACGTTTTTATTTTTAAGGAGCTTTCATACAAAAAACACAAGTAAATCTCTTGGTATCACGTTCTTTTTACTGGCTACTTTCTTTAGTTGAGAGAAGTCTTTTCAAGACCCCTTCATTTTTCAGAAAAAAGATTATTTATTTTTTTTGGCTTTTTTTTAAAGAATTTCTTTTTTGTGGAGAAAAAGAGAAATTGTATTTGTCCTCTTTTTCCACTATAATCAGTCTATACCAACAATGAAAAGGCATTCATTCTATTTTTAAAAAAATAAGATTGGAGGAACGTGTTAATGAAAAACCACTATTTGGATCAACGGATTCGGATTAAAAAACCGAATTTGAGCCTCACAGAAAAGAAAATTTCCGATTACTTTGTTCATTCTGAATCATTATTGACACAAATGACGTTAGAAAGTCTGGCCAACGAAATTGGCGTCTCCCAATCTTCCGTGTATCAATTTGTAAAAAAGATTGGCTATTCTGGGTTCCAAGAATTTAAAATTGATATCGCCAGAAATTCTAATTATCAGCCGACTTTTCAAAACGTCAATAGCGTGAATGGCGCCAATGATATTTCACCAGATGATGATAGTATTACCATTGCTAAAAAAGTCTTACAAGCCAATATTTATTCCCTCAGTAACGCCACACAGTTCTTAACAAAGGAGCTGTTAGATAACGTGTTGGCTTTGATGTACTCTGCCAAAACGCTTCACTTTTTTGGGCAAGGCGGCTCCTCGATTGTGGCTTTTGATAGTTTCCATAAATTCATTCGGACCAACTATCGATGCAACTACATTTTTGATTACCACATGCAGTTAAGCTTTGTCACAAAATTAACCAGTGAAGATTGCGTGTTTATTTTTTCCCATTCAGGCAAAACAAAAGAATCAATCAACCTAGCACGACAAGTAAAAAAAACCAACGCAAAAATGATTACGTTAACCGGTAACAGCGGTTCAGAGTTGGCAGGCTTGTCCGACGAAGCAATTATTGTCGTCACCGAAGAAGGCTTGTTTCGTGCGGAATCCTTGGCTTCACGGATTAGTTACTTAACGGTAATGGATATTTTATATACAAATACGATGTATCACAATTTTGATCAAAATGCCGATTCCTTGAAAAAAATCCGTGATAACATTAGCACGACTAAGACCGATCCGCATTATTTGTCGTAAAGATCTGAATGGTGCTTATTTTTGTAATATCGGTCCTCGCAAATTGGCTTTATACCGTGACTCTACATTTTATGAAGCAAGTGAACTATCATGGAGGTATTTCAAAAGCGACCAATTTTTTGGTCGCTTTTTATCTTGTGGGTAAAAATAAGTTAGAAAAAAGAACTTGGGGGTTATGTCCAAGTTCTTTCTAAATCTTAAGACAATTAGTTAATGCACGTGTTGTCTTAGCTTCATTTTAAATTTGCTTATTTCGTTCATTCCGTTACTTTAAATTGTTCGGACACATATTTAGCGTAAGTTTTATGTTTACTTACTAGCTCATCATGTTTTCCTGAACCAGTTACTTTCCCTTTTTCAACAAAGTAAATGCTATCCGCATCAACAATTGTCGACAATCTATGGGCAATAACCAATGTCGTTCGGCCCTCCATTAAATTGGACAATGCCTCTTGAACCTTCATCTCAGATTCTGAATCTAGGCTAGCAGTAGCTTCATCTAACATTAGAATCTTGGGATTCCGCAAGAATGCACGAGCAATTGCAATACGCTGTCTTTGTCCTCCAGAAATTTTAACGCCACGTTCACCGACTTCCGTATTCAATTTATCTGGCATTTCTTCTACAAATTTTCGCGCATATGCTAGTTCCAAGACATCCCATAGTTGTTCATCTGAGAAGTTTTCTTCTAATCCATACGTTAGATTATCTCTGATTGTCCCTGCCATAATCGCAGAATCCTGTGATACAAAGCCGATTTGACGACGATAATCTGATAATTTGATATCTTTTATGTCAATATCTCCAAATTTAATTTGTCCTTCTGTAGGTTCATAAAACCTTTCAATTAAACTAAAAATCGTCGATTTCCCGCCACCTGATGGGCCAGCAAAAGCAATTACTTGGTTTGGCTGAGCAGTAAAAGAAATGTCTGTTAAGATAGGTTCCTCTGGTGCATCTTCATAAGAAAATTTTACATTTTTAACTGATAAAGTCTTTTCCGATAAATCAATATCTTGTCCACTTTCAAAGTCTTCAGGTTCTCTAGATAACAATTCTTGCACTCGTCGTGTTGATCCTGCTGCTTTAGCTACTTCAGAAAATAACGTCGCAATGATTGGCATGGCACCAATAAGATTAAATAGATACATTAAGAAACTCATCAATGTTCCGATTGTCATCACACCAATGGCAATTCGATGCATCCCATATGCTAATAGCCCAAATACCATACTCATAAAGACCATCATCATAATTGGTTGCATAGATGCATCAAATATTGCTTCTTTTTTCCCTACATTAAATAACCGATCCACTTCATTTGCAGCACGAACCTGCGCCTGAGATTCAGCATTAGAAGTTTTGACTAAACGAATTTCACTCAACGTTTCAGTAGCAAGTCCATTAAATTGACTCATAGCATCTTGGCGAATGTGACTAACTTTTGAACCAAATGCCATTACTGGAATCATACAAAGGATTACAACAGGAACAGCAATTACCATAGCAAGCGACATATGCCAATCCATTTTAATCATCATATATACCGTACCAATAACTGTAATCACACTGGCAACTGTTTGAGGAAAAGTAACGGCTAACAATTGCTTAACTTGATTAGTATCATTTACGACCCGGCTGGATATTTCACCCGCTTTAACAGAGTCAAAATAAGAAACTTTTAGAATAGTTAATTTATTCCATAAGCGTTTACGCATATTTTGGATGACATTTTCACCAAAAATACCTAAAATTGTCCCTCCTAATGCAGAAACGAGTGCTGAAAATATAAATAATCCAACAACTTTACCTAATAAACTATAATCTACTCCCTTTTGAAAATTATTGACTAAACTTGAAGCAAGTTTTGGAACGTACACTTGGATACTAGAAGAAATCACAAGAAATATCATCCCAATGCCAAGCAGTAAATAGTTAGGCTCTGTCATCTTGATTAAGCCTAAAAATTCTTTAAACGAAAATTTTGTTTTATCTGCTCGGATAGAATCATGACTATTTTTGCCGCCTCCACCTACTGCCATTATCTTCTCCGACCTCTCTTCCATCCTTCAAAGCCACCGTATTCACCATTGAATTCACCAAATCTACCAAAGCCATCATGTCCCATCATCTGTTCTCTAGCTCTACCATATCTAGCTGATATTTTTCTGAAATGTTCCCAATTTTTATCGTCGCCAAAAATTGTTTCAATTTTATCTAAAAATTCTTCACTAGAAATATTCTTTTCTATACGTTCTAAATAATTATTTAAAGACTCTAGTTCCTCCTCTGAAAAGCCCTTAAACATTTCTTCATTAAATCCATTAGAAATATTTCCTTGAGTACTTAAACTTTCTCGTCCCTTATCGGTCAATACAACGAATGTGACCCGAGCATCTGATTCATTTTTGACTCGTTTAACTGCTTTAACAGACTCTAATTTTTTTATGATTTGTGTCACACTAGAAGGTTTTATATCTAAATATTCAGCGATTCTTCCAGCTGTTACATTTTCTTCAGAAGCAAGCAATTTTAACGTTTCAAAAGTGTTATCTGGTTTCTCCTCTATGCTAGAAGCAAAGATTAAGTAAGGTTGTTGAGCAATTTTTAATAGTTTATTTAAAATATCTGTTTTTTTCATAATTTCCTCCAAAAAATTTATTTAGTTTATATATAAGCTAACGAACTAAATAGTAATCTATTTAGTTTACTTTGTCAACAACAAACTAATTATTTATATGTAGATATAACCAAAATGAAAAATAGCATACAGAAATTGCCGATTTGTTTTATCGATTCATCTGTTCCTCTACTTAAAAATCTATTTGCCGATTCAATCATGAATACTAAAAAACGCTTGGCACAAGCCAAGCGTTTTGATTCTCTCTTTACATCGAACCTTTAAAAACATCTTTATTCTTAGCAAAATAATCAACACCAGAGTAAATGGTGAAAATCAAGCAGGCATATAGCATGATTTGATCTAGTGGTAGATGGAGTGCTGAAAATGGAATGTTGTTAATGAACAGTAAAATAATTGCAACCATTTGGGTAGCTGTTTTTACTTTTCCCGGCCAAGCTGCTGCCATTACTTCGCCATGTTCGACTAATAACAACCGTAAACCAGTTACTGCCAATTCACGACAAACAATAATTGCTACAATCCAAGCGGGTACTTTGCCTTGACCAACTAAGACGATAAAGGCGGTCATCACTAGCATTTTGTCCGCTAATGGGTCCGCAAATTTTCCGAAGTTCGTCACCAAGCCTTGCGCACGGGCAATTTTGCCATCCAACCAGTCTGTAAAACTAGCAACTGCAAAAATAATCGCGCCCACTAATTGGGTAACGGCTAACGTTGTGTCGCCAAAACTAATCGTTCCCCAGTCCATCGGCACCGACACAATAATAATAAAAATCGGAATCATAAATATTCTTAAAACTGTTAATTTATTTGGTAAATTCACTTCAATTGCCCCTTCCTTCTCCTATTCTATTTTACGTTATCTTGCTGGCAGTGTCACGAAAAAAAGAAAAGAATCTGGAATAATTGCCGTTTGACAGTTTATCCAGATTCTTCTTACACCATTTCTAACGATACGTAATCCCTAATGTAACATCCTTACGAATTAAAACTGGCGTTTTTTCCAGTGTTAAATCGGCGCCATCGACTTGAATGGCGACGTTATTTGAGGCGCCTAGAATCAGTGTTGCATTGGCGGCATTCGCAGGTAAAGCTGTTGTTTGGGTCTCTCCTGCTTGCAGGGTGTGTTGGTACGTATAGTTGCCATCGACCATCACGCCAATCCAGCAAGAGCCTTCAGTCCCTTTAAAGGTAATGTTGATTGGACTATTCGCATCTTTAACCGTTGCAGTTACTTGATTATTGGCATCACTCACCACAGCCACAGCTGTTTTCTTCTCTGGTTCGCTTGAAGAAGACGGCGGTGTACTACTTTGTGTGCTACTTTCTGGGGCTTGACTTGATTCTTTGGGTTTTTCCACACTGGCACTAGTTGCCGGTGTTTGAATAATCGGTTCGGCTTTTTGATCTTGCCACATAATATACAGCACCACGACCGCAATGGCTAAACCAATTAACGAAAAGGCAATGGCTGGTAAGTTCCGCAGTAACCAACTGGATTGCTTTTCTTCGTCATGCAATTGCTTACGTGATCCTTCAAGCTCTTCATACACTGGCTTGGGTTCTTCGACAATTGCTGGTTCTTTGCCATCATAGATATCTACCAATTGATTGCCATCTAAGCCGACCGCACTTGCATATTGGCGGATAAACGCCCGCACATAAAAGGTGCCTGGTAAGGACTCAAAATCGTTTTGTTCAATAATTTCTAAATATCTTTTTTGAATTTTTGTCATTTGTTGCAGTTCATCAATTGAGATGTTCTTCTGCAATCTTGCTTCTTTTAGTGTTTCTCCAATATTTATGCTGGCCACTCGTCCATCTTCTCCAGTCTATTTTGTTAATTTATCGATTGTCTCATCAGTCTTTTTCAATTGCCAAGGAAAACATTCCCGTCCTTTAAGAATACCACAAAAGAAGCCAACTGAGGATAACAAAATTGAAAGATTTCAAAGATTTTTCTTTTTCTTAAACAGTTGGTTTATTGCTCGGTTTCTCCTTTAGGATACATGTAGAAACGGCTCAATCCTTCTTCACGAATCAAGGTCTCTGCTACTTGGCGGACGTCGGCTAATTGAATGCTTTCAATGACTTCAATCTTATCAAACAGCGTGGTTTCCCCAAACAATGATTGTGAAAATTGGTTGGCGATATACTCTAAAGAGTTTAAGGATTGGAAATATTTACCAATCATTTTTTTCTTCAATAAGGACAAATTTTCTTCCGTTAATTCTGGACTTGTTGTGGCAGATAATAAAATAGCTTCAATTCGTTCTGCTAAGACTTCTGGTTGCTCACTATCGCCGCCAATATCCGCAAAATGGAAACTGCGATCTAAATTAAAGTCATAACTAAAACTATCATCTAACAAGCCTTCATCATAAAGAGCCAAATAGTTTTGAGAGGTATTACCAAACAATAATTGTAACAACAAGTTCACGGTGACTTGATATTTCATTAAGTCACGACCCGTTGTTGGCACTTCATCTAAGCCTTTCAAGCCAACAAGCACTTTTGCCCGTGTGACTGCCATTTCAATGGCGCTCTCTTTGACAATGTCAGCAGCTGTTTCTTCAGGAAAATGCCGACGAATAGGTTGGGCGGCAGGAAACTCTTTCGCCGCTTGATTTTCACGAATGAACGCCATTAACGCTTCGGGGTCCATTTTCCCTACCACGAACAAGGTCATATTACTTGGATGATAAAACGTATTGTAACATGTATACAAATCCTCTGCGGTAATCTCCGCAATACTTGCCACTGTGCCGGCTATATCAATATGCAATGGATGTTTCGGATAAAGGTTACCTAAAATACCAAAGAACAAGCGCCAGTTAGGATCATCTAAATACATTTGAATTTCTTGTCCGATGATGCCTTTTTCTTTTTCGACCGTTTCCTTCGTGAAATACGGCGATTGCACAAAATCAAGCAACGTTTCTAGATTTTGTGTCACTTGATCCGTCGTTGAAAACAAATAACTCGTTTTCGTAAAACTGGTAAAGGCATTCGCTGAAGCCCCTTGTTGCCCAAATTTTTGGAAGACATCGCCATCTTCTTTTTCAAACATTTTATGTTCTAAAAAGTGGGCGATTCCGTCAGGCACTTCAATCATTTCCTCTTGACCAATTGGCACGAACGTATTGTCAATTGAACCATAATCAATCGTAAACAAGCCATACGTTTTTTGGAAATCATTTTTCGGTAATAGGTAAACCTTTAAACCATTTTCCAGTGTTTCTGTATACAATGTTTCTTTAATTTGTGCATAGTCTTTTTTAATCATTTTCCGTGTCTCCTTCCAAAAAGAAGATTGCTTGAAGTTCCAAGCGCTTGGCTATTTCTTGGATTTCTGGAATAGTCACGGCATTAATCCGCGCAATCCATTCCTCCGCCGTCAGCATCGTCTGTGGCATTAATTCGTTCAAGTATTCTTTTTCCAGCCACGCGCCTGCATTATCTAACGCTAAGATATACTGATTTTTTAGCATTGCTTTCGTTTGTTCAATTTCTAATTCGCTAATCTTACCTAAGCGAATATTTTCCAATTCTGTCGAAATCAAACGCAAGACCTGATTCCGATTTTTGCCATCGATCCCTGTTTGAACCGTCATGAAGCCACGGAAAGTGTCGATACTACTAGAAGCATAATACGCTAAATGCTCTTTTTCACGGACATTCATAAATAATTTAGAATGCGGGAAACCGCCAAAAATCCCATTAAACACTTGCAACGCAAAATAATAGCTATCGCCATAATAAATATCCGTGTTGTAAGCCAAGTTTAATTTCGATTGGGCTAACACCTCACGCTCGGTCCGCTCTTCAATCACGTTGCGAATTGGTTGATTGTAGAAAATCGCGGCTTTGCCTTCTTCACGAGGCGTAAACGGTAATTGCTTGAATAATGGCACTAACTCCGCCTCATTGACATCACCTAAAACAAAAATATCCACTTGATCTTCCGCCAGCATTTTTTGATAATATGCCGCTAATGACGCCGCTGTTTCCTCAGCTAACGCCGCAACAGTCCCGAAACTAGGGATTTTTTGATCCTCCGATTGATTAAAATAGACACTTTGAAGCACCAAAGAGGCATAGGTTTGCTTATCCTCCACAATACTTTCCAAGTACGCTTTCAAGTTCTCTTTTTCCCGTTGGAAGGTTTCCGCCTCAAATTGGCCCGCTTGAATATTGGGGGCAAAAATAATTTCCTTCAAAAAGTCCACCGCTTCGGCGAGAACCTGACTATCCTGTAAATAATGATCATTGACAATGTTCATAGAAATATTAAACCAATGTTGATTGCCTTTTTTGGAAACGCCAATCCCAAAGCTGGCGCCGTAAAGTTCCGCCAAACGCTCACTTAACTTGACTTGATTCGGGTAATTCAAGCTGTTGGTTTCCATCAAACTGGACAACAGCGTTCTTTTTGTAATGGTTTCATGATTTAATCGTGTATTAAAGCGGACTAAAAGACGCACCGTTTTATATTTTTCTGTAGGAATGACGTGTAAATTCACGCCTTTAACTAATTGAACAGACATTGCCGCATCGCTCCTTCATTTGCTTCATCTTACCTAAAGAATGCTGTGAAATATATGTATCGCGTAAATTCTAAAGCATTTTTTAATGTTTTTTCCAATAGCTCCATTATAACACAGCTTCAGGTGCTTTCTGAATGATAAGAGTTTTTCAGTTCAAATTTTCAAGAAGATTCGGTATACTGTTTTTAAAGTGAGGAGGGAAAAAAGAATGATTAAAGAATTTAAAGAGTTTATCATGCGCGGGAGTGTCTTAGACCTAGCCGTTGGTGTTGTCATTGGTAGTGCGTTTACAGCGATTGTGACACAAGTGGTGGAAGGCTTGATTACCCCGTTAATTAGTCTGATTTTTGTCTTGACGACTGGGAAAAAGAGTGCCGACGATGCATTGGGAGCCCTTGTCTATAAAGTCGAAGGCGTTGAATTCAATATTGGTAGCGTGATTAGTGCACTTATTACATTTTTAATTACGGCCTTCGTCCTCTTCTTAATTGTCAAAGCGGCCAACAAAATGAAAAACCGCGGCAAAAAAGAAGAAGCGGCAGAAGAAGAAGTGGTACCAACGAGCGAAGATTACTTAAAAGAAATTCGCGACTTGCTAGCGGCGCAAACACCGCCTGCTGAAACTGTCAAAACAGACAGCACTTTCACAGAGAAATAAGCAAAAAGTCATCCTAAGGGGATGACTTTTTTGTTTGGACTTACACAGATGGTCCTGCGACGAGGTTCCATGTGATACTGCCTGTGTAGGCCCCTGCTTTAATATTGTTGGCTGGTGTTGTGATGTTTAAAGCTGTATTAAACAGTGAAAATTGCCATAATCCTTGGCCTTGACCAGCTGCTGCGTTAGCCATTAATTGGGCTTCCCCGCCTAAATCAAGGGTCCAATTTTGCGGAGCAGCCAGTTGTGGTCTGACTTCTGGCGCAGAGACTGCTGTCGTCAGAGCTACATAACTATTGCTTGTTGCCTCGTATTCCAAATCAAGTTGAGTAATCAGCGCCACTTTAATGTTGCCTTGTAAGCTTTCAGTGCCTAATTTTAGGCCATTAGATTGGGCCGTTAAATGCCAACCTTCTTTGCCGCCGCGTACGTCACCAACACCAATCATTTCTGTATGGCCGTTGATGGCTTCTGGGTCTCTTTGGTTAAGAATTGGTTTCGTTAAATCATCAGAAATTGATAATTTCCCAAAATTAAATTCGCGAGGAATAAACAGTAAATCGAAGTTACTGTTTGAGCCATTCGGGTCTGGATCAACGGTATTGGCATCGCCGTTGCCGTCTGGCAACGTGCCGCCTTCAAATTCTGCTGTGACTGGTGTATTCCCTGTCGTAGTCGCCTGTACCGAAAGTGGTGCTAAACTTGCGCCAACAACTGCGCTACCAACTAATAAACTTGTCATCATTTTCTTTTTCATTTGTGTTCTTCTCCTTTACGATTGAATGATTATTAGAGGGCAGACCAGCAGCAGTTACCAGCTGATGGTCCGTCCTCTGTTTTTCGTTGCTTGTGCTTAGATTGATGGTCCCGCGACGAGGTTCCATGTGATGTTGCCTGTGTAGGCGCCTTTTTTCAGTTGTTGCATTGGAGTTGTGACGTTTAATGTCATATCATCAAAACGCCCTGCCCAAGTACCTTGACCTTTTCCAACAGTAGCATTCATTAATAAAGTAGCACCACCACCAATTTTTATGCTTGTTCCACTGAAATCAGGCGCCGTTGGGTCATTAGCAATATTTATTCCATTTTGGACAATTGCGGCTACATAATATCCTTTTTCAGTTTCAGGAGTGAGATATTGTGCATAACTAGCAGTTAAAGCTATGTCGATAGTCCCAGCTAATTGCTCTGTGCCGTTAGTCAATCCAGCTATTTCACTGGTCACATGCCAACCTTCTTTCGTTCCTCGTAAGTCCCCTACCATAACACTTCTAAAGCGTTCATTAGTAGGCAACTTGATAGCAGATAAATCTTCGCCAATTTTTGTCAAAGGAAAGTTCAATCCTTTCGGAACTGCCAATAAATCAAAATCTGTATTAGATGTACCAGGATCTGGATCTACAGTACCAATTTCATCACCTTGGTCTGGCAACACCCCTCCACCAAACTCTACCTGCACTGGCGTATTCCCTGTCGTAGTCGCCTGTGCCGAAAGAGGTGCTAAACTTGCGCCGACCACTGCGCTACCAACTAATAAACTTGCCATCATTTTCTTTTTCATCATAATATGTACATCTCCTTTTACTGTATGAATTTCCAGAGCGCGCGGTTCTTTTTTCTGCGCTTCCGAAGCTATAGCCTTATTATACAAGAATCTGCCCTCTTCGTAATTTTAAATATTTAACAGCCATTCGTAAAAATTGATGATTCCTTTAAAACCAAGCGTTCCTCTTGATTTCAAGCTTTAATTTCAGCACTTTTTGATATTTATAAATGTTATTTAATGATTTTTTCGTCAAATTCGTTTAAAAAACAAGGAAAAAACGTCAAAAAGTAAGAGTTAGACCTCTACTTTTTGACGTTTTCTCCTAAAATCTTATACATTTACCGGCGGTTCTTGCGAAAAAACCGTCAATTTCCATTTAATGACAGCCGTTTTTATATTTGTTCATCACTAAGACTTACAATTTACGGCGACGAGCGAATTCCACAAACTTAAATTTGTTTAAGCGGTGACGAGATTCCGTATAGCCAAAACAGCGGGTATCTTCCAAGTTCATGATACTGCGGACCACGACGACATGATTGCCTTCGACTTCACCAATCAGCTGCTTGTCCATCTCTGTGAGCGGTTCCACGGTAATCTCTTTCTGGGCATAACTAATCGCCAAGCCAAGGTCGTTTTCCAGATAATCGAAAATCGAATCTTCGGCACGGTGCTTCGGCAGTTCAGGGACAATCTCTTTAATCAAGTAATCAATATCTAAAATATCGACTTCCCCTTCAATCTCCCGTTGCCGAACTAAGCGCCACACAGGGGCCCCTTCCGTCCAGCCAGTCAACTGAGCCAAGTTGCGCTCCACAGGAATTTCTTCTAAGGAAACCACATGAGTATGACTTTCAATATGCTGCGTTTGTTGTAACTCCTTGTAACTGGTCACCCCTGAAATAGGAAAATTAAACTTTTTAAAGTTGAGCACAATCGAGCCTTTGCCTTGTTTTTTCTGAATGTAGCCAGCGTTAATCAGTAAATTCAAGGCTTTCCGAATTGTTTCACGGGAAACATTGTAAGTTTCCACTAATTGATTTTCACTAGGTAATAAATCGCCTGGCTGATAGTCGCCTTGGACAATTTGTTGTTCTAATTCTAAAAATATGTCATGAAACTTGTTCATGCCGATCCTCCTCTACCAACAATTTCTTTTCTAAAAGCATAGCATATTCCCTCCGAAAAACCTAGAGCTGGTCAGAAAAATCCCCCGCACTTTCTGCCTTGCTTACGCCACAAACTCCCCCAGCCAAACCACTGATTGACCGCCTTTTTTTCGGACCCAGCGCAGTCTGTTGCTGCCCCCTTCTGGAAAAGTTTTCCCAAGAATCTAGGGAAAATCCTTGTAATTCTGATTCGTTCATACTATACTGTAGTCAAACACAACATGTCTATACAAGTTTACAAGGAGGCGCCAAACATGACCATTTTAGAATTAACATTCGCAACGAACCAACTAACGACGACTTTTTTTAACCATAAATTGGAACCGCTTCACCAAAAAACATTCCCTTTTGAAGCCTTGACTATCGAAGAAACGGTTCCTGAACTGTGCCAATTGATTGTGGCAGAGGCTGCGCCGATTCTGGGGGGGATTGTGGCTGATTTCCCAGCGGATTTCTTTTCGCCAGAGGAAACGTTGGCGCTGGTTCCGCAAGCGGTGATTCAAGCATTCGCGGAACAGTTGAACACGCCACTTTTAACGGCAGCCGAACAAGCGGCGGCACCGAATCTGCTGGCAGCATTTGAAGAAAAACGGCAGTATCTGGCTTGGCATTTAGATTATTATGGCTACGTACCTGGGAAAAATGAATATGCGGTGGAGTCCCTGTTAACTGTCGGCAATGGCTTTTTAGGCTTGCGCGGCACGACACCTGAGATGACGATTTCTGATGATCATTATCCAGCGACCTATATTGCGGGGCTTTATAATACAGCGGCTTCGGAAGTTGCGGGTCAAGTAGTGGAAAATGAAGATTTCGTCAATGCTCCTGACAACCAACACATCGCTTTAAAAATTGGCAATGCCACCGACTGGTTAACGATTTCTCCAGACACGCTACAACAATTACATCGTCAATTGAACTTGAAAACGGGATTGTTTGTCGCAGAAATGATTTTGAAAGATGCGGACAATCAGCAAATTAAATTAACGACGAAAAAAATCGCCAATATGGCACAGCCGAATGACTATCATCTGCAATATACGTTTGAGCCGTTAAACTTTTCAGCCCCAATTACTTTGAAAACCGTCACGGATGGCAGTGTCTACAACTATAACGTGGTGCGGTATCGCAACTTAACAGCGAAACATTTTCAGGTGACAGCATTAAGCGCGCAGGAAAACAAAACCGTGATTGAGGTTTGTACCAATCAATCCAACTTGAGCGTCCGAGAAACGGCCTTGATAACCGGTGATTTTTTTGAAAAAGAAGCCATTATGATTCAAGAAGAAGCGGAAAAAATCGCCCAAGTGGTGACCGTGATGGCGCACCAAGGAACGCGCTATACGCTAGAAAAACAAGTCTTTGTGCAAGCCAGCCACGCCGAACAAAGTTGGCAGGTACCGTTTACGCCGAAGGACTCTTTTGCGGCCGCCGCTCAGGAAAGCGCCCGCGCTTGGCAAACTCTTTGGCAACAAGCCAACATTACTGTGACAGGCGATTTGATGTCTCAAAAACTTTTACGGATTCACAGTTATCACTTGCTGGCTTCGGCTTCGCCTTTTAGTAACCAAGCCCAAGCATTAGACGTCTCGATTACCGCCCGAGGCTTGCATGGTGAAGCGTATCGTGGACATATTTTCTGGGATGAAATTTTTATTTTACCTTTTTATATTCAACATTATCCTGACACAGCGAAACAATTGTTGCTGTATCGTTACCACCGATTAGAGAAAGCGAAGGAGAATGCGGCGGCCAGCCAGTATCGTGGCGCAATGTATCCGTGGCAATCAGGGCGTGATGGGCGTGAAACCACGCAAAAACTTCACTTAAATCCGTTGAATGGACATTGGGGCGAGGATCATAGTATTCTGCAACGGCATGTGTCCCTAGCGATTGCTTACAATGCTTGGTTGTATTGGCATAGTACACAGGATCATGAATTTATGAAACAATATGGCGGCGAAATGTTGTTAGAAATCGCTCAATTTTGGAACAGCGCTGCGACGTTAGATGACGCAACAGGACGGTTCTTTATTGATAAAGTGATGGGACCTGATGAGTTTCACGAGGGCTATCCAGACCAAGCGGAAAGCGGCTTGAAAAACAACGCCTATACGAATTTGATGGTGGTTTGGCTATTCGAAGAATTAACCAACATTTTGGCACTTTTCTCTGAGGAAGAACAGGCACAACTTTTTGCCAAAACTCAGACCTCTTCGGCTGATCTAGCCCGCATGCAGCAAATTCAAAATTCACTGGAAATTGAAGTTAATTCTGACGGTATTATTGCGCAATATGAAGGGTATTTCGGCTTAAAAGAGATTGACTGGGCGGCGATGAAAGAGAAATACGGCAATATTTACCGCATGGATCGAATTTTAAAAGCCGAAGGGGAATCCCCCGATGATTACAAAGTGGCGAAACAAGCCGACACGTTAATGTTGTTCTACAACTTAGACAAAACTCGGGTGGATCAAATTTTAGAAGATTTAGGGTATCAATTGCCTGCGGATTATTTGGAAAAAAATCTTTTGTATTATCTAAAACGGACGTCTCATGGTTCGACTTTGTCACGAATTGTTCATGCCCAATTGGCAGAAATGGCGCAATTCCATGAGCTATCTTGGCAACTTTATCAAGAAGCGTTGTATTCCGATTATCGTGACATTCAAGGTGGCACGACCGCTGAAGGGATTCATACAGGGGTCATGGCTGCGACGATTCACGTTACTTTAGCGACGTATGCAGGCGTTGACACGCGCCAGAAAGAGTTATCAATTTGTCCAAACTTACCTGAACATTGGCAAGCGCTGGCCTTCCAGTTTATTCATCAAGGCGTGACCTATCAATTTTCATTAACACAAACCAGTGTCACGATTACAGCAGATAAAGACACACAATTATTGGTTCAGGGCGCGTTGATTCCGTTAACCGCCGAACGACCAAAAGAAGTACATTATCAATAAAGGAGCGAACCACAATGACGATTGGATTTATTTTTGATTTGGATGGTGTCATTACAGACACCGCCAAATTTCATTATCAAGCTTGGAAAGCGTTGGCCGATTCGCTAGGTATCCCCATTGACGAAACCTTCAACGAAACATTAAAAGGCATTAGTCGGATGGATTCCTTGGACCGCATTTTAGCCCATGGCCACCGTGAAAATGCGTTTACTCCAGCAGAAAAAGAAGCCTTAGCTCAGCAAAAAAATGACCACTACGTTCAATTATTAGAACATTTAACAACAGAAGATGTTTTACCTGGTGTCGTGCCATTGCTACAGCAAGCCCAAGCACGTCACATTCCCTGTGCCGTGGCTTCGGCTTCAAAAAACGCACCCCTGATTTTGGAAAAATTAGGCGTGCGTGCGTACTTCGCCACAATTGTCGATCCCGACTCGTTAAGCAAAGGCAAACCTGATCCTGAAATCTTTTTAGCCGCCGCTAACAGTATTGGCGTGCTACCGCAAAACGCCATTGGCTTTGAGGATGCACAATCAGGCATTGACGGCTTGAAAGCCGCGGGCATCTATGCCGTCGGCTTGTCGGCCAGCCAACCCTTAATCGGAGCCGACATGCAAGTCTCTGAAATGACTGAACTAAGCGTTGATGCACTGCTCAATCGCTAAAGAAGGACACGAACCTTTAGCAGCAGGCACCTCTTTTCATCTACATTGTATCTATGCTAGAATGTAGATGAAAAGAGAGAGATGCGTCAACATACCTCTCTAGTGTAGAGCCGTTTGAGACGGTGACCGATTTTGTTACAAAAAATAACCGTACTCGATCAAAGTTGACGGTTATTTTTTCTTGTCATTTTTAACAGCTTTTATAATTTCACGGATTAACGCTAAATTTATTCGTGCTTTTCGGGAAAATGTGCTATAATGAAAATGAAAAGAGAGATATGCGTCAACATACCTCTCTGATGTAGAACCGTTTAAGACGGTGACCGATTTTGTTACAAAAAATAACCGTACTCGATCAAAGTAAACGGTTATTTTTTATTGTCATTTTTAAGCAATTTCACAATCAGCGCAATCAAAGCAATGGTAAACATACCAAACCCTAGGATCGTCTGAATTGTTTCATATGCTGACAACAGGCCTCTCCTTTCTGTAAATTTTGGAAGTACGCTCATACGCACCACCTCACCGAAAGAGGAAAGTCTCTGCTCCTACGCTTCTCACTTTGTTGCGATGCTCGTCGCAAAGCGCATGTTCCTTTGCGCTTGCCTCCGCCTTAACTTCTCTACACTTATCGTATATCATGAATGCCTAATAAATATTCAGGTTACAATATTTTTTTAGATAAAATGATTTAGAGAAAAAACCGCCCACATCAGAAAAATGATGTGGGCGGTTTTTTGTAATTATTTATTTTTTGTTTCAAATAACGGACTAACTGGTTTGTTTTCGTGGATACGTTTAATCGCATCTCCGATTAATTCACCAACGCTGACTTCGTCAATTTTTGCAATTTTACGATCATCAGATAGGTAAATAGAGTCTGTTACAACTAAGCGTTCAATTGCTGAATCTTCAATACGTTGTAAGGCTGGTCCTGATAAAACGGGATGTGTACAAGAAGCGTAAACGTCTTTTGCTCCGGCTTCTTTCAATGCGTTTGCAGCAAGAGAAATTGTCCCCGCTGTGTCAATCATGTCATCAATTAAGACACATGTTTTGCCTTCCACATGACCAATGATATTCATTACTTCTGCTACGTTCGCTTTTGGACGACGTTTGTCAATGATCGCAATTGGTGCTTTTAAGAATTCTGCCAATTTACGCGCACGCGTTACACCACCATGGTCAGGGGAAACAACAACGACGTCATCGCCTTGAATGCCGTGTTCGATGAAGTAATCGGCAATTAATGGTGCACCCATCAAATGATCCACTGGAATATCAAAGAATCCTTGAATTTGGACCGCATGTAAGTCCAATGTCAACATTCTTGTTGCACCAGCTTTTTCAATCATGTTTGCAACAAGTTTAGCAGTGATTGGTTCCCGGGCACGTGCTTTACGGTCTTGACGTGCATACCCATAATAAGGCATAACCACGTTAATTGTTTTAGCACTCGCACGTTTTAACGCATCAATCATGATTAATAGTTCCATTAAGTTATCGTTAACAGGGCTACTTGTTGATTGAATGACGTAAACATGTGCACCACGAATACTTTCTTCAATATTCACTTGAATTTCGCCATCACTAAATTGTGTTACAGAGCACTTTCCTAGCTCCACACCCACAGCATCCGCAATTTTTTCTGCTAAGGGACGATTAGAGTTCAAAGAAAAGATTTTCAATCTTGGATCAAAATAATGTTTCGACATTAGAACCTCCACTTTCTATTTCAGCCAATTCGTTAAAACTGAACAATACTTTCCTTCTAAAATAATAGTAGTCCTAGCCAAATAAATCAAGAGATTTTCTGTATTTCATACAAGATATTCATCAAAAGTCGCTTTCTTCTAACTATTTTATCGTATTTGTCTAAAAAATGAGGATTATTTGAATAAAGAAAGGTACTCGCCATAGCCTTCTTTTTCTAAATCTGCCACTGGCACAAATCTCAAAGCTGCCGCATTAATGCAATAACGTAAGCCGCCTTCTTGGAGTGGGCCATCAGTGAAAACATGCCCTAAATGTGAATCCGCTTCTTGACTGCGAACTTCTACTCGGTGCATGCCGTGACTAAAATCAGCTTTTTCTTTGACGCCACGTTTTTCAATTGGTTTGGTAAAGGATGGCCAGCCGCAACCAGCATCGTATTTGTCCAAGGAGCTAAACAACGGCTCGCCACTAACAATGTCTACATAGATTCCGTCTTGGTAAAAGTCATCATATTCTCCTGAAAAAGGGCGTTCTGTTGCGTTTTCTTGTGTGACGGCATATTGAAGATCCGTCAAGGTTTGTTTTAATTCTTCTTCTGTTGGTTTTGTCATTCTGTCCACTCCTTTTCTTCTGTTCAATTTATTGGGTTCAATGATACCACGTTTGCCAAACAGGCACCTAATAGTTTGCATAGTAAAAGACAGTCCTTTCTCTTTTTAACGAATGAAAAGGACTGTCTTTTATTAGTTGAATTCTTTTAGTAGTCGGGCTACTTTGGCAATTGGTAAGCCCATAATGGCGTAATAATCGCCGGCGATTGCTTCAATTAGTAATGCTCCTTGTCCTTGGATACCATAAGCGCCTGCTTTGTCGGCATATTCTGCGGTATCTAAGTAAGCATGGATTTCCGTGTCTGTCAGTGGATAAAACGTCACGGTTGAATGAACTGTCGCGGAGCGCTCTTTTTCCCCTTGTTTCAACGTCACACTTGTATACACGTCATGTGTTTTGCCACTTAGGAGGCGCAACATGCGATAACCGTCTTCCCGAGAAGTGGGTTTGCCGAGGATTTCTCCCGCCAATGCCACAATTGTATCGCAGCCAATGACTAGTGCTTCGGGGGATTGCTCTGCTATAGCCGCTGCTTTTTGGGCAGCCATTTGCGCCACATATTCTGCTGGTAAGCCGTCTTTACCAACAGTTTCATCGATATCGGCTGGTGCAATCGTAAAAGTTGGGACCACACGCTTTAATAACTCCTGACGGCGAGGAGATTGGGATGCTAAAATAATTTGCATAAAATGATGACGCCTCGTTTCTTTTTAATGGGGGTCTTGAATGCGTTTAAACATTCGTTCCATATCTGAATTCGTAAAATGAATCAGCACCGGACGTCCATGCGGACAATTAAACGGATTTTCGCACAAGGCTAAATCTTTTAATAGCACGCGTGCTTGTTGCTCATTGAGGTAATGATTGGCTTTGATGGATCGCTTACAGCTCATCATAATGGCAGTTGCTTCACGGAATTTTTTCACGCTGACCGAGCCAGTTGTTAGCAACATGTCAATCATCTCGCGAACAATGCTTTCCTCTTCGCCTGCAGGATACCAAGTTGGGTGCGCCCGCACAATGAAACTATTTTGTCCAAAGTCTTCCAAATGGATGCCGACTTCTGCAAGGGTTTCTTTCTGCTCTTTAATTTTCAAGGCATCACTATTTGGATAATCAATAACGATTGGTACCAATAATTCTTGTAAATCATCACTGACTTCGCCAATTTTTTCACGGAAGTACTCGTATTTAATTCGTTCTTGGGCAGCGTGTTGGTCGATAATAAACAGGCCATCTTTGCTTTGTGCGAATAAATAAGTTCCGTGCATTTGACCGAAGTATTCTAACTCAGGAAAACGTTCTGTCGGTCGTTCTTCTTCCAACTTATTCAGGGCTTGTTTCAGTTCTCTTTGACTCGCAGCGCTATTGGCATCGAATTCCGGGTGAAGTTTCATTTCTTCTTGGAAAACCTCGTCAGCAGCCTCTGATGAACGCAGAGAAGGTTCTGAATCAGATACTTTAGTTACTTTCGTTTCTTTGGCTATTATCTGTTGCTCATTACTAGATGTTTCCCAATGATTTGCGGAATCAACAGCTGCCGAAGAGGTTTCGTAAGCTGACGTTTCTTCCGCTACACTCGTTGATTCTGGCACTGGCGGCGCAAATGGGTCGTCCATTGGGTCCACTGCTCTTTCTGTCTGGTTGACAGTTTCAGGGGCGCTTGAGACTGGTGTTTCGTCTGTCGCATGTTCCGCATAGAAGCGACCCGTTGCGGGATTATAGCTTAAGCTGCCCGGTCGTTGTTTTACCGCAGGTTGTTCAGTCGATAAAGGAATTTCCATTTGTTCGGCTTTAGGTTCTGGCGGTAGTTTCTTTTTAAAACGCAAATTGTCTGCCGCATTGGGAATCAACTGTTCTTGGCTCAACACTTCTTGAATCGCCTGTTCAATTAATGCCATTAAATCTTTTTCTTTACTTAAACGAACTTCTTGCTTAGTAGGATGGACATTGACATCGACTAACAGCGGATCCATTTCAATTTCTAACACAGCAATTGGAAAACGCCCCACCATTAGTTTCGAACCATAGCCGGCTACAATTGCTTTATTTAACGCGAAATTTTTAATATAACGACCATTGATAATCGTTGATAAATAGTTGCGGCTGGCCCGTGTGACTTCTGGCAATGAAACATACCCTGTCAAAGTAAAATCAAGGTCTTTTCCTTCAATTTTCAACATTTTCTTTGCGGTACTAATGCCATAAATCCCGGCAATCGTTTGTTTTAAATCACCATTGCCTGTTGTACTCATCATTTTGTGGCCGTCATGAACTAAGCGAAAAGCGACTTTAGGGTGGCTTAACGCCAGACGATTGACAATGTCACCAATATTGGCCAATTCCGTTTGGATCGTTTTGACGTATTTCAAACGAGCGGGCGTATTATAAAATAAATTAGAAACGGTCATTTTTGTGCCTTTACGGAGGGCTGCTGGTCGGTTTTCTTCGACCTTGCCCCCTTTTAGAATCACATAGCTGCCTTCTTCTTCCTCAGCTGTGGCAGTTTCGACAATCATTTCAGAAACTGAGGCAATACTTGGTAAGGCTTCGCCTCGGAACCCCAAGCTGCGAATTCGGAACAAATCATCTCTTGTATGAATTTTGCTTGTGGCATGGCGTTTGAAGGCATTCAGTACATCTTCTTTGGCAATTCCTTCACCATTATCAATAATTTGAATGGTTTTCAAGCCAGCTTCTTCAATAAAAATATCAATTTGGGTGCTTCCTGCATCCAGTGCATTTTCCACCAATTCTTTGACGACAGAAGCGGGACGTTCAACAACTTCACCAGCAGCAATCTGGTTGGCTAGTTGTTCGGATAGTTCTTGAATTTTCCCCATTTCACGACCTCCTAACCGGTTCGGTTCCTAATTAGATACGTTTTTGCAATTGATGAAGCATGTTTAACGCATCTAGTGGTGTCATTTCTAATAGATTCATTTTCTTCAATGTGTCAATGACACTTAATTCTTCTGTTGAAACTTCTTTAAATAATGAAAGTTGCTCGGTTTCTTCATGTACTTCTGAAACTTCTTCATGATGAACTGAAATTGGAATCGTTGTTTCTTCCGCTTCTAAAACGGATAAAATGGTGGCTGCTCGTTCTAAAAGCGGGCTTGGTAAACCAGCGATTTTAGCAACATGTATCCCATAGCTCTTATCAGCAGGTCCTTCCATCATTTTATGAAGAAAGACCACTTCGCCATCTTTTTCGACAGCGCCCACGTGAATATTCTTCAAGCCTTTTAAGGTTTCATCTAGAACAGTTAGTTCATGATAATGTGTAGAGAATAGCGTTTTGGCTTGTACTTCACGATGGATATATTCAATGATGGCTTGCGCTAGCGCCATCCCATCATAGGTTGCCGTGCCGCGTCCTAATTCATCAAATAAAATTAGGCTGTTAGGCGTGGCGTGTCGCAGTGCTTGGTTAGCCTCCATCATTTCTACCATAAAGGTACTTTGCCCTGCAATTAGATCATCAGAGGCCCCAATCCGTGTAAAAATTTGATCGAAAATTGGCATTTCAGCACTTTCCGCTGGTACAAAACAGCCAATTTGCGCCATGACCACCGTCAAAGCCAATTGACGCATGTAGGTACTTTTCCCTGACATGTTTGGTCCAGTAATCAAGAGAATATCTGTTTCTGGGTTCATGCGGATACTGTTTGGAATGTATTCTTGATGCCCTAAAACTTTTTCCACGACTGGGTGTCGTCCTTCGACAATCGCCAAATTTTTCGTGTTACTTCTTAACGTTGGTCGAACGTATTGATACCGTTCACTAATTGTTGCAAAAGATTGTAAAACATCAACCGCACTAATGGTTTTAGCCAGTGTTTGCAATCGATCAATATTCGTTTTTACTTGTTCTCTAACGGCCAAGAACAATTGATATTCTAGTTCAACTGATTTTTCTTCAGCTTCTAAGATTAAACGCTCTAGTTCTTTTAGTTCGGGCGTAATAAAGCGCTCCGCATTAGCTAATGTTTGCTTACGCTCGTATTTTCCTTCTTCTAAATTCGCTAAATTTGACTTAGTGATTTCAATGAAATAACCAAAGACACGATTGTAGCCAATCTTCAAGTTTTTAATCCCTGTTTCTTGGCGTTCTTTCGCTTCTAACTCCGCTAACCATTGCTTACCATTGCGCATGGCATCACGGTATTCATCTAATTGGTCGTTATAGCCGTCTTTAATAACATTTCCTTCAGTAATTTGTAAAGGGGCTTCTTCATTAATCGCCGTCGCAATCAATGCCACTAAATCTTCAACGGGGTTTAAGTCGACTAACAAATCATCCCATTCCCCTTGATTGATCCCGACAATTAACTGTCGAATCGTTGGTACTTGTTCTAAAGAGGTCCGTAATTGAATTAAATCACGCCCATTCACGCTGCCGAATGCCACGCGTCCTGCTAACCGCTCTAAATCATACACGTTCGTCAATGCTGCTTGCAAATCTAAGCGTTCAAAATAGGCATTTAATAAGGATTGCACCATTTCTTGACGCGCCTTAATTTGACGTTCCTGAATTAGCGGACGATCCAACCATTGTTTTAATAAACGGCCGCCCATAGCTGTTTTCGTTTCATCTAATAGCCACAAAAGAGTCCCTTTTTTCTGCCCTGTTCGAATCGACTGACTCAATTCTAAATTGAATTTAGAATAATGATCCATTTTCAAGAAATGATCTGGCTGATATTCCACAGCTTTCTGAATATGGGACAAGCTCCGCTTTTGGGTAACGGATAAATAAGATAATAATTTGCCTGTAATTTCAATTTCTAATGGATTAATCAGTTCATTGGTTAAAAAACTAAACTCGGCATTTTCTTCCACCGTTTCTTGTGTCGAAAAGATGATGTTTAAACGTAAACTTAAGTTCTCTTTTAACGATTCAGGAATCCCTGAGCCTAGGACCATTTCTTTTGTTTGCAACGCAGAAGCTTCGTTTAAAACGCCCTCTTCATCAGCCAAGACTGCTGTTTTTAATTCGCCTGTACTCAAATCTACATAGGCAAAACCAAACTGATTACCATCTGTTAGCACAGCAGTTAAGTAATTATTGTCTTTGGCTTCCAAGCCTTTACTATTCATCACCGTTCCTGGCGTTACCAACTGGACCACTTCTCGTTTGACCATGCCCTTGGTAGTCTTTGGATCTTCCACTTGCTCACAAATCGCTACTTTATAGCCTTGCTCAATCAACGTATCAATGTAGCCTTGCGCGGCATGATAAGGAACGCCACACATAGGAATCGGATCATCCGCATTGCGGTTACGACTGGTTAACGTCAATTCTAAGATTTGCGCTGCATTGATAGCATCTTCATAAAATAATTCATAAAAATCACCTAAGCGATAAAATAAAAACGCATCCTTGTATTGGGCCTTAATGGATAAATATTGTTCCATCATGGGTGTATTTTTTGTCTTTTGTGGCATTTAATTCCCTTCCTTCTCTAGCTCTTCGTTCACGCGGTATTGAATGAGCGCCGTGACATGTTGGACTAAGTCATTGGCTTCGATCAGTTGTTCGCGGTAGGCTACAACGAGTGGGTGCTCATCAAATTCTTTTGTTTTCGCATCGGCTCGTTGAATGGCTTCTTTTTCAGCAGTTGGTTTGCCATAGTGAGCAAATTGAACCGCATCTTTTTGCGCAGCTTTAATTTCTTCCACTAATTCTGTCAGCTTTTTGTTTTTCTTTACCTTTTCTTCAATCGCTTGGTAGCGCTGAATGACTTCATCTTGTCCAATTAAATGTAACAATTTTTCTAATTCTTTATTACTTTGTGCATCTAAATTCAACGGCTCCATTTTTTTCACCTTCATCTTTCACCGGCACTTTTTCTATAAGAGCAGAAAAAGTTAACCTCTTAATGATCCGAGATTAACTTTTCTTCTATTATTCTTGAAACGGGCGATCTTCGCTAATCTGAATCGGCTCAATCATCTTCGCTTGGCCCGTTTGGTCATCAATCTCTAAAATACAGGCAGATAAAATCGTCCGCCCTGTTTCGACTACTTCAAAGCGCTTCGGCAATGCTGTCATAAACTTCTCAATAATCGGTTCACGCTTCATTCCTAGAATCCCATCATAAGGACCGGTCATACCGACATCACTTAAGAAGGCTGTCCCTTTCGGTAAAATCCGAGCATCATTTGTTTGAACATGCGTATGTGTTCCAACAACGGCTGAAACTTGGCCATCTAAAAACCAGCTCATGGCTTGTTTTTCGCTCGTCGTTTCGCCATGAAAATCCACAAAAATGAGCGGTGTCCGTTTGCGAGCGATAGCCACTAGCTCGGCGGCTTTCTTGAAAGGATCTTCCAATGGCACCATAAATGTGCGGGCCTGTAAATTAATCACCGCTAGTTCCAATTGATTGACTTTCACAAAAACCATTCCTTGACCAGGCACATCTTCTGGAAAGTTCGCTGGACGAACCATTTTCTTCGCATCATCAATGAATTCAAAGATATCCTTGTTGTCCCACGTATGGTTACCCATCGTAACAACATCGACACCATCTTGCAAAAATTTCTTATAAATCTTGCCAGTAATTCCCCGACCAGATGCCGCATTTTCACCATTGGCAATGGTCACTTGTGGACGATATTTCTTCTTTAATTTAGGGACATACGTTGCTAAGGCTTCTCTTCCTAAAGAACCGACAACATCTCCTATAAATAATATACGCAAAAAGGTTCCTCTTCTCTTTTTAACATCTCTTGTTTATTATAGTTGTTTTCGCTTTGAAAAGAAAGTTTTGGTTTTAAAAGATTAAAAAAAGTGTCTCAACGAACAATCCTTGCAATTGTTCGTTGAGACACTACACGCTATTCTTATTCGCTTTTTATTTTATTTCGCATAGTCAACGGCACGTGTTTCACGGATAACCGTTACTTTGATATGTCCTGGATAATCCAAGTCATCTTCAATTTTCTTCCGAATGTCTCGAACTAAACGAACAGATTCTAAATCAGAAATTTCTTCTGGTTTCACCATGACACGAACTTCACGTCCTGCTTGAACAGCAAAACTTGAATCAACGCCTTCAAAACTATTAGAAATATTTTCTAAGTTTTCTAAGCGGCGAATGTAGTTTTCTAACGATTCACTACGTGCACCTGGACGGGCTGCAGATAACGCATCTGCGGCTGCCACTAAAACAGAAATAACTGAGGTTGCTTCCACATCACCATGATGCGAGGCAATGGCATTAATAACTACTGAATTTTCTTTATATTTCGCAGCTAATTCTGCGCCAATCTCAACGTGAGAACCTTCAATTTCATGATCCAATGCTTTCCCAATATCATGTAGTAAACCTGCACGTTTGGCTAATTGAACATCTTCGCCTAATTCGGCGGCTAAAACGCCAGCCAGTTTTGCTACTTCGATTGAATGGTTCAAGACATTTTGACCATAACTTGTTCTGAAACGTAAACGGCCTAAAATTTTAATTAAATCAGGATGTAACGTATGAGCACCTACTTCAAAGGCTGCTTGTTCTCCGTATTCACGAATCCGTTCATCCATTTCTTTACGTGATTTTTCTACCATTTCTTCGATACGAGCGGGATGAATCCGACCATCTTGGATTAATTTTTCCAAGGTCATTCGAGCGATTTCTCGTCTGATTGGATCAAATCCGGATAACACAACCGCTTCTGGCGTATCATCAATGATTAAGTCAATCCCTGTTAATGTTTCCAATGTACGAATATTACGTCCTTCACGACCAATAATGCGACCTTTCATCTCATCATTTGGTAAAGTGACCACGGAAACAGTTGTTTCAGAAACAGAATCGGCGGCGCAACGTTGAATTGCTAGGGAAAGCAAGTTCTTCGCTTTGCGATCAGATTCTTCTTTGGCACGTTGTTCTGACTCCTTGACCATCAAGGTTAGTTCATGATTCAACTCTTCTTCTGTTGACTTCATAATAATCGATTTTGCTTCTTCTTTTGAAAGGGAAGCAATTCGTTCTAATTCTTGATGTTGCTGATTAATTAAGTTTTCTACTTCTTTTTCTCGCTCATCAATTAATTGCTGTCTAGCACCAAGTTTCTCTTCTTTTTCTTCCAGTGAGCCTTCACGTTTTTCAAGAGAGTCATCTTTACGATCCAACGTTTGTTCCCGTTGAATTAAACGATTTTCTTGAGATTTAAGTTCTAATCTGCTTTCTTTCAACTCACTTTCAATTTCTGAACGATACTTCTGGTTCTCTTCCTTAGCTTCTAGCAATGCTTCTTTTTTCAGTGTTTCTGATTCTTTCCGAGCGTTCTCGAGAATACTCGACGCTGAAATTTTTGCACCATTTATTGCTTTATCATGACGTGACTTTGCAATAACAAATCCTAAACCAAGACCGACAATCAAACCGACGATAGCGAGGAGAATATTTAAAACCATATTTCCACCTCCATACTATCTTTTTGTTAATTCATATCTTGTAGTTTTTTGATAAACTAAAATCAATTATCAATATGCCTACTTGCATATTTGTGCATACACACAATTTTATTCTAATGTTTGTCGCGAAAGGTGTCAACTTAAAAAAGCCCTTTCTTTTGGAAAGGGCAGCAAATATTAGACAACGTCACATTTTTAGGTTTCCGCCGTCACGAATTGTTTAAATTTTAGAACAAACGCCGCATAGTCTGCTGTTTGACTAAGCTGCTTGATGTGGATGGGTTCGGACATGGACAACAGTCTATTTAACAATTTAGTTCTAAACAAAGAAAGACAACACCTGTCCTGTTCAGTAAGTGTTGTCTTTCTTTTTAACGAGTCGTATTCACTCGTTATTTATTCATCTAAGGGTAATTCTTCTTGACCTTCTGCTTCTTCTGTAATGGTTGAACCGTCACCGATGCCATATGCATCACGGACCAATTTAGACACTTCTGCCATCATTTCAGGATGATCCGCCATGTATTGTTTGGCATTTTCACGGCCTTGGCCAATTCGTTCTTCTTTGTAGCCATACCAAGCACCACTTTTGCTGATAAGGTCTTTTTCCACAGCCATATCTAGTAATTCGCCTTCTTGGGAAATCCCTTGGCCATACATGATATCAACTTCTGCCACTTTAAATGG
The DNA here is from genome assembly GCF_040719405.1 of Enterococcus sp. AN402. Taxonomy (NCBI): domain Bacteria; kingdom Bacillati; phylum Bacillota; class Bacilli; order Lactobacillales; family Enterococcaceae; genus Enterococcus; species Enterococcus sp. AN402. Next base: position 2,769,696 of record NZ_JBFDTM010000004.1, on the reverse strand, counting down.
TGGCGCCACTTTGTTTTTAACGACTTTAATTTTTGTGCGGTTACCGACGATGTCTGTTCCTTGTTTTAACTGTTCTGCACGACGGACTTCTAGACGAACCGTTGCGTAGAATTTCAATGCACGTCCACCAGGAGTTGTTTCAGGATTTCCGAACATCACGCCAACTTTTTCACGAATTTGGTTAATGAAAATAGCAATTGTTTTTGTCTTATTAATTGAGCCTGATAATTTACGTAGTGCTTGAGACATTAGTCGAGCTTGTAAGCCGACATGGCTCGCTCCCATCTCACCATCAATCTCTGCACGAGGAACTAACGCAGCAACCGAGTCGATGACAACGATGTCAATCGCACCACTTGAAACTAAGGCATCGGCAATCTCTAAGCCTTGCTCACCCGTATCTGGTTGAGATAAAAGTAATTCATCAATGTTAACGCCTAGTTTCTCCGCATATTGAGGATCCAATGCATGCTCAGCATCGATAAAAGCGGCTGTTCCACCATTTCGTTGCACTTCTGCAATTGCGTGTAAAGAAACAGTTGTTTTACCTGAACTCTCAGGACCATATACTTCAATAATTCGGCCACGTGGATACCCACCTACGCCCAATGCAACATCTAACGCTAAAGAACCACTAGGGATAGTTGAAATTTTTTGATCAGCTTTTTCGCCTAATTTCATAATAGAGCCTTTCCCAAAGTTCTTTTCAATTTTTTTCAGTGCGGCATCTAAAGCCACTTTACGATCATCTGCCAATGGATAATCCTCCTTTAATTTATATAAACTTATTTTTCATTTCCTGTTAGTAGGTCTATCATATCTCTTTTGTACCAAAAAAGCAAGAAGAAACCGAACAAACATTCGCATATTTATTTTTTATTAATGATTCGGCGCCGCAGAAGATCTAACCCTCGCATAACCGCACTCTGTCTAATATAATTTCGGTCACGGTTAAAATGGAAACATTCTGCAACAGTTGGTTGGCCTTCTTCCGCCAGCCCAATCCAAACAGTGCCTGTCGGTTGACCTTCGATTGGGTCACCAGCGACCCCAGTAAATGATAAACCATAGTTAGATTTAGCTAACTGACGCGCTTTCTCTGCCATTTCTTTGGCACACGCTTCACTTACCGTGCCATGTTCTTCTAAAAGTTCATGAGAAATCCCTAAAAAGTTCTCTTTTGTTTCTTGCGAATACGTCACGAAGCCTCCCTTAAAAATCTTCGAAGCACCCGCAATTTCCCCCAGTGTACTTTGGAATAGGCCAGCGGTGAGGCTCTCAGCAGCCGTGACGGTTTGTCCGTTTTGTAATAACAAATCCACTGTTACCTTGGCTAAACTATTGTCATCCCCATACCCATAAAAATAGTCTCCCACTTTAGCTAAAACCTTTTCTTCCGTCGCTGTTAATAATTCTTCGCCAGCTACTAAGTCTTTTGTTTTAACTGTTAAACGAAGTGTCACTTCATTAGGCTTAGCATAAGGCGCAATGGTTGGATTCGTTTGGTGCGCAATCAACGATTGAATCTCGGTCACCAGCTGTGATTCACCAATGCCATAAAAACGCAAGACTCTTGAAATCAATTGTTCTTCTTGTGGAAACGCATCAATCAATAAAGGTCGTGCCGCTTGTTGGAACATCGGAATTAATTCATTGGGCGGCCCTGGTAAGAGCAAATAGCTTGTTGTGCCTTCTGTTACGAAAGAACCAACCGCTAATCCTGTCGGGTTTTGAAGAACTTGTCCACTTTCAATGGCTAACACTTGTCGTAGATTATTTTCCGTCATTGGCCGCTTAGACTGTTGGAAAAACTGGTGCAAGCGGTTCAATCCTTCTTGATCTTCTACTAATGATTTATGGAGATGTTGTGCGACAACTTGCTTGGTTAAATCGTCTTCTGTAGGTCCTAGCCCTCCACATAGGACAATTAAATCACTTCTTTGTTCTGCTTCTGTTAGTAGCGTTTCTAAGCGGCCGCCGTTATCGCCAACAACGGTCTGATAGTAAACATCGATGCCTAGCGCAGCTAACTCTTCTGATAAAAAGGTGGCGTTGGTATTCACTACTTGTCCCAGTAATAACTCTGTTCCGACTGCAATGATTTCTGCTTTCATTGATTTCCCCTTCTCTAATAACATACGTAGTTAAACTCACTTTCCATTTTAGCACAACAAAATTTTTACAAAAGAATTTGAGCTTCAGGAAATAATTTTTTTATCAGGAAATTTATTAATTATTACGAAAAAAATGTTCATTTTCTCACAATACATTGTATAATAACGTTATATCGAAAGGAGAGAAATGAATGAGTGTAGTATTAGTACTTTTGGGTCTATTAGGGTTACTTGTCAGCGGGGGACTGACTATCAAAGCATTAATTAAGAAACAACCGAAAAAACAATATGGCTATGCCGCATTAGCAAGTGCCGCTCTATTTATTGGTGGGGTTGCCACGACAGATTCTTCCCCAACGCTTTCACTTGATGCAGAGAGTGTTGAAACCGATGCCAATGGCTCAGCCACCATCAAAGGCGAATACGACGGCAACAGCAAACTAACGGCCAATGGCAAGGAAGTAAAAACGAAAGACAAAACGTTTGCTTACAAAGTAAAACTGTCCGATGAAAAAACGCAAAAAATCACCTTTGTTGCTGAGAAGAAAGATACCAAAGTTGAAAAATCAGTCGAAGTCACACCGTCAAAAGAATTTATTGCGAGCATCACAGATTCTGAGCAAGAATTGGCCAAAACAGAAAAAGCCTTAGCTTACGCTGAAAAGCAACCTTCTCAGAAAAACTATGATGAAGCCGCAACCTTAGTATCTTCATTAAGTCAAGAATACGAGGAATACAATGATCGCCTTGAAAAAATCAAAGAAGCAGTACCTGTTGATGAAGCAGTTACAACTGCTGAAAAATCTAAAAGTAAAAGCGATTATCAAGCAGCTGAAAAATTAGTGGCTGCTGCCCCAGTTGGCAAAGAAGGATTTCAACAACGATTAACGACTGTTCAAACCGCTATCGCTGAAAAAGAAAAAAATGAACAACTAGTCGCCAGTGCAACTGCCGCTGTTGAAAAAGCTGAACAAGAACCAACCAATGAAGCTTACTATAATGAAGCGATCAAACAAATTGACGCTTTAAACTCCCCAAATCAAGCTTTAACAAAACGGGTAGCCGTTGTTAAAACTCAATTAGATGCCCACAAAGAAAAACAACGAAAAGAAGCAGAAGCTCAGAAACTAGCCGCTGAAAAAGCGCAAAAAGAACAAGCCGAAGCGGCAGCAAAAGCGCAAGCTGAAGCAGAGGCGCAACAAGCCGCACAGGCGCCGGCGGAAGTCGAGACGGCTGCTGCGGAAGCACCAAGCGGTAACGCCTTAATTAAAGGGTCACGTAATGGAATTTATCATGTACCTGGAAGTAGATATTATAATAGAACTACGAATCCAGTAGCTTGGTTCTCTACTGTTGAAGAAGCAGAAGCAGCAGGATACCGAGCACCCAAACAGTAAAGACATTAGCAATAATTAATCAAACAAGAAAATGGGGTCTCCGTTGTTTTAACGGAGGCCCCATTTTTCTTGTTTCTTTTATTGATACACACTGATTCGTTGATTTGGGTGTGCATTACTTTCCACTTCATCTAACATGGCAACGGCGTAGTCTGCGTAACTAATGTAGCTGTCACCTTGACTATTGGTTGTTAATTCTTCGCCAGCGACTTCATAATGGCCTGTCGCAGGACCTTCAGCATCAAACATGGCTGCAGGACTAATATAGGTCCAGTGGATGTTTTGAGCTTCTTTCAATAAGTTTAAAGCTTCGCCCATCGCCGAAGCTAATGGCTGAATTTCTGCTGGGAATGATGGTGTATCTTTTAATTGAGTTGTGTGTTCTGGGTCCACATACAAGGTTCCAGCGCCCCCAACGACAAACAAGCGCGTTTTTTGATTGGTTAAAATCTCAATCAAATGCTGGGTAGATTTTGGAAAATCTTGCACATCAGGGAATCCTAAGGCACTAATTAATACATCAAACGCTTGAATATCTTCTGTTGTTAATTGATAAACATCTTTTTCAATGGTCGGTGTGCCATCTGTTATTTTTGAAGCATTACGAACGATGGCTGTCACGTCCATCCCGCGACGTTTAGCTTCTGCTAAAAGTAATTGTCCTTCTTTTCCTGTTGCTCCTAATACTGCTACTTTCATGTAAATCATCCTTTCATTTTTAAATAGAACTAAAATAGTTACATTTAATACTTTAAAAGTAGAGAGATTACTTATCTCTCTTAACTTCTATTTCATGAATCACATCTGCTAAGGTGATGCTTTTCAATTCTTCTTCCATTTTTTGTTGCACTTTAGTAAATTCAGTTTCTAGTACCGATTGGATATTTGCCCCAACGGAACAGTTTGGATTAGGATTTTGATGAATATTGAAAATCTCTCGTTCCAATTCAACCGCTGTGTAAATTTCATACAGTGAGATCTCTTCTGGTTTCTTTAATAAGGTATTTTTATTGGCTCCACGCATGGAATGAATCAAGCCGGCTTTTTTTAACTGGCTCATTAGTCGTCGAACAACGACTGGATTCGTATTCACGCTCGAAGCAATGTATTCAGAAGTCACTTGTTCTTGAGGACCTGTTTCAATCAAACTTAAAATATGAATCGCAACACTTAATTTCGTTGACATGGCCATATCTAATCACTCCAAACTAAATGTAACGTTATTTGTTACATTTACAGAATACGCTGTTTCGTTTTATTTGTCAATGAGAAACCTCTGACTATTCAAAATAAAAATCATTTGTTGAAACAACACGGGCCCCAAACGGCATTAACGCTAATTTCGCCAATTTAAAGGATTGTTGCCCAAACGGAATACCGATGATTGTCAGACAAAGCAACAAGCCACTAATACAATGCCCAATTGCTAATGGTAGTCCACTGATAATCAGCCAAATAATGTTTACCACCAAAGATACGCCGCTATCACTATACACGACTCGCTTTTTAAACGGCCAAAAGCTCAACCCCGCTAATTTAAAACATTGTAAACCAATCGGAATACCGATAATTGTAATACACCAAATCACGCCTGCGAATAGCCAAGATAAGCCACCAAAAAAGCCGCCAAAGATGAACCATAAAATATTGCCAAGTGTTTTCATTCTTGTTCCTCTACTTTCCTCATTAAAAATTATGTATGTGAGTAAGTATACCACGAAAGCTTCTTTTTGTTTCAAACAATATTGTAAGGTCGCTGACTCGTTAAAAGACGAAGACGCTATTTCATGATACAATGAAGAGACTAACGATAAAGGAGCAGACTTCATGGACTTACATTTAACCGTTGATCTAAAAAAAACAAAGACACTCATTGATTTAGCCGATCAGGCCCACTTAATCATTGAACAAACAACTAAATTACCGAAAAAAGAAGCAGCGATTCTTTTCTTGCTAAGAGATAACCAACTAGTTGCTTTAGGACTTGCTGAAGAAAAAGCTACATATAAAGAAGTTTCTTTTGATCACTCGATTTTGTTGAAACCGACTTGGGACACAGAACTTGCCTATTTAGCGCAAGCTTTCCTAGATGATGCGAAAGAAAGTGGTTTAACATTGGAAGCAACCCCAGCGACAGTCAAAATTCCGAAAAGTGCGGTAGCGACAGTGACTAACTATAAAGAAACAGTCACCTTTATCTTGGAACGTTTTGGCTACTCTCTGTTTAAAAAACCGGCGCCGAAGAAAGCCAGACCAGCCAAAGCACGCCACAAATGGACAAAAGAAGTCAGCCAAATTCCTTTTTATATTGATACTCGACAAAGCAAAGCAACAGTTTTTTGGCAAAAGCGCAATGAAATGCTTATTAAAGCTGGCGCGACAATGATGCCCGAAGCCCCTTTAAATAAAGACGGGTCTGTCGGTTTCTCCGCCAGATTTGGTGAAAAACTTCGTGATGAACGCAAGGGCCAATTTAAAGACTTTGTCACAACGGAAGATATCGTCTTAAAAAGCGTTAATGAAGTCGGCTTGTTTCTCTATTTTGCTGGAACAAACAGCTGGTTAGAGCTAGTTGATGAGAACGGCAAAACCTTAAATGAATGGACTGTGGTGGAATAAACCTTATAAAAAATGTCGCACCTGATTTTTATGATTCAGGCGCGACATTTTTTTAATTTAAATAACTTTTTGCTATCGCTTGATACTTATCAATCATATCTAAGTAATTATCAATTTCGACATATTCGTCGACTTGGTGTGCAGTAGTGGTCACACCTGGTCCAAAGACAACGCAATCAAATGTATTGTCTGATTTAGTAAATTCAGCTAAGTCTGTGGTCCCAGCGCTTGTCACTAATGGTAATGGTTGATCAAATTGGGCTTGAATGGCTTGAATTAACGCAGAATCTTTCTCAGCTTTTACAGGAATTTTATTGTAATCAGTCGTTAATTCTAACTGATGTTTTTCTTTTTTGTTCAATTCATCGACAATTTTTTGTAATAATGCAATGACTTGGTCGTTGCTGAATTCTGGAATTGAACGGATATTCCCTTGCAAGGCTGCTTGACCTGGAATACTGTTCACTTGTGTGCCACCTTTAATGACGGTTACATTGTGAATCGTTCGGCCTAATTCAGGATTTTCATAGTTTGCTGTGACTTCCGCCATTTGTTGGTTTGCTTCTGTAATAAATTCGTTCAAATTATTAATTGCATTAATGCCTTCTTCCGGCATCGAACTGTGGGCTTCTTTTCCGTGTGACACAACGGAGTAGTTAATTGAACCCATGTGCGCATACATCAAGTTATAATTGGTTGGTTCTCCAATGACTAAGGCACTTAAATCATCCGCATAGCCTTTTTCAGTTAATTGGCCAGCACCTAGCTCACCGACTTCTTCACCAACTGTACCTAAAAATTTAACCGCTCCCTTTAATGGAACTTCCTTTTCTTTTAATTCAATCATTGCTAGAACCATTGCGACTAAGCCGCTTTTCATGTCCGTTGCGCCACGGCCATACAATTTATTTCCTTCAATATGGGCCGCAAATGGCGGGAAAGTCCATTGACTTTCGTCCCCTTCAGAAACCACGTCCATGTGGCCACTAAACCCTAAGACTTTTTCTCGGTTTTCACCTAAATAAGCAACCAAACTACTACGATTTGGTGCATAAGAAACAAGTTCAGAAGGGATCTCATATTTTTTCAAAAGATTTTGTAAATAGATTGCCACTTCTTCTTCGTTTCCATTTACAGATTTAATTTTAACCACATCTTGTAAAATACTAATTTTTTCTGATTTTTCCATTGCCATTCGCCCTTTCTTGTTATGCTTAATTCTAGTGTACGCTTCTCTCAGTAAAACCGCAACTGACTTGGTTAGATCAGTAAAAAACACGCGACATTTCTTAAAACTGTCGCGTGTTTTTTGCTGAGTTTATTTTAAATAATTAGGCGCTGCCAATTCATTCTCAATGACTTGATTAGGAATCACAAATTCAGGGGTGCCCATATAGTAAGGCGCAATCTCTCCTTGAGGAAACACAATCACTAATTGGTGTTTTTCATTGATATAGAAAGGTTGGTCCTTTTTAATTTTTTTGAAGGGTTGAACATCACTGGGGGCATCCTCTTTTTCGGACCAGTATATTTTATTGCTATCGTTCTTCATTTGGTCTGCTATTTGTTGTTTAATTTCACTACTAATGACATCAATGTAAAAATCATTTTTAAAAATTAAGGGGAGTGAAACGACAACATTGGCTCGTTTGTCGATGGTGTCATATTTCGTTGTCGTCGCAGAACTGCCTTTAATTTCTGTGAAGGTTCGTTTGACCACTAGGAAGCGACGGTCGTCCACGACTTTTTCATAATCTCCAGTGACTGAAACACGAGAACCATCAAACAATTGCCCTTTGACTTGTTGAAATTCTGTTTGGGCTTCTTTCAAGTATTTTTTGTTGAGCGTGTCGGCTACTGAAGATTCTTGGGATGTTTGGATTTTAGGGACATCGATGTTTACTTCACTTTCCTGTTTTTTCGCTGTCAACGTTTTGATGGTGACTAATTGAACAATTTTATCTAACACAGGAATGTTGCGGGCTGCTTCACTAAAACCTGGAAACAAATTGACTGATAAGACAAAGCCACAAGCCACTACTAGACTACTTTGCAGTGAGCGGTTTCTAAAACGAAGCCAGGTGTACCGCTTTTTCTCTTTATGAAAACGCGCTTTGACTTCCGCTTGTAGATCCGTTGGCAACGGTTGTTGGCGGTATTCTTTTGAAAAGTTTTTAACAACACTTTTTACAAAATCTTCCATTATTTTTTCGCTTCCTTTCTTTTACTAATTCAATAGACTTCGGAGTTCATTCAAACTGCGGTACATCTTCGTTTTAATCGTGTTTTCGTTAATATCCAGGATCAAGGCGATTTCTTTTAGCGTAAATCCTTCAAAAAATTTTAATAGAATAATTTCACGATTGGGACTATCTAATTGATTAATAATTTCTTCAATTTCTAAAAAACTGCGTTGGGGATTATTTAAAAGGGCTAACACATGTTCATCTTTTTCAATATGAACAGCTTCTCGTTTCTTTTTACGCCAATAATCTGTCGCTACAGAAAGCAGAATTCGAAAGAACCACGCGTCAAAATCATTAATATCGGGTCCTTTTTGGATGGCCTTCAGTGCCTTTTCAAAGCTTTCTTGAATCACATCCAAGGCATCTTCTTTCGAATGTGTATAGTTAAAGGCAATGCGATACATTTTTTCATATTTGGTATCCACAAGCGTTTCTAACGCGCGAATTTGTTTTTTTCTTTTCCAACCATCGAAAACCATCGATTTCTGGAACCTCCTTTCCTGTACACTTATATAGACGAATCACAAGCATAAAAAGTTTCAACTTTTTTATTATTTTTAATTTTTATATTCTAAAAGAAAAAGAAATCACCGTCTAGTCTACGATGATTTCTTTTTCTCTTCTCCCGAGTGCGGTCTTAGTGCACTCAGCGTTTTAATAAAATGCGACCAATCAACAGGACGTGGTGGCGCTAGCCAAATAATTTGGGTAATCTCAGGCCAATCGACAAAATGAATATCCGATAAAATTAATTGTACACTTTCATCTACATGTGCTTTGAAAATGATATTCCATTCCGTAATTTTTTCAATATTTTTTTGTATCATACGATTATAGGCTTCACCAAAGGAAAAGTCGACACACAATGTAATCGGAGCCAAAACTTTTTTCAATGGTAACGCATCCACCATTAACAACAGATACCGATAAAATAAAAACCGTCTGGCATCCCAAACAGCGGGATTCGTTTTTTGTTCTTGAATAAATTGTCGACTAGCAGAAAAATACTCTGTATACGTTTCTGCAAAGTAGGTTATATCCATTTTGCGATAACTATAGTTTGCTTCTATTGGAAAATGGAACAATTTAAAATGTACGATTGTTACTTTTTGTTCAAAACCTTGCAGGACTTCCTCGGAAAGCTGAAATTGTATTTTTAAATAGCTTAACAAGTCACGATTCAATTGTTGAATTTCTGCAAATCTTTGGCAAAGTGCTGCTGAAGCTACTTGAAGCCACTCTTCAGCAATTAAAAATAAGAGTAAATAATTGCCTTCGTTTGTTCGTTGTGGTTCTGGGATTTGAAGACTCTCTAACCAATTGAAAACATTCTGCTGATTGTCACCGGCTAATTGTTTTAACACTTGCGAATCTACTTTTTTCTCTACATAAAACTGTTGCTGCGTTCGTACTAAAGAAACCGCCAAAAAATGAAAACATTTAGCTTGTGCATAGCCCGCACGCTGATTAAGATGAACCTTCTCAGAAAAAAATAGCTCAAAGTTCCGAATCTGCTCTAAAACTTTTTTACCGTACAATGAAAAATCACGTTGGTATAATTGTAAAAAAACCAGTGTTGTTACTTCGCGTAAATTGGTTTCATTTCCCACCAAGTGAAATTCTTTATTAATTGTAATTTGATAATTTTCCAGCATTTTCTTTAATTCCTTGAACTCCTTATAAGCCAATGTGTGACTAACAAAGTGTTCTAACGCAAACTCATTCACAGAATCAAAACGCTGAAAAAAGAAATCTTGAAACATAGCAAAACGTAACGACTCTTTAATATAGCAATCAATCAAAGTATCGGAAGTTTCCGTTCCTGATTCATTAAGAGTTAAGAAAATACCATCGCTCACAATTTGAAAATCCTCTGATAAACCAAATTCAATAAAATCGGCATTTAATTCAGCGACCGTTTTGTTCACGATAAATTCAGATAATTCTAACTCCTGCATTACGGTTTCTTTTGACTCTGTTAACATCGGTGCATTTTCCAGTAACTGAAATAAGGCGATTTTTCTTTTATCCACTTTATTTAAAAACATCATCAATATCATAGACTTCTCTCACATCCATTTTTTTCCCATACAATCCATTTCCTGAAAGAAAGTACCCAACCGCTGCTAAATAGCTTTCAGATTCTTCATCGCCGCCTGCACCAAGTCCGTTAGGAAAGACAAAATCTTTATTCACTTGTAGGGGATGAGCCGTTGTTTCTTTTGTTTGTTTCTTTTTTTCTTTTGACATTGCCGGTTTCTCCACAGGTTTGTCTTTTTTCTTGGGTGAAGGCTTTTTTTCTTCAGAAGGAACCGTAGTTTTTTGATCTTCCTGAGGGGTTGGCGCAGGTTGTTCCGGTTCTGACTTTTCCTGAGGGGTGATTGATTCTGGTTTTGGTTGAATTTCTTCCGTTGGTTCTAAGGGATTATAAATAGGTGTCGCCAATGTTTGAATTGGTTCTATTTCGACAGCCGTAAAAATTAGCAAAGAACTAAATAAAAAAAGATACTTTTTTCTCATGGCTTCTCACTCTCTCTACCTCTACTTTATGGGAAGCAATTCCTTGTAAAAGTACCTTTACTTTTACAAGGAAAACCCTTTTTGTCAATAGATAGCCCTTTTTATTACTCAGATTGTTGTTCTTCCTCTTTTTTCTTTTTACGATACAAGAAGAAAATCAATAAGAGCAGCGCTAGAATGATTAATGCAATCAGTAGATACAACCACCAATTGGTTCCTTTAATGGTTACGTCTTTTTCATTTAATTCTTTAGCGACGTCCCCAGAAATAGTAAATTCTTTTGTAAATTCCCATTTGTACAGGTACCGTTCTTCACCATTGGCGCCTTTGACTTGATAGGTGCCCTTTTCATCTTTTACACCATAGGCCGTTGATTTCAAGACATATTTCCCTGGCGTTAATCGTTCCCCTTTTAAAGAAATTGGGTAACTAAAGTTAGAGTTTGGCGCCACTTGCATATCCTCAGTATCGGATTGGTAAAGCGTTTCGCCTCCTTTTGAAACAGTGTTGATTAAATGTAATTGGTTTAAATAGGCCGCTTGTGGGTTTTGTAAAGAAACATTGATGACGTTTCGCGCGTTGACTTGGCCTGGTTTAACCCCCAGTAATTTTAAATCTGGTTGAACCTTTGTCTCATTTTGCTGAAGAATAATAGCCACAACATAGGAGTATTCATTATTAATAGCTAACCCTTTTGATTGGTCCGCAGAAGTCGTGGTTTCTTTCTTTTTCTCTTTGAGTGTTATGCCGCCAGCCATCACGCCATCAAAAGAATCTTTAGGCATCGTGATGGTTAAAGGTAAGGTCTTTTGGGAATGCTTCGGCAAGATGATTTCTTTCGGTGCTTCCACATAATCTTTTAAGTTAAAGCGTAAAGTTTTGTCAGGTTTGATCCCGTTTTGGCCATATTCTACTACGCCATTTAAATTCGTTGTCGCTGAGTTCACCGTATTTTCAATGGTAATGTCTTCATCTGTATCATTGCGTAACTGAATTTCTACGGTTTGTTTGGCACCAGGCGCCATTTTTAAGTCAAAGTAGGTTTTTGATTTATCCACTTGATTTTCGGGAATTGTTGGTGTGACCGTAAAATTAAATTCAGAAGCGTGCGCCTCCACGCCAATCCAGCCAAATAACATACAAGCGATTACCGTTGCATATACTTTCCATCTGTTCATATTCATTCTCCTATATCTTCCATTCTTTGTTGTATTATAAGCACCAAAAGACCGAAAGATAAGCCAAAAAATTTTTGACTTATATCCCGATCTTGCGTGTATGCTGTCGTTCTTAGTTTCCTGTGTTAGCAGGTGTATCTGTCAAAGTCCAAGTAAAAGTTGTCGTGTATTTTTTCGCATATTTTGTGGTTGAACCAGGTACTTCTAATGAAATACTTGTTTTAGCGGCATCTATACTATCGCCCCAGCTCATTAAGTACGTGCCCGCACCTTCTTTATCGCCAGCAGCCATGACCACTGATTCAGCCCCAGTTGGGTTTAATTCAATCGTAGCTGGCGCTGTCGTTGGTTTTGCAGATTGTGAAGCTGAAACCACGCGTCCGTTGCTTAAAGTTACTTTGGCCGCTGTTAGTTCTTGGTTGGCTTCAGTTTTGAATTGACCATTTTGTTTTACTTTTAACGTCCAACCTGTTTCAGTCCCACGATTATCTGAGACTTGAACAAAGTTCGGGCCTTCTTGATCGGCACCAGCGTTATCTTTGTATTTTTGTGTTTCTGCATAGTAGGTCATATTTTTTGAGGTAATCGTTTGTTCCCCAAAAGATAAGCTAGATGCATAGTCAATGGATAACGGACCTGCTGTCCCTGGCTTAGGCCCTGTCGGATCAGTTGGATCAACTGGCGTAATTGGTTTATCCGGGTCTGGATTCGTCGGATCAACTGGATTCGTTGGGTTCGTATTTGGTGCAAATTGAATCGCTCCGTTTGTTTGGTATTCACCACCGTCGACTGCTAATGCACTCATTGGTACAAGTGCCAGTGCTCCTAAAGTTGTGGTTGCCATCAATGTCATTACTTTTGTCTTTTTCATTTATTTCCCTCCATTATTTACTGGTACATCTGAAAGTAGCCAAGTCAATGTTGTTTTATATTGTACTGCATCCTTAGGGGTTTTCCCAGGAACAGTTAGTGAGATTGCCCGTGTGATTGTGGCATTTACTTGCTGTCCTTGTTGATTTTTTTCGGTCACTTTTTCTGCTTGCCCCCACAGCGTGATCCACGTTCCGGCGCCGGTCTTTTCTGGGGCTTGCATGACAACAGTTTCTGCGCCCGCAGCATCTAATTGAATGTTTGCGGTAGCAGTTGGCGGCAATACGTCCGTCGCATTTGAGCGAACACTGGGCTCAGTAAAGGCAACGGTGGCGCCTGTTAATTCTTTGTGTAATGTTTCTGCATTACGAAATTGACCATTTTGTTTCACTTTTAAAACCCAGCCAGCATTGGTTCCCCGTAAATCACTTACTTGTACATAATTAGCAGTTGCCAATTCACTTGCTGAACCATCTGGGTTTTTATAGGTTTGCGCTCTGGCAAAATACGTTTGATCCTTATTCGATATCTCATTACTCCCAAAATCCAAACTTGAGGCATAATCGATGGAAAGTGGCCCAGGTGTGCCTGGATTAGGTCCATCAGGATTCGTTGGATCGACTGGTCGAACTGGTTTTTCTGGATCGGGATTTTCTGGATTCACTGGATCTGTTCCATCTGTGCTTGGGGTAAAAACAATCGACTGTTCGCTATCAAATACGACCGTCGCCGCTTCAGCAGGAACAGTGGCGCCAAGCAACATTGTTCCGAATAACAAGGAGTAGACGACTGTTTTTTTCATTTACTTAGCCTCCAACATTCGTTGGTACAGATTTCAATGTCCATGTTAAGGTCGTACGATATTCTTTTGCTAATTTAATCGCTTTACCTGGGACATTTAATTTCACGGCAGTAGCACCTTCTGTCGCATCTTTCCCAAAACGATAGACCCAAGTCCCCATTCCTTTGCCATCTTCTGCTTTGACTAATTCTACTTCTGTTCCAGGAACAAAGGTATGTGCTGCTGTTGGTGTTGGCGCGTATGCGGCATCAACAATCGATGTCACACCTGCATTGGCAATCGATAAAGCGGCCCCAACTAATTCTTCATTTTGGGCTGTTTTGAATTGCGCATTTTGTACAGCGCTTAACGTCCAGCCTTCTTGTGTCCCACGTTTATCCGTTACCTGAACATAGTTGGGACCTGTTGTTCCATCTTTAAATGTTTGAATTTGTGCGTAATAATCTTTCGTATCGGAAGTGATTTTTTGGGCGCCAAATTGAAAGCTTGAAGCATAGTCAATTGATAAGGGGCCTGCAGTCCCTGGTTTTGGTCCAGTTGGGTCAGTTGGATCTTCTGGTTCAACTTTTTCATCTGGATTGGTTGGGTTAACTGGCTTCGTTGGATCTGTATCTGGTTCAAATGTAATGGCGCCATTACTTGTATAGTTCACGTTAATATCTTCCGCAAATGCTTGTTGTGTCGCTAGGACACCGCTAAATCCTACAATCCCTACTACTGCTAATACTGTTTTTTTCATCTTCTCTTCTCCTTTTAATAAATAATATGCCTATAGTGATAAGGCTGATTCCCAAATAAATAAATGGTGCTTGATTGGTGGTACCTGTCGCTGGTAATCTTCCTTGTCGCGACCCATATACGCCAGAAGAAAGGACGGATGAAGCGCCTCCGTCAGCTGGCTTGGTGGGTTCGGTCGTTGTGGAAGAATTACTAGTCGCTGTTGTCGACTCTTCTGTGGGATATTCATACGTTCCATAAAAGGAGACAACACCACTATTTTCATAAGCTGCTTCCCCAAACGCAGTGTCTGAATGACAGAAGCTGAAAAGACCTAAAAAACAACTAAGCAAAAGGTATTTTTTCATCTCACTTCTCTCCTCCTTGTTATGGTGCCATGACTAATGACCATGACAATGTCCCTTTGAATTCGCCAACTTTTTGTTTCTCGACTGGCACAGATAGTTTAAGCCCCCGTTGGTTTGCCGCACCCCAACCTTGGTTAATTGTATAACTACCTGAACCGGAGCCTTCATTTTCTGTAACAACCGTATCTCCTTTATTGAGTAAAAATTCTCCTTTGTCTGTAACCAATGACAAATCTTCCAATTGATCTGTGCCGTTCGTTAAGGGATTCGTTACCTGAACATTCAGTTTCCAAGGCGTACTTTCTGTCCCGCGTGTGTCTTGAACGACTAAATCATCTGAAAGAGTTGGCCAGTAAACTTCTGGCTTGGCAGAAATTTTTTGTTTGCCAAAATCAATTGTTTTAGGTACTTTTTCTAACGTTAATTCACCTGAAATAGACACATTGACTTTTTTATTTAACGTTTCACCAGCTTCTGTAAATTGATAATTGGCTGGCACCGTTTTGGCTAATTCTTCTGGTTTCGCTTGTTGAATGGCTTGGAAGGTTGCGGCATCAAGACTTGGTGTTTGATTGGCCCGACCATCTGCGAAAATCACCGTTGCTTGTGTCCATTGTGCCAACTCGTCTGAATTCGTTAAGCCATTTGCTTCTTTTAACTTCAAATGCGCACTTGTCGCATACAAGGCAAACGAACGATCTTTGGCAAGCACACTTTCATTTTTCACAACAACTAAATGAACCGTTTTGTTTTGCAAATTATCTCCTGACGTCCCTGCTTCTAATTGAATATCATGTGTCCGCGATACAGTTTTTTCTGCTAACGGCGCTTGAATTTGTGGTAAATCCGTCTCTTTTAATGAGGTCTTGAAAAACGGCCGACCTTTTGCGCCGAGCATTTCCACTACTTTATCAACAGTTGTTAGCTGTGCTGCCTCGTCCTCTGTGACAATCACCGATTGCCCCGAAAGTTCCACTTTATTTGAAAATTGAACTTTCACCTGATAACTGTAGTTCATATTCGTCGCTTTCCATGAAAGCGGGGTGGTATCTTTTTGCTCTGGAATTTGCTCTATCGTGCTCCCAACTTCACTAGATTTAACCGTTCCTTGGTGCAACCAAGAACCTGTTACTTCGTCAGGAAGGAAGCTTAGGGTTGGTGTTAAAGTACTTGAGGTCGGAATCATCAAACGTCCTTTTTGAACTTTTTGTCCAGCTACTTCGGTGCCCCACGCTTGTAAGGTTAACGGCGCATTGCCGGCTTTGACCTCTTTTACATCATGAGAAATAGTACCTGCACCTGCCACAATTCCAGGCGTTTCCACTTCATAATCGATGATAGAGCCAGGAATTGCTATCCCATAGCCATTGGCGCCCTTGGTTACATCGTTATCGCCAATAAATGTTTTTCCAGTCGCTTTTTCAATCCCATGAAACGTTGTTGGCGTAAGTTTTGTAGCATTATTGACCGTTGGATTAATCGTCAAGACCTGATAGGCTTTGACATTTCCAAACCAAGTCCCTGTGCTATCCACCAAAGCAGTTGTATCTGTCGTTGGTTTAATCCATAAAAGTTCATCTTTTGTTGGATCGACAGCTTCAAAATCCGCAATGTTTACTTTACCTGTACCAGGAATTGTTTCTAATGTTGCATGATCCTGAACCGTTAGTTTGCTAGCTGAAATTAAATTGGCCGTGTTGGTAATCCCAATTCCTGCATTTTTAGATAGATGAATTGATCCGAATTCATTGTAAGTCGTACTATGATTCGCGGCAGTAGCAGAAACGCCATTTTTGATGTTCCCACCATTAGCCATTAATTTAATGCCATTGGTGACATTTAATTCCGTAAAGTTGACAACGCCTAAGCCTGTCGCATTTAGTGGTTCTGTTTGATAGTTATCAAGTCCATCAACGTTCTCGCCAATGTTAATGACAACCTTCTGAGCATTTTTAGAAACAATGGTATTGGTGAAACTATCTGTTGCATTTCCACCAGATAAGCCATTGATTGTTTTGGCACCTTGTAAATTTATCTCGACATCACGTAACAGCCCTGTCGTAGGGGCATTACCATAATTTGTTGCATATAAGTTACCAATACTTGAACCTGTTGCTTGAATATTCATAATAATTTTGCCACTTTTTGTATATGAGGACGTCCGCGCGCCATCTCCGTATATAGCTGCACCATTCAAAACATCTGAACCTGGTTTTGTATAGATATTTAGCGTGATTGTATTAGAATCATCTGTTCCTAAATTAGTTGTTCCGTTATAAGGAACACCTCCTGAAATAGACGTTCCCGAAGGCAATTTAAACTCGCGATTGTAGTTTCTTAAATCAATGGTCAAATTTGCGTTTCCTAACAAAGAACCAACATTTGTTATTCCGCCAGAAAAACCATTCGTTCCTTCACGAGGAGTACCAGAAAAGTCGCCACCGTAAACAATATTATTAGAATTTCCAGTAACAGTATGATCACTTGAAGCACCATAAGATGCTCCCATTGAGGCATTAATGACACCATCATAAACGGTTACTCCAACATTCCCGACAATTTTTTTATCATTCCAGCCACCACCAGATAAGAACCAGTCAACTTGACCATTCCTGACAGTTGCTTGGGCATTTCCATAAACTCGACCGCCTTCATAACCACTTCCTTCTAAGGTATCGACAATACCTCCATTCAATGTATTAGAGGTGTTCCCTTCAACAACGCCAGAAAATAAACCACCGTATGTTCGTCGAGCTACAGCATTATTAATTACTGTATTTGACTCACCGCGAATGTAGATAGTCCAAGCATCTCGACCAATGACAAGACCACCGCCAGCAATATCAAAATCTTTCGCATTCGCTAAATTATTTCTACTAGAAGAATAATTCGTGTCAGTTGGACGACTTCCTTTATAAACCAAGCCATCGCCGCCAGCTGTGCCATCGCCTGTTTGTGTTCCAACTTCTATAGTTGCCTTACCTTCTACGTAACCACCTACACCAGCTGCGGTTGTTCGCCACAGATCCGCATTACCAAATGAACCTTTAACAAGATGTGAGTGAATATTTCCTAAAATTTTATAAGTTGCACTATCAAAAGCTAATTTTGCCCGTTGCTCTGATGTATAAGCATCATAGATACCTTCATTGGAAGCCCCTAGTGCTGCTTTTGATAATCGATCAGCTTCCGTTCCACTACCACCATCAAAATTACCTATACCGCCTTGAGCAGCTGTTGTTCCACCAATAACCGTATTTTCAATATTTCCTGTTATTGTGCCGTTATAACGATTGGCTCCAATAATACTTGGTCCATAGGTTGTATAATTACTTGCATCGAGGGTTGTGGAAATTGCATTTGTTCCACGATTTGTTCCAATATTCCCACGACCTGAACCACCAACATAAGGCCCTCTTGAACTCCAACCGCCATATCCAGATAATGAATTTTTAATGGTACCATTAATGTTTCCATAAAGTGCGCCACCATAGTAAGTGGACATCCTAAAAGAACTATTTGCTTCCGCTGCAATGTCTAACTCATTGGAAACACTCCCGGTCACAGAAATTGGGTTTGCTGCTGTACCAATTCCTGCACCATAATAATTAGAAAGAGCACCATTGATTCGTTTAACAGAAACGGTTACATTCCCATCGACTGTACCTAGATTTGCACCGCCTGATAGCGTATTGATTCCGGAGACCGTGTTATTAATAAGCAACGTTGGGTTTCCTTTTAAAGTTCCACCATTATTATTTCCGCCATAAAAATACCACGTACCTGAACCTGTGCTATTTACTGTAATCACAGGATTTCCTGTAACATCGCCTGAATCCGTTCCGCCAAACACAGAGAAACCATTCCCGATAGAACCACCATTCAAGGACAAACTATGACCGTTTAAATACATTTGTGATCCTGTGTAAGAAATATTTCTTAAAGTAATATCTGTACCGAAGTGAACAATTCCTAGTGCCAATGTTTTGGAACCTGTAGGTAAAGTTGTATCCATACTAATCGGATCCGCGCTGTTTCCAGTAATCACTAAATGATTGACTTTACCTTGCAAGGCGTAAAAGGTCATATTACTTGCCGTAACGGTGTCAGGAATCACTTTAGCGGTGGTCGCCGCACTCGTCGTAATATTGTTTCCTATATAAAGAGTGAAATCGCCATTGTTCCCCTGTTGATACAAATCAAACAAGGCTTCTTTCAAGCCAGCCTCTGTCGATGCATATTCTTTGTACGCTGCTCCATCTCCTGCAGGACTTGGCACAACAATCACTTTTGTTTTATCTGCAGGAGCAATTGTGTCCGCAATGGACTGATCAATTGAAACAGCTCTGGCCATGCGTGTCAGTTTCTGTTTAAAGACAGCCGTAAGTTGTGTATCTTCTGAAAACTCTAATTGAAGAAGTTCTTCATTTGTATATGTTTTTCCTTGGTAAGACCAGCCAACGAAAGTCGCATTTTCCTCACTATTCGCCCATTTTGGTAATTCTTCTGTCCGAAGTGGCTGATTTTTTTCTTTTACCACTTGATAACTTTTGGCATCATTTAGAAACAAAGCTTGATCCGTTGTTTCAAAGGTCAAGGTGATTTGCTTCTGCTCTTCGCTTGGTTTTGTTTCTGTGGAAGAGGTGGTTACTTTTTCTGTGATAGCACTAGATTCCGTCATTGATGACTGTTCTATAGAATGTGCGCTGCTTTCTTTTGTTGCTTCACTTGTACTGGTTTCTGCTGTTTTTGGCTGTGTCTGCGTACGTTCTGTTTGTTGCTCCCCTTCAATCGCCCACGCTGAAACAGATAAAAATGGTTGTACAAGTAAACAAGTTGCCAATAAAACAGCGATTTTCTTTTTCATTAACTTCATCACTCCTCCCTCGAAGTAAACTTTCCACAACCAACCTATGGCTCAAGTATACGAAGTTTTCTTCTGATTTTTTTAAAGATATTTTCTTAATTTCAAAAAAAAAATTTATTTTTTAATTTTCTTTTTGTTAACTAAACGAATTTTTTGCTGTTTTTTGTAAGATAAAATGTTAATTTGTTCACAAAAATAACAAAAACGTTGTTTTTAACATTAAAATTAACAAACGAGTTCGTAGTATAGCACGGATTTTTTCTCATGTAAACATCATTAAATAAACATTTTTGTTTAATTTATACATATTTCTCAGCTAAAAAAATGACAAAAATAAATAAACAGAGGCCTTAGAAATATTTCTAAGGCCTCTGTTTATTTATACGTATTCACAAACTGGACTGTTTCTTGGTAACATTGTTTAGCTTCTTTTGTTTGATAGTCGAATTGATATTCGTGGGTGATCGTTGCTTTCTTATCTTTGAAAAAGAGAGCTGAAACTGGAACATTTAAAGTTTTTAACCGCTGAACCAAGGCTAGTCCTTGCTCTTGGAATGAAAAACTATTGCCATCTGTTAGATACGTCGGGGGAAATTCTTTGGTGACTTTATCCACTAAACTCACTTCTTGCAGTTCTGCACTCGTCTGCCAGTCTTTAGTGCCGAGCAAGGACCAAGCCACTGTTTTAACGAAAAATTTCATAAAACGATTATCACTTTGTTGGTTGGCCATTTGTTTCAAATCCACCGGACCACAATACGAGAGTGTGCCTTTTAAATGGCTAGCCGGCAACGCTGCAGTCATCCCTAATTCTTTGGCATAGTTGGCATTGGTTTGAACTGTTGCATATTGTAGAGCAATCTGTGCACCCGCACTGTCCCCGCCAATAAAAAGCTTAGATAAATCTAACATGGGATACGCTTGTTTCTTTTCTAATAAAAATTGAACAAGTTCATTGACCTGCTGGAGCTGGCTTGGATAAGGTGCGTCTGGTGCTAATTCATAATTCATTGAAATAAAGGCAACTGAGGAATCAGCCACTAAACGTGTCGCAAACTCTTTCATCCCAGACTTATCTCCTCCCACATAGCCACCACCATGGACCCATAAAACGACTGGTACCGCTTGTTTTGACGTTTGGGGATAATACAAATCAAAGGTATTCTTTTTTCTTGAAGAAGGGTATGTTTGATTTTCTTGCAATTGGACATTGGGTAATGCTTTATCATAGGAAGCTGAATCTTTTATTTCAACTTCGCCTGCGAATAACTGGTTGATGACCCAAGCGCCTGGCTTAGGAGATAATTGAAAGGCGAGAAACACGCCTAAGCAAATAACCACAAGGATTCCTAACAACCAAAGGATAAAACGTACGATTTTTCTTTTCACTCTATTCACCTGCTTTAATTTGTAGCAAAATTATAGCATGTTTTTTAGCCAAAGCGTTTATTTTGAAACAGCTTTTTTAGAATTTGATGTACTTTTATCATTTGAAATGCTTTCTTAAAAGCTGTAAAATGAACAAAATGACTTTAACCTTTAGGAGGTTGCCAAATGAAAGCTCTGATTTCCATTGATTATACGAATGATTTTGTCGCCACAGACGGAAAACTAACCACTGGTGCCGCTGGACAAGCCATTGAAACGGCCCTTGTTCAACAAACAAAGCACTATTTTGACAATGGCGATTTTGTGGTTTTTGCCATTGATGGGCATGACCCCCTAGATCGCTATCATCCTGAAAATAAACTTTTCCCGCCCCACAATGTCTTAGGAACTGACGGGCGTAATCTGTTTGGCTCGCTAGCTGATTTTTATCAAGCTCACAAAAATGAGGCAACCGTTTATTGGCTGGACAAACGGCACTATTCTGCTTTTAGTGGCACGGATTTGGACATTCGGTTACGAGAACGAGGAATTACAGAGCTTTGTTTAACTGGTGTTTGTACAGATATTTGCGTGTTGCATACGGCTGTTGATGCCTATAATTTAGGCTATCAATTAATGATTCCCGAGCATGCCGTTGCTAGTTTTGATGAACAAGGACACGAATGGGCGTTACGCCACTTTAAACAAACTTTAGGAGCAACCATTCTATAAAAAGACTGGTCAATCCGACCTATCTATACTCAAAAAATCGTGTAAACAACACAAAAAAGCCTGGGACAAAAATCACTTTGGATTTTTGTCCCAGGCTTAAAAATTGATAAACGGCGGGAACAGAATAAGCAGAGTCTGCTAGCTGATAGAAATTAGCTACTCATAAAAGAGTGGGGAAGCCCACTTTTTTATAGACCAATGACCGTTGCAAAGAAAGGAACTACTAAAACAGTAACTACGCCAACCACTACGACAGAAATACTAGCCATAGCAGCCTCTGTTTCGCCCATTTCCATGCCAACTGCCACACCTAGGGCATGTCCGGCCGCACCTAAAGCTAAACCTTTGGCGATTGGATTGTTAATTTTAAACCATTTCAATGCAATTCGGCCCAAGGCATAGGTTAGTACACCATTGAAGATTACAGTAAACGCCGTAATGGAAGCAATGCCACCAACAGTTTGAGAAATAGGTACGGCAATCGCTGTTGTAGCTGCTTGTGGTAAGATTGAGGCCACTAAATGATTATCCATGCCAATCACTTTTCCTGCAAAATAAACAGCCACTAGCGAACCAAAAGAACCAATTGTTAACGCCGTTAAAATTTCTAACCAATATTTTTTCAACACGTCTCTCTTTTTATATAAAGGAATCGCAAACGCTACTGTCGCAGGCTCTAGAAAGAAGCTGATATATTTGCCACCTTCATTGTATTGCTCGTAACTAATTCCTGTTACTTTTAAAACGACAACGCCTAAAATCATCGCAACGAATAATGGCGTAAATAAGAAGAAACCTTTACTTTTTTTAAACAACCAAGTACCTATGCCAAATACAGCTAATGAAATAATAATGCCAACATACGGATTCATGCGCGAACCTCTCCTTTCGCTTTCTTCGTTGCTGCGGGTTCTTTTTCTTTTCGAGCATCTTTCATATGCAATAAAAAGGCGCCCGTCCAACCAGTCGTTGCTAGTAACGCTAATGTTGCTACTAAAATAACAAAAACAATTTGAACGCCAAATTGTTGCATAATCCCTAAAGAATTAACTAAGGAAATCCCTGAAGGAACAAATAAAAATGTAATAACCGTTGATAAGCTATTACCTAGCCCTTCCACTTGCTCCAATTTAACAACTTTTGTACATAAACCAATGAACAATAACACCATGCCAATTACTGAAGCAGGCATTGGTATTGGGGAAATGAACGCCAAGCCGTTGGCGATTAACATAATAATGGCAAAAACTGCTGCTTGTTGTAAAAATGAATATACTTTCTTTTCCATGCTTCTTCGCTCCCTTTTGTCTGTTTTCTATGGGTTAAGTATATAAAGAAAACGTTTTTTTAAGGGCTTTTTTTCATGAAATGCCAGAATTTCTTCACCAAATGCAAAAATCACCACTTGAAATGCATTCGACATTTCAAGTGGTGATTTTTTAACTTAAGCCAAGTTTTTCTTTAAATTCTTTGACGTATGAACGGCTAACAGGTACTTTTGAGCCGTTGGTTAAAATTACTTGCAACGTGTTATTAAACCACGGCTGGATTTCTTGAATTTTTGTTCGATTCAAGATGAAACTTCGATGCGTTTTAATAAAGAGCGTGGCAGGTAATTTTTGTTCGATACTGTTGAGGGTCCCTGTCATCTTGTAGACCTGTTGATCCACAAAAATGCTCAGTTGCCGTTCTTCGACAGAAACGAGGTAAATATCTTCTGGCGCCACAAGATAAATGCGGTCTTCCCCTTGAATAGGTATTGCTTCAGATTTTGGTCCTTTTTCGGCAGTGTTTTCTGGGACAGCTTGACCCATTTCTTTCGATGCTTTTTCAATGACTTGTGTTATTTTTTCTTCTTCAAAAGGTTTCAAAATATAATCTTTTGCATTCACTTGAAAGGCCTTTAACGCATATTGATCATAGGCGGTTGCAAAGACCAAGTAGGGCGCTTTTTTAAGATGGGTTAATTTTTCCGCTAAATCAAACCCGCTTTCATCGGTCAAATGAATATCTAAAAATAACAAATCTGGCTTTTGATCCATCATCTCTTCCATTGCCTCCGCCACAGAATCCGCTTCTGCAACGCTCGTCACTTGCGGATGTTGGGAAACAAGATAGCTCAATTCTTCTCGTGCTAAGGGCTCATCATCAACGATTAATACGTGCATCTAATTCCTCCTGTTCCATCGGGATTTCTAAATGAACATGGCTCCCGCCTGTTTCTAAATTTTCAATTAAAAAACAACCTTCTGATCCATAAAGGTTCGCCATTCTGCGGGACAAGTTTTCCAGTGCCGTGCCGGTGCCTTTTTCCGAAGTCACTGTTGTCTTTCCTAATAGCAAGCGGCGTTCTTCAGGAATCCCTTGCCCATTGTCATACACATCCACATGTAATTTGTGTTGTTTTGCTTTGACCACTACCCGGACTTGATTGTTCTCCTTCCGGCTGCCAAATGCATGCTTGATGGTATTTTCCACTAACACCTGAATCGCATACGGCGGTACTTTTTCTGAAGCAACCGCTTCTTCCACGTCAAATGTTACTTGATAACGATTCGGAAACCGTGCTTGTTCTAATGACAAATAGGCTTTTACTTGTTCTAGTTCTTGTGAAACTGGGATCGTAGTTTGCACGGCTCCCTGCAAGTTGCCTCGAAAGTATTTACTTAATTGGAGCAATAGTTTCCGCGCTTTTTCACTGTCTTTCCGCATTAATGCGGAAATAGTATTGATGGCATTAAAGAAGAAATGCGGGTTCACTTGCGCTTGCAAGGATTTAATTTCAGCTTCTTTAAGTAATTTTGATTGTACTTCCGCTTCACCTAATTCAATTTGTGAAGAAAAAATTGTCCCAAGACCTTCTGCTAACTGTTCCTCGACATGCGTTAACTGCGCTGGATCCGTAAAGTACATTTTTAAGGTGCCAACAATTTGCTGATGGGAAAATAATGGAATCACAATCGCCGCTTGCAACGGACAATTAGGGTCCGAACAACCAACTTCTTCTTTGGCATGCGCGATGGTCATTTGGCCCGTCCGTAACACTTCCCGAGAAAGCTCCGTAATGACTTCTAGCTCTGGAATATGATGATCGCTTCCTGCGCCAACATGAGCTAAAATTTGATGACTGTTTGTCATGCTAATCGCACTGACTTTTGTATAATGCTTAATAATCTCCGCAACTTTTTTGCTGGAATTTTTATTGAGGCCTTCTCGAAAATATGGCAGTGTTTCCGCTGCTAATTCCAAAACATCGTGCGTCTGAACCGCTTTGGCCTGCTCTTCTTGTTTCAATGTCGTCGTTAGAATCGACATAAAAATAAACGTTCCTACGCTATTTAACAAAATCATCGGCAGCGCAATAAAACGAACCAACGTAGCCCCATCCGCTAGATCACCGCTGAAAAAGAAAATAAAAATCATCTGAATCATTTCCATACACGCTCCGACAATGGCAGAAAAGCCGGCAGACGGAAAAACAGTTTGCTTTGCCATGCGGCTCCCTAAAAAACCAGCAATTAAGCCAACAATTAAAGAAGCAGGCACATAAAAGAAACTATGCCCCCCGCCTTGAATAACCCGATGAAAGCCAGCAATTAAACCAACCGTACTGCCGACAATCGGACCACCCACTAATCCAGAAACGCCAATTACTAACGTACGCGTATTCGCAATGGAAGCATTGCTGCTTAAATAGGTTAGTAAATTATTGGGAACAATCTGATTCTTAGCGATTTCGATACCTGTAAAATTAGAAATAATAGCAAATAAACCAAAAATCAAAATCAACTGAACTTTTGAAGACATTTTTTCACGACTTAATAAAACACGCTTAAAATAAGGCACATTCACTAAAAGAAAGGCCAGTAAAATAATTAAGCCCACCCGTTCCATCATTAAAATAAATAATTCGACCACACCGGCACCTCCTTCCTATTAACTATACTATAAATCAAGGAAAAGAAAAAAATGAAGCTTCTCAAAAAGAGGCTTCATTTTTTCTATTCATTAAAACGCAGGAATATTGGCGCCTTTAGAATTTTTCTTGATGTATTCAGCAACTTCTTTTGTTGTCATCGCTTCTTTTAAAACCTTGATTTTTTCACTATCTTTTTCGCCTTTACGTGTCACAACTTGCAATGCGTAATGTTTACTTGCTTCTTCATCTTCTAACAAAATCGCATCTTTCGTTGTTAAACCAGCAGGTTCTAAGTAGGCTGGGTAGCAGAACACCATAGCGATGTCTTTTTCATCATAGGCTTTAGCTAAATTCAGTAAATCAATGCTTTCAAAAGTGATGTTTTTAGGATTTTCCACGACATCTGCCACCGTGCCGTTAAAGCCGACACCTTCTTTTAATTTAATCACGCCGTTTGCATTTAAAATTGCTAAAGCACGACCTTCATTGGTTGGATCGCTAGGAATCCCCACTTTGGCATTTTCAGGTAAATCTTTCGCATCTTGGTATTCTTTTGAATAGAAACCACCAGCAAAATAATAAATCGGTTGAACAGCCACTAAATCAGCTTTTTTCTCTTTGTTAAACATTTCCATGAAAGGTTGATGTTGCGCAAAATTAGCATCCGCTTCGTCATGTTGCACGGCATCGTTGTAGGCAACATTGTCGCTCACTTCCATAATGTTAATTTTGTACCCTTTTTTCTCAGCTTCTTTCTTGGCAATTTCCAAGATATCTTTTGAAGATTCCAATTGCACGGCAACGGTAATCTCCTTGTCTTCTTTCTGATCTGCTTGTTTATTTCCCCCACAGGCAGCTAAAATGACTGTTGCAATAACAGCGAATGTTGCTAAATAAAACTTCTTCATTCTTTTGTCCTCCTACTTTCTTTTGTCTAGTTTTTGGGCAATGAAGTTCCCAAGCATTTGTAAAATGAAGACCAGTGCAATCATAATCACAATGGCAACATACATAATACCGTATTCATACCGTTGATACCCGACACGAACTGCAAAATCGCCAATCCCGCCGCCACCAACAACACCCATCACCGTGGAATATGAAACCATACTCACTGTCGTGGTTGTGTAAGCAAGGACCAATCCGCTACGTGCTTCCACCAATAAAAAGTGCCAAATGTATTGGACTTTCGAGGTACCTAACGAATTAGCTAAAAAATAAATTTCTCCTGGAACATCCAACAGCACTTGTTCAACCAAGCGAGCAAAAATCGCGATCGCAACAATACTCAATGGCACAGATGAAGGAATTGGGCCAAATGCCTTTCCTAAAACAGAACGAGTAACTGGAATCAACGCAATCACAAATAATAAATAAGGAAACGAACGAATAACAGTTACAATGAAATTTAAAACCCAGTATAGCCAAGGTTGATGTCCTTTGACTTTCGGATTAGCCAAAAATAGTCCTAAGCCTAAAGGCAAGCCAACAAGCAAACAGATAGCCATCGAAATCGACATCATAATCCCTGTTTCTTTTAAACCAATCAGCATAGATGGCCAATATTCGACAAAGGTTTCTGAAAAAGTCATGGGCGCAAACTCCTTTCCACTTTTTCTAAATAGGAAAGCGGTTCTTCCTCATATTGTTGAGGATTATTCAGAAATTCGCCAATTAACTGACCTTTTTCCATCACTAAGATACGATTACATAAGCGCTTCACGGTTTCTAATTCGTGACTGACAAAGAAAATAGTCGGTCGGAATTCCTGATGCGTCTTATGTAATAGTCGAACGACACTTTCTGTATTTTCTTCATCTAATGAACTCGTTGCCTCGTCACATAATAACCATTTTGGATTACGGCTCAACGCTCGAGCAATAGAGACACGCTGTTTTTCCCCACCAGAAAGCAGAGCAGGATACGCTTCTGCCTTATGGGCCATATCAACAAACGTTAATAAACGCTCAATTTTTTCAGGCTGTTTCTCTTTTAAAAGTTTCAAAGGCAACGCAACATTATCATAAATTTTCAAATTTTCTAACAAATTGTAATGTTGAAACACCATCCCCATTTGTTGTTGCTGCTGGCGAACTTCTTTTTTAGAGAAGGTTTGAACATTTCTGCCATCAATACGAATCTCCCCTTCACTCGGTTGTTCCATTAAATTCAACAAACGTAACAACGTGGACTTGCCAGAGCCACTTTTCCCAACAATCCCAACGATTTCTCCTGGTTGGACAGAAAAGTGAATATTTTTTAACGCGTGTGTCTCTTGATAGACTTTCGACACATTCACTAACTCAATCATGATTACCTCCTAAAGGCCGACAAACAAACTATAACAACTAAAAAAACTGTATAACAATTAAAGTAATTCTGTGAAACGATTTAAAAAAACTATTACGAATTAAAAAATAACACACGTTTCGCAAAACAGCGTTATATCAGAGATGTAACTACTTACATCATCTACTAAAACAGAAAAAAAAGCAACCTTTTTATTTGTGAAAAAAACACTATCTGTTTTTTGTCTGTATTATTTTGTACAAATGAATTAAAAATTTCCTGTTTCTACAGCTATTTCCCCACGCTCCTCTAAAAAAAGACATTCTCAGAAACGAGGCATCCAAAATGGGAAAAGCGCTCGTAACGATAATGTCTCTAATAGTTTACTTTTTAAATACAACTGTTTCTTCGACAGTAATTCTTTCAGCCAATGATTGAATCACTGGACAGTTTGGGGAGACAAGCTTCAAACACCGTGTCGCCCGTGCTTGAAAGGCTTCTGGAACAGACACATAAAAGAGAATCGTCACCTGTTTTAATGGTTGTGCGCGTCTCTCTACTTCTCTTGAATACGTGACTTCTATTTTTTCAAACTCAAAGGGAATGTGCGAATTTTCCAAAACGGATTGATACACGTACCCCCCACAAGCGCCAATTGCCGAAACGAGCATTTGAACTGGCGAATATCCCTCTTCTTTTGCTAACACCCAGCGCGCTGTTTTCGTTTGTAATTCAAATTTTTCCACACCACGAATAATCGTCAAACGTTCTACCATTGCCATCTTCACTCCTTTTTACTCTTTCTTAAAAGATACTACAAAACAGCGCTAAAACAAACATTTCTAACTTCTCAACTTAGCAAGTCCTAAAAAAAACGAAATTCTCACTTGACAAACAACGCAACACCTGATATTATACTTCCGTTCAAATCGTAACCATTACGATTTAGATTTTATAAATCCAAAAAGAAAGGAAGTGCCTTATGGCTAAAAAATCAAAAATTGCTAAAGCAAAAAAACAACAAGCAATGATTGCAAAATATGCGCCTATTCGCCAAGCCTTAAAAGAAGCTGGCGATTATGAAGATCTTAGCAAATTGCCAAAAGATGCTCATCCAAGTCGCTTAAAACTCCGCGATCAAACAGATGGGCGCCCACGTGGCTACATGCGTAAATTTGGCATGTCTCGGATTCGTTTCCGTGAATTGGCTCACCAAGGCTTGATTCCTGGCGTCAAAAAAGCAAGCTGGTAACTCATTATTTCGATAAAGACAACTAGCGAGGACAGTCGCATTTGGGCTGACCTCGCAGCCCCCTTTATCTTTATACGCAATTAAAAAAATCAAATTGGAGGACGGTACTATGCGCCAAACCATTACGTTAGCTTGCGCTGAAACTGGCGAGCGCCTTTACTTAACAAGTAAAAACAAACGAAATACACCAGAAAAATTACAGCTGAAAAAATATTCACCAAAACTACGGCGCCGCGCACTTTTCACTGAAGTCAAATAACAGGAGGAAAACTTGATGGGCATTCCAATCACCATTGTTTCTGGCTTTTTAGGCGCAGGAAAAACAACCTTAATTAACCATGCGCTTGCGCAGTCACCGTTTCCTAAAGAAGAAATTATTATTATTGAAAATGAATTTGGTCAAACAGGCGTTGACCACGCATTACTTTTACAAACCACGGAACGAATTATTCAATTAAATAACGGTTGCATGTGTTGCAGCTTACGAGGAGATCTTCTTGCCTCTTTATCAGCAATCTTAGAAGTGTACCAAGAAGAACAACAAACCGTTGCCCAAGTCATTTTAGAAACAACGGGCATTGCTGATCCGCAACCAATCATTCAAACAATTTTAACGACCCCGCACATCAAAAATCATTTCTATATAGACAGTCTCTTAACGGTCGTTGATGGGCATCATTGGCAACAGCAACTTCAAGAAGCCGAAGCCATCAAACAACTGGCCTTAGCAGATCGCCTCTTTTTTTCTGTCAAGGAACCAGCAGACATCACTCAGCTACCAACGTTCCAAGAAACCCTTCGTACCATTAATCCTTTTGCTGATATTTTATCCTTTCAAGCCAACGAGCCTCTTTTGGCTAGTGACTTTTTTCAATTAAATAAGTTTACGGCGACACTTACAGAACACGAAATGACTCATTCCCCGCATGAGCACGCCCACGAGCATCATCACCATACCTTTCACTCCCTTACGTTAACGGCGTCCTCAGCCCTCAACGAACCTCTTTTCACTCGTTGGCTTGATTGGTTAATGTATACACATCAGGAAAAGTTATACCGTTTCAAAGGGATTCTCGCCTTACAGGAGCATGACTTGGCCATTGCCATGCAAGGCGTCAACCAGCAAGTGGCCTTTCAAATGACGAATCAACCCCCTCAAGAAACGACAATTGTTCTGATTGGCAAAGAATTAGAGACAAAAAAAATCCAAGAAACCTTTCAAACCCTCAACAAAATAGCTACTCCGTAAATTATTTTTTACGAAATGGAGGTCCTATATATAATGGAAAAAACTGACTTATCTAGCGCTTATCGTCGACTGAAAAGTCCCAACATCAAAACACGAAAACGCGCACTTAAAATCATTAAAGAACATAAGCGCAATAAACAAAAGAAAATTGCGTAATTCACTAAAGGAGCACACCTATGAAAAAATTTACTCTTCCCCTGTTAGCCGCCTTATCGCTAATCCTTTTCGGCGCTTGCGGCAAAACAAACACCTCTGATAAAACCGCTGACGGTAAAGAAAAACTATCCATTGTCACGACTTTTTATCCTATGTACGATTTCACTAAAAATATTGTAGGCGATGAAGGAGACGTCAAATTGTTAATCCCTGCTGGTTCTGAACCCCACGATTATGAACCATCCGCCAAAGATATGGCTACCATCCATGATGCGGATGTTTTCGTTTACCACAATGAAAATATGGAATCTTGGGTACCCAAAGCTGCTAAAGGTTGGAAAAAAGGAGCCCCGAACGTCATTAAAGGTACCGAAAACATGGTCTTACTTCCTGGCAGTGACGAAGACGGACACGACCATGACCACGAACATGGCGAAGAAGGCCACCACCATGAATTAGATCCGCATACTTGGGTTTCACCCCATCGTGCCATCCAAGAAGTTACAAACATCAAAGAACAATTAGTCAAACTTTACCCTAAAAAAGCCAAAACATTTGAAACAAACGCAGAAAAATACTTAACAAAATTAACAGCCTTAGACAAAGAGTTCCAAACAGCTTTGAAAGACGCTAAGCAAAAAAGTTTTGTTACCCAACATGCTGCATTTGGTTATCTTGCCTTAGATTACGGCTTAAAACAAGTGCCAATAGCTGGTTTAACACCTGAACAAGAGCCAACTGCAGGGCGCTTGGCAGAGTTGAAAAAATATGTCACAGACAATCAAATTCGCTATATTTATTTTGAAAAAAATGCCAACGATAAAATTGCTAAAACGTTAGCTGACGAAGCGAATGTTCAATTGGAAGTCCTAAACCCGCTAGAAAGTTTGACACAAAAACAAATGGACAATGGCGAAGATTATCTTTCTGTAATGAAAGAAAACTTAACTGCTTTGAAAAAAACAACAGATACAGCTGGGAAAGAGGTTCAGCCAGAAACCTCTGAAAAAACAGAAAAAACCGTGGCTAACGGCTATTTCAAAGACAGTGAGGTGGCTGAGAGAACACTGACAGATTACGCTGGAAATTGGCAATCCGTCTATCCTTTATTAAAAGATGGCACATTAGACCAAGTCTTCGATTACAAAGCGAAACTGAAAAAAGATAAAACACCAGCCGAATACAAAACCTACTATGATGCCGGCTATCAAACCGATGTCGACCACATCAACATCACTGATTCCACCATCGAGTTTCTGGTCGATGGCAAACCACAAAAATTCACCTATAAAGCAGCCGGTTATAAAATTTTAAACTATGCAAAAGGCAACCGTGGCGTCCGTTTCCTTTTTGAAACAGACGATGCCAATGCTGGGCGGTTTAAATACGTCCAATTTAGCGACCACAACATCGCACCAACGAAAGCCGCTCATTTCCACATCTTCTTCGGCGGCGATAGCCAAGAAAGTCTGTTCAATGAAATGGACAACTGGCCAACGTATTATCCAAGCGACTTAAGCAAACAAGAAATTGCCCAAGAAATGATTGCGCATTAAGCATTCAAAAGAGAGGAGATAGCATTAGCTAAAATGCTACCTCCTCTCTTTTTTTATTTAGTCAAGCACACCATGTTCTGCTTCAAACGTCGCTAACAACTGGCGCACTTCATCCGTTGATTTTGTATTCATTAATTGTGCTCTTAAATCACTGGCACCTGGAAAGCCTTTGACATAAATTTTGAAGAAGCGATGCAACCCAACAATGGAGCGAGGCACCAATTCCGCATATTTGTCTTGCAAATCCAATTGTAAACGTAGCAAGCCCAGCAATTCTTGTGGTGTATGTGTTTTGGGTTCTTTTTCAAAGGCATAAGGATTTTTAAAAATCCCCCGACCAATCATGATGCCATCTACACCATATTGTTCTGCTAATTCTAGGCCCTTTTGACGATCGGGAATATCCCCATTAATCGTAATTGTCGTTTGCGGTGCGACACGGTCCCGAATAGCCATAATTTGCGGAATGACCTCCCAATGGGCATCCACTTTACTCATCTCTTTTCGTGTTCGCAAATGAATGGATAGATTCGCAATGTCTTGCTCTAATAAATGCGTAATCCACGCATCCATTTCCGCCATTTCAGTAAACCCAATGCGTGTTTTGACACTAACAGGTAAGCCACCTGCTTTGGCGGCGTCAATCAATTCAGCCGCGACTTCTGGGCGCAAAATCAGCCCGCTGCCTTTTCCACGCTCAGCCACGTTAGGCACAGGACAGCCCATATTTATATCTAATCCTTGAAAGCCCATCTCCGCTACGCCGATACTCATTTCACGGAAAAATTCCGGTTTATCCCCCCAAATATGTGCCACCATCGGCTGTTCATCTTCTGTAAAAACGAGGCGCCCGCGCACACTGTCTTTCCCTTCAGGATGACAATAACTATCTGAATTAGTAAACTCTGTAAAAAACACATCTGGTGCTCCAGCTTCTTTCACGACATGACGAAAGACCACATCAGTGACGTCTTCCATCGGTGCTAAAACAAAAAAGGGCTTTGGCAATGTTGCCCAAAAATTCTTGCTCATCTTCATATACTCCGTTTCTGATTTTTTCTTTATTTTCAACGACAATTGTCGACATATTCTGGTGCGAAACATTGCTATTATACAGGGAAATGCACGAAGAATCAAAAAAGCATACTTAGAAACAAGAAAACTGTCTGAATCTGCTCGCTAGAATGAGTGATTCAGACAGTTTAATCTTTTTACGGCTTAACTACGTAAGCCACGCCCTGTTTCTACAAGGTACCAACAAATGCCATATAAAACGACAATAAATAAGATTAAAATGGTCATAGAAATACCAATTGGCACATCTTGAACCCCTAGGAAACCGTAGCGGAACCCAGAAATCATGTAAACAATCGGATTAACTTTTGAGACAGCTTGCCAAAATGGCGGCAACATGGAAATGGCATAGAAAACCCCACCCAAATAGGTTAAAGGCTGTAACACAAAGGTCGGCACAATCGATACATCATCATAGGATTGCGCAAAAATACCATTTAACAAACCAGCTAAAGAAAAGAGAATCGCTGTCATCAATAAAGTCATGATGACCATCAGCCAAGAAACAACGTGCAATGGGACGAAAAATAGAGAAATGATGGTGACTAACGCACCGACCAAAATACTACGACCAACGCCACCAATTACAAATCCCCAAATAATCACATGAGTTGGAACTGGCGCCACGAGAATTTCTTCGATATTTTTCTGGAATTTTTGTGAGAAAAAGGAAGATGAAACATTGGCGTACGAACTTGTAATGGCTGACATCATAATTAAACCTGGCACGATAAATTCCATATAAGAAAAACCGCCCATATCGCCAATTCGCCCGCCAATCATTTTCCCAAAAATCACAAAATATAAGGACGTCGTAATCACTGGCGGTACCAGTGTTTGGACCCAAATTCGTAAATAACGGTTGGTTTCCTTCACAGCTAAACTTTTTAAAGCAGTAAAATACAGACTAAACATGTTGATCCTCCCTTTGGTACGTATCCTCGGTAATCTTCAAGAAGAGCTCTTCCAAACGGTTGGACTTATTCCGCATTGACAATACTTTGATTCCTTGTTGACTTAGCTGTTCAAACAAGTGATTGACTCCTTGGTTTCGTTCTACTTCCACCGCTAACGTTAACTCGTCCTCAAATACGCTTTGATAGCCTTCAATAACTGGCGCCTGCGTATAAGGTGCTAAATCAAAAATAAACGTTTCGAATTGTAATTTTGCTAACAAGTGCTTCATGCTGGTGTTTTCAATCAATTCACCAGACTGAATAATCCCAATGTTGCGACACAACATCTCAGCTTCTTCTAAGTAATGGGTCGTCAAAATAATCGTGGTTCCCTGCGCATTTAACTCTTGTAAAAAGGCCCACATTTCACGGCGCAATTCAATATCGACACCTGCAGTTGGTTCATCTAAAATCAATAACTTCGGCTCATGCATCAGCGCGCGAGCAATCATCAAGCGACGTTTCATTCCGCCAGAAAGCATCCGAGCCCGCTCGTTCCGTTTTTCCCATAAATTGGATTGTTTTAAATACTTTTCACTCCGTTTCATGGCTTCTTTACGAGACACCCCATAATAGCCCGCTTGATTGACCACAATCTGCTGGACCGTTTCAAACGGATTGAAGTTAAACTCCTGCGGCACTAACCCAATCTGTTGCTTCGCCCGCACCATTTCCGTATCTAAATCATACCCAAAAATTTTGACTTTCCCCGAAGTCTTATTAACTAACGAGGTCACAATCCCAATCGTCGTTGATTTTCCTGCGCCATTCGGTCCCAAAAGAGCATAAAAATCGCCTTCTTCGACTGTTAAATCAATCCCCCGCAACGCTTCAACACCTGAAGCGTACACTTTGCGTAAATCTTGTATCACAAGAGCATCAGTCATTCGTAACTCTCCTTAATGTATAAATATTCATGAGTATTATTGTAACACTTCTCGATAAAAACGGGGGTTATTTTGATTAAATTTCACAGTTTTGCTTAGCTATTTTTCAACAACAAACTAGCCAACGAATAACGTGTTTATTTTGACTTGAAACTGTTTAAACAGTTTCAAGAGCGTTAAAACCCTTTCAAATCAAGGATTTAGAGTTCTCTTTTGTTGGCACAGAACTTGCTTTATATAAAAGTGAGGTGAAAAGAATGAAAAGAAAATTTTTAATTGCTAGTCACGGAAACTTAGCGAAAGGCTTCCAAAGTTCCTTGGATATTCTCGCAGACAAAGGAAAAGAGCTGGCGGTCATCAATGCCTATGTGACTCCTGAGGACTACACGCCAATTATTCAAACGTTTCTTCAGTCCCTTGGCGCAGAAGAACAAGCTATTATTTTAACAGATTTATATGGTGGTAGTGTCAATCAAAAAATTGTTCAAGAAGTCATGACGACAAAACCAGACAATGTTTTTATCATTTCCAATGCCAACTTAGCCATTGCCTTATCTCTGATTTTCTTAAAAGAAGGCGAAAAGCTAACCAAAGAAGATATTCAAGCAGCAATTGCTGAAGCACAAATTCAATTCGTTGAATTAAACCCATCAAATGAAGAAGAAAACTTTTTTTAGGAGGAAATTAAAATGATTACACAAGTACGAGTAGACGACAGATTAATTCACGGCCAAGTAGCCGTAGTTTGGACCAAAGAATTGAATGCCCCCTTATTAGTTGTAGCGAATGATGAAGCAGCCAAAAACGAAGTAATGCAAATGACGTTAAAAATGGCTGTCCCTAATGGCATGAAACTATTAATTCGCTCAGTCGATGATGCGATTGATGTCTTCAATGATCCTCGTGGTAAAGACAAACGAATTTTTGTAATTGTGAACAGTGTAGCGGATGCTACTAAAATTGCGAAAAACGTGACAGATATTGAAAGTGTGAATGTTGCCAATGCTGGCCGCTTTGATAAATCAGATCCAGCCACCAAAACAATGGTTTTCCCAAGTGTCCAATTAAACCCTGAAGAGTTAGAAGCTGCCAAAGAATTAGCCAGTTTGACTCACGTGGAAAGCTATAACCAAGTCCTGCCAACCAACTCAAAATTAAGTCTAAAACAAGCCGTCAATTAAAAGGAGGAAATGAACAATGCTTATGCATGCAACAATGGCAGCCTTAGCTGTATTTATCTGTTTTGCTGGGAACTATTTAACTGGTCAAAGTATGATGGAACGTCCCTTAGTCGTTGGATTAGTCACAGGAATTTTAATGGGCGACATGAAAACAGGGGTCTTAATGGGGGCCTCTTTGGAAGCAATTTTCTTAGGAAATGTTAATATCGGTGGTGTTATCGCAGCGGAACCTGTAACTGCGACTACTTTAGCCACAACGTTTGCAATTATTTCAAATGTCGAACAAAAAGCCGCCATGACGTTAGCCGTACCAATTGGGATGTTAGCCGCTTTCGTGGTGATGTTTTTAAAAAATGTCTTTATGAATATCTTTGCTCCTTCTCTTGACAAAGCAGCACGTGAAGGCAACCAAAAAATGGTTGTAACACTGCATTACGGAACGTGGATCATTTATTATTTAATCATCGCTTCGATTTCATTTATCGGAATTTTAGCAGGAAGCGGGCCAGTAAATCTGTTTGTTGAAAGCATTCCACAAAATTTGATGAACGGCTTAAGCGCAGCTGGCGGACTTTTACCTGCCGTTGGGTTTGCTATGTTAATGAAACTATTATGGGATAATAAATTAGCCGTCTTTTACATTTTAGGCTTTGTTTTAACCGCGTACCTACAATTACCAGCCGTTGCGGTAGCGGTCATCGGGACAGTAATTTGTGTCGTGAGTGCCCAACGGGATGTAGAATTTCGCGACATTCTAAAAAGAAAACCTGCGGCGTCTTCTGCGGTTGAAGGCAGCGCGAAAGAAATCGAAGAGGAGGACTTTTTCGCATGAAGTTAAAAGAGAATTTATCTAAAGAAGAGAAAAAAATGATGCGCTCTGTTTTCTGGCGTTCTTGGACGATGAACGCTAGCCGGACAGGAGCTACACAATACCACGCAGTGGGTGTCATGTACACTTTACTCCCAGTTATCAATCGTTTTTATAAAACCAAGGAAGAACGGGCCGAGGCATTGGTGCGTCACACCACTTGGTTCAATGCAACCATGCATATCAATAACTTCATCATGGGGCTCGTTGCTTCGATGGAAAAACAAAACAGTGAAGACGAAAACTTTGATGCTAGCTCTATTACAGCAGTTAAAGCCTCACTAATGGGGCCACTTTCAGGCATCGGTGATTCCTTCTTCTGGGGCATCTTGCGTGTCATTGCTGCCGGTATTGGGATTTCATTAGCCAGCACTGGTTCGCCATTAGGGGCGATTGTCTTCTTACTTTTATACAACGTTCCTGCGTTCCTGATTCACTATTATGCGTTGTATAGCGGCTACTCAATCGGTGAAAGTTTTATCCAAAAAATGTACGAATCAGGCGGAATGAAGATACTCACAAAAGTATCAAGTATGCTAGGCTTAATGATGATGGGCAGTATGACTGCTTCAAATGTAAAATTCAAAACGATTCTTGAAGTTTCCGTTAAAGGAAGCAAAGACGTAGTTAAAATCCAAGACTATTTGGATCAACTATTCGTCGGTATCGTACCATTAGCCGTGACGTTACTTGCTTTCTGGCTATTACGCAAAAAAGTCAATGTTAACGTGGTGATGTTTGGTATCATGTTCTTAGGCATCTTGCTAGGATTACTAGGCATCTGTTAAAATTGAAACAATAAACATTTAATTATTAAACACTTAGAGCCTGAGACAAAAATCCAAAGTGATTTTTATCTCAGGCTTAAAAGCTGATAAACGGCGGGAACAGAAGCAACCCCTGTCCCGACCTCTCTTTTGGAAGGACGATGAATCATGCGCTTGGAGACCTACCAACACTTAGTTGATATTTTAGAAACCAGCAACACCCCGATGAGCACACAAGAAATTGCCACAAAAATTCAATTAAGCCGCTCGGTAACCAGCTTATACTTAAATAAATTATTGGAAAAAGGTGAAGTCCAACAAACGGGAAAAAAACCCGTTTATTGGCAATTAACCCGTGCAACAACCCCCACGACCGATGTGTTTCGACAATACATCGGTAGCCAAGGCAGCGCCAAAAAAGCCATTGAACAATGCAAAGCCGCTATGTTGTATCCCCCATTGGGTATGCCTTTATTAATCCATGGAGCCAGTGGCGTCGGCAAAAGCTTTTTGGCAAAGCTGATTTATGAGTATCTAAAAAACGAACAAATCATTGGCCTGGAAAAATTCTACACCTTTAACTGTGCCGATTATGCCAACAATCCCGAATTACTGTCATCCATTCTCTTCGGCCATACCAAAGGCGCATTTACTGGAGCTGAATCAGAAAAGCAAGGACTCTTGGCCCAAGCCAATAATTCCGTACTCTTTTTAGATGAAGTACATCGATTATCCAACGAAAACCAAGAAAAACTCTTTCAGTTTATGGATACAGGAACCTTCCGCCCCATTGGTGAAGAAGGAAAAATGGTGCATTCCAAGGTCCGGCTACTATTTGCAACCACCGAAAACCCGAAAAAAGTCTTATTACCAACCTTTTATCGCCGAATTTCCGTAATCGTCTCACTTCCGAACTTCAAAGAGCGCCCCATTCGAGAACGGATTGCGATTTTAAAAAACTTATTCCACCGAGAAGCGAAACGAATGACCAAAGACATCAACGTGGACGAAGAAATCTTTACGGCATTATTAGAAAATGACGAACCTGGCAACGTGGGGAGTTTATCCAACAAAGTGCAGCTCCTTTGCGCGTCGCAATTACGAAAAACTTTGCCCAATCAACCTGTCGTCATTGGCGATGCGACTCAACCAATGATTGCGATTCCTTTAGACAAAGAAGTGTTAGAAGAAGACACACTTTCTTCCGATATTTTCGCAACATTTGAAGCCTTGTTTACAAAAGAAAAAACACTGGCCCACTTAAAAACTGAACTGACACAATTCATTAAATATTGTTTAGACGATGAAATAACCTTGGAAAATGATTATTTTTTACAAAACCTAGTCACGGAAGTCCAAACCAAAAACAAACTAATTATTAACCAACCTGAGCAAACTGAAAAACCGATGAAAGATGTTGCCAAATTGCTGAAAATTTTACCGCCAACATTTAACGAAACAGTGCTCCTTCCAGTCCAAACACAGTTAAAAGAACACTATCCGCGAACGGTTTCCCTCGTGAAAAACTTAGTCAGTCCGCTGCCAGAAGAATACCGTTTCTTGACAGAGGTACTCTTATCTGTATTACTTAGCGGAGAAATTTCTGAAACGATTCCTTACCAAGCGCTCCTCGTGGCGCATGGTGAATCGACTGCCACAAGTATTCAAGCCGTTGCCAACAAATTATGTGGTACCTATATTTTCGATGCGATTAACATGCCCTTAACCTCTTCCGTCCGAGATATCGTCGCCGAAGTTAAAGACTGGCTTTCTCAGCGGGACACATCACAAGGCGTCATTATGCTCGTCGATATGGGTTCCCTGACACAACTTTATAAAAGTTTGAAACCGCAAATTCTTGGAGAACTTTTGGTGATCAATAACCTGACCACTGCCTATGCGTTGGAAATTGGTCATCAATTAATGAACGAACAACTTTTCTATGGTATTGCTAAAACCGCTGAAAAAAAATTTAAAACCGATGTACAGTACTTTGAAGGCTTTTCAGTGGAAAAAAATATCATTGTCTCTAGTATTTCAGGTCTGGATATTGCCAAGCAAATCAAACAAATCTGTCAAAAATACCTGTATACTGACATTAAAGTCATTACCCTAAAATACAAAGATTTGGTAAACACGTTAGACATTGCCAACGCCGAAGAAAATTATTTAAAAGAAACCTCGCTCATTTTGACGACGTCCTACTTAGACAATCATACGAATGTTGCTAGCGTGAATCTCTTAGACATGTTAGACGAAGATGCAGGAACCCAGTTGATGGAACCTTTCCAAAACTTGATGCATCCCAATAACATTGATAGCATGATTAACGAATTTGTTCACTTCTTCTCGAAAGAAGGCTTGTCAGAAAAACTAGAATTTCTAAATCCTGACGTCATTATTAAACAAGTCGAAAACGTTACAAAAAACATTGAAAAACGTTTCGACCTCACACTCAGCGGCAAAATGAAATTTAACTTAATGATGCACAACGCGCTCATGGTAGAGCGAACCATGCTCGGCGTTGAAGACTATGAAATCCCTGCTAACCTCGAGGAACTAACCATTAACCAAAAACCATTTTTCCAAAATGCTAAAAACATTTTCTATACTCTAGAACAGTTTTATCGAATAGAGATTTCCAACTGGGAACTCTATGTGATTTATGAAATTTTGTCTTCTCGGTGAGGGTTATAGGGAGAGTTGCTTTTGTTCAGATGATTATTTTAAGATATAGCTAGTGGGCCATAAGTCATTTCGACTTATGGCCCACTTTTTTTAGTTTGTGTTGAAACACTTTCTATCAACAGAAAGTGTTTCAATAAATATTTCGTTTAGGCAGCGCCATTTCCTGTAGTGTAAACGAACAGGACAGTGAACAGGATGGATACGCCAACCATTATTAATTTTTTCGTTTTGTTGGGGTCCTCTTGAAGTAGCCATTTAATCAACAGACTGCCTCTAATCCGTTGACTTGCCTTCTCTTTTTCAGTCGCTGACTTTGTATAACGCCAACCATAAAAGTGCCAACGAAGTAAATTGGCGTACCAAGCCCGATAGTTTTTAGATAGAAAACCACCACAGATAAACAACGCTCCTAATAAAATATCTAAATACAACCAAACAACAAATGTTAACGGAATATCGATTAATGAATAATTCTTCACTTCAATCACTTGATCTTTCAAACCAAATTGATGAATAATCCGTTCTTGGTATTCAGAATCCGTCTCCGCTTCTTCTTTTCCCCCAACAACTTTTATGGCTGACTCGACGCCCA
Organism: Enterococcus sp. AN402; assembly: GCF_040719405.1. Classification (NCBI taxonomy): domain Bacteria; kingdom Bacillati; phylum Bacillota; class Bacilli; order Lactobacillales; family Enterococcaceae; genus Enterococcus; species Enterococcus sp. AN402. Next base: position 2,728,464 of record NZ_JBFDTM010000004.1, on the reverse strand, counting down.
TACCTTTTATAAAAGCTTGTTTGGAATGACAATACTTACATTCCACCACTTGATCAGCGGTATCGTACCATTTAAACGCATTCGCCCCACAACTTTGACAAACCACACTACTCATTTTTTGCCTCCGATATTTGTTATTTTTTATGGTTATGTTTCATTACTTAATGATACCATTTATTGGAGAATTCGGCTTATTTCTGAAGAAGTTGCTTTTGTTCAGCTGAGTATTTTAAGACATAGCTAGTAGACCATAAGTCGAAACGACTTATGGCCTACTAGATTTATATAACATCTTTATTTCTAATTAATTCACTTTTTTTTCCGCCCAATCTGCTGAATATTGTTTTCCTGCGACTAGGTCATACTGAATCAATTCATAATCATGAAGCAACTCTTTTTGTTCCTTCGTAAGATCTTTTTCTTCTGTCGTTTTATTTTGATCACTAGCAAATACTTTTTTACCATTCTGAACGTTTTGACTACCAGAATTAGGGTCAATTGTTGTAGCTGGTAAATTATTTGTCACTGCTGTTAACAAGGCATAAAATGGTGTCACTTTAATATTAGCTTGCTCGAGCGCCAATGAAGAAAACATATACGGAGATACTAATGAATAATTTGGCAGTTTTCTTTGTTGTTGTGCATATTTATTGTTATATACGAAATAATCTGTTTCTCGATACAACAAAGGATACTTCGCTAAATCTTGTTCCTTATAGATACCTGGTAAATGATCTCCATACCAAACAATTGTAATTGGTTTTTCAATTTTATCAATTTCTTCAATAAATTTCTGCGTTGCTTGATCTGTATAATTTAAACCTTGAAGATAGGTCTTCATTTGATTTCTATTGCTTTCTGAGACACCAGCCCCCTCGAAATCAAATGTGTCTTCTTTGTAGTAATTGTTATACGGCATATGATTTTGCATTGTAGATAGTTGGATAAACTGAGTCTTACCTTCCGTTGCATTTATCGCATCAACTGTTTCTTGATAGGCTGCTTCATCTGAAATATAAGGATTCGCTTCAATCTTTTGTGTATAATTCAATCCATCTGGACTTCCAATATAATGAAATTTATCAAACCCAAACTTTTCAAATACATTTAAACGACTGTAAGTATTTGCAGAAAATGGATGAATTGCCACAGCTTCATCAAATAAATTTAAAAAAGTAGGCGTCTTTTTTTGCTTGTTCACTAACTGAGTGTAAGGCACAGGCAAGGTAGCCCCCAAGTTACTTAAATCCATCCCTGTCAACGATTGCCACTCCATGTTTGCTGTACCTCCACCATAACCTGAGGAAAGCATTAAACCCGATGTTGTTTCTTTAGATAACTGTGTAATAAACGGAAATGGATTATTGTTCAAGGTTATATCCTTCAATCGAGACGGATCACTGAAGCTTTCGCTAAGAGTAAAAATAACCGTTTGCTCTTTTTGCCAATCCTGACGCTCTGAATTTATTTTTTTAGCCTCTGCATCATACTTTGCCATAATTTTTTTAATGTTCTCTTGTGAGTATCCAGAGGGTTCCTCCATAATTTTCACATCAATATTACTTAAAAATTGGATGACTGGACCATTAATCTGTGTCCCACGTCTTTGATTATAAAATTGACTATCAATACGGAAAAGCTTAAACACCAAATTAGGCAGCGAGTTCTGATGGTTAACGAAAAAGACCCCTGAAAAAAACACTAAAATTGAGACAATTCCTAATACTCGTTTTTTTATGTTTACTTTTAGATGATAGGTTCTTTCCAAACGTTTTTGTAGAATCCAAGAATAAATTCCTACTAAAACTAAACCAATGACGCTAACAATAAGAATGACAGGATTTAGCATATCTAAAATTTCACTAATACTGTTTAAAAAAGCTAAATCTGCCGGTAAAATGGGTTCAAGTCTATATTTAATTTTCAAAACTGTCGCGATAGTTAAAACAAGATTTATCACTAAGGTAAACGCAAATGCATACCAAAATCTATTAATCAATAAAATAACTAACATTAAGAATGCCATGATTACTATTACGTTTAAGACAACTGGTGCCTGTCTGTAGATAACAACGGTAAAAATAGAACGAAGTGCTGCATCCTTTGATCCATAATCTGCAATTAATAACATCTGCATAATCGTGAATAAGTAGAAAAATAGCGCACTATAAAATAATCTGCGGTAAGCACAGACCCAGTTCCATAGCTTATTTAATTTCAATTTTAGTTGTGAAAAATTTTCTACTCTTAAATTCTGCTCAATTTTACGATATAGCGGAATTTTTTGTAAAAGTAATACAACACAGCTAGAAAGAAGTGCTACTATCAAATAAGCAATAGTTAAATAGATAATTTGTTTTGCCCAAACAGTACCAGATTTCACCTCTGTTTGAACAAATTTCTCAGAAACTAGACGTGTAACAATTGGCCAATTTACTAAGATTTGTACAACTAATAAACTTGTAGATAGCACATTAAAATTTAAACGCAATAAGGAAAATCGTTTATTTACATTTTCTAAAAATATAAATAAAGAGATTGAATAATACACGGAAAAAAGAGACCAAGGAACATTGAATCGAGTAGCAGTACTTGTTCCTTTGTTTAAAAATAGAGAGATTTGTGTCATTAGTAAGACTAAGCTTGCTAATATTACTATTCCAAAAGCCACTTGAATAAATTTCAAATGGTAACGAGGAAGAAATTTAAACCGATAAATGGTGTAGCCAACTAAGTAAAAATAAATTAAAAGTAAAATGCTATTGCCGCTAGCCATTCCCCAAATATCTTTTCCAAAAAAAGTTGGTAAAGCGATTAAAAAGAATGTTAGTAGTGACATGGTCCATTTGATTTGTTCGTTCTTTAACCGATCTAAATACTCGTATAAATAAGGGCTTAATAAAAACAAAAGCAAGTAAGCCGTAGCAAATGGAAAAATATTTTGACTAATTGGAAAGAGTATCGTCCAATAATCACGTATATTTAATGAAAAAGAAGCCAAAGACAAATTTAAAACGAATGTTCCAAAAACATATAATAAATAAAAATTTGCAAATTTAGCTAGCGGCTTGGTTCCTACTGATTTTTTTCCGTGGTACCCCATATATAAAGCCAATAAATTCCCACCAACTGCAACTAATCCTAATGCTACTGAATAAAGATAAAAACGCGTACCATTTTGGTCATATTGTGGAATCGCTGTACCCGAAAATAATACACGTTGAACAATTATAAAAATACATGCCATAATTGGTGTAACTATTGGGTATTTTTTTAATTCTATCATATTTTCACCTATCTTTAATTTAAAAAAACCGTCCAAAATGGACGGTTTATAATTTTAGTTTCCTCATTTGGAAAGTGTCTTTCAAAATGATAATTGAGTGGCACTCGATTTCCAAGGAAATCTCCGTCCCATACTGTATTCGTAAGCAAATAAATTTGCAACGACTCCAAATAATTAACGTTTTGAAAACTGTGAAGCTTTACGGGCTTTCTTAAGACCTGGTTTTTTACGTTCAACCATACGTGCGTCACGAGTAAGTAACCCAGCGCGTTTTAAAGCAGAACGGAAGTCAGGATCTACTTGTAACAATGCACGAGCGATTCCGTGACGGATAGCTCCTGATTGTCCAGCATAGCCACCACCGTTTACGTTTACGATTACATCGTAAGCGCCTTTTGTTTCAGTTACGCCAAATGGTTGGTTGATAACTTCACGCAAGTCAGCATGTGGAATATATTCTTCTACGTCTTTTTTGTTTACAGTAATTTTACCAGTACCTGGTACTAAGCGTACGCGGGCAACTGCATTTTTACGACGGCCTGTGCCGCTATATTGTACTTGTGCCAATGAATTTCCCTCCTTAAATTAAGTTCGTGATATCTAATACTTCTGGTTGTTGTGCAGCATGTGGATGCTCAGCTCCACCGTATACGTTCAATTTAGTAAATTGTTTACGTCCTAAAGTGTTTTTAGGTAGCATACCTTTTACAGAAGTTTCGATAAGACGGCGAGAGTTTTTGTCGCGTAATTCACCAGCAGTCACTGATTTTAATCCTCCAGGATACATTGAGTGACGGTAGTAAATTTTGTCTGTAGCTTTTTTACCTGTTAATTTTACTTTATCAGCGTTAATTACGATTACGAAATCTCCAGTATCCACATGTGGTGTGAATGTTGGTTTATTTTTACCACGTAGTACAGAAGCAACAACTGCTGATAGACGTCCTAAAGGAACATCTGTTGCATCTACTACGTACCATTTACGTTCTACTTCGCCAGCTTTGGCCATATATGTTGTACGCACGTTTCTTTCCTCCAATTTTGTTTTCGATGTTTGACATACACTTGAGTTTCCGGGGCTCATTGTGGGGCAAACAATACCATTTAATATTTTACCTTCAATCACTGATAAAGTCAATGTTTTTCTGCGCTTTCAGAAAATAGATTTTCACTTATTTTTTTGTGCCTTTTAAACAGAAAAAAACCGCCAACGTCAACGTCAGCGGCTTTGGGAGTTGTTTTAAATTATGCGTCAATACCAGGCGCTTTGCCAAGTTTGGCTTGTAACATCCAAATATTTTTTTCGATGTCTGTTTTGTTTGCGATGAAAATGTCTTGTGTGCAGTCGTCGCCTTCTTCACCAGAAACTTCGATTCCTTTTGCGTAAAGGTCTGCTAAGTAACGGTAGCCTGCTACTAATTTTTCCATACGTTCTGGAATGGTGCGGTCCCAGTTACCAATTTCATCTTCAATTTTTGTATTTTCTGCGAATTCACGCAATGTTGAGAATGGAGAGCCGTCCAATGTGATTAAACGTTCTGAAACAACATCTAATTGCTCATTGATTTGATCCATGTATTCATCCATTTGTGGGTGAAGTGTTAAAAATTCAGGTCCACGCATATACCAATGTGTTTGATGAATTACCACGGAAAATTGGCTTAAATCTGCAACGAGTTGGTTCAAAATTTCTTTTGTTTTTTCAAATTTCATTCTTTGTCATCCTCCTAAATATTATTTCTACACTCTTAGTGTAATATGAATTGTGAAAAAAGTACACTGAAAACCTTTCTTTTTTAAAATTGTTATCAAATTATAATAATTACAATTAAGAATCTAATTAATTTCCTGAAATCGCTGTTTTTTCATCCGCAGTGACGACTTTTTGTTCCGCTTGAGTGAGGATCGTGTCGAGTGCCTCCGTCAACTGGTCAGTATCTTCTTTTCCTGTGACGAAAGCTAAAAAAAACTGATTCAGTCTCAGTTGCTCCGCTGCCGGCAAGTACCATTGCCCTTCTACTTGCTTAACCGTTAATGGCAGTTCAACTGGCTCATGGCTGACATTGATTTGTTGGATTTCTTTTTTTAAAACGGCTAACGTGTGCTGCATGTCTAGCGCTTGTGTTGCCTGTTGCGTTTGCTGAAGAAGAGCAGTGGTTGTATCTTCAATCGCCGTCACAAAATCTAAGCCCTTAATCTGAAAGGTGATTGTCGCTTGCCCATTCAATTCTTTCGTGGCTACTAGTTGATATGACGCTTTTTTCTTCACTTGAGCCAGTAATTCTGCGCTAAGCTTCTGGGCTTCGGTCTCGGTGACTTCAGCGTTCATTTCTTTTAAGCTATTGAAAAACTGCTTCTGGAACTGTTGACGGCTCGTCTGCAAATGCTCCACTAAGACTTTCGGTTCACGAAAAGTTTGAGAGAATGTCGCTGTCTTTTCTTGATAAATAAAGTAATCTACCAACTGTTGCGCTGCTTTTTCGCCGGAATGAGACGGTGCACTGCAACTTGCTAACGCCCCAATGAATAACAGAAATAGTGGTAGTAGCTGCTTCTTCATTTCTCATCCTCATTTCCTCAAGTCTTTGTCTCTCTTCTAGTTAAGCAACTTCTCAGCCATTTGTCAAAGCTATTTACTATCAATTATTTTCGGAATTCTGCTAATTTTTGATAACTTTGTGCTAAAATTTGTTGGGTTTCTTGAAAAACAGGATACAGTTCTTGATAAACTAGCAATTGATCCGCTCGTGGCGTGACCGTTTCATGAATCAGCACCTGTTGCGCCGCTGCTTGCAAATTTGGTAATTGCCCTAAGCCTTGCCAGCCTAGCAAAACAGCGCCTAATGCCGAAGCTTCGGTGCTATCAGTGAACGATAACGTTTCTCCCAGCACATCAGCCATGATTTGACGGAACACAGGGGAATCAGCAAAGCCGCCTGTCGCCCGAATCTCCTGAACGGGTCCACCGAGTTGTTTCAAATCTTCTAAAATAGTTTTTAAATTGAAACAGATTCCTTCCACCACCGCTCGAGCTAAATGTCCGGCGTGGTGATTTTTGCGCAAGCCAATAAAACTTGCGCTCGCCTCTGCATTCCACAGCGGTGCTCGTTCACCTAGCAAATAAGGATGAAACAGTAAGCCATTTGCCCCAGCTGGCACGGTTGCAATTTTGGCCATAATTGGGTCATAGAGATTGGTCCCGTTTTGGATAGCTTGCTGACGTTCTTCTGCAAAAATCGTTTGGCTCGCCCAATCTAACGCAACTGCACCATTACTACTTGCGCCACCAATCACCCAGTGCTGTTCATCTAGAGCAAAACAAAACGTTTCACCTTGCGGATGCAAAAAAGGTTCTTCGACAATATACCGAAGTGCGCCGCTCGTACCAACGGTCAAAGTCGCTACACCCATTCCTAGCGCTCCCAAACCTAAATTAGACAATGGACCATCCGCGCCACCAAGAACTAAAACCGTTTCCTCCTCAACACCAAGCATCTCTTGCCAAGAAGGCGCTAATGCTGGAAAAATGAACGTTGACGGGGCAACTTTTGGCAACTGTTCCTCCTCAATAGATAAATACGCCAAAATCGACGATTCCCATTGCCGCGTGTGAATATTAAATAAACCCATCCCCGAAGCACTACTATAATCTGTCCAGTATTCGCCAAAGAAACGGTAAAAAATGTAGTCCTTAATCCCAATAAACTTGGCCGCGCTCTGCGCAACGGCTGGCTGATTTTCCTGCAGCCAGCGAATCTTGTACAAAGGCGCCATTGGATGAACTGGCATGCCTGTCAATTGATAAAACAATTGGGCCGCTGGCGTTTCTTTTAACGCTTCCGCATAATCAGATGCTCGTGTGTCAGCCCAAGTAATCACTTGGGTCAATGGGCGTCCTTGCGCATCCATGGCAATTAAGCCATGCATCGCTGAAGCAAAAGAAATGAGCCCAATTGGTTGATTCTTCACTTGTTGTGTGACGGTTCGAATACAGTTCACCACAGCTTGGAACAGCGTTTCTGGGTCTTGCTCTGCCATTCCTTCAGTCTCTTGAATTAATGGATAACGCACATAGCTAGAAGCTACGACTGTGCCATTGGGTTGAAAAGCCACTGCTTTGGCTTGCGTGGTGCCAACGTCGACACCAATCGCTAATTTTTCCATTTGATTCCCTCATTTCTTGTTTCTTTTATTATTCCTAACAAAAAAAGATTTGTCTAGTCAAACGAAAAAGTTTAAAAAAAGCGTAGTTTATTTTTAAGGAGGTAACCTATGTTTTTCTTGAATCTCTTTTTGATTGGTGCCTGTTTCGGTTCTTTTTTATGCTTAGTGGCGGAGCGCTTACCAGTAGGGCGTTCTTTGTGGTGGCCCCCTTCCCACTGTCAAGGTTGCCACCAGCCTCTACAACTCTATGAATTAATTCCAGTTGTTTCGATTTTACTGCAGCGCTTTCGTTGTCGAAAGTGTCAACAGCCAGTGGCTAAGAGTTATCTTTTAGCAGAACTTGTCATGGGCGGGTTAACCGCAAGCTGTTTTTCAGCTGGCCTGACGATTGATGCTTTGATTCTCTGGTGGTGGCTGACGAGTGCTTTCACATTATCCTTGATTGATTACTGGTATTTAGTGGTTGAACCGAAGATTCTTTATCCGAGTTTTTTTGTGCTTTGCTTGCTGAAAATGGCGGGTCAGCATTCGTTTTACTTACTGACTGGTCTTTTTTGTTTTTGTTTTTTCCGAGCCGTCTTACACTATTTTCCGGAAGCCATGGGGCGAGGAGATCTTTTGTTACTGGGTTTGTGGGGCTGTTTTTTACAGGTACCTCAGTTGCTGATGCTACTATTTTTTGCCAGTAGTTATGGTCTAATCTATGGCTACAGTTGTAAATTTTTAGGGTATCCAGTTGAACAAAAACTTCCCTTTGTCCCCTTTTTAAGTTTGGGCTTACTCACAATCAGTTGGTTATAGCAAATAAAAAAAGCCGTAAGGAGCATGCTCCTTACGGCTTTTTAGGGTTTATTTATTGATGTTTTTCATCGCATCTTCAGCAGCCATTTGTGCTTCAATGTCTGAAATACTATAAACGTTTTCGCTAGCTACGCCAACTTCTTTTGGTTCCATGTTACGGTAACGCGCCATACCAGTACCAGCTGGGATGATTTTACCAATGATAACATTTTCTTTCAATCCAAGTAATGGATCTTTTTTGCCACGGATAGCAGCATCTGTTAACACGCGTGTTGTTTCTTGGAAGGATGCAGCAGATAAGAAGCTGTTTGTTTCCAATGACGCTTTGGTAATACCAAGTAAGACTGGACGACTAGTAGCAGGGACGCCACCAGCAACTAATGTGTCGTAGTTACGGTCTTTAAATTCTGCGATGTCCATTAATGTTCCTGGAAGGATTTCAGTGTCACCTGGATCCATTACGCGGATTTTACGTAACATTTGACGAACCATTACTTCGATATGTTTGTCGCCGATTTCTACCCCTTGCATACGGTAAACACGTTGTACTTCACGTAATAGGTAGTTTTCAACAGATAAAACATCACGAACTTGTAATAATTGTTTTGGATCGATTGAACCTTCTGTCAACGGTGCACCACGGTGGATGATGTCGCCTTCAGCAACTTTCATACGTGCAGTGTAAGGGACAGTATAGGTACGTGTATCTGTTTTTCCTTTGATGGTTACTTCTTTTTGACGTGTGGCAGGATCTTCAGAAATATCGATAACTTCACCGGTTACTTCTGTAATCACTGCTTGTCCTTTCGGATTACGTGCTTCAAAGATTTCTTGGATACGAGGTAAACCTTGAGTGATATCGTCACCGGCAACCCCACCGGTATGGAACGTACGCATGGTTAACTGTGTACCAGGTTCCCCGATAGATTGAGCGGCGATTGTACCAACTGCTTCTCCGACTTCAACGTCAGAACCAGTTGCCAAGTTACGTCCGTAACAGTGCTTACATACACCATGTTTTGTGTTACATGTAAAGACAGAACGGATGGTTACTTTTTCAATACCAGCGTCCACGATTTCTCTGGCAAGATCTTCAGTGATTAATTGATCCGCACCAATGATGATTGCACCAGTTTCTGGATGAACAACTGATTTACGTGTATAACGACCTAATAGACGTTCGTCTAATGGTTCGATAATTTCGTTACCTTCACGAATTGCTTCGATTTCAAGACCACGGTCAGTGCCACAGTCGTCTTCACGAATGATTACGTCTTGGGCAACGTCAACTAAACGACGTGTTAAGTAACCTGAATCGGCTGTCTTCAAGGCCGTATCGGTCATCCCTTTACGAGCCCCGTGAGTTGAGATAAACATTTCTAAGACAGAAAGTCCTTCACGGAAGTTTGAGATGATTGGTAATTCCATGATTCGTCCATTCGGAGCGGCCATCAAACCACGCATACCAGCTAACTGTGTAAAGTTGGAGATGTTACCACGGGCTCCAGAGTCAGACATCATGAAGATTGGGTTACGAGCTTCCATACTTTCGATCAGTTTTTGTTGGATTTCGTCTTTGGCACCGTTCCAAACGCCGATTACACGTTCATAACGTTCGTCATCAGTAATTAAACCACGACGGAATTGTTTAGTAATTGTTTCAACTTGTTTGTGGGCAGCATCAATGATTGCTTGTTTTTCATGAAGAACCATGATATCGGCAATCCCTACCGTCATCCCAGCATAAGTTGAGTGTTTGTAACCTAAGTCTTTCATGCGGTCAAGCATTTTAGAGGTTTCCGTAATGTGGAATCTCTTGAAGACTTCAGCAATGATATTTCCAAGATTTTTCTTCTTGAATGGTAAAACTAATTCTTGCTCTTTAATGTGTGCAGGAATGTCTGTACCAGCTTCTACGAAGTATTTATCTGGTGTTTGAACAGTTAAGTTATAGTCTGTTGGTTCGTTCAAGTAAGGGAACTCAACAGGCATGATTTCGTTAAAGATGATCTTACCAACTGTGGTGATTAAGATTCGTTCTTTTTGCCAATCAGTAAATGGTTTGTCACCTAAAAGTGTTGTTTGAACCCCAATCCGTGAGTGTAAATGCACGTAGCCATTTTGCCATGCTAAAACAGCTTCGTTCATGTCGCGGAAGATCATGCCTTCCCCTTCACGGCCTTCTTCTTCCATTGTTAGGTAGTAGTTACCTAAGACCATATCTTGAGATGGTGTAACAACTGGTTTACCATCTTTCGGGTTCAAGATATTTTGGGCAGCAAGCATTAACATACGAGCTTCTGCTTGTGCTTCTTCATTTAGAGGCACGTGAACCGCCATTTGGTCTCCATCGAAATCGGCATTGTAGGCTTCACAAACTAATGGGTGAAGACGAATCGCACGACCTTCAACAAGAACAGGTTCGAAAGCTTGGATCCCTAATCTATGCAACGTAGGTGCCCGGTTAAGTAAAACTGGGTGTTCTTGGATAACTTCTTCTAAGATATCCCAAACTTCATCTTCGCCACGTTCGATTTTACGTTTCGCATTTTTAATGTTTGTCGCAATTTCACGTTGTACTAATTCACGCATTACAAATGGTTTGAATAATTCAATCGCCATTTCTTTTGGTAAACCACATTGGTACATTTTTAAGAACGGACCAACGACGATTACGGAACGACCAGAATAGTCAACACGTTTACCTAGTAAGTTTTGACGGAAACGACCTTGTTTCCCTTTCAACATGTGAGAAAGAGATTTCAATGGACGGTTACCTGGTCCAGTAACTGGACGGCCACGACGACCATTATCGATTAAAGCATCGACCGCTTCTTGTAACATCCGTTTTTCGTTTTGAACAATGATGCTTGGCGCATTTAAGTCTAATAAACGTTTTAGACGGTTGTTACGGTTGATAACACGGCGGTATAAGTCGTTTAAGTCACTTGTTGCAAAACGACCACCTTCCAATTGAACCATCGGACGTAAATCTGGTGGAATAACTGGGATAACATCCATTACCATCCAGCTTGGTTGGTTACCAGAAGCACGGAAGGCTTCTAAGATGTCTAAACGACGGATGGCACGTGTCCGTTTTTGACCAGAAGCTGTTTTTAATTCTTCTTTTAATTGCGCAACTTCGCCATCTAAATCGACGTTATCTAATAATTGTTTCACGGCTTCGGCACCCATAGCAGCTTTGAAGGCTTGGCCATATTGTTCACGTTTTTCACGATATTCGCGTTCCGTTAACAATTGTTTTTTCTCTAATGTTGTGTCACCTGGTTCGATGACAACGTATGAAGCAAAATAAATGACTTCTTCCAATGCACGAGGGCTCATGTCTAAAACAAGACCCATCCGAGATGGAATTCCTTTAAAGTACCAGATATGTGAAACTGGTGCGGCTAATTCAATATGTCCCATACGTTCACGACGTACTTTTGAACGAGTGACTTCAACGCCACAACGGTCACAGACAATACCTTTATAACGGATACGTTTATATTTACCACAAGCACATTCCCAGTCTTTGGTTGGACCAAAAATGCGTTCACAGAATAACCCTTCACGTTCGGGTTTTAATGTACGGTAGTTAATTGTTTCGGGTTTTTTAACTTCCCCATAAGACCAGCTTCTGATCTTTTCTGGTGAAGCAAGCCCTATTTGCATACTTTCGAATTTATTTACATCGATCAAAAGGAATTCCCTCCATTTCCTTATTTAGAGAAGCTGAGTCAGCAACTTGTTAGCAAATGGCAAGCATCACTTGAAAGAAGGTCTGACGACACTTGGAACAAGTAATGGCTTGCGCAGTTGCAACAAAGTCGCAGTTGAATCAACTCATCAGAGTGGTAGCGACAAATTAGTCTCTGTCTTCGGCTGTTTCAATTTCTTGAACAACGTCTTGTGCTTCTTCTTTCACGACTGATTCTGCTTCTTTTTCCAGCTGTTTCGCTGATTGTTGTTCCGCAAATTTGGTTAGTGCGTCAACGGTGATTAAATCATCATCGTCATCGTCCATATCGCGTAACTCAATCTCAGCTTCCTCAATGTCCAAGACACGCATGTCTAAACCAAGTGATTGTAATTCTTTCACTAATACTCGGAATGATTCAGGCACACCTGGTTTTGGAATTGGTTCACCTTTAACGATGGCTTCGTATGTTTTCACACGTCCGACAACGTCATCAGATTTGTAAGTTAAGATTTCTTGTAATGTGTAAGCAGCACCGTAAGCTTCCAGTGCCCAAACTTCCATTTCCCCGAAACGTTGTCCACCGAATTGAGCTTTACCACCCAACGGTTGTTGCGTAACAAGAGAGTAAGGTCCGATTGAACGAGCATGCAATTTGTCATCAACCATGTGGGCTAATTTAATCATATACATGACACCAACGGAAATACGGTTATCAAATGGTTCACCTGTACGTCCATCGTAAAGAACTGTTTTAGCATCGCTAGCCATACCAGCTTCACGAACAGTTTCCCAAACGTCTTCATCGGTTGCCCCATCGAAAACAGGTGTTGCGACGTGAATACCTAATTGGCGAGCAGCCATACCTAAGTGTAATTCAAGTACTTGTCCGATATTCATACGAGAAGGTACCCCTAATGGGTTCAACATGATATCAACAGGTGTTCCGTCAGGTAAGAATGGCATATCTTCTTCCGGCATAATACGGGAAACAACCCCTTTATTTCCGTGACGTCCCGCCATTTTATCTCCTTCGTGAATTTTACGTTTTTGAACGATATAGACACGAACTAACATGTTGACACCTGGTGATAATTCATCGCCAGCTTCACGAGTAAAGATTTTCACATCATGAACGATACCGCCGCCACCGTGAGGTACACGGAGAGACGTATCACGAACTTCGCGGGCCTTTTCCCCGAAGATTGCGTGTAATAAACGTTCTTCTGCAGATAATTCTGTAACCCCTTTAGGTGTGACTTTCCCAACTAGTAAGTCGCCATCTTGAACTTCAGCACCAATGCGGATAATCCCCATTTCGTCTAAGTCTTTCAATGCGTCTTCCCCAACGTTTGGAATTTCACGGGTAATTTCTTCAGGTCCTAATTTTGTATCGCGTGCTTCTGATTCATATTCTTCAATATGCACAGAAGTGTAGACATCGTCTTTAACTAAACGACGGCTCATGATAATGGCATCCTCGTAGTTGTAACCTTCCCATGTCATGAAGGCAACTAAGACGTTTTGCCCTAAAGCCATTTCGCCTTCTTCCATAGAAGGTCCATCCGCTAAAGTATCGCCTTTTTCAACTTTTTCACCTAAGTGAACAATTGGGCGTTGGTTGTAGCTTGTTCCTGAGTTAGAACGACGGAATTTTGTAACCATATATTTGTCTAATGCGCCATTGTCGCGACGAACGCGAATTTCTTTTGCATCGACGAATTCTACGACACCGTCATGTTTACATAGTAAAGCAGCACCTGAGTCATGGGCTGATTTATATTCCATACCTGTACCTACCCACGGAGAGCGTGGTTGAATTAACGGCACCGCTTGACGCTGCATGTTGGCACCCATCAAGGCACGGTTGGAGTCATCGTTTTCTAAGAAAGGAATACATGCTGTTGCGACTGCGACTACTTGTTTTGGTGAAACGTCCATGTAGTCAACTTTGTCTACGGCAACTTCTAAGTTTTCACTTTGTAGACGCGCCATAACAACATCATTGGCAAATGTGCCATCTTCATTTAAAAGTGAGTTCGCTTGCGCTACGATATAATGGTCTTCGATGTCTGCTGTTAAGTAATCTACTTGATCAGTAACACGGCCTGTCGCACGATCAACACGGCGATAAGGCGTTTCGATGAAACCAAATTTATTCACTTTTGCGTAACTAGATAAACTATTGATCAACCCGATATTTGGTCCCTCAGGCGTTTCAATTGGACACATACGACCATAGTGAGAGTAGTGAACGTCACGAACTTCATAACCGGCACGGTCACGAGTCAAACCACCAGGCCCTAAGGCTGATAGACGACGTTTATGGGTTAACTCACCTAATGGGTTTGTTTGGTCCATGAACTGTGATAACTGTGAAGAACCAAAGAATTCTTTGATACTTGCTACCACTGGACGGATGTTGATTAATTGTTGTGGTGTCAATGTTTCTGTGTCTTGAATAGACATTCTTTCACGAACCACACGTTCCATACGGGCTAAGCCAATACGGAATTGGTTTTGTAATAATTCGCCTACTGAACGGATACGACGATTACCTAAGTGGTCGATGTCATCGACATTGCCGATATCTTCCATTAAGTTGAAGAAGTAGCTCATTGAAGCAACGATATCTGCTGGACGAACTGTTTTTACGCTGTCGTCTGGATAGCCGTTACCAATCACATTTACGATACGTTCAGGATCTTTTGGTGAAAGAACTTGAATCACTTGGATTGTCATTGGTTCAGTTACTACCGCATCTTCACTTGGATAGTAAGTTACGCTGTTTAAGCCGTTGTCAATGTATTCGCCTAATGTTTCCATGATTTGGTGTGTTAAAACCGTGCCTTTTTCGACAATGATTTCACCAGTTTCTGGATCAACTAGCGTTTCAGCTAAGGTTAAGTTTAAGAGACGTGTTTTTAAGTCTAATTTTTTGTTAACTTTGTAGCGACCAACGTTTGCCAAATCATAACGTTTTGGATCAAAGAAACGTGCAGTTAACAAGCTACGTGAGCTATCTGCTGTTTTTGGTTCGCCTGGGCGAAGACGTTCATAAATGTCTTTCAAGCCTTCTTCTGTACGAGAATCACTTGCGTTTTTGTGTAAATCTTTTTCGATTGTGTTGCGTAAGCTTTCGCTGTCGCCGAAAATTTCGAAGATGGTATCATCTGAACCGAAACCTAAAGCACGAACTAACACAGTTAAAGGAATTTTACGTGTGCGGTCAATCCGAACATAAGAAATGTCTTTCGCATCTGTTTCCATTTCTAACCATGCACCACGGTTAGGAATGACTGTTGAGCCAAAACCTTCTTTGCCGTTTTTGTCCACTTTTCCATGGAAATAAACACCTGGAGAACGAACTAATTGGGAAACGATAACACGTTCTGCCCCGTTGATGATGAAGGTACCCATTTCTGTCATTAATGGGAAATCGCCGAAGAATACTTCTTGGGATTTAATTTCACCTGTTTCACGGTTGGTTAAACGTAATGTTACATGTAATGGCGCAGAATAGTTGGCATCATGTGCGCGGGCTTCTTCTACTGTGTACTTTGGTTCTTTTAATTCATAGTCAACAAATTCTAAGGATAAGTTTCCTTGGAAATCATCAATTGGTAAAATGTCTTCAAACATTTCACGAAGTCCCTCATCTAAAAACCATTGATAAGAGTCTGTTTGGATTTCAATTAAATTTGGTAATTCCAATACTTCACTGATACGTGCGAAACTTCTACGTTCGCGATGCTTTCCGTATTTTACTACGTGTCCAGCCAAGCTCTTCACCCCTCTAGTTATAAGTCTATCAAAACACCGATCCGAAAAATTACATTTACGTTACATATATTAAATATATGTAACAAAAAGCATTTTTTGCAGTTTTTAAGCAAAAAAAAACCAAAAATAGAACATGCTTCCGAAAAATTTTCTGGCGTTTCTACTTTTGTTTTCCTATAAAAAACCGGAACGGACAATATTTCGCTCCTGCTTCGTCACTTTCAGATAGTTTTTGCTCTATAGATTCTACTACCTTTGTCTAGAAAAGTCAAGGGTTTCTTTAAGGTTTTCTTTTTCATAAAAAGGAGTTTTTTTATAAAGGGTTTTAATGAAAAAATGCGTAATAAATAATTACGCCTTTTCCCCTATCTTCTATTCACACAAAAAAACGAATGCAAAGATGCATTCGTTTTTGACTAACCGCCACCTAATAAAAAGTCTAGGACATTCATGCCGCCGCTTGTTTGGCTGCGGTAAAGTTCGGTGTAGCCGCATTGGGTACAGCTAATTGTAATAAATTTTTTATTTTGAACATCAAAAATTTTCGCAAAGTTCCCACCTGTTGCTTGAAATTGGTCCGACACATAGTGCATGTTGCCACATTTCTCACAAACATATTGTTGCTTTTCCATTCCCCTCACTCCTTCTCAATAAAATAAGTATAGCAAACGCCTGCTTCATTTTCCTCCATCCTAAGATGGATTTTTTCACTAGTTGACCAAGCCTTTTCCTTTCCGCTACAATAAGCATAACGAATCGGAGGAAAAAATATGTCGACAAAAAGCCAAGTCCTAACTTTATTGATGAAACAAACGCCCGCATTCCTTTCGGGCGAAGAGATGGCACAACGTCTGTCCTTATCTCGCACAGCTATTTGGAAAGCGATTAATGAATTGAAAAAAGATGGCTATCAAATTACTAGCGTGCAAAATAAGGGGTATCGCCTTGAAAAATCAGATGTCCTTTCTGCAGAAGGCATTCAGTTGGCGTTATGGTCACAAACACCGCCTTTAACAATTACCGTCCTAGAAACATCTGAATCTACCATGACCGATGCTAAGCGGGCGATTTTAGACCAGACGCCCGACAATACTTTGATTGTTGCTGACATGCAAGAAATGCCGCGGGGCAGGTTCGGCCGGCCGTTTTTCGCTACGCCAGGTAAAGGGATTTACATGAGCATGGTGCTTCAACCGAACCAAAATTTTGAAGAAATCGCTCAATATACTGTGATTATGGCCGTAGCGGTCGCTCGAGCAATGGATGCTCTGGCAGGCGTTCACACAGAAATTAAATGGGTCAACGACCTTTATTTAAACGGCAAAAAAGTTTGCGGGATTTTGTCGGAAGCCATGAGCAATGTGGAAACAGGGCAGATTTCTAATGTTATCATCGGCATGGGGATTAATTTTTCAATTACAGAAACCGAATTTCCTGAGGACATTCGGCAGAAAGTGACTTCTCTTTTCCCAGAGGGTGAACCAACGGCGACGCGAAATGAATTAGTCGCCAACATTTGGAATCATTTTTATCAAATTTTAGACAAACGTTCAACGAAAGACTTTTTAGAAGAATACCGTCAACGCTCCTTTGTGATTGGCAAAGACGTCGCTTTTACCCAAAACGGGCAAGACTTCCGCGGCGTTGCGACAACCATTAATGGAAATGGCGAATTGATTGTCCAGTTGCCTGATGGCACGGCCAAAACGTTGTCTTCTGGGGAAATTAGTTTGGACCAGATTGGTGAATGGCGTCGAGGTTAAGTGGGGAAATTTAGAAAAAAGCAAGAAAGCACCTGTCTAAATTTAAACAGATGCTTTCTTGCTCTTTAAAAATCAACTTCTTTTTGTGCTAACATTTCGCACAATTCTTTGGGGAAATTCGTATAGGGATTTTCATTGATTTTCATTTCTTCTAAAGGAGACAACCAGTTTTTATTCGTATTCTGAAAAGCAATAGCTACTTTTTCTTCAAGATACTTACATACTTCTGCGCCTTTAAAATTTCGATAACTGTCTTTTAAATGCAGAACTTTCTCTAATCTCCCATATAAATTTTCTCTAGTCATGTATCGATTGACTTCCTCAAAGTGAAGTAGTAACCAGAGTTCAAAGCATTCATTTGAAAAAATTGTCTTGATTTCAGGACGATGTCGTTGTGCACATCTTACCGCGTTTTCAATCGATTCTGTGGTTTGTTCGTCCTTGTCATACATAACATAAAACAAATCATAATTATCCCGCTCCGCTTTTCCCATACTCCGAATACAGGAAACGGCGTATTCGACCAACGCCTCTCCTTGACGTCTACATGTTTTTACTTTGAGTTTACTTTTAATATTGACTGCAGAATATTTTCGTTTAATCAATCTAAGGTAAGCTTCTTCTGTTTCTCCTTCGCAAAAAATCATGACATTTGGTTTTAATTTCTTTCCTTTTTTTACCCTTTTTATTTTTGGCATACCAACTTCTACTCCTTTACCTTCACTGCCTGAACGATTTCACTTCGATCAATATGAGGAACACCACCGAACAGACCATTTAAATAACGGCGATAATATGTGATATCTCCGCGACCTTTTTTTGGGTCTGCTTCAAAGTCATACAAAGCGTATAATTCGCTGGCGCCACGATAATTCTTATCTGTGAAGTAAATTTGATCCTTTCTCAATTGATTATCCATCAAATGAAGTTCATGGGAGGTCAAGATAAATTGTGTATTCGTCTCCATGGCATTGAACGCTTCTAACAATGTTCCTGACAACTCTTGATGAAATGCATCATCAAATTCATCAAAAACAAAAACTTTTTCTTCTGGATTAAATAAAATATTTAGCGCTAAGCCAATTAATTTTTTCGTCCCAGAAGATTCCAAATCATAATGAATACGTTCTTGTCCGACCACTTGATTCATTTCATCATATTGGTTATAAACAGAGTACAGCGAATACAGACTTTTCTTGACTCGACCAATTTCAATGGTCGGGTCTTTTTCTTGGATAATTCGTTCTAAAACAGCGGCTAATTTTTCTTGTTTCGAGTAATCTTCCTCTTTGTCTTTCACAGGAACCAGGTCAACCATGTTCATATCCGCAAGTTTCAAAAAGTTCAAGAATTTCTCTTTGTCTTTTTCATTGCTCAGCCGTTCAATATTCCGTAAAGACCCATCAAAAATAACTAACTGATTGGCAAACCAACGAACGACATTCGTAGCGTGCTGATCATTTTTTGATTCCAACGTATGGATAACTAACGAATTAGACTTAATTTGTGTTTGGTATTCTTGATATTTTTCTGGAAAAACGGAAGATTCCGCACCGTCTCTTTTAAAATAATAAACAAAATCATCCTGCGTTTTGTCATAAATCTCTAAAGATTCCTTAACTACTTCGCGCGCTGTGTTAGCTAACGAATAGCGATACAAGACACTGTCATTAATAAATTCAATGGTCATAACAGATGGGCTTTGTTTAGTGAGAGGGTCTAACGCAAAAGGTTCATATAATAAAGCATCATTAATCGAAGCTTGTTCTCTTAAAACTAATGTTTTTAATGCATTTAACCCACTCACTAAATTTGATTTTCCTGAACCATTTCCCCCAAAAACAATGGCACTCTTCAGTAACCTTAGTTTTTCTGGGTAATTTTTAGGTTTCACTTCGAAACGATTATTGACATACTTTCGTAAATACGCACCTGTTTGTAGGGAAAGTGTTTGTTCCTCTTTAAAAGATAGAAGATTTTTGACTGTAAAATTAACTAGCATGCTGTTCACCTCCTCGTTTTTTCATCTATTCTTTTATTATATCGTTAAAGACCGATACTGTAAAACGTTTTTCCGTTTTTAAAATAAATTTACCGAAATAACGCTTTTCTCCCACACCTTTAAATTTATTTAAAAAACAATAAATTTTCTTAAACTTCATTGTGAGAACCGCTGCATAAATTCTATACTTCTAGCGTTAGATAAAATAACCTTGTTAGGTGAGGCTCCTATCCAAACATAGGCTATTGCGCAGAAATGTCGAAAGACACCAATGTGTAAAACAGGAATGGTCGAATTAAGGCTCTTCTAAAAATAGCTAAGAGAAATCTTTACGTTGGATAGTGCTAAAGCTCAGACGATGAGAACCGATTGGCTTGCTGTGTCCTGTTTAGTCGCAAGCGCTTATTTACGATCGATGCTGGCTTAGTCTACTCTTTCAAGGGAAAAAGAAAGGGATTCTCATGCAAACATCGAATAAAAAATTTCCACTTTATGCCCTAACAACGCTTGGTTTTACTTTCCTCACTTTGTTAGTGGCGGCTAGTCCAAATTGGTTTCAACAAATGGACGAAGCTATCTATCACATCAAATGGCAATTAAATGCCCCACTTTTAACAGCGGTCAATCTGTTAGCAAAAACAGCCACAATTGGACCAATGCTGCTATTCTTCTTATTATTGATGGTGTACCTTTTACGCAAAAAAGAAAAAATCCTAGCTTTTTGGGCTGTCAGTAACCTATTAGCTGTCGGCTTTTTAGGGAGCGTTTTTAAACATGTGGTGGGTCGGGCTCGACCAAACCTAGGCGCTTTAGCTGACCGGAGCTCTGCTAGCTTTCCCAGCGGACATTCATTATTAGCAATGGCGCTAGTCTGTACGATTTTGATCGTTTTGGCCTATCTTCATGTCGAAAAAACCAAAGGCATCAAAATTTTCTTACTCACTTATTTAGTTTTGATTGTGTTAGGTCGCTTAATCTTACGCGTTCATTATCCTAGTGATGTCATCGCTGGGATGCTCCTAAGTTATAGCTGGATCAACTTTTCATTTCAAATTGTTCAACGTTATTTGCCGACACCTGAACCAGAGGAAGCAGAAGTACCGACACAACGCCGGCGCCGCCATTCTCGTAAAAGAAAAAGTTTATTCGTGGTCTTCAGTTTAACCCTTTTATTTTTAGGCACACTTTCTGTTTCGGCTTACGGCGTCAGCATGTATCGTAATTTGCAAAAAACGGCGAATACCATGTATAAACCAAGAAAATCTTCCACGAAGAGTCCCGATTTAGCCAAAGGGGAACCGGTTAGTTTCTTAATTATGGGAATTGCGAATGACTCAAAACGCAAAACCGATTACCGCTCCAACGCCTTAATGGTGGTTACAGTGAATAATCAATTACAAAAAACTACCATCACCAGCATCCCGCGCGACTACTATGTGGAAATGGCTGGCACCAATGGCGAATACAATAAAATCAATGCGGCCCACGTTTTCGGTGGTGCCGATATGCAAATTAAAACGGTTGAAAATGTCTTGCACATCCCAATCAATCATTACTTTTCAATTGATATGGATGCTATGAAGGACCTTGGCGATGCGGTGGGCGGCGTCACTGTTGACAATGCCTTTGCTTTTGACGCTGAAGGGATTCATTATCCGAAAGGCAAACAGCATTTAGGGGGCTGGGAAGCTTTACAATACGCGCGCATGCGTTACGAAGACCCCGAAGGCGACTATGGTCGTCAACGCCGCCAACGAGAAGTTTTAATCGAATTAACCAACAAGCTACTTTCTTTTAACAGCTTGCTAAAATATCAAGAAATTCTGGACGTAATCGGCGAACATGGCGAAACCGACTTGTCCTTTGACCAAATGATGGCGATGCTAAAAAAATACACCCCCGCACTAAAAACGATTGAAACCGATCAATTAAAAGGCTACGATTACACTGGCGATGGCGTGACAGGGATTGAAGGTATTTCTTATCAACTTGTGGAAGAGAGTGAACGCCAACGTGTCGAAAATGCCATCAAAGAACAAATGAACCTCTCTACGAAAGACACTGAACAATCACAATAACGACTAAAAAGCAGCGCCCCTTAATGAAAGGGGCGCTGCTTAACTTTGCCTAGTTAGACGGTCATTTCAAAAATATTAATTTTTGTCACCGTTCTTAAACGGTTTGACAATAGAAAAAGATGTTTCCGCATCGCTTTCTTTTTTTATTATAGCACAATTACCTAAAAAAATATATTGTAAACTAATTATTTTTTAGCACCACATGGTATAATCTATGTGTAGAGAAGTTATGGCGGTGGCTATCCAATCTGAAAGAGAGGTGATGCGTATGCACGTATTTCCGAAATTCACAGAAAGGAGAGGCCTTTTGTCAGCATATGAAACAATTCAGACAATTCTTGGGTTTGGTATGTTTACCATTGCTTTGATTGCGCTGATTGTGAAATTGCTTAAAAATGACAATAAAAAATAACCGTCTACTTTGACCAAGCACGGTTATTTTTAAATAATAAAATTGGTCACCGTCTTAAACGGCTCTACACCAGAGAGGTATGTTGTCGCATACCTCTCTTTTCATTACCATTATAGCACAACAACCCTAAAAAGACCATCAATAAAAAATGCCTGAGCCTCCTATTTCAAGGCTCGGGCATTTTTATTTTATGGGCCTGTCACCAAATTCCAAGTGACCGCAGCATTGTACTGTTGTCCTTTGGTTCCTTGGTTGGCTGGTACCTCTAGTTTGATGTTAGCAAACGTGAAGTCCAACTGATAGACGTCACTACCTGTGAACTGTTGGTTTGCGACAACACTGGTTGCCACATTATTCGCCGTTAAGCTCAAAGAACTAGTCTTACCAACTGCTTTGATTTGTTCAGTTGCTTCGTTATAATTTGTAAAACTTGAAACATTCGCTGGACCTAACAATAAACGAGTCGCTGTTGGCAGACTATCTGTGGTTGCTTTCGGTTGAGATAGTTGCGCTGTCATCTGCCAATTCGGTTGATTTTTCTTAATTCGTAAGTAAGGATTGCGTGTACCATTTTCGTAGTAATCGGCCGCTTTTTTCAAGCCTGATTGTTGCGTTTTACTAGCAATATTCATTTTTCCAAAATCAAAGGTTGGCACGCTGATAAAGCCTTCTGCTGTTGGTGTAATTGTTCCTTGGGTTGTATCTGTCATACGTACCGCATCCGCGGCGCTCACTGTCGCAAAATTTCCTGTAACATCAAGGGTTGCCGTCAAGCGTTGGTCTGATGTTCCTGAAATTTTGGTGCCAACAAGCATCACGTTGGCTGTTTGACCTGCCGGTATTTCAAGACCTGTTAAGCTGATTCCTTCAGACCAAGTAGTCGCCGTTACTGGATAAATTTTTGGTGCTTGTCCGTCCAATTGGACAGAAAGTGACGTCGGCGTACCAATTCCTGCAGGCCAAGTAGTCGCTGGTTTCACTGTCAGCGTTTTAAGTGGTGCCAAGCTAGTATTTTTCAGTGTTGCCACCCAATCTACACTATCGCCATTATTCACGACACAGTTGGTGCTGGTCAAAGTTAAAGCAGCAGTCGGCGTTTCTTCTTCATAGACCGCCGTCATATCGTCATTATCATCAAAATCCACCTGATAAGTTGGCGTAGCCGTTGTTTTTAAGGTCGTTGGCTTGGTGGTTCCTTTATACCAACCAACAAACTTATAGGTTTTTGCCCCAGCCGCATAAACGCTTGGTAAAGCTTTTGAAGCAGTATAATTAAAAGGATCACTGGTAATTGTGACTTGATTTCCTTGCGTAAATCCTTGAGGGGGCGTGATTTTTGCGCCAGATTTATCTACAAAGTTTTCAGTCACTCGGCGATTGGTCGCATAGTAATAGATTGGCTTATTAGGATACATTTCTACGCCTGTTGGTGCCACGCTACTTCGAATTAACGTAGCTTTGTACAAACTAGAGAAACTTTGTGTAGGCTCTTCTTTCCAATGAAACTCAATTATTTTGTATTGATTGGCTTTGACTTTCGAAGCAGAAAAGTAAGGTGGTTGTGCCCCCTCATCATACAGATTACCACTAAACATATTCTCAACACGCCCTGCAACTGGATAATCTAGTCCTTGATAGTTGGCAGGTTTCGTAAAAGAAATCTCTTGGTATTGTCTTGGAATCGTAATCAATGAATTTTTTGTTCCATAGAAATTCATCTGGGGAGTCAATACATATTCCTTTTGCGGGATCGTCAAAGTTTTAACGTTGCCTGTACTGTCGACAGCTGAAACATTACTTAAAACCGTACTCAGCCCATCGATTGTTTCAACAATATCAGTAGTCACCTGAAACCCTGTCGGCTGAAGCAATTGCCCATCTTCCCCAACAAAACCAAATGTCACCGTGTTTCCGCCGTATTTAATTTCTTCGTAAACAACGGTTAAATCATCGTTATCGTCAAACGTTGTATCATACTCAGGCGTTCGACTCGTTTCTAACACCTTAGGCTTGGTTTTGCCTTTATACCAGCCTTTAAATCGGTAAGCTTTATTGTTTAAAAAATAACTAAACGGCAATTCCTTTGCCAATTTAAAATGATAAGTATCACTGTCAATCACCGTTTGATTCCCTTGCGTGAAGCCTGTAGGCATCGGTACCTCAGCACCTGCTTCATCAACATAGTGTTCAGTGACGCGGCGGTTTTCTAAGAAATAGTACATCGTGTTATCGGTCGTGAAATAAGCTGGATAAATCTCGGTCGTCGCCATGTTTAAAGTTGCACTAAATCCCGTGTTGGTAACGTCAGGTTGCCAACTACTTCTGTACATACGATAGCTATGAGGCGTCGGTAAATTATATAAACTATAGCGAGTGCCATCCGTTGTTATCCGTTCATCTGCCTGACCACTAATATGCCTTAACAGCGTTGTCGCCAAAGGATAGGCGGTCGTTGAGCCAGTGTAGAATGAACCAGGTGTGACTGTTGGAATTTGATAGCGCTTGGGAATAGTCAACCGAAAATCGGTTACCCCAGAAGAAGCAACTTTAATTTTAGGTACATAGGTTAGTGTTTGGCTAGGAACGGTTAACTGTTTTAAATTGCCTACATTAGCGCCTGTAATAGCCCCCACCTTCTGGACCACCTTATCCTCGACAGTTGTTAAGTTCGCCTGAATGTCTACATTCGTTGGCGCAACAAGCGCCCCTTTTTCATCAACAAAGCCAAACTTATAGGTAACTTCTGGAATAGTAGTGGTCATTTCATCGACTTCATCATAAAAAACATATAAATTGTCGGCATTATCATAAGTGACATCGAACTCTGGTGTCAATGAAGTTTCTAACTTAACGGCTTTCGGGTCCGCTGGTCTTGCTGACCCTTTGTACCAGCCTTTAAACTGGAAATGACGATTCCCAGAAGAGTAACTTGCTGGAAACGCCTTTGGTGCTTTATAGTGAAAATTTTCTGAATCAACTACTGTTTTTGAAAGACTGGCATTATACCCTGGAGGATACGCTGGTAAGCCATTCGGGGTCATGTCATTATAATAAATGTTAACCCGTTTGTTAGGCACATAATAGTAAATGTGATCATCCGTAGTCAGATAAGCTGGTGTGCCGCCTGCAGTAGCCATGTTAAAGCCACGCGCAAACATATTTCCCGCTGGATCATTGTCCCAACTAGCACGAGAAAAGACAAACTGGTTAGGGATACCTGATACAAACATATTCAGCCTCGCGCCTGTGGTTTCCTCATTCGATACTTCTCCTGTAACATTCACCTGTTTCGTCACTGCCATTGGATAGATTTGTCCAGTGTAATTCGCACTGGGCGTGATTTTCGGAACATTATAGAACCGCGGCAAAGTAATCTTTTCATTTTGGATGCCGGAAAAATCATAACTCTTTATGGCTGTATCCCCAGACAAAGCTACTTTCGGCACCGTCAATTGCTTCGTGGTTCCCACATTATTAGTGGCCACGGCCCCGACTTTCGTCAAAGCGCCTTGCATAGTAAACTTCATAATATCCCCAGTAATCGAAACTTTCGCTGGATCAATAAAACGACCACTTTCATCTAAAAACGACATTTTGTACGTCTTCTCTGGAATATCGAATGTCTGCACTGCTCGCTGCGCACGCAGTGATTCTGGTGTATTAACTATTATTGGACTCGTCACTGACGCTTCAACTTGCCCGACTACTTGTTCAGTCTGTTCTGGTAGCTCTTCATCAGCTGGCGGTACGCCTACTTCCGTATCTGCCTCTGGAAAAGAAACGGGCGCCCGTCCTTGAACCCCCTCTGACGGGACTACTGTTTGGCGGTCCTCCCCTTGAACATCTGGGGCCGCCATGGTTTCAGCAATTGCTGGGATGCCATTTAATGAACTGATTAGTAAAGAACCACACAAAGCGATTGCAAATAAACGGTTTCTTTTTTGATTCATGCCATTCTCCTTTTTTATGTAACTTTTTATTGTTATTTTTATTGTCCTATGTATGATTTTTTGTATGATTTTCATTTTATCAAAAAAAGGCCCCACTGAAATTTTAAATTTTGATACGACAACTTGATATTTCCAATGATTCCTTTTATACCAAGGAGGAGCCACTGTTTTTTGGTAAAAAACAGCCTGGAAATCAGTGGAATTCACCATTTTCTCTCTAATTTCCGCTGATTTTTCTTGATATTTATTGAAAAAAACTCAAAATGTTAGTAATCAGAACTAACATTTTGAGCTTTTCTTCTCTATTCTTAACAATTAGGGAACAGGAAAATCTTTTAAAGCTTAAAAATGACAATAAAAAATAACCGTCAACTTTGACTGAGTACGGTTATTTTTTGTAACTAAAAAGGTCACCGTCTTAAACGGCTCTACATCAGAGAGGTATGTTACAGCATATCTCTCTTTTCATTGCTATTATAGCAGAATTTCCTAAAAAAACATATTACAAACTAATTATTTTTTAGTTCTACATGGTATAATCTATGTGTAGAGAAGTTATGGCGGTGGCTATCCAATCTGAAAGGTGGTGGTGCTTATGAATGTAAGTACTAAAATCTATGAAAGGAGAGGCCTTTTGTCTATCGCAGAAGCTTTAGCTCTGATGATTAGTTTCGGTTCTTTTATCGCGACTTTAATCTTCGGAATCCTAAAGGTTGTTAAAGAAGACAAGAAAAAATAACCGTCAACTTTGACCAAGTACGGTTATTTTTAAATAATCCAAAAAGTCACCGTCTTAAACGGCTCTACACTAGAGAGGTATGTTACAGCATATCTCTCTTTTCATTGCTATTATAGCACAACGACCATCAAAACACCATCAATAAAAATGCCCGAGCCTTAGAAAAATAAGAGGCTCGGGCATTTTTATTTTAGGGGCCAGTCACTAAATTCCACGTGACGGCGGCTTGGTATTGTTGGCCAGCCATACCTTGGTTGGCTGGCACTTCTAGTTTGATGTTAGCAAACGTGAAGTCCAACTGATAGACGTCACTGCCTGTGAACTGTTGGTTTGCGACCACCGCTGTTGCGGTATTGTCGGCGGTTAAAGTCACGGTGCTGGTCTTGCCAAGTGGTGTCATGGTTTCTGTTGGTTGGTTGTAATCGGTAAAGCTGGCAGCAGCGGCCGTTCCTAGCAACAAGCGGGTCGTTGTTGGCAAGCTGTCTGTGGCTGATTTCGGTTGCGACAGCTGGGCCGTTAAACTCCAATTGGCTTGGCTAGTATTCAGGCGTAAATAAGGGTTGCGAGTGCCATTGCCGTAGTAATCTGCGGCCTTCTTCAAACCATATTGTTGCTTACTTCCTGAAATTGCTAGTTTACCAAAATCAAATGTCGGGGTACTAATAAAGCCGTCGCCGTCAGGGCTCGTAATTTCTTGATCTAAATCTTTAATACGGACCGTATCTTTGGCGGTTAAGCTGCCAAAGTTGCCCGTTACTTCAACATCAGCGGTTAAAACTTGACCAGGTTGACCGGTCACGGTGGTTCCTAATATGTTCATTTTTAATTGACCGCCAGCTGGTAAAGGCTGATCCAACGTGATGGACACTCCTGCACCGGTCGTCCATTGTTCTTTGGTGACAGGAAAGGCTTTGGTGTTTTGACCCGTTCCTTGTACAAATATCGTGTTGGGTGCGCCGATGCCAGCCGCCCAAGTTGCCGTTGGCTTGATTTTAATGGTGGTTAACGGCGCTTCGCCTGTGTTCTTCAGTAGCGCCTCCCAGTAATCCATTGTGGCGCCATTTTCGATTATGTCAACGGCACCTGTTAACGTTAGTTCCGCGGTGGGAATCGCTTCTTGGTACACAGCGGTCATGTCGTCCTCATCATTAAAAGTTGGTGTAAAACTTGGGGTCGTTGTCGTCTTTAATGTTGCTGGCTTGCTTTTGCCTTTAAACCAGCCTTGGAAGATATAGGTTTTTTCACCAGCTTGGTAGATCTTCGGCAAAGCTTTTGCGGCAGTGTAGACATAGTTTTCACTGTCCATCACTAGCTGGTTTCCTTGTGTAAAGCCAGTTGGTGGCGTGATTTTTGCACCACTCTCGTCTACAAAATGTTCAGTTATTTTTCGTTGCGTTAAGATGTAGTAAACAGGGCCACTAAAGGTATTGTAATTGGTAAAATACGTAGAATTTATTGGCACAGCATACCGTCGATACAACCTTGGATAGGAAATATCTGGCGCACTTACTTCAGCATTAACATTAGCTAACGTATAACTTTGTGCTTGATTAACGACTTTGGTCACATCAAAGGCTGTCTTTGCTGTATTTAAAAGGCTATCGCCTTGGTCGCTCCGATGATACATAACTGTTGGTACAGGATATCGACTATCTTCACCAGAGCTTGGTGCCATGGCTGAATAGTTTTTTGGTACTTGAAACGTCACATTGATTGGGCTATAGACACTGTTGCCAGTATCAGTGTTAGGGACAATAATTTCTTTGTCATCAAGAGTCATTGTTTTATAATTTTCGACATTCGTTCCAGTAATCCCTGTTGCTAAAATGGTTGAGTCTTTATTCTCCAACTCCCATAAGTCATAGGTCATCTTAATTTTACTTGGATCAATAAAATTTCCTGAATCATCCACAAAACCAAATTGATAGGTAGCGCCTGGCAAGATTGTTGTCTTGACTTCTTCATAGACCACATGCAAATCGTCATTGTCATCATAGGTCACCGCATAACTAGGCGTTTTGGTGGTTTCCAACGTGCTAGTTTTCGCATTCCCTTTGTACCAACCTTTAAATAAATACGTCTTCCCATCACTGCCTGTGTAACGTTCAGGCAAGGTGCCTTCTTGGGTAAAAGTAAACTCCTCCCCCGTCACAATGGTTTTCTTATCCTGCGTAAAACCTTCTGGCGCAGGAATCGCCCCGCCTGCGGGATTCTCAAATTTTTCCGTGACACGTCGCTTGGTTAAATAATAATACACAGGACCCGCTGTTCCTCGTCTTTGGTGCGAACTTGTTGGACCGCCGACATCTCCATAAAAATAGGTCAGCGCATACGTAACGCCTCCTGGTGCCGTAGCTACCGTATATTTAAACGTCTTTTTAGGACCAAACGTCAGCTTATTGGGCATTTTTTCATTGGTTAACTCTAATTCCGTCTCCGCATTGGCGCCCACATAGTTCGTCACTTTGCCCCCAACGTTCGCAAAAACCGTTGGCACTGGATATTGCGTAGTGTCTCCTGTATAAAACGTACTTGGTCGAATGTCCAGGCTTTGATACTCCTTAGGAATAGTAAACGACACTTCAGAAACGCCATAAATGTTACTTGGATCCCGATTGTTGGTATCATATTTAAAAGCTGGTGACGTTGGAATAGACAGTAACTTTCCGCCATTCACAGTGGTGGGCTCAAGGGGGGTTCGTTGTAATTTCTCTTCATAAAACGAAAACGAAGAAAGATTGACCGCCATCGTAATTCGGTCGGGATCAAACAACGTCCCGTCTTCCTCCACAAAGAAAAAGGGAATCTCGCGCCCTTCCACAGAAGAATAACCAATCGCTCGAGAAGCAATTCTCGCCGTTTCCTGTGGCGGCACTGTTTTCGCTTCACTAGCGACCGTTGCCTGTGACTCTTCGGTTGTTTGCGTCGTCTGGCTCGCTTCGTCACTAGACTGAGATGTTGCTACTCCTTGCTCCGTCGCCCCAGTAATCGTTTCCGCTAACACAGTCACACCAACCACTGAATCCATGAACAAAGAACAACTTAACCCAACAACTAGCCATCTTTTCCAATTTACTCGCTTCATCTTGCTCCTTCTTTCTATGTAAAAATTCAATCTATAGTCTCTATAAAGTCCTTTCTTAATCAGTATCCTGTTATTATCGATACTGATAACTAGCATTTTTTTATTTATTTTACCAAAGAACACACCGCTTGAAATTTCAAATTTTGACATATTGAGTGCCGTTTTTTAGTGATTCCTATCCTTTCAAGGCTGAGCGCCTCTGTTCCCTTTGAAAACAAGTGTTATTTTAGCGAAAATCAAGGATTTAAACGCTCTTTTGATGAACCCCAACTGCTTTTTCCTTAATATTTAAACCAAAAAGCTCAAAATGTTAGTGATAACCACTAACATTTTGAGCTTTTCTCACGATAACTTAACTATTTTAAGGACCTGTAACTAGGTTCCATGTAACTGCGGCCTTGTATTGCTGCCCTTTAACACCTTGATTGGCTGGCACTTCAAGTTTGACATTATTGAAGGTGAAGTCCAACTGGTAAACATTACTACCTGTGAATTGCTTGTTGGCAATAATACTCGTCGCCGTGTTGTTGGCTGTTAAGCTAATGGCACTCGTGGTACCGACCGCATTTTTCAACTCGGTTGGTTGATTGTAATTGGTGAAGCTAGAGACAGGTGCCGCCCCTAATAATAAGCGGGTCGCTGTAGGCAAGCTGTCTGTCGCTGATTTTGGTTGCGACAGTTGCGCCGTTAAGCTCCAATTGGGTTGCGTTTTCTTAATCCGCAGATACGGATTGCGGGTACCGTTACCGTAGTAATCCGCGGCTTGTTTCAAGCTGTGTTGTTGCTTACTTCCTGCAACGCCCACTTGACCGAAATCAAAGGTTGGTACACTGATGAAGCCTTCGGTCGTTGGTGTGACTACTTCTTGATCATTTGGACGAATTCTCACGAAGTTGTCCACTGTACGATCTTTAATACCACCAAATACCACAACCTCTGCTTTCAAAACAGTGTTTGGGTTCCCTGTTGCGCGAGTTGTGAAAGCAACTGAAACTTTTTTGCCGATAGGAACGGCATTTGGTAAAGAAACCCCATCTGTCCAAAGTGTACTATTTACTGGGATTGATTTTGTCGTTTCTCCTTCTGGTGTCACTTCCATAAAGGTCGGGATCGTCAGACCAGCTGACCAATTGGGCCCTTTTTTCAAGGTGAGATTTTGTAAGGGTGCTTTGCTAGTATTCGTGATTGTTGTTGTCCAGATTACATTGGTATTCGAATCGATCACTTCTTTTGGTCGAGTTAATGTGACACTAGCCGTTGGTATTTCTTCCTTATACATGGCGGTCATATCGTCATTGCCATCAAAGGTCGCATTGAACGTTGGTGTTGTGGTTTTGTTCAACGTACTTGGCTTAGTTTTCCCTTTATACCACCCTTGGAACGTATAAGTCTTGCCACCCGCAGTATACGTCGCTGGTAAAGCTTTCGCTGCTGTGTACTTGAAGGTGTTACTGTTCATCGGTACTTGGTTGCCTTGGGTGAAGCCTGTTGGTGCAGTGATTTTGGCACCGTTGACATCCACGAAGTTTTCGGTGACTTGTTTTCGTGTGACTTTGTAGACAAGTTTTGACTTATCCGCAGGGTTAGCGTTAAAAAGTGACATTATTAAAAGATCGATACCGCCCACTGAACCGCCATATCCTAAATTCATGTAAAAAAATCGATTACTTGCATTAGAAAAATAGGTACCATCCGAATTAAATTTGAATGAATCAACATATTCTGAACTAAGAGCAACCTCTGCTGGTGCTACATTCGGGTCGAAAATAAGCGAACTATTTTTCGTATACTCATATCTATAAGATTTCAGATTGCTACTCTGAGCTATATCCACTTGAATGCTATCAACATATTTTAGTTGTTGGTCAATGGCTAATTTATCAACCGTGAACTGTAACCTGTTGGTAGCACTGATTGGTTGTCCATTATTATATTTTTTCAATAATTCTTGGGACAATGGCATACTACCATTGTTAATACTTACCGTATATTGCCCACTGCCATTATTTTTTGATGTTACGTCATATAAATCGGTTCTTAAGGACGCACTCGTACTTTGCGCATAGTACTTACCACTAAAAGTTAACGCCGGTGTGAAAGCCCCGCCTTTTTCATTCACAAAGTTCATATCGACTGATGGATACAATGTCGTAACTGTTTCTTCCTCATACACCACATTCAAATCATCATTGTCATCGTAGGTCACTTGATAACTTGGTGCTTTGGTAGTTGTCAATGTGTTGGGTATGGACTTGCCTTTGTACCAACCTTTGAACTTGTAGGTCTTACCGCCTGTTGTGTAGGTGTCGGGTAAGGTGCCTGCTTGTTTGAAGGTATATGGGTCGCTGTTAATTACCGTTTGCTTACCTTGGGTGAAACCTGTTGGCGGTGTGATTTTAGCACCGCTTGTGTCTACGAAGTTTTCGGTGACACGGCGGTTTTCTAAGAAATAATACATGGTGTCATCTGTGGTGTAGTAAGCAGGTGCATTTCCTTCTGCACTTGCTGTTGATGAAATTAAGTCAAATATGGTTTTAGTTGTGTCTGATTCCCACCAGATTTGACGTATTCGATAAGAATGAGCGGCTGTCGTTGCAACTAAAGTATACTCTTTACCATCTGTCACTAAACGGCTATCAGGTAAGACACCATCTACATATCTCATTCTTGTTGTAGCGATTGGATAAGCGGTACTAGAGCCTGTATAATATGTCCCAGGCTTAACTGTTGGCAACTTATACCGTTTAGGAACAGTTACGCGGAAATTTGTACCACCAGAAAAAGCAGGATTAACCGACGGTGTATACGTTAGTTGTTGGCTCGGAATCGTTAACTGTTTCAAGTTACCATTGTTCACGCCGCTAGCTGTGCCGACTTGTTTCGGCGTGCCATTCATGACAGTTGTTAAATTGGTTGTCATGTTAAAACTCGTTGGTGCGACTAAGGCACCTTTTTCATCGACAAAACCAAATTTATACGTAACGGCTGGAATCGTGGTAGTCTGTTCTTTCAATTCCTCATACATCACCGTCAAGTCATCATTCCCATCATACGTCACCGCATAACTTGGTGCTTTGGTGGCGGTCAAGGTGCTTGGTTTAGTTTTGCCTTTGTACCAGCCTTTGAACTTGTAGGTCTTACCACCTGTTGTATAGGTGTCGGGTAAGGTACCTGCTTGTTTGAAGGTAAAGTTATTGCTGGTCATTGGTGTTTTCTTATTTTGGGTAAAACCTGTTGGCGGTGTAATAGCTACGCCACTAGTATTTACGAACTTTTCGGTGACTTGTTTACGTGTGACTTTGTATTCTTTTGTTACCGCACTGTAATCAGTCGTTCCGCTAAAATTATTCAAAACAATTTTTTTACTACTAGCATCTGATTCTATGCCCATACGCAATAATGACGAAATCAAATCAGTCGCTACTGTTGTTCCCCATGCAGAGACCATTCTAAAACTATTGTCAGATTGCTTTATAAACGCTCTAGACCTATCTGGACTCAATATAATTGTATCCCATACGCCTTTATCCAAGGTGCTCGGATTCGTTGTATAAGATACAAACTTTACAACATTGCTCGTTTCTTCTATTCTGTCTACGTATTTTAATGCTGTCGTGATAGACAAATTGTCTAATGCATAGCCTGAATTGGATACTCCATTTCCCAAATCTGTAAAAGTATATGGTACAGGGACTGGCGTGCTGGTCGAAATCACATATGTTCCGCCACTTTTATTTGAAGAATTAATCTTATAGCCAGTACCAACTGTATAGAAATCATTACTGTCTTTTCTTCCATATTTTATATAATTCCCCGAAATCACGAGTGGTTCATTAAACGGCATATTACTTTCATCAATAAACTTTAAAGTCGTACCTACATACATATTAGTTCCTGTTGGTAACCAACGAGTTTGTCTACCATCTTCAGGTGTATGTTCTTGGACAGCTTCTGAAGATTCCGTTGATACTTCTGTTTCTGCTTGTTTCTCTATCTCTTTCTTTTCTTCTTCCTGACTCGTGTCAGTTGTTACTTGACTATTTTCCGTACTGGCTTTCGTTGTTTCTTCCTTCACGCTGCTTGCTGGCGTCTCTTCCTTGGCACTA
Source organism: Enterococcus sp. AN402 (assembly GCF_040719405.1). Classification (NCBI taxonomy): domain Bacteria; kingdom Bacillati; phylum Bacillota; class Bacilli; order Lactobacillales; family Enterococcaceae; genus Enterococcus; species Enterococcus sp. AN402. The sequence continues at coordinate 2,694,595 of NZ_JBFDTM010000004.1, read as the reverse complement.
CTTTCGGCGGTCGGACTACTTTCAATCGTCACGGTTTCCGCAACTGCCGTCACACCAGAAAAGGCGTTAATTACTAAAGAACTACACAAGCCAATGGTTGCTAATCGTTGCCATTTATTTCGCTTCATGTCGTCCCCTCTTTCTATGTACGATTCCCGCCAAGCCAACTAAGACCAAGCCGAGAATGCTCAAATTTGCCTGACTCTTGCTCCCTGTACGAGGGAGCTGCGAGCCAGTTGTGGTGGTCTGTGTCGAACCACCACTTCGTTGATCTCCTTGCGGAGGACCAGCTGGTTCCTTGGGATCAGCAGCTGGCGCATCTGTTTTCGGTGGGGGATCTTTAGGAGCGGGTGTTCTCGGATTTTGGTAAAATTCAATCCCCACCGAACTAGAACCACCATCAGACGCTTCAACATTTATAAAAAAACTAGGAGAAGATAGTAGACACACAATCATTAAATAACGCTTTTTTTTCATTGAAAAACCTCCTTTTAACTCGCTAGCCTTTCTTGCCCTTTTACACAAGAAAGACGAAACAACCTTTTGTTACTCCTCTATAATAACAAAGAAACCCCCAGCAGAAATTGACGATTTTTTCGCACCCCATGCGAAAATTTTGAAGGTTCCTATTCTGACAAGGGTTACAACAGCTGTTATTTAATAATCGGCTCAAAAAAAGGGCGATTTCGGCAAATTTTTACCAAAATCCCCTGACAAAATTTTAAGATTCCGCTCTTTTTAACAAGAAAAGCTCAAAATGTTAGCAACGAATACTAACATTTTGAGCTTTGTTTGATTGTTTTGACGCAGGCCTCTGAAAAAAAACAGTATTTTTTTCGCCCAGCCCGCTATTTTTCCGCAAGACTAACCAAGTAAGGCGCTAATGAATAGCCCTAAGGCATAGGTGCCATTGAAAACCATTAAGTTCTTAATGGAATGACGGAAACTTTTCGGCTGCGGCAATTCTTGTTTAAACGTTTGAATATTTTTCCAAATGACAGGCAAAGTGGCAAACGTGATTAACACAGGCCATTGATAAATACCACTAATGAAGCCGAATAAAATCACCAGATAACCAGCTAGCGCTAACACTTGAAACAGCACAATCCCTGCTGGGCGCCCGATATAATAGACTAATGTATAACGGTGGTTCTCAATATCCGTGTCTAAGTCCCGTAAATTGTTGGCGAGCATGATGTTAGCAATCGAACAGACCAAAGGCAAGGACGCCACGACAATCGCAAGCACCGCCCAGAGATTGCCGTCTAAACGAAAGGCGCCACTGGCGAAATCAACCGTTAAGTAAAACGGCGGCTGGTTAACCACGTTCAAGTAAACGGTTAAGACGAAGATGCCTAAGCCCATCGTGAAGCCACTGAAAATTTCTCCCAAGGGCATGCGGGATAACGGAATCGGTCCATACGTGTAGAAAATCCCGATGAAGCAGCAAATCCCCCCTAATACGAGGAAGAGCCAGCCGGTTTGAACCGTTAAGTACGCACCCACAACGGCAGTGAAGGCAATCATGGCGAAAATCATATTACGGACCAGTTTTGGTGAAACCCCTGATTGTCCGATAATGTTTTCTTCATATTTATAGACGTCTGATTTGGCTTTTTTGAAGTCCATGTAATTATTAATGGCGGTGGTGGCCATATCAAAGACCACCATGCCAATGAAGAAAACCAGCGTGTTGCCCCACTGGACTTCCCCAAAATAGGTCATTGAAAACAAGACCCCGATAATAAAGGGAAAGAGACTGGCTAGCTTCGTCTGAATTTCCACTACTTTTAAAAACACATTTAAAGACATTTTTAGTCGCTCCTTATTTCAAATCGGCCCGATTCCCCATCGTATAGCCAGAGTCTTTGCCGATTTCAAAGTTGCCTTCGATATCTTTGCTGATGTAGACTTTGTCGTCTTTTGTGACGAAAATGGCATCGGTTCCTTTCAGACTTTCGACATATTCTAGTCCTTTTTTGACGCCCATTGAGAAGACGGCTGTTGAGAGACCATCACCATCGATTGATTTGTCGGTGATAATGGTGACACCCGCGATGTCGTTATCAAACGGATAGCCAGTTTCACGATCGAAGAGATGGTGGTACGTTTTACCATCGACTTTTAAGTAGCGTTCATAAATTCCTGATGTGACTAAGGTTTTGTTGCTTTCTTTGACTTGACCTAAAACAGTGTTGCGGGCTTTATTCGGATCTTGAATCCCAACTGTCCAGTCCATGTCTTTGCCACGTGGGCTGTGTCCTAAGACGTAAACATTTCCGCCTAAATCGACGATAGCGGTGGTGACACCGTTGTCTTTGAGGACTTTCACGACTTCGTCGGTGATGAAGCCCTTGGCAATTGCGCCTAAATCCAATTGCATGCCTTTTTCTGCAAGGTAAACGGTTTGCTCTTTGTCGTTGAATTTGACTTTCGTGTAATCAACGAGTTTCAAAGCTTGATCAATTTCGGCTTGGCTTGGTTTGCGGGCATCATCGAAGCCAATGTGCCACATAGAGGTGATTGGGCCAATCGCCATGTCGAAGCCGCCGCGGGAGTCTTTGCTGTATTCATAGGCTTTTTTCAACAAAGGATACAGGTCATCTGAGACTTTGACCGGTTTTACGCCTGCTTCTTGGTTGATTTCATCAATTTCTGAACCTGGTTGGTTGACCGTGATTTTATCGCCTAGTTCTTTGACGCGGGCAAAGGCTTTCGGTAAGACGTCTTCTTTGCCATCATCGTAGATGCGAATTTGAACGTAGGTACCAAGCATTGTTTGACGGTCAGAGTATGGTTCTGTATTAATTTTCGCTTCTGGTTTTGAGGAACAAGCAGCTGCCACAAATAGCACTGCTAGAACACTCACCATGAGCAGAAGTTTCTTTTTCATAGGATTCCCTCTTCTTTCCTTCTTTAATTAAAAAATAAGTTCTCTTGCATAGTAGCCTTTTTTGGAAAAAATGAAAAGTCTTTCTCTTGGAAATTCACAAATTTCTGTGAAAAAATTTGTGAAATGATGGACAGAACTAGCGAAGAAAAAGGGGCGGGAAAGTCAGCCAACCGACTTTTTCCCAACCCCTCAATGGTGTCAAGTAATTGCTGAAAAGCGTTTCAGGAACTACTTCACGATTCATTTATTATTACTTATTTTGTTACGATGTTGTCAACAACGATTTCAGTTGTGTCGCCTTTTTCAGCAGCGTTCACTAATTGTTGTGCGTAGTTGATGAATGAATGTGTGCTGTGTGTTGCACCAGTTACCACTTCAACACCTGCAGGTGAGCCGTCTTCTTCGCCCATTGCTTTAACAAATTCTTTGTTTAATGTTTCGATATATTCTTTTGGTCCAACGCCAGCAACGTCTTTCATTTTGCTTTCGTATTCAGTGTCATCTTTTTTAGATTTGCCGTCAGCGTTCACGTTATCGTAGTTAGATTCAGTCACTTTACCATCTTTCACAGTCATTGAGAATGTTGTGTGGTAGCCGTTTGAGTCATTTTTTTCTTTCAATGAGTACGTACCATCTTTCAATGTTGCGCCATTGTCGATTTCGATTGTGTCTGTGTTACCAGCTTGTGCTGCTTGGATTAATTGTTGTGCGTAGTTTTGGAATGATTCAGATGAATGAGTCGCACCAGTTACTACTTCCACACCGCTTGCGCTTTGTGCTTTAACAAAAGAATCGTTTAATTGTTTGATGTATTCTTTTGGTCCAACACCAGATTTTGCTTTCATGCTTTCTTCATACTTAGTGTCTTCTGTTTTAGATTTGCCGTCAGCATTGATGTTGTCATATTTAGATTCAGTGATTTTGCCGTCTTTTACAGTCATTTCAAAGACTGCACGGTAACCATTTTTTTCATTTTTTTCTTCTAATTTATACGTACCATCTTTTAAATCGCCACCGGCAACTTTTTTCGCTGGTGCTGATGATTCAGTTGATTTTTTCGTTTCTGAAGATGCTGCGCTAGAAGAGTTCGTTGTGTTGTCTTTCTTGTCTGCGCCACAGCCTGCTAATACTAAACTAAATAATGCAATTGCCGCAAAACCTTTAACAAATTTATTCACTTTCATTGATAGTCACCTTTTCTTTCATGATTTTCACAAACATTAAAAGTTTGTGATACATTACACATTATAATGGTTTTAAAAACGTTGTCAAGACCATCCCCTAAAAATATTTACATTTCGGTCTTTTTTTCATCAAAAACTCATCGTTGGAGTAAATTTGTTGACAATTAAAATTTATATTAGACAAATTCGTGAAATACTTATATAATGTTAGTCGATTGTGTACTTATTAATCATTATCACTATTTTACTACTTACAATATTAAGGAGCGGATTGTCAATGACAAAGCAAAATATTGTCGTTGTAGGTGCTGGGTATGCTGGCGTTTCAGCTACTAAATTTCTAGCAAAGAAATTTAAAAAAGATACGGACGTAACAATCACATTGATTGATCGCCATTCTTACCACACTATGATGACCGAATTGCATGAAGTAGCAGGCGGACGTGTTGAACCAGAAGCAATTCAATACGACTTACAACGTTTGTTCTCACGCAAGAAAAACGTAAAATTGGTAACAGATACTGTTACTGGGATCGACAAAGAAAACAAAGTTGTGAAAACTTTAGCAGGTTCTTATCCATTTGACCAGTTAATTCTGGGTATGGGTGGCGAACCAAACGACTTTGGAACACCAGGCGTGAAAGAAAATGGTTTCACCTTATGGTCATTTGATGATGCAGTGAAAATTCGTCATCACATTGAAGCAACCGTTGCTAAAGCAGCCATCGAACCAGATGCTGAAGTACGCAAAGCAATGTTAACATTCGTTGTCTGTGGTTCTGGTTTTACTGGGATCGAAATGGTCGGCGAATTAATCGACTGGAAAGATCGTTTAGCGAAAGATGCCAAAATTGATCCAGACGAAATTACATTAATGGTTGTTGAAGCAATGCCAACCATCTTAAACATGTTATCTCGTAACGATGCTGCCAAAGCAGAACGTTATCTAGAAAAGAAAAATGTTCAATTATTATTGAACTCACCAATCGTTGAAGTTGCAGCAGATCACATTAAATTAAAAGATGGTTCTGAAGTACCAACGCATACGTTAATCTGGACAGCTGGTGTGAAAGCAACTTCTGATGCCGCTGACTTTGGTTTAGAAGCAGCACGTGGTAGTCGTTTAGTTGCGAATGAATACATGCAAGCAAAAGGTTACGAAGACAAAAACATTTATATCATTGGTGACTTGGTTTATTACGAAGAAACACCAAATACACCAACTCCTCAAATCGTTCAAGCAGCTGAACAAACAGGTCATACTGCGGCTGCCAACATCGTTGCAGATATTAAAGGTGGCGAAAAACACGCCTTTAAAGGAAACTACCAAGGATTCATGGTTTCCATCGGCGCGAAATGGGGCGTTGCCAACTTATTCGATAAAATTCATTTGAGTGGTTTCTTAGCCATCATTATGAAACATATCGTTAACTTGAAATACTTCTTTGATATTCGTTCTGGTTACTACATGTTCCAATACATTATGCACGAAATCTTCCATATTAAAGATGATCGTTCTGTTGCTCGCGGACATACGTCTCGTTACGGCAATGTCTTGTGGAGTGTTCCGCTACGTGTTTTCTATGGTATGGTTTGGTTAGTCGAATCAATGAAGAAAATTGTCGGCAACGGCGATTACTTGAAACCAAGCACTTGGTTTGGTGATGGTTCTTGGTTCACAGATAAAGTCGTTTTCCCATTCCCTTGGTTACAAGAACAAGTAACAACAGGTGCTTCTCAAGCAACTGAAACAGCAACAACTGCTGCAAGTGGTGCGGCGGATGCGGCGGCAAGCGGTGGTGCCGATGCGGCAACACAAGCAGCGCACTTTGGTTTAAGCTACGCTTACGGCGAAACACCAATGCAAGTGTTTGATCACATGCCTAAATGGTTCGAAAGCGTAATGAAATTTATGATGCCAAACCAAGAAGTTGCTTTGTTCATGCAAAAATTCATGACAATCGTTGAAGTATGTATTGCTTTAGCATTGATTGCTGGTTTATTCACTTGGTTATCAAGTGCTGCTACAATTGGTTTAACAATTGCCTTCTGTTTATCTGGCATGTTCTATTGGGTAAATATCTGGTTTATCTTTGTCGCTTTTGCTTTGATGAACGGTTCAGGCCGTGCTGTCGGTTTAGACCGCTGGGTAATTCCATGGATTCAACGCAAACTTGGTAAAGCGTGGTATGGTACCCCGAAAGCTAGATACGGCGGTAAGTAAGCAATCGATAATCGATTGACAACTACGAGCAAAAGCTGAGACACATGTCTCCAGCTGACTATCATAGGATTTAGTATGTGGGACAGCAGTCAAGCATGACTTTTGTCCCACATATTTTCTTTTATATAATATGGTGGCTCAACTGAGGTCGGGACAGAATCGTTTAGCTCCGAGAAATAAGAAGAAATTTCCGAAAATTGCTCTTTAATTTTTGGGGAATTTCGGCTTATTTCCGAAGGAGTTGGTTCTGTTCCCGCCGTTTATCAGTTTTTGAGCTTGGAACAAAAATTCAAAGTAATTTTTGTTCCAAGCTCGTTCACTGTGTTATGATAGACAAGAAAAAAACACCAAAGGAGAGAGAAGAAAATGACGATCAAAGAATTCATTAAGAAAAGTCGCTTGAAAACATGGGACGTTATTATTATTGCTATTTTAGTTCTTGGTTCTTTTCTGCCCCTTGTTGTTTTTGCCATGCAAAACCGTGGTCAAGAAGCGGCTACGTATCAAGCAGTCTTGAAAGTAGACAACAAAGTAATCAAAGTCTTTGACTTAAAAAAGGACGGCCCGCATTATACATATAAATACGAAGCAAAAGACGGTGATTACAACCTGATTGAAGTAGATGGTGATCGTATCCGCGTGAAGGAAGCCAACTGTGCTGACTTAGTGGATGTTCGACGAGGCTGGATTTCCAAACCTGGTGAAACCCCGATTGCCTGTCTACCCCACAATTTGTTTATCACCGTGGAAGCTTCTGATGGGAGTGAAGACGGTAGCTTAATTTATTAAGCACGACAACTATGAGCAAATTACACAAGAATATTTATATTGCTATGCTCGTTGCCCAAGGGGTCATTATTGGTTTAATCGAAAATATGATTCCTTACCCTTTCGCATTTGCTCCTGGGGCAAAGCTCGGTCTAGCAAATTTAATTACCATTATTGCGATTTTCACCATGCGTAAGCGTGATAGTTTTTTCCTAGTCTGTTTACGTTTGATTTTAACGACATTACTGGGCGGCACACTTTCGACCTTTTTCTATAGTGCCAGTGGTGCCTTATTAAGTTATTTCGGCATGTTGCTTGTCAAGCAGCTGGGGCCAAAACGGGTCAGCATTATTGGGATTAGTGCCGTTGGTGGTTTCTTACACAACGTTGGTCAGTTGCTAACGACCTCTTTCTTTGCTCATTCGTGGGCGCCGATGCTGTACTTACCATTTCTATCTCTGTTTGGGTTACTTTCGGGGATTGCCATTGGGATTGCCGCTAATTATTTACTGCAACATGTCCAGACGTTACGAAAATTCCAACTGAATTATGAACAAACAACGAAACATAAGTGGAGTCAATTTTTCTAATTGAAAACCTGTCCGCCACAATTAAAGGAGTCATCTTATGAATATACATCCTATGTGGAATACCTATCCTACGTTATCAAAAGAATTAACAACTACTCTTCGCTTGATGGAACAAGCGGTTCAAATCGATAATCAAGAGATTCAAGCTGCTGTCCATGACATGATTCATTCTGGCGGCAAATTGCTACGTCCAGCCTACCAACTGTTGTTCTCTTATTTTGGTGAACAGCGGGACCCTAAAAAGGCGACAGCGTTAGCGGCTTCCATTGAATTACTGCATACCGCCACGTTAGTTCACGACGATATTGTCGATGAAGCTGATACGCGTCGTGGCTTGCCAACATTGCGTTCGCGCTTTGGAAATAGCACAGCCGTGTATACAGGCGATTATCTTTTTGTTTGCTGTTTCAAGCTCTTATCTGATTATTCTTCTTCATTAAAAAGCATTCAATTAAATTCGCGCAGTATGGAAAAAGTCCTGACTGGTGAGCTTGGTCAAATGGACAATCGCTATAATTTCGAGGTAACGATTGACCAATATTTAAAAAATATTTCCGGGAAAACTGCGGAACTGTTTGCGCTAAGTTGTTTTGTCGGTGCCTATGAAAGTGGCACCTCCCAACGTTTTGCCAAACGTTGTGGTGAAATCGGCGAAAATATCGGACTGGCTTTTCAAATTATTGATGATATTTTGGACTATACACAAACTGCCGATGCTATCGGCAAACCCGTCTTAGAAGACGTACGTCAAGGCGTGTATTCTTTGCCATTGATTTATGCACTTGAAGCCAATCGTGAAGTCTTGTTGCCACTTTTAATGAAAAAAGAAGCCTTGACCGATGAAGAAACACAGGAAATTTATCGTCTTGTCCATGAACTAGGTGGCGTAGAAAAGGCCCAACAATTAGCCACTCATTACACAGAAAAAGCGCTGAAAGAAATCAGCAAACTTCCTGAAACAAAGGCCCAAGCGAAAGAACAATTGTATGAAATTACACAAACGATTTTGACAAGAGAAAATTAAAAAAGCCGCTGGATCCTATTGAGGATTTAGCGGCTAGCTTTTTAGGTGATACCAAACATATATTTTATGATAGAATTTAAAAATATACTTGATTCATTAGTAGAAAGAGGTGCTACTATGACTTTTCTCCAGTGGTATTCTCATACCACGCTCAGCGAAATGTGGGCGTTTTATGAAAAAACAATCACGCATCATCCCTATTACCTTGCCATCTGTCTTAAAGATAAAGAAAATAGTTGTCCAATTGGCTACGTAAAAGCGGAAATGAACGATAGTCACGACTTTGGCACTTCGAAAGGAGTTTCTTCGGCATAAAGGGATTGTGACAGACGCCAGTAAATCATTGGTTTCATTACTGAAAAAAAGAGAGTATCCCCTATATTACAGCCACACATGATGTAGAAAATTATCGCAGTGGAAATGTGATGAAATAAATCGGTATGACGTACTGTTACTAATACAGAGAACAATGGCAACCTAAAAATGTGCTCATTTCTGAATGTACCAGTTAAATTTAGATAATCACGCAGACCGTGTCTATAAAAAATATTGGGATACTTATCCTGACCACTTCATAGAAGACATTTGATGTAAGCTTGTTTCTTCTAAATCCTTTTTGCCGTTTTTATGTATTGAAAGCGTATACTAATAATTGAAAGGACGTGATTTTTTGCGTAAAGATGTACCAACTATGTTCGCTTAATTTAACATTTTTCCCAAGACAAGTAATATCAGCCTTGGAGACTAAAGCGAAAAGAGAGAAAAAATGAATTTACAAGAAATAATCCATAGATTAGAAACTATCTATCAACAGACCGATTACAATGGTAGTTATGCACTTGTAACCGCTGATAAAATTTTAGCTAAGAAAAATTATGGGTTTGCAAAATTTAAGGAAAAACAGTTATTCACAGAAGCAACTCAAAGTTGTATTGGCTCTGTAACGAAGCAATTCACTGGTACCGCCTGCATGATCCTTCATGAACAAGGTAAGTTAAACTTGGAAATGCCAGTAGTAGCCTTTTTTCCAGATTTGCTAATCCCAAAAGCAATCACAGTTAAACATTTATTGACAATGAGTAGTGGTCTACCTGATTATCCAACGGAGCTATTCTTAAATAGTTTGAAAAAAATTAAAGAACAGAGACCAGAGCTAAACGAAAAACTTCAGGAATTTTATGCTGAATTTGCTACCGCAGAACAAATTTCTTTCAATAAATTGAAAACGATAATTGCTACTAAACCGATGGATTTTCAGGTTGGAACCCGAGTTTCTTATAGTAATACTAATTATTATTTATTAGGTTTGATTATTGAAAAAGTATCTGGACTCTCATTTGAGAAATTTGTAACACAAAAAATCTTGTCTCCTTTATCGATGGTAAAAACTTCCTTTGCCACACAAAATAGCATAGCAAGGAGCTATCGTAACATTGATAATGAACTACATGAATTTCCAAATACTTATCAATTACTATCTGCAGATGGCTGTATGGTCTCGACTATTAACGACTTATCGAAATGGCTACAAGCAGTTCTCAAAGGTGAAATTTTGTCGCCCGAAAGTTGGGATCAAGTTTTCAATCTCTATTTAAAAGAATATAATTGTGGTTGGATGAAGTTAGGAGATTGGTTTTACCATGGCGGTCAATATCTAGGTTTTTACTGCGAAATCTTTCTGCATCGAAAAGCAGGTCTAGGAAAAGTTATGCTTTATAATCGGGAAGCCACTTCTGAATTAGATCAATATTCTATGGATGAACGTTCCAATTGGCGTAATTTAATTCGAGATTGGTCATTTTCTCAAAATTAATAAAAAAGCTCTAATCCTATTGAAAGATTTAGCGGCTAGCTTTTTAGGTGATACCTTGCTATAATAAACACGAAGAGAGCGTACTAGACATACGCTCTCGGGTAGACCGTTTAAGACGGTAGCTTGATTTTAATACGGAAATAAACCCGTCAATCTTCGCTAAAGGTTATGACGGGTTTATTTTTTGTCGTTTTTATTACTGATTTTGACAATTAATGTTGCGAAAGCAATCGCAAGCATCAATGCTTCAAAGACAGTCACTGCTATTCCTTTCTAGGGAAAAAGCGAACAAGCAAAAACATTGGCAGTCCCCCTTTTTTGAGAAATTGCCACCGTCATAAACTTCCTACTTGTGTAGTATAACACATTTATCCCTTACTGGAATACGCTTACTTTTTTTATTTACTATTCGACTTTTCCGTTTCAACTTGCTATAATAAACACAAAGAGAGCGTACTAGACATACGCTCTCGGGTAGACCGTTTAAGACGGTAGCTTTAATTTATTGGTTAATAAACCCGTCAATCTTCGCTAAAAGTTATGACGGGTTTATTTTTTGTCGTTTTTATTACTGATTTTAACAATTAACGTTGCGAAAGCGATCGCAAGCATCAATGCTTCAAAGACAGTCACTGCTATTCCTTTCTAGGGAAAGAGCAAACAAGCAAAAACATTGGCAGTCCCCCTTTTTTTGAGAAATTGCCACCGTCATAAACTTCCTACTTGTGTAGTATAACACATTTACACCTTGCTGGAATACGCTTACTTTTTTTATTTACTATTCGACTTTTCCGTTTCAACTTGCTATAATAAACACAAAGAGAGCGTACTAGATATACGCTCTCGGGTAGACCGTTTAAGACGGTAGCTGAATTAATTAGGAAATAAACCCGTTAATCCTGGCTAAAGATTATGACGGGTTTATTTTTTGTCGTTTTTATTACTGATTTTGACAATTAATGTTGCGAAAGCAATCGCAAGCATCAATGCTTCAAAGACAGTCACTGCTATTCCTTTCTAGGGAAAGAGCAAACAAGCAAAAACATTGGCAGTCCCCCTTTTTTTGAGAAATTGCCACCGTCATAAACTTCCTACTTGTGTAGTATAACACATTTGTACTTTGTTAGAAGGCGCTCTCTTTAAAAAAGTAGGAGCCCCAGAGAGATCTAGAAAAAAGTGTCCAATTATCTATTAATAGATCTTTGGACACTTTTTTCTTATTAAACAAAGGTTTTATTCTGGCGCATCTTCCAGAGACCATCGCAATACTCCACTATACCTTCCGACTGGATCAGAAGGAAAAATCGTCAACTGAAGTTGTTTGGTCAAATTAGCGGTAGCGTTGCCGCTTCCTTGCAAAATAGGTTGGCTATCTGCATTAATTAGAACACGCTGATTCTTCTCACCATAACTTATTCTTTTGTCGAGTAACTCACCGCTTTCGTTCTTTAACGGTTGTTCTTCTTTTACTTTAATTGTCCACCGACTTTTATCAAGTTTGCTTGTATCTTCAATGCGGATTTCTTTATTTGTAATAGAAGAAATCATTGTCTCTGTTGCGGGAATTTCATTCACACCAAAATTGATTGTATCAGGTAAAATGAGCTTGGGCCCAGCTTCTTTTTGAAGAGTCCGACTGTCTTTTTCTGACTCTTGATTGTTCTCATCTTTTATATAAAAGAAAACCTCTCGATTCAACCAATGTTCAGGAAAAGTATACGTAACTTTATCAACAACCGATTCTGGCGCATCTACATATTTTTTTAATTCTTTTTCTTCTGTGCCACACTTCGCTATTAAAGTTATATTGGTTGATGGATCATGAGAAAATGAAAAAGTAACTTCTCGCTGATTTGTAAAACGTGAGACCAATAGCGGATTTTCTTCATCCATCAATTTGAATTGTAATAACTTCTTTTCACGATAACGATGAATAATTGTTTGCTCCTCTGGAAGAAACATTCCTTGATCTTGTTGGGTCTTAATTGGTTCATAGCCAGCTATTTGGGGATACTGATTAGACAAGTCAAAAGGCGTGGTTAAAATCCCTTCTTTTGTGACTAGTTCATGAATAGCATTATCTTGTTCATTTAAAAACACAGCCGTTGCTTTCCCCACATAATTCACACTGGATGTAGCAGTCGTTTCCTCTAAATTTTCTCCATCTAAAAGAGTTCTTGCACTAAACGGCAAGTCTAATTTTCCACTTGAAATGAGCGCCGTATCGACTGGATTTTGAGTCCCTTGCCATTTCAAGTAAACTTTATATTGTAATACGGTATCGTAGAGACGACTATCTGACAGATTTTTTGTCATAATTTGGACATTTTCACCATCTGTTTGGCTAGTAAATAAATCCGTTAAATCTTCTCCTTTAAAGTCTGTAACTAAGACTTTGTCAAATTGATATTGCTTTGTTTGATTTACTTGGTTCAGGTTAACGTTTACAACCATTTGACTAGGTTTTGTCCACTGATCAATATTGGGAATGGTCTGTTGCACATTTAAACAAACAGCCGTCTCTGCATTTTCAAAATAAGTATCCATTGCGTAGGCTGGTGGAAATTCTGGTTTTGCCAAAAAATCCGTAAAGTAAACAATTGATGACGGCGTTGTGTCATTGTTGTGGACTACAAAAGTAACAGTAGAAATACTTTTGGTCGTCATTTCAAAACGCTGGCGAGGGTCCCGCCAAGGTACCCCTGCAGTAACGTTTTTTAGATATAACCAATAATCATCGTCTCCGCCATCCCACGTATCGTAAAGAATATGTGTAGGATTTTCCGCATATAAGGCATCAATTATCGTTCCAGGGTTTTTATAGCCAACATATTTGTTTGAATTTAACCCATAGTAATTAAACGCTGTTTTTATCGTTAAGGGCTGACCATAATTATCAACAAAATCATAGGTAACCAGCATTTCGCCTTTAATCGTAATTCCTAAAAAGTAGCTTTCAGTAAAACTAATTGATCCTCCATCCAAATTACTTTTATTCCGTTGTAATGTAACTAATAAATTAACTGCTTTTCCTTCATAGAACCCCACATTTTTTACTAATGCTTTACTTTTATTTGTCGTTTGACTAACTGCCATGTAGTTTGAATACACTTCGCCTTCAATTGGTTCAACGGATGTATTTTCGCCGTAATGCATAATAAATGTGTTTGCCGCTGGTGTAATCGATTGATTTGCCCAATGGAAATAGCCCAGTTCTGTTAATGGTCTAGGAGCAGCCTCTACTTTTTCAACTCCTAAAAAGATCCCTCCAACTATCCACAATAAAATCAATAAATAGTTATGTTTTTTCAATTGAGATTACAACCTCCTTACTTTTACTTGTAAAAAATAAAATAAATATTAAATAACAATTGATATTATTTGAAGATCCAAAGACAATTGTAATAGAATTTCTATGCTGTATCTACTCTAAAATATTTCTTAAAAATACCTAAAAAACGAAAGCTTATTTAACAATCGACTTTCCCGTTTCAACTTAGCATAATAAACACGATAAACATGAAGAGGTCAGGACAGAACCAATTAGTTCCGAAGGCGTTGGTTCTGTTTCTGCCGTTTATTAGGTTGCGAACGTTTAAGACGTCATCTTTAATTATAATCAACCTTCGGTAAAAGTTATGACAGGTTTATTTTTTATTACTGATTTTAGCAATAGACTAAACAGACCGACCATCAAAAAAGATGGTCGGTCTGTTTAGTCTATTGGTCTACCTTTACTCCTTCTCCGACAATGCTCGCCAGACATCAAATGTTTGTTTTAAGCCTTGGACATTATGAACACGTAAAATTTCTACGCCTTGTTGTGCTGCATACAAGGAAGCAGCGGCTGAACCAAAATCACGGTTGGCTGGTTCTGGTTCGTTCGTTAAAGCGCCAATGGTTCGTTTGCGAGAAACGCCGTATAGTAACGGATAATCTTGGTAGCGAAAGGCGTTAGGATCTTTTAACAGTTGAAGGTTTTCTGCGACAGTTTTATGAAAGCCGATCCCTGGATCGAAACAAATTTTTTCTAAGGAAAGGCCGTATTTTTGGCATTGTTCAATTTTTTCTGTATAAAATTGGTGTAACTCTTCTTTTAAAGAAAGAGATTGGCGTTTTCTAGAATGCATAATCACAACTTGGATTTCAGGATATTGCGCGAGGACTTCTGCCATCCCCGGAGTGTCTAATCCTTTGATGTCATTAATCATTGTGGCGCCAGCTTGGATCGCGGCTTCCGCTACTTCGGGATAGTAGGTGTCCACAGAAATCGGCGCTAGAGAAGTCTCACGTATTTTTTTTATTAACGGTAATACTCGGTCTGCCTCAACTTGTGGAGAAACTTCTTCGTAGCCAGGACGTGTGGATTGGCCGCCAATGTCTAAAATATCGGCCCCCGCTTCTAGTAAATGAAGCGCATGTTGATAGGCCACGTCGACCGTTGTGTAGCTACCGCCATCAGAAAAAGAGTCGGGGGTCGTGTTGACAATCCCCATAATTTGGTAATTCTTTTTTAAATCAATCATTGTCACATTGCTCCTTTATCTGCTGAATCATCTTTCGTAAGGCCCGCATTCTAGGACTTATCTTCATTCGTTCACTCGTGGACAACTCCGCTAAGGTTTTGCCTCGGTCTGGTAAATAAATAATCGGGTCAAAACCATAACCACCTGTACCGCGCGGTTCAACTAATTCACCAGTCAAAGTGGCTTCCGTTTGCAACAGTTTGTCGTCATCGAGTACATAGACCAACGTGGCTGATAAGGTTAACTCGCGGGTCGACTGTTGCCCTTCAAATAAGTGCAACAGTTCGCGGTTCTGTTCTTCCGGATTGGCTGAATGGAAAAAACGGCTTGTATGAATACCTAATAAATCAGGAAAAGCAGTTAACGTTAAGCCGCCATCATCACCTAACACTGGGCGGCCAATTAATTGTTGGAAAAAGCGAGCTTTTAGATAAGCATTTTCAGCATACGTAGTGCCAGTTTCTGCAGGTTGTTCTTGACTGGTTGTATACTTTCGATAAGAGACAAGTTGAATAGCGGGGTCCTTAAGTCCTGATTGCATTTCTTTTAACTTACCTTGGTTATTCGTGCCAACAATGATTTCCATTTTCTAACGTATCTCCATTAAAAATTGATTTTTCCACTCTTGTTCTTTAAATAGTCCGGTAAATTGAAATGTTTTGGTGCTACTTTGTGGTGTTTTCACGCCGCGCATCGTCATACACATATGTTCCGCTTCAATGGCTACTGCAATGCCTTTGACGGGAATATTTTCTTGGAGTTTGCGGGCAATTGTCACTGTTAAATCTTCTTGAACTGTGGGACGTTTGGCACAATGTTCTACTAATCTTGGTAACTTGCTTAGTCCCAATACTTTGCCACCTTCTGGCAGATAAGCGACATGTACTTTTCCATAAAATGGCAATAAATGGTGTTCACACATTGAATAAAAGGCAATATCTTTTACTAAAACCATTTCGCCTTCATTTAAGCTATCAAATAATTTATAATCGTCAAATTCAGGTTCGGTTAATCCACTAAAAACTTCTGCATACATTTTAGCTACACGTTTGGGTGTATCAATGAGTCCTGACCGTTGAGTATCTTCCCCCACTGCTTCTAAGATTGTGGTAACTGCCTGCTCAATTTGCGCTTGTTTTTCCTGCTCCATCTCTACCATTCCTTTTCGCTTACTCGCACTTCTTCTTGATTGCCACTGCGCTGAATCCATGTAGCTATTGGCGCGCCCAATAGTTGTTCCTCTGCGTAAACATCACTTAAGGGAATCAAAACAAATGACCGTTTTGTTAATTCTTGATGAGGAACTTGTAAGTGGGGCAACGTGACTGACTGTTCCCCTAATAATAAAATATCAATATCAATAATCCGCGGACCCCAGTGAATTAATTTTTTACGTTTCATCGCTTGTTCAATTCCTTGGGTAACAGCCAGTAATTCTTCAGCGGTATAGCTAGTATCAATTTTCAATACGGCGTTCAAAAAATCATCTTGGTCTGTATAGCCGTAAGGATCCGTTTCATAAAGTTTTGAAGAAGCCACGACCTGAATCTGCGGGTCTTCGTTTAAATAATTGCGGGCTTTCACTAAATTTGCGTACGGATCGCCGACGTTACTACCTAATGCTACATAGCCAATCATCTATACTTCTCGCTCCATTTCAATTTCAATATTGTCAAAAAGGCCGGGCATCGGCACACTATATTTTCTAATTTTAATGATAATTTTGTTCAATTGTTCTTGATAATCTGCGGAAATATCATCTAAAATAGCACTCGCTAACCCTTCGATTAAATCGTACGAGTGATTGTTTACTCGTTGGGCAATCAATTCATTCACTTCGGCATAATTGACAGTTTGAGTGACATCATCTGTTCGCCCTGCCTCGGCTAGCGACAACTGCATTTCAAGGTCGATTTCTACTTGCTGCCCTAGACGTTTTTCTTCTGCCAAAACACCATTTTTTGTGAAAAATTTCAAGTTGTTGATTCTAATTTTATCCATCCTCTAACTCCCTACCCTCTGTTTTGCTGATTTTTTTAATCATAGCATATTTCTTGGAAAAGTCAGTAGTTAAAAGATGGAAAAGTGGTTATTGGTATGATATAAAAAATTACTTTTTATGAATCAAATAGTATAACTCGTGTATTCAAAAAAGAGCGTTGCTGATGCAACGCTCTTTTTCGGGGGTTATTCGTCTTTTATCGCATTGTTACAAATTCTTCTGAGCCTGTTGGATGAATCGCAACAGTATTATCAAAATCTGCTTTGGTCGCGCCCATTTTAATAGCGACTGCAAAGCCTTGTAGCATTTCGTCAACACCGATGCCGATGCCATGCAAACCGACAATTTTTTCTTCTTTGCCGACACAGATTAATTTCATGTCGCATTTTTGACGGTATTCTCCTAAAGCGAAATACATTGGCGTAAAGCTAGAGCGATAGATTTTCACTTGGTCTTCACCATATTCTTCAAGCGCTGCTTTTTCCGTCAAACCAATTGTCGCAACTGGTGGATGGGTAAAGACCACCGTTGGTACCAAGTTATAATCCAAATATAAATCGGTTTGTCCGTTAAATAAGCGTTCAGACAGGCGCCGACCAGCGGCAATCGCGACTGGCGTTAAGTCGATTTTCCCAATGACATCGCCGACTGCGTAGATGCCATTTTGCGTGGTATTTTGGAATTTATCTACTTTGACGTAGCCTTTTTCATCAAGGGCTACTTTCGTATTTTCTAAGCCTAATTGATCCGTGTTCGGCTGACGGCCTGTCCCGAAAATCACGGCATCTGTCGTGATTGATTCACCATTTTCAAATGTAATAACGTACTCATTCTGCGCCGTTTTTTCAATTTTAGCTGGTGTTGCATTCGGATGAATTTGCATGCCCATTTCTTGATAGCGTTCTACGACTTTTTCAGAAAGCATGTCATCAAAGCTTCGTAATGGTCGTTCATGACGGAAGGCCCAATGTGTTTCTGCGCCTAAGCCATGTAAGGTTCCTGCTAATTCGGCTGCGATGTAACCCGCACCGACAAAGACCACACGTTTTGGCATTTCTTCTAACGCAAAGAAGCCGTTTGAATCTAAGGCATATTCTTCTCCTGGAATACCTAGTTTTTTCGGACGACCACCTGTCGCGATTAAAATGTGCGGCGCCGTATATTCTGTTCCATTGACTTCAATTGTTTGCTCCCCAGTAAACGTAGCGTAACCATGGATACGTTCAATGTTGTTACTGTCTAAACCACGATTATACGCACCATGTAAGAAGTCGATATATTTTTCACGATTTTCAACTAATTGTTTAAAGCTAAAATTTTTGATTTCAACATCAAACCCGTAGCCTGCTGTGTCTCTTTCCATCATTTCCATCATGCTGCTGGCTTGCCACATGACTTTTTTAGGCACACAACCAACGTTGACACAGGTCCCACCAATTTCGTTGCCCTCAATTAAAAGGACGTTGGCTCCGTGCATTCCTGCGCGGTTAGCAGAAGCAATCCCGCCACTACCGCCACCAATAACAATATAATCATAGGTTTTCATTTATTCTGGCTCCCTTTCAATTTGAACTTTCTCCTTTATTATCGCAAAAAATAGCAAAAAAAGACAGTCGTATTACTTACTTTTGTTTAGTTTTCTGCTGCTTCTGTTTCATGGATTCGTTCCGTAAAAGCACTGGGGGAAAGGAATTCAATCGTAGCATTGTCGAAGGGAATTCCTAAATCTTCTTTCGTTACGTTTGGATTCATTGTAATGACGTAAAGTGTTTTGCCTAAGGAAAGTGCAATCCCAATTTCTAAATAACTTAGTCGGTCAAAGTCACCATTAATAAAAACGTAGGTTGCTTCGTGAAGATACCGTTTTATCACTTCAATATCTGTAAACATTCCGGTTTGAACACAATCGGCTAACCCGAAGCCCACACCCCCCGCACAGCCATGCTCATCTTCAAACAGCTGAGGATCTACCAAAAGGTCCGTTTGAATACGTGGGTTTTGACCAATTTGGTAGGCGAATAATTTAGCCATAGTTATTCCTCCTTCTTTTTCTTTTACTATAGCACAAAAAGGAAACCCTCATATGCCAGAGGATTTCCTTTCTTTTAATACATGTTCCCAACCACTTTTACTCGTAAGCGGGTTGCATTTTCTGGATGATAGGCGAGTGGTGTTTCTTCCACCTCGACTAACTCGATTGTGCCAGGAACTGCACCCGCAAGTTCGGCTTGTTGAACGGCTTTTTCTTGGGCATCGGCCAACGCCGCGTCTCGTTGGATTTTTGAATAGACATAAATTTGTTCATATTGTCCGCTAATCTGAGCGATAGAGGCACCGATGGCATTCGCCACTGCCCCGTTTCCGTTGCGAATTAGCGCTTTAACGCCTGTCAATTCTTCGGGGATGATAATACTCCCACCACCAACTAAAACGACCGTCACGTCTGCGGAACTGGTTTTCATGCGATCAATCGCTTCACTGACTAATTCGCCAATTTTTTGGTACACTTTTTCCGCAAACGCTTGGTCTAAATGAGCCACTTTACTAGGATCACCGATTTGGGCATGACCTAAGCGAACCGCAATATCAGTGGTCGTTAATTGTGTGCCGCCAAAAACAAGGGCCTCTTGTGTAATACGGTAGCCGACACTGTCGGGGCCAACTGTCACAGAACCATCTGGTTGTTCACGCACTAGACTGCCGCCGCCGACACCGATTGACACGATATCTGGCATTCTAAAATTGGTCCGTACTCCGCCAACATCAACGGCCAGTGAAGATTCTCTTGGAAAGCCATCCACTAACACGCCAATGTCTGACGTTGTGCCACCAACATCTAAAACAACCGCATCTTTCAAACCAGCTAAGTAAGAAGCGCCACGAATACTATTTGTTGGTCCACAAGCAATGGTTAAAATAGGAAACTGTTTGGCATACGTTAACGACATTAACGTACCATCATTTTGACATAAGTACACTTGGGCGTGATGAATTTTTTCTTGTTCTAAGGCTTGTTCAAAGCCTTCGCTGGTCACTTTAATTACTTTGTGCAACGCAGCATTCAAAATTGTCGCATTTTCCCGTTCAATTAAACCGACAGACCCAATCATTGAGGAGCAAGATACAGGAACATCTGCCCCTAACACTTCCTTCGCAAGTGCTTGAACAAACAATTCTTGGTCATTTTTTAAAGAAGAAAAAACGCCAATTACTGCGATTGCCTCTACTTCTCCTCGCCAAGAGGCCAAAATCCCACGTAATTCTTCTTCGTCCAGTGCAGTCAATGGTTGTCCATCATATTCGTAGCCGCCATGTGCTAAAGCATACGTTTCTGAAAGAGTGGCCACTAAATCCTTAGGCCAAGCTGTGTAAGGCAAGACCGAAGCGGTTGCTGGATAGCCCAAACGAAGGACCCCAACTTTCGCTAATTTTTTTCGCTCAACAATGGCATTCGTACATTGGGTCGTGCCCAACATTGCATGTGTGACTTTAGTTGGGTCCACTGCTGATTCTGCCAAGACTTTATTTAAGGCACCGGCAATCCCTGTTTGAATATCATCGGTTGTTGGAACTTTCACTGAATGAATCAAGTTTAATTGATGATCTAAAATAACAGCATCTGTATTTGTGCCGCCGACATCGATACCGATTTTATACATTTATTTGTCCTCCTTCGCTACTAAGTTTTCTAGTGGTTGATAATCCATTTCGTAGCCGAAATACCGAGGACCCACTGTTTCGATACCTTTTTTCGTTCGCCAAGCGGCATTCGCTTTCAAACCCATTACTTGGACACGTTTGCCGTATTTCAAGCTTTCTGTTGTCACAGGCGTTAAAGTTTCTAAATCTACCATACAAATCAAATCAGGCGTCATCGCAATTACCTGACCATCTTTCTCGGCAATTAAATTTTCATTTTGAAAATGGACGACTGCTTCTGAACCAGCATCACTGTTTAAGCCACTCAATTTGACACGTCCCAAATTGAAGCCACCTTTTACTTCTCGTTCCACATCTAGAATTTTTCCTTGGAACAATTCAAACCCATCCGTAACTTCTACTAATGCTTGGCGTTTTTCTTGTTCATCCGCATAGGTACCTCGAATCACTTTGCCAATTTCTTCTGATAATGTCACGATGTTGTGAATACCATAGTCTTGTAATTGTTTGCCTGTCGCGGGATAAATGCTCACTAAAGCACTGGCGCCCATTTCAACCGTTTGAACACGAGCAAGACGTTCTGTCCAAGTATTATCAATCGTTTCCATAATACCAATATTTCCTTTTTCATCGGTAATTGCCATAGGGGTCGCTGACATCCCATTCAAATGGAACGTTACCATAGGCAATTCTGGAAAGGCCCGACCCATACCATCACAATCCACCAAGAGAATGCCTAGCTTCGCTGCAACAACAATTGGAATCATTGAATTGACGCCCCCAGCTTCCATTGGAAAGGTCCCCGCAATCGTTTCTTGGTCTAAATATTTTCCTAACTTCTCAAAGACACGGACGAATTCGTCGCCTTTGGGAAATTTTTCAATTGCGACAGATGGGGCACCCATCATTGCGGCTGGTAGGAAAAAATCCTCCGCGGCAATTTCTTCTGGAGAAACCAGTTTGACAGGTCCGTTTTCTTCGATGGCGGACAAAGCCATCATTTTACCAATGTAGGGATCACCGCCACCTCCTGTCCCTAAAAAAGCTGCTCCTGTAGCTATATTCTCAATTGCTTCTGCATCTAAATAACGCATTCTCCGACACTCCTCTTCTTCATTCCATTTCTAATGATTCGGTGTTCGTCTGTTGACGTTTTGCACCGAAATAATAAATAACAAACGATAAAACAATGCCAATTAGCGGTTGGTTAGGCAATTGAGGGGCATTGGGAAAGAAACTCATAATCACCGGAATGCCCCCCACTGCAGCACCAATTAGCCATGAAAAAACACCTAATTTATTCACGCCAGGCGTTGGCTGCCATTTGGTTCGATCACCTTTGTTAATCAACCAATAGGCAGCAATCATTACACCAGCCACTGGTGGAACCATCGCAGAAAGGACAGACATAATCGGCGTAAAGTAATTTAAAATCCCCACGACTGCTAATAAGGTTCCAATGGCGCCGGCCGCACCGACAGCGACTTTTTCTTTTTCTTTTGGAATATCAAAGACATTAATCAAGGCCAGTCCGCCAGAAAAAGCATTCACGGCATTCGTGGTCCAAGTTGCTAAAATTAGCGCAATAATTCCTAAAACTGGAAAACCGAGATTCATAAAAACTTCCGTGATATCTGCGGTGTTCGAAGCAATGGTCAAGACCGCACCAACGCCAATCATCAACAAGCCTGTCGGTAAAATCCCTAAGGTGGCCGCTTTAACCACATCTTTACGAGAAGAAACATATTGAGAGTAATCTCCAGCAATTACTGCGCCTAATGCAAAAGAACCGACAGTCATTGAAAGACCTGACATAAAGCTTCCTGCTGTTTGAGGTGTATATTGACTAACAGCTTCCCAACCGTTGTTTCTTAACGAAGCCACCAAGCCATAAAGACAAACCAGAACTAACACAGGAACCGCAAAATAATTCAGAATTTTCAATATTTTTATGCCATAAAGAGCCGAAATAAGCATGATAATTCCCCAGATTAAGGAAGAAAGCGACACAGGTAAATCAATGCCGTAAATTTTTAAAAAGTTCGTGAAGGCGCCGCCGCTGACATTGGCTTGCAAACCAAACCAACCTAAGCAAGCAATCGCTAGAATAATGGAAATAATCTTTTGCGAACCTTGAATGCCAAACACTTGAGAAGCGACTTTGACAGAAGGTTCTTGTAAGTCGGAACTTTGAATTCCTTGTAAAATCATTAAAATAACAATAATACCGTAACCAATAAATCCTGTTAACAAAGCTTCCCTTAAAGGCATGCCTGCAACTAACGTTCCTCCAATAATTAATCCTGGCACGCTAATCATTGCGCCCGCCCAAACAAATGCTAAGCTAAGCCACGATTGTTGTTGCTCGTTTTTTAATTTCATTCTCATTCCTCCTTAATTATTTTTTCAATTATAACGAAAAATCAGTCATAGGTCTTTTTCAAATTGAAAAAAAATATCGAGGAAGTTTTGGCTTAAAATAAAAAAGCAGACAAATCGGCTACTGCCGATTGTCTGCTTTTTTCATTCATTCGTGACCAAGCGATATAAGATCATCGCCAAATAGACTTCATAGGCTTCGGCGGCGTTAGTCATATCATAGCCGAGCGCTTCATTAATTTTACTGATACGATATTTGACCGTATTTTTATGAACAAATAGGCGTTCGCCGCATTCTTTAAAATCACTACTTGCATCTAGTAAAAACGTCCCTAATGTCATTAACTGCTCTGATTCTTTTAAGAGAGGTTGGATAACTGCTAAGCGTTGTTGGATTGCTTCTTCTCCTGCTTGGAGACACGTCATCATTTGTTGAACTGTACGAATTTCCGCGATTGATAACACTTTTCTTTGTGGATAGACGCGCTTTAAAAACGGCGCGACTTGATTAGCGGTTTGGTAGCTGACACGCACTTCAGTCGTGTTACGAACTTTCGGACAAAGGATGATTTCACCTAAATAGTCCTGATAGTCTGTGGCTTGCAAGTATTCTTTACTAATCGTGGCTTCAGGCTGTTTGTGTAAATAATTACCTAAGAGAACAATCAGGTAATTTTCTGTTTGCTGGACAATCGTTGTTTGGTAATAGTAACGTAGGAAATCTTTCAAATCTTGCTGAATAGCGTGGATTTCTTGTCCTTGTTGCCAAATAGGCAAAAGCCACATCGTTTCGACAGAAGAAATATCAATCATTAATTTTTTGGCTAATTGGTACATCTTATCACTTTCATCGTTAATGATTGCTTGGACTAAGGCATACTCACTGACTTCGTCATAGTTTTTCCCCCATAAATTCAGAGCCATCTGAACGACTTCCACCGCTTGATTCATCTCAAAAGAGGTTAACTGCTCTTCTTCTCGAATGAAGTAAAGCTTCAATGTTTGTCCATCTTTCTGAGGAAGTTTTTGCGAGGTAATGAAGTAGGTCGTTTCTCCCAGCGCTACTTTCTCTTGTGATTGATAAAGTAACTTGGTTAAGGGTAATTTCGTGCTTCGCGGCCAATTGATGGTGCTGATGATTTCATTGGTATAGGTGGTTAACGCAATATTGACTTTTAAAAAATCGGATAGGATTTTCAAGGTCATTTCCACACTGCGGTTTTGTTCAGGCAAAAGGGAAACTTTTTCCAAGAGGTCCGTTGCAAAAGAAGCCATTTTATTTTTATTGACTAACAATTTCATGACTTCATAAATGACTTCGTTGTAGCGTAATGTGGGATCATTTTTAGGCATTTGGATTAAAATGAAACCTAAAGAATCCGCTAATTGAATCACTTCCTCTGCAACTTTCGGTACGATAATCCCAACGTAGTACAAGATTAGGCCTACTTCGCCTAATTCATGGAGATGCCGAATCGTTTCGCATTGCTTCACCACATCATGACGAATGGCACAAAATGAACCAATCAAAATTTCGCCAGCATGGTATTCATTTGTTTTGTGAAGTTTTTCCGAAAACAAAGACATATCAGAGACTTCTAAAAAAGAAAGAGAAGCAACAGATGTGTCCAATTGGTTTTTACCAGAAAGTACCGTCGCTTCTCGCAAAGACGGTAATTTTAATAAATCATTCACGCGGACACTCATAATTACTCCTCCTTTTGGCTGGTTTATTTTTTCTTACGAATCATATCGCCGACTGCAACAGGTTGCGTCACTTCCATTGTTAATAACATCATGGGATTAGGTGCCCGATCGATCGCTTCACCGTCTTCATTATACATCTCTTTAACGGTTTGGTGGAAATGGGTAAACCCGGGACCATAAAATTCAATTTCATCGCCGACACTGAAAAGGTTCCGTTGACGAATCGTTGCGACTTGCGTCTTTTCGTTGTACGCAATCACTTCACCAACAAATTTATATTGTGGAATTTTACGACGTTCGCCGAATAATTGTTCATTTTCACTTGGTGTATTGTAATAAAAACCAGTTGCTAATTCACGTTGTGCTACTTTCCATAATTCATCAATCCACTCTTGTTGGCAGACATAGTTTTCAGGGTCTTCCATGTAAGAATCGACGGCTTTTTTATACACATTAGCGACTGTCGAAACATAGTGAATGGATTTCATGCGGCCTTCAATTTTAAAACTATCGACACCATTTTCAATTAATTCTGGAATATGTTCAATCATAGACATATCTACGGCGCTCATTGAAAACTCTTCTTCAACTTCCCCTTCGCTGGTTTTGCTCCGACGTTCTGTCCCAAAAGGCATATCAAATAACTCGTATTTCCAACGACAAGATTGAGAGCAACCGCCACGATTGGCATCCCGCATCGACATATGGTTGGATAAAGTACAACGTCCTGAATATGAAATACACATTGCTCCATGAATAAAGGCTTCAATTTCAATGTCCGTATTTTCACGAATCGCTGCAACTTCCTCCATTGAAACTTCGCGCGCTAAAACCACACGTTCTAAGCCTTCATTTTTCCAAAATTCTAATGTTTCATAGTTGGTTGCTGAAGCTTGTGTCGATAAATGGATGGGTAAACCTGGTGCTTCTGTCGCACAAATTTCGATTAAAGCTGGATCGGAAACAATCACAGCTGAAATTCCGATGTCTCGCAATTCTCTGAAAAACGCTCCTGCCCCTTCCTGGTTTCCTTCATGAGTGACCATATTGGCAGCGACATAAACTTTCGCATTATGTTCGCGGGCAAAGGCTACGCCTTCCGCCATTTCTTCTGGCGTGAAATTTCCTGCGCGGCTACGCAGACCGTAGGCATTCCCTCCGATATAAACGGCATCGGCACCGTAACGAATTGCGACTTTTAGTTTTTCTAGCGTCCCGGCTGGAGCCAACACCTCGGGACGCTTCAATGTTCGTTCTGTCATTACTTTCATGTTCTTCTTCCCCTTAAATGAATCAATTTATTTTATTGCATCGGCACTTAAATCAAAGAAACCATTGTCTAAGCCACGACCTGTTGGATGTAATTTTTCAATTTCAGCTGTTGCATGAGCTGCTTGATCTTCTGACCAAGTTCCCGCTTCAAGTGCTGCTTTCGCTTCAGCAAATAAGCGAGCAATCGCGACAAAATTTTCACCTGGCGTGTAAAGGCCATCGAGCTTCCATGTACGATAGTGATGGTCATACAAGTTTGTTAACTCATTCATCAAGTTCACATCGTTATTGGCAAAAATATGCGTA
Organism: Enterococcus sp. AN402; assembly: GCF_040719405.1. Taxonomy (NCBI): domain Bacteria; kingdom Bacillati; phylum Bacillota; class Bacilli; order Lactobacillales; family Enterococcaceae; genus Enterococcus; species Enterococcus sp. AN402. The sequence goes on along the minus strand of NZ_JBFDTM010000004.1, from coordinate 2,668,247 downwards.
CCATGACTATCTTCATAAATGGAATAGTGGGTTTCTGGTTTTTTGGGTTCAGAAATAAACAGCCCTTCGTCTTTCGTAACCCCTTTGTCGTTCTTTGTGTAATTGTAGTAATTTTGAATTAATGGGCGTTTCGATTGATGAATACAGGTCGCCCCATAGACAAGAATTTCAGCTGGAACTGCTAAGTTTTCTTCCATTGCGACCATTTCTTCAAAAGGTACTTCCCGAGCTAGGACAGCTCCGATGGCTCCTCGTTTACTCCAAAAATTGATTTGACGTGAGCTCGTTACCAAGGTTTCGCCATCATAAACGTAAGGAATTTCTAATCCATCTCGTTGCATAATAAACACAATACCCGGATCACCCAAAGTAATTTTATCGACGTTGATTTCTTTTAAAAATGTCAGATACTCTGGGACTAATTTCATTTTTTCAGGGTGCATAATGCCATTTACTGCAACTAGCACTTGTTTGCCCATTTCATGTGCACGTTTCACAATCTCGCGTTGTTCATCTCGTGTAAAAGATACGGGCAAACGTAACCCGAATGTTTCTTCTCCAATATATAATGTATCCACACCTGTTGCGAGTAATTCTACAGCCTGCTCAACAGATTCTGCAGTTGCAATCAGTTCAATCATAAATATAGCCTCCTTCTTTATGACCGTTTAATAGTATCATACGTTCACAAACTTTAAAAGAGCCTATCTGTATTAAACGTACATTTTTCACAATGTTTCCGAAAAAATTTTGGTAGAAAAGCGCCATCCGCTTACCTACCAAATGCTCTTTTTTAATTACTGGTCATCTGTTCTTTGGTCACTCGTTCAAGTGATATTTTCGTTCATAAAACGTTACTACAACGGTGAATAGCCACGCTGCTGCTAAGCCTAACAAGCTGCCTAAAACAATCCCCAAAAAGCGGAATTGAATCAACGTTATCACGTACTGCTGACGAACGAGCAATGAAAGCATCAGAGCCATAGGCGTTGTGAAAAATTGCGCCAATCCATAATTACGACGAATAAAATACTCAACGGTCACAAATAAGATTGTAATCACGACAATCGATTCAAAAGTTGTCAAAGCTAAATTAAGCAGAAAAGCGGAAATAACCAATCCAATCGTTGTGCCAAAAATTCGCTGAATATTTCGCTGCTTAATCGCACGTAAATTGTCTCCTTGTAGAATGGATGCACAGGAAACGACTAACCAATACGGATTTTGTAAATGTAAACTTTCGCTGATATATACAGCAAAAAATAAAACAAAGCTATAATATATGCTATCTAATGGTGCTTCTGGATGCCGATAAATTCGTTCCCGTAATGATCGCTTAGCTAGCGGGGCACTGATTTCCTTCTCTGTAAAATGCAACACTAGTGCAAACAAAATGGAAAAGCCAATGCCTAATAACATACAGCCACTCATGAACGGAATTTTTGCTAGCGGAATGCTCGTACTGGCACCCATCGCTGTCACCATCACACCAAAGAAGGCTCCTGGTTTTGAAATATCGTAAACTTCAAAGAAAAAGCGGCCACCAAAACCGACCATTGCAACAACAATGGGAATGAGCCATGCAATATGGGTCGATAACATGCCTAACAAATTTCCTAAAAAAAGGTAACTACCGACCACAGATAAACGAGTCATTAACTGTTTTAATGGTAGCGGCTGATAATATAAAAAAGTAAAAATACCTAACGAGCCAAAGCTTGAAATCAATAATTGATGATTGATATAGCCCAAAAAAAGAATGCTGAACATAACCAAGCCAGCAAACACTAGTCGAAAAGGATTATCCTTTGGACGTTGATAATGTAGTAATTCTCGAAAAAAAGATTGTTCCATTCCATCACCCCTCCTTATTAACGTAGCACAGAAAAATCAATCTGGCAATTCTCAAAAAGAAATCGCCACTGGAAAATAGAAAAGCCTGGCATAAAAACCCTAAATGGTTTTTGTACCAGACTTCGCATCTCATCTATACAGTTTGTAATTCTTTCGCTTCTGTCTTTGGTGCTTTTGGTGCCCGCACATTTAACGTGATTTTGCCTTTGCTAGCGCCTAAAGTTACTTTATCCCCTAACTGAATTTGACCAGAAAGAAGGGCTTCACTTAAACGATCTTCCACTTCTTTTTGCAAGGCCCGACGAATTGGACGTGCGCCATATTCTGGATCAAACCCAACTTTACCAATAACTTCAATTGCAGCTGGTGTGATTTTCACTTTAACCTCTTGTTCGGCCATCCGTTTCACGACAGATTGACTCATAATTTTCACGATTTCATGAATTTCCTCTTGTTTCAAGGAATGGAATACAACCGTTTCATCAATTCGGTTTAAGAATTCTGGACGGAAGGCTTTTTTCAATTCTTCCATGATTCGTTTTTGCATTAATTCATGATTTTTAGAAATGTCTTTCACATTGAAGCCAACATGTTTTTCTTCACGAATCGCTGTTGCCCCTAAATTGGAGGTCATGATTAAAATCGTGTTACGGAAATCGACTTTTCGTCCTTTGGCATCCGTTAAATGGCCATCATCTAAGACTTGTAATAAAATATTAAAGACATCTGGATGGGCTTTTTCTACTTCATCTAGCAAAATAACGGAATAAGGACGTTGACGAATTTTTTCAGTTAGTTGGCCGCCTTCTTCGTAGCCGACATAACCTGGAGGAGAACCGATTAAACGGCTAGTGCTGTATTTTTCCATAAACTCAGACATGTCCACGCGAATCAAAGCTTCTTCGCTGCCAAACATCGCTTCGGCTAAGGCTTTGGCAAGTTCTGTTTTCCCAACCCCTGTTGGTCCTAAGAACATGAAGGAACCAATCGGTCTTGCTGGGTCTTTCAAGCCACTACGCGCACGACGGATAGCGCGTGAAACAGCTTCAACTGCTTCATTTTGGCCAACGACCCGTTGATGTAAAATGGTTTCTAATTCCATCAATCGTTCGCTTTCTTTCTTCTCTAGCTGCTGCAAAGGAACGCCTGTCCATTGTGAAACAACCCCAGCCACGTCTTCTTCTGTTACTTGCGTACTGTAACCAGACAGACTTTTTTCTTTCACTGCAATCAATTCTTCTAGTTTTTCCATTACTTGTTTTTCTTTTTGACGAATCCGAGCGGCACTTTCAAATGATTGGTTTTGAATGGCCTCTTCTTTTTCCGTAATTAATTGAGAAATTTCGGTACGCAATTCATTAATTTCTGAAGGCTGATCTGCCTTATCTAAACGAACTTTTGCTGCAGATTCGTCCATTAAATCAATTGCTTTATCTGGTAATTGGCGGTCATTTAAATAGCGAATCGATAATTGAACTGCCGCATGTAGAGCTTCATCTGTAATTTCTACGCCATGATGTTTTTCATAGCGTGAACGCAAGCCTTTTAGAATTTCTTCTGCTTCTTCTGGCGTCGGTTCTGCTACTTGAATACGGGCAAAACGACGTTCCAAAGCGGCATCTTTTTCAATATATTTTTGGTATTCATCCAGAGTTGTCGCACCAATTGTTTGCAACTCACCACGTGCTAAAGCAGGTTTTAAAATATTTGAAGCATCGATCGCCCCTTCTGCACCGCCAGCACCGATCAAGGTATGCAATTCGTCAATAAATAAAATGACTTGTCCATCTTGATAAATTTCATCGACAACTTTTTTCAAGCGATCTTCGAACTCACCTCGATATTTAGTTCCAGCAACCAAGGCACCCATGTCTAGCATCATTAAACGTTTGCCTTGCATATCTTCAGGGACTTCCCGGTTGACAATTTTCTGGGCTAACCCTTCTGCTATCGCTGTTTTCCCAACACCTGGTTCACCGACTAAGACAGGATTGTTTTTGGTACGGCGACTCAAAATTTGAATCAAACGACGAACTTCGGTCCCGCGACCAACTACTGGATCCAAACTTTGTTCTCGTGCTAACTTGGTTAAATCTCTTGCTAAAGAATCCAATGTTGGCGTCCCTTGTGGCGCATTTTTATTTTGACCATTCCGACGACGTTGTGCGCCATTGGGTTCGGAAACGCCCATTTTTTTCAATAATAATTGACGCATTTTGGATAAGCTTAATCCTAAATTCACTAAAATTCTAGACGCTAAAATTTCTTCGTCTCTTAACAAGCCTAATAATAAATGCTCGGTACCAATCTTTTGAGCCCCTAAGCGCTTCGCTTCATCTCCAGCATAGGCAAAGATTTGTTTGGCTCTTGGTGAATAAGATAAGTATAAGTTGTTATTCCCCATTGGACTTTGCATGGTGCCATAGCCACTTAAATGCTCAATTTCTTCACGGATGTCTTCTGTGTCAGTATTCAATTGTCGTAATGTTTTTCCGGCAATCCCATTCGGTTCTAAAACGAGTGCTAATAATAAATGCTCAGAACCGACGGATTGATGACGAAAATACTTCGCTTCTTCTTGGGCAATCGCCAGTACGGCTTTCGCACTTTCTGTAAATAGTTCATCCATAGTTATTCCTCCTCATAGCTCAAGCGCTCTAAAAATGAACGCATTATTTGAGCTCTTAGAAAATCTTCGTGATTCCCCAGACCATTCAATGTGCTTTTACTTAAAGCAGCTAGCATTAAATTGCCTTCCTTTTTCGTAATCACTTCTTCTTCATACAATGTTTGAATAAATGTTAGCGCATCTTTTTCTGTTAAGGTTGCGCCAATCAATTGATCCATTTGTTTTAGTAATTGATCGTTATCTGAAATTTGTACTTTGACAATGCGAATATAGCCGCCTCCACCACGTTTACTTTCAACTGCGTAGCCTCGTTGGATGGTAAAACGTGTATTAATTACATAGTTAATTTGTGAAGGAACGCAATTAAATAAATTAGCCATTTCCGCCCGACGGATTTCAATTTTATTACTTTCTTCTAAAATCTTTTTTAAATAAGCCTCGATTAAATCTGACGTATTTTGATTACTCATAGTCTTCCATCCTTCTTCTCTCTTGACTAATATTGACCATTATTATATCGAACTTTGCCTATTAAATAAAGAGGAACGCTTTGACTTTAATAAAAAAATGCAAAACAGGAGGAGCAACCTCAGTCAAACTGACTTAAGTTCCCCTCCTAAAATTGAAAATATGTTATTGAATTACAGGCAGACAATGGCTCCGCCTTAATGTCTCACAAAAGCGTTTCTTCGCCGTAGGCTTGATCCAAGGCTTGCTGAATATCTTCGATAATAGATGTTGGCTCTTCCAAACCAACGTACATGCGAATGTGCGCTGGTGACAAGCCTCTTTTCTGAAGAGCCGCCAAGTTATTGCCTTTAAATACAGGCAAGGCCAAACTTTCAAAGCCACCCCAACTGACCCCAATTGTGACCAGCGTCAATGCGTTCACAAATGTTTTCAAACGTTCAAAATCGGTATCTTTTAAATCAATCGCAAACAATGAGCCATAACCTGTTAAATATTTTTCTGCTAACGCTTGTTGTTGTTGATTCCCTACAAAAGGATGATATAATCGACTGATTCGCGGATCCTTTTGCAAAGCCGACAGCACCGTTTGGATGGCTTGAGACTGATGCGCCAACCGAACGGGCATGGTACGAATACCTCGTAACGCTAACCAAGAATTGAAGGGACTATTGACTGCGCCTAATGCTTGATGACCATGTTCAAAAATTTGATCCACAAGCGCTGCTTTGCCAATGACAGCCCCTGCTACAATATCCGAATGACCACCAATATATTTGGAACAAGAATGAATCACCAGGTCCACATTATGGCATAAAGGATGCTGAAATAACGGTGACGCCCACGTGTTATCAATGACAGTGTATGCGCCAATTTTTTGTGCTAACGCAGTTATTTTTTCTAAATCTAGCAGTTCAAACTTTTGTGAGGACGGACTTTCAAAGTAAATGACTTTGGTGTTTTCCTGAACAAATTGAAAAAGTTCTTCTGTTTCTGCAACGTCTACTTTGGTCAAGGATACGCCAAATTTCTCTAAATATTGCACAAACGAAACAGATTCTCCATAAATTGTATTGACCATTAAAACATGATCACCTTGTTGGAGCAACGTAAACAGCGTTGCCGAAATAGCGCCCATTCCTGAGGCAAAAACTTTACATTTTTCTCCACGTTCCAAACGAGCAATTTTTTTCTCTAAAATTTCTGTTGTGGGGTTGGTGCCACGTGTGTAAACATAATTATTTTTTTCATCTATACTCGCTGCCATAAATTCTTCGTAAGTTGGAAAATAAAAGGAAGAGGTTTGAACCAACTCGGGCACCATCGGATGATACATTTTTTCCATTCCTTTTTCCACTTCACAGCAAATATTTTCATCATTCTCAACATGCATTTCCTTCACTCCTCTTTCTCTACAATGTTTCTGGTACTTCATGGGCTTCTTCTTTTTGATATTGTCGATCTAAGGCTTTTACAAATGGATAATAAATAACGACACTAGCCGCAACAGCTAAAACTTGCGTCACTGCACCTTGCCATTTTCCCACTAAAAAGCCCGAAAACAGAAAGGGCGTAGCCCATGGTGCTTGAATGTTTGTAAACATTGGCATGAACCCAATTTTCATTGACAGAAAGGCAATCAAGACCGATACAATCGGCGCGACCGCAATCGGAATCAATAATAAAGGGTTAAAAATAACTGGGAGTCCAAAAATCAAGGGTTCATTAATGTTGAAAAATGCTGGAACAAACGAAATTTTCGACATGGCTTTCATTCTAGATGAATGTCCGACGATGGCCATTGCAATAGCCAAGCCAATCGTGCAACCAGCGCCTCCAATTGTGGCAAATTGATCGAGCATTTGGACCGTGCCAAAGTTGCCACTTTGAGCAGTTAATTGTCCTAATTCCGCTAAGCTTTGGTTTTTGTCTGCATTCGCATACAAAATAGGATATAGCATGGAATTGATGACAGTTGGATGAATTCCAAACCACCAGAACAGTCCATTTAAGCCAGCCACAATAATAATTGCAAAAGGGGTTCCGATTAAACCTTGCAGTGGCGCTTGAATCACCGCATAAATTAATTGCGGGAAGGAATCCGCAAACGAAAGCCCAATCCCATTAATCAATAAAGCCACCGCTACCACAAAAATCCCAGGAATCAATGCACTAAAAGCTTGGCTCACCATAGAAGGCACGCTTTCAGGGATTTTGATGACTAATTTTTTCTTAATACAGAAACGAGTCAATTCAACCGAAAGAATTGACATAATAATGGCCGTAATCACCCCTTGCGTTCCTAACCAATCAAACGATAAAACTTTCGTCACAACTTCGCCAGATTCTGTGATCACCGTTTTCGGTAAAACGACTACGTAAGCAACAATTCCTAAAATTAATGAAGTTAAACGATCCATTTCGTAACTTTCCGCCAATTTATAGGACATCGTCCCAGCAAAAATAATTCCCATCATGTTGAAAGTCGCTCGATAAGCTGGTGAAATCATATCCGCCCAACCTGCACCGAAAATTCCAGCCATAAAATCGCCATACCCTGCTACTGGAAAATCTGTAATCAACATAAAAATCGACCCAATAATTGTTAACGGCATAATTGCAAAAAAACCATTTCTTAAGGCTTGAAAATAACGTAAACTTGTAATCCTTGAAATTTTAGGCACTACGGCTTGCTCCACCCAGTTTGTTAACTTATCCATTTCACTTCTCTCCTTAATCCTTTGTGATATCCTCATCATAAAGAAACCGCTTTCTGATGTAAATACAACTAACTGATTCTGTAACTATGTTTCATAATTCATACGCTTAAGGTATACTGAAAGCGAAACAAAGTACCACAGAGAGGTGAACCCATTGAATCTAATCGAATGTTTAGAACAAAAAGAACGCTATACATATAACGAAGGGCTAATTATTGATTTTATTTTATCTCATACTGAACGAGTCCTGCATATGTCGATTTATGAACTAGCAGAAGCCACCAACTCTTCAACTTCCACGATTGTTCGTTTGTGTAAAAAAACAGAAACTAGCGGTTTCAAAGAATTTAAAATCCGCTTGTCCCGCGACTTAGAAATTCACTACCAAGCAATCCGGAATGTTGATGCGAATATGCCTTTTTTAGCGCAAGATTCTGATTTACTAATTGCCAAGAAAATTGCGCAGTTAACGACTGAAACTGTTCAATCCACCCAACAGTTATTAACCGAGGCCATGTTAAATAAAAGCATTGATTTACTTTTAACCGCTGAAAATATTTTAGCAGTGGGGGTCAG
>NZ_JBFDTM010000004.1:2390000-2655000 GCF_040719405.1 Enterococcus sp. AN402 | reverse complement strand
ACTAAATGATGGCAACTAACAATAAGGGTTGCGCTCGTTGCGGGACTTAACCCAACATCTCACGACACGAGCTGACGACAACCATGCACCACCTGTCACTTTGTCCCCGAAGGGAAAGCTCTATCTCTAGAGTGGTCAAAGGATGTCAAGACCTGGTAAGGTTCTTCGCGTTGCTTCGAATTAAACCACATGCTCCACCGCTTGTGCGGGCCCCCGTCAATTCCTTTGAGTTTCAACCTTGCGGTCGTACTCCCCAGGCGGAGTGCTTAATGCGTTTGCTGCAGCACTGAAGGGCGGAAACCCTCCAACACTTAGCACTCATCGTTTACGGCGTGGACTACCAGGGTATCTAATCCTGTTTGCTCCCCACGCTTTCGAGCCTCAGCGTCAGTTACAGACCAGAGAGCCGCCTTCGCCACTGGTGTTCCTCCATATATCTACGCATTTCACCGCTACACATGGAATTCCACTCTCCTCTTCTGCACTCAAGTCTCCCAGTTTCCAATGACCCTCCCCGGTTGAGCCGGGGGCTTTCACATCAGACTTAAGAAACCGCCTGCGCTCGCTTTACGCCCAATAAATCCGGACAACGCTTGCCACCTACGTATTACCGCGGCTGCTGGCACGTAGTTAGCCGTGGCTTTCTGGTTAGATACCGTCAGGGGACGTTCAGTTACTAACGTCCTTGTTCTTCTCTAACAACAGAGTTTTACGATCCGAAAACCTTCTTCACTCACGCGGCGTTGCTCGGTCAGACTTTCGTCCATTGCCGAAGATTCCCTACTGCTGCCTCCCGTAGGAGTCTGGGCCGTGTCTCAGTCCCAGTGTGGCCGATCACCCTCTCAGGTCGGCTATGCATCGTGGCCTTGGTGAGCCGTTACCTCACCAACTAGCTAATGCACCGCGGGTCCATCCATCAGCGACACCCGAAAGCGCCTTTCACTTTTATGCCATGCGGCATAAACTGTTATGCGGTATTAGCACCTGTTTCCAAGTGTTATCCCCCTCTGATGGGTAGGTTACCCACGTGTTACTCACCCGTCCGCCACTCCTCTTTCCAATTGAGTGCAAGCACTCGGGAGGAAAGAAGCGTTCGACTTGCATGTATTAGGCACGCCGCCAGCGTTCGTCCTGAGCCAGGATCAAACTCTCATAATAAAAGTTAGAACAATCTTGCGATTGTTAAGCTCAATTTGTTTGCTAGCATATTGCTTGCTTGTTAAAAATGTTTGTTGTCTTGAATTGAATCAAGACGCCCTACACATTTGGTTCGTCTATTCTTTGTTCAGTTTTCAAAGGTCTACGTTACCTCGCAGCAACTTTTATATCATAACAAACTTTCGTTTGAATGTCAAGAACTTTTTTAAAAAAGTTTTTTTAAGTTGTTTTGCTTGGTTGTTGTTGTCTGTTGTGACAACTTCTATATCTTATCATCTCGTTTGTTATTTGTCAACAACTTTTTTGTTGTTTTTTCAAACTTTTTTCGAGAGATTTGAAATCAAGAATTGTTATTTAATTATTGATTTCTGAATCGCTCAGCTGTGTGACTCGCCTTGCGACATGTAATAATATACCAAGATTTCAAGCATTGGTCAATCATTATTTTCACTTTTTTTAAACTTTTTTTCAATACCGATTATTATGATTGGTATAGGTATTTTCGTTCGCTTTTTACCCCCTTTCATCATTTTTTGGCTATAGTTTATTAACTTTTAGCAAAATCTTCTAAATTTATCGTAATATATCAAGGATTTTGTCCTTTTTAGCAATTATTTGTTAAAATATGGAAAAGAGATTTTTTATATATGGAGGAAATGAACGCTTATGAAAATTTTAGTTGCAGATGATGATAAAGAAATTGTAGAACTATTGAGTATTTATATTCATAATGAAGGATACGAAGTCGTGAAAGCTTATGATGGAAAAGAAGCATTATCCAAATTGCACACAACACCAGATATCGATTTATTAATCTTGGACATTATGATGCCAATCATGGATGGAATGGAAGTAGTGAAAGAACTTCGAAAAGAATCGCAAATTCCAATTATTATGTTAACAGCAAAAACAACCGATATGGATAAAATCAAAGGCTTAGTTGCTGGTGCAGACGATTATGTCACCAAGCCTTTTAATCCTTTAGAAGTAATGGCTCGGGTGAAGTCTATTTTACGTAGAAGCCAAATGCAATTAACCAAAGAAGAACCCGATGAATTAGAAGTCGGCCCATTAATGATTAATAAGGACTCTCACGAAGTCAAAACAATAGAAGGAAAAGAAATTCAATTAACCGCTCTTGAGTTTGGTATCCTCTATCTATTAGCTAGTCATCCAAATCGTGTGTTTAGTGCGGATGAAATTTTTGAGCGTGTGTGGCAACAAGAAAGTATTGTTTCTGCTAAAACCGTGATGGTTCACGTCAGTCATTTAAGAGATAAGATTGAAGAAGCAACTGGTGGAGAAAAAGTCATTCAAACAGTGTGGGGAGTTGGATATAAGATCGATGCTCGTTAAACCTAAAAAGATTGAAAAACAAAAACGAATTACCTTAACTTCTAAAGAAATCAGCGAGTTATTAGCAGAAGCAATTGTGACAATTGTTTTATTACTACTATTAAATGTCTCAATTATGTTCCTTTTAGGACAACTACTTAGTGAAAACTCGCCCTTAGCTGGTGTCATCTGGGCCACTAAGGATGCGGTCGCTAAAGAATTAAATACTGATTTGTTTTGGAGCTGGAATAAATTTGTCTTACCCATTTTCTTTTTAGTAGATGCAGCTGTTCTCTATTGGCGCTTAATTCGTCGCTACCACCAAATGCAATTGCGTCATATTATCAGTGAGTTACATTACATCGCTGATGGTAATTACAATCACCGCATTCCGTTTGAATTAAGTGGTGATTTAGCAAAAGTCGTGACGAGTATTAACGGTCTAGTGGATAGTACTGTCGCAGCCATTGAAGATGAACGGCGAATTGAAAAATCAAAAGATGAATTAATTACGAATGTCAGTCATGATATTCGGACACCGTTAACTTCTATTATTGGTTATCTGGGATTGATTGAAGATCGTCAATTTCATAGCCAAGAAGATTTACTGAAATATACGCATACCGCTTACGTCAAAGCGAAACAAATGAAATTATTAGTTGATGATCTTTTTGAATATACAAAAGTCCGTCAACCAAGTGTACCGATTCATACGACGACTTTTGATATGGCACAATTAATTGAACAGCTTGCTGCCGATTTTGAATTGGAAGCGAAAAAGATTAATATGCAAATCCAAGTAAAAGCCAATCCAGCTTCTTTAATGATGGAAGGCGATACGGAAAAACTAGTCCGAGTCTTTAACAACCTTCTTTCAAACGCTTTGAAATATGGCAAAGGCGGCCATCATATTGTAATGGAAGTAGACAAAGTCGGCACCGAAGCAATTATCGCTGTTCGCAATGATGGACCAGCTATCCCTAAACATTCTTTAGATCAGTTATTTGACCGCTTCTATCGTGTCGAAGAATCCCGATCACAAGAAACGGGTGGTACTGGTTTAGGTCTGGCTATTGCACAAAGTATTGTTGCTTTACATGGTGGATATATTTATGCGAAGTCTGATCAAAAGTGGACTTCCTTTATTATTCATCTACCCTTACAGCGTACCAACAAGAAATCAGAGAGTTAATTGACATCCCTGAACTTTTTCGGTATTCTATAGAAAAGAGAAAACTAAGAGAAAAAGTATTTATGGCACTGAATTCCAGAGAGTTTGCGGGGGTGCGAGCAAACATTCATCCATAAAGAAGTCCGTCTCTTCCAGGTGTCCAGCGAAATAAGTTGGAACGGTCTGCAGCCGTTATCTGCAAATCAAGGGCAGTAACATTACTGAACTTGGGTGGTACCGCGAGATTTCCAGTCATTTCGTCCCAAGAATATTTATTTTTGGGGTGAGATGGCTTTTTTGTTGTTTTCTACAACAGTTATTATTGATTATGTACTAATTTTAAGGAGGAAAAAATATGTTAGATGTAAAAATGATGCGTCAAAATTTTGACGAAGTAAAAGCAAAGCTACAAACCCGTGGCGTGAAAGAAGAAATCTTAGTGGAATTTCTGCGTTTAGATGAAAGTCGCCGTGATTTATTAGTCAAAGTCGAAGAAATGAAAAAATACCGGAATGATGTGTCTGCTGAAATTGCTCAATTAAAACGAAACAAAGAAGATGCAACGGCCAAAATCGCGGAAATGAAAGAAGTCGGCGGCAATATTAAAGCGTTAGATGCAGAAATTAATGCTATTGACGAAGAGCTACGTGGGATCACAACTACTTTACCGAACTTGCCAGATGATTCTGTGCCTGTTGGTGCTGGTGAAGAAGAAAATGTAGAAGTACGTCGTTGGAGTGAACCAAGAACTTTTGCTTTTGAACCAAAACCACACTGGGAAGTCGCTGAAAACTTAGGCATTCTAGATTTTGAACGTGGTGCCAAAGTAGCTGGTAGCCGTTTTGTTTATTACAAAGGCTTAGGTGCTCGCTTAGAACGTGCGTTATACAACTTCATGTTAGATTTACATGTTTATGAACATGGCTATACAGAAATGATTACGCCTTATATCGTTAATGACACCGCCATGTTCGGAACTGGCCAATTTCCTAAATTTAAAGAAGATGTCTTCCAATTACAAGATACGGATTTAACGTTAATCCCAACGGCGGAAGTCCCTCTAACCAATTACTACAACAATGAAATTTTAGATGGCAAGGATTTACCAATTTACTTTACGGCCTTGAGCCCTTCTTTCCGTTCTGAAGCTGGTAGCGCTGGTCGTGACACACGTGGGTTAATTCGTTTACACCAATTTAATAAAGTCGAAATGGTTAAATTTAGTGATGCAGAGCATTCTTATGAGGAATTAGAAAAAATGACGAATAATGCTGAAGAAATTCTGCAAAAACTGGGATTACCTTACCGTGTCATGGCTCTTTCAACAGGTGACATGGGCTTCTCAGCTGCGAAAACTTATGACTTGGAAGTTTGGATTCCCGCTCAAGAGACATACCGTGAAATCAGTTCATGCTCAAACTGTGAAGATTTCCAAGCGCGCCGTGCGATGATTCGTTACCGTGATGAAAATGATAAAGTCCAATATGCGCATACACTCAATGGTTCTGGTTTAGCCGTAGGACGGACAGTCGCTGCTATTTTAGAAAACTACCAAAACGAAGATGGCTCTGTGACTGTACCAGAAGTCCTAGTTCCTTACATGGGTAACCTAACAGTTATTAAATAAAGGGAAGATGAAGGTCGTTGTCTGATATCAGATAACGGCTTTTATTCTATAGGAAAAGGAGCCTGTAACAAAAATCACTTTGGATTTTTGTTACAGGCTTAAAAATTGATAAACGGCGGAAACAGAAGCAAATCCTTCATTCTACAGAAAAAGAGGCAGACGTCGAAATGACGTCTGCCTCTTTTAAATTTCAAAAAAATCAGCTTTTATTTTATTGAACAGAATAGTTTGGTGCTTCTTTTGTGATTTGAACGTCATGTGGATGTGATTCTTTCAATCCGTTACCACTCATTTGAACAAATTGTGCTTCTTCACGCAACGCTTTCAGGTCTGCTGCACCGACGTAACCCATCCCTGATTTCAAGCCACCGATTAATTGGAAGACAATATCAGAAACGCTTCCTTTGTAAGCAACACGTCCTTCGATTCCTTCTGGCACTAATTTGTTTGCTTCATTGACACTTCCTTGGAAGTAACGATCACTTGATCCTTTTTCCATTGCACCTAATGAGCCCATGCCACGGTAAGTTTTGAAACGACGGCCTTGATAAATTTCAAATTCGCCTGGAGATTCATCTGTACCTGCTAACATACTTCCTAGCATTACAGCATGTCCACCAGCAGCTAAGGCTTTCACGATATCACCAGAATATTTAATACCGCCATCAGCGATAATTGCTTTACCATATTCTCTAGCTACAGAAGCAGCATCATAAATCGCTGTTAATTGAGGAACACCAACACCAGCAACGACACGTGTTGTACAAATTGAACCAGGTCCAATACCAACTTTGACAACGTCAACGCCGACATCATACAATGCTTTGGTTGCTTCAGCAGTGGCAACATTACCAGCAATTAATGTTGCTTCAGGGAACGTTTCACGAATTTCTTTAATTTTGCGAATAACGCCGGCACTATGGCCATGTGCAGTATCGATAACAATCGCATCGGCACCTGCTTCTAATAATGCTTCCGCACGTTCGAACGTATCACTAGTAACACCGACTGCTGCCGCCACAAGTAAACGACCGTGTTCGTCTTTGGCAGCATTTGGGAATTCAATCACTTTTTCAATGTCTTTAATTGTAATTAAGCCACTTAAGCGACCTGCTTCATCAACGATTGGTAATTTTTCGATTTTATGTTTTTGTAAGATTTTTTCTGCATCTTTTAAAGATGTGCCAACTGGCGCAGTGACTAAATGATCTTTTGTCATGACTTCTTCGATTTTGATTTGGTAGTCGGTTACAAAACGCATATCACGGTTTGTAATAATTCCGACTAATTTACGGTTTTCCATTGTTTCTACAATTGGCACACCGCTAATACGGTAACGACTCATTAATTCTTCTGCATCCGCTACTAAGTTTGTTGGTGTTAGAAAGAATGGATCAATGATAACGCCGCTTTCAGAACGTTTGACTTTACGTACTTCGTCTGCTTGTTGGGCGACAGTCATATTTTTATGTACGACACCTAGTCCACCTTGACGAGCCATCGCAATTGCCATATTACTATCTGTAACAGTATCCATACTGGCACTCATCAATGGAATATTTAACTTGATATTTTTAGCTAATTGTACACTCATGTCTACATCATTTGGTAAGACATGGCTTTCTGCAGGGATTAATAGCACATCATCAAATGTAAGACCTTTTTTCGCAAATTTTGTTTCCCAATTTGACATTTTTTTGTCCACTCCTCGACTTAATTTTATATATGAAAATAACAGATAATACTAAGGAAGTCAACTAGATTTGTTTAAATAATCAATGAGGAATAAAGGACAAAACGCCGAAATCGGTTTGTCCTTTATTCAACTCTTCCTAATTAAGGTCCTACTTTCATCGTTGTTCTTTTATCTTGTGTTTCTTTTTTTGTTGTAAAAATCGGCTAAATCCAAAACCGCCGACAGAAAGCAAGGTCATCATTGTCCCTATTTTTTGCACTTTTGTTCTTTGGTAACGGATGTCGACATGTCCTGTACCAGATAAAGAAAGAGCGGCTAAACCTCCTTGATTGGTTAGGCTCATTTTTTTAGCGCCCGTTTGGTTTTTCATTTGAATCGTGGCTTGATAGCCTAAGTAATAAATAAAAGGAACGGTCACCTTCGCTGATTGCTTCACCACTTGGTAGTTAAATGAAATTTTCCCATAAGGCATTCTAACATTTGTAATGGTTACTTGTTCTGCCGAATAATCAAGTGGTCGTTTTTTCTGTTTCAATAATTCCTGATAATTGATTTCATCTGGCAAATATTCATGGCCCGCACCGATATAAAAAGGCGTTGGTTGCTCATACTCAGCTTTTGTTAACAGGCGACCTTGTTGTGACTGAATACTTTGATATTGATAAATGCCTAAATTGCTGATGGCAAGGAAAACCAACAAAGCCACAGTCCAAGATTTACGGAAAACGCCCCATTCGTCTTGTGCAATGAAAAAAGCGAGCATTACGGAAAGAATCCCTAAAAACCGCCAAGGAAACTGAATCGTATTTAAAGGCGTGTGGTTCAGCCAGTGCCAAGGAAAAAGCGTGGTAACCATCAATAAGAGTACCAGCGTCAAACCAATAAACCGTTTGTCCTGAATTTTTTTGCTGGCAAGCGAAACCACTGCTACAACAAGTCCCACAAACAAAAGGGTTCCTAGATTCGCTGTTTTCGCGTGAAAAACACTGCTCTTTAAACTATTAATGAAAAGAGAATCAATGGGATAACTTCTTTCGGAAATATAAGTGAGTGGATTGGATGTAACTTTAAACACTTGATTTTTCATTTGTTCAGCAACTGGTAAAAGATAAAAGGCCAGCCAAAGCAGCGTCAAACCTGCAGCCTTCGCTAATGCCAACAGGACCTCCTTTTTAAAAAACTGCTGCCAATAAAACAGAATGTATAACCCAATCCAAATAGAAACCATTTCAATAGAAATAAAGTGAGCCAACCCAATCCCAGTCATCGCCAGCGTTAATAATGGCCAATATTTCGTGGTTCCCTTTCGTAATAAAAACAGGCTCGCTAAGACCAACGGAAAAAAACTTAGCGCCAAAAATTCTCCTAACGCTTGGCGATTAAACAAGTCTTGCATGCGGTAAATAGATAAGCCATACAAAATGGCAAAGAGATAGCTTCTTTTTTTAGAGAGCGCCATTAATCGGCCTGCATAATAAGTAAGACTAAATGTTGCCAAGTTTACTGCAAACACAAAAATCGCCATACTAGCGACAAAGGAAAGCCCCAGAACACGCAAAAGCGCAGGTAAATAAAGATACGCATCTGGATAAAACAAACTAGAGGCATAGCCATAGCCTCCCAAGAAAAAATAATTGATTTTAGGAAACCAGTCGTTGTTTTTAATTGCTAATGCGAGACCTTCCACCCGATTTTGATGAAAGCGGAAATCACTTGCTCGTAAAAAATTCTCTTGAAAATAGACAAAATAGAGAGAAAGTCCACTTAATAAGAGAAAACTAATAAAAATGAGTAGCCGCTCGTGTTGACGGCACCAAGACTTCACTTGTTGTCCCATAAGAGGGGCTCCTTTCTTTACAAACTTCTGAAAACAGAAGCCTGGGACACTAGTTTTTTCGACTAATCCCCCAGGCTTTAACTGTTAAAACGCTCTATTGAGAGAGCGACTTTGCTTGTTGCAGTTTCTGCGTCAGCCGAGCGCATTCACAATTGAGCGCGCGCCGTTTATTGACGTGTCATGAAACTGCCTTGAATATTGTATTTTTTCTTGAAGAAATAGCGTGCTACAAAGGCTAACGCACCGATTACTAAAGCAATCATCGGATCTAAAATGGGATTGATCACTGGTGGCAGCATCGCTGAACCAGCGAAAACTGCAATCCACAAGAACATTCCGCCAAATAGAATGGCAGTCGTTTTTAACCAACCAGGACGTTTGCTTTTGTCGCCACCTTGACGATCAAAACGGTAAACATATTTGTGCATTAGATAGAAAACATAACCCCCAGCCATCGCACCTAAGATATATGTGGTTAATCCGAGAGGCTGTGCAGTTCCTTTTGAAAATAGAGACATCGCCGCTAACATGATTGTTAATAAACCAAGTAATAGTAAGGTATTGTCGAGCCAAATCATCCAGCCCGCTGGTTCTTTGACTTCTGCTGGTTTATTTAAAATTGCTTCCGTCCGTTCTGAAACAGTGCCAAATAACTGACGGGCTGTTTTGCCTGTTTTTTGACCGGCTACTAATTCTGGCAAAATACCGTGTAGAGCCAATGCTAGCTCTTCTTCAGATAAATTAGCCGCTTTTAATGATTTTTTTAAGTCAAAAATGTATTGTTCATTTCTTTTAGTCAAATTCTGTTCTAATTGACGATTCTCAGCCACGATTGCTCGTAATGCTTCTGCTTCCATAGTTGTATCCTCCTCACCCTCATGTAGAGGGAACCTCTTTCTAAACGGCTGAATGGCCTTAAATATGTGGGCTTATCCCAAAACAAATTGCTTGTTGGGCACATTTTTTTAAACGTTAAAACGGAACAACATAACATCGCCATCTTGAACGACGTAGTCTTTTCCTTCTAAACGAACACGGCCCGCTTCTTTGGCAGCTTGCATATTGCCATATTTATCTAGGTCTTCATAAGAAACTGTTTCCGCACGAATGAAGCCTCGTTCAAAGTCACTGTGGATAATCCCAGCTGCTTGAGGTGCCTTGATTCCCTTACGGAACGTCCATGCACGAACTTCTTGTTCACCAGCTGTAAAGTAGGTAGCTAAGCCTAACAAATCGTACGCCGCACGAATCAATTGATCTAAGCCAGATTGTTCAATGCCCATTGCTTCTAAAAATTCAGCCTTGTCTTCTTCAGAATCCAATTCAGCAATTTCTTCTTCTGCTCGCGCACTAACTACGATTACTTCCGCATTTTCACTGGTTGCAAAATTACGAACTTGTTGTACATACTCGTTGTTGTCTGGATCCGCCACTTCATCTTCTGAAACATTTGCTACATAAAGGACCGGCTTTGTGGTTAATAAGAAAAGAGATTTAACAATTTTCTCTTCTTCTGGCGTAAATTCAATCGTACGAGCAGATAAACCTTCTTCTAAAACTGGTTTAATTTTGTCTAAAACAGCTAATTCTTCCACCGCTTCTTTATCTTTTGCTTTCGCCATTTTTGCCACGCGAGTATAGCGTTTATTGATTGAATCTAAATCTGCTAAAATTAGCTCTAAATTAATTGTATCAATGTCTGCTAAAGGATCAACGAAATCCGCATCCCGATTTTGTTCACGCATGATATTTTCGTCATCAAAACAACGAACCACGTGACAGATTGCATCTACTTGACGAATGTGACTTAAAAACTGATTTCCTAGCCCTTCTCCTTTACTGGCACCTTTAACAATTCCGGCGATGTCTGTAAATTCAAACGTTGTGGGAACTGTTTTTTTCGGTTTTACTAGTTCTGTCAAGCGTTGTAAACGGGCATCTGGTACTTCAACCATGCCGACGTTCGGATCAATCGTTGCAAAGGGATAATTTGCAGCTTCTGCTCCTGCTTTTGTAATTGCGTTAAATAGGGTCGATTTACCAACGTTTGGTAAGCCGACAATTCCAGCTGTTAGTGCCATTTGTTTTCCACTCTTTCTCTCAGTCTATTCTCTTTTCTATTAGAGGCATCAAAGCATTAGTCTGCTTTTTTCTCGATTACTTTTTTTAATTTTTTAGTAAAATCACGACGCGGCATCATGACAATATGCCCGCAATTCGTGCACTTGATTTTGATATCAGCGCCCATGCGAATGATTTGCCAACGATTTGCTTGGCAAGCATGCGGCTTTTTCATTTCGACAATATCGCCTAAATCATACATGTTCCAAGCCTTCTTTCTTCTCTTACTTATATAAAAATACCATGATTACAATACCATTTTTTAACGAAACTAGCAAAAGGATTTGTGACTTTCTGTCTTACTTTCTCACTTTGCTTTTTTATTCCTCGTCAAAATGAATATCTAAAATATCTAAAATTCTAGCCAAATCCGAAGAGGACAAGTACTCAATTTCAATTTTTCCTTTGCCTTCTTTTTCTTGAATCGCTACGGTTGTCCCAAATTTATCCATTAAGCGGTCTTCACTTTCACGAATATAAATGGGTTTTTCTTTGATGGCTTTTTTCGCTTTTTTGCCCTTTTTGCCTTGTGTTTCGTTTAATTCAGCGACAAGTTGTTCTAATTGTCGAACCGTTAAATTGTCTTTAATACAACGATTAGCTAATGGCAATAGCTGTTCTTTGTTCTTCAAGCCTAATAACGTCCGTGCTTGACCCATTGACATGCTTTGTTTTTGAACCATTGCTTTGACCGCATCTGGTAAGGTTAGCAACCGTAAATAATTGGCAATATACGGGCGACTTTTGCCCAAACGTTCTGCGACTTCCGCTTGTGTTAATTTCAAATTTTTCATTAGCATTTCATAGGCTTCTGCTTCTTCTAGCGGATTTAAATCTTCCCTTTGTAAGTTTTCCAAAACAGCAACTTGCATCATGGATTCTTCATCAAATTCGCGAATAATTGCGGGAATTTTTTCTTTGCCGGCTAATTTAGAAGCCCGGAACCGACGCTCACCTGCAATAATTTCATAGCCTTTAACTGCCGATTTACGAACAATAATCGGTTGAAACACACCGGAATGTAGAATCGAGTTTGCAAGTTCTTGTAAAGAGGTTTCATCAAATGTTTTCCGCGGTTGGTAAGGATTGGGACGAAGTTCGTTTAATAGAATTTCTGTCACTTGTTCGTTCTTAACGTCGACATCTTCTAGCTTTGCGATATCTTGAAACAAGGCATCGATGCCTCTGCCTAAACCTTTGCCTTTATTCATTCTCCAACACTTCCTTTGCTAGTGCTTGATACACTTCGGCACCTTTTGAGCGAATATCATAGTCAATGATTGGTAAACCATGACTTGGTGCTTCGGATAAACGGACATTTCTTGGAATAATCGTGTCATAGACTTTTTCACGGAAATATTTACGGACTTCTTCCACGACTTCGGCACCTAAATTGGTCCGAGCATCGTACATGGTTAACAAGACTCCTTCAATTTTCAATTCAGGGTTAAAATGTTTTTGAACCAAGCGAATCGTATTTAGCAATTGACTCAAGCCTTCTAATGCGTAATATTCACATTGAACAGGAATTAGAATCGAATCACTTGCTGTAAAAGCATTGATTGTTAAATGCCCTAGAGAAGGCGGGCAATCAATTAAAACGAAATCATACATGTCTCTTACTTCATCAATTGCTAATTTCAAGCGCGATTCTCGAGCCATCATTGAAGTTAATTCAATTTCGGCGCCTGCTAATTGAATAGTTGCAGGGACAATATCTAAATTTTCACGGCTGGTATGTTGAACCACGCTAGTGATTGGTTCTTCATTTACAAGGACATCATACACATCGTGTGCGACATCTGGTTTAGGGACACCCATGCCACTGGTAGCATTTCCTTGTGCATCAATGTCGATCAGTAAGACTTTTTTGCCTAAGTTTGCTAAACATGCGCCTAAATTTACAGTGGTCGTTGTTTTACCAACGCCGCCTTTTTGGTTCGCTACAGAAATAATTCGTGTCATGTGTGTGCCTCCATCTTATTTAATCGGTTGTTTATTTGGTAATCCAGGTTTTCTGGGATATTTTTTAGGGGTTTCTTTTTTCTTTTGAATCACGACAATGTGGCGTTCGTCTGCCGTAATCGGCAAAGTAAAACCAACTTCTTTTTGAAATTGACCGCCTAATGTAGCGATTGCAGGTTTTGCTTCATTAATTTCTTCTTCACTTTTCGATGCTTTTAAGGCTAAAAAATAGCCTTCTCTTTTAACTAAGGGTAAACACAGTTCACTTAAAACATTTAATCGTGCAACTGCTCGCGCTGTAACGTAATCAAATGCGCCACGAAATTCTGCTTTTTGACCAAATGTTTCTGCACGATCATGATACAAAGAAACATTAGCCAAACCTAGTTGATTCACCAACTCTGTTAGGAAAGTAATTCGTTTATTTAAAGAGTCAACAATTGTGACATTTAATGAAGGAAAAACAATTTTCAAAGGAATACTTGGAAATCCTGCGCCTGCGCCAACATCACAAATGGCTTTATCGCTGGCAAAGTCTTCAAAGAATGCCAACGAAACAGAATCATAGAAATGTTTCAAATAAACTTCTTTTTCTTCTGTAATGGCTGTTAAATTCATTTTTTCATTCCATTCTACTAATAAATGGAAATATTGGTCAAATTGTGTCATCTGTTGGTCTGTCAATTCAATGCCTTTTGCGGCTAATAGTTGTCTAAATTCTTCGGGTAGCATAAAGACTCCTTCCTTTTTTGTGAAACAGAAAAATGTTTCACAATCATCTTTTCCTACTTTAACGCAAATAGCAATTTCTTGCAATGCTTTTCGGAAGATTTTTGCCTGAATGATAAAAGAAAAACTCGCCTTTTTATGTAGTAAAAAGTCTCTAGCCACGGGCCAAAATGTTCAATTGGCGGCAACGAAAACCGCCTTTCTCTAAGAGTAAAACAAGCCAGTGTTTCATGTGAAACATTGGCTTGTTTTACTTACTATAATCATCGCACTTTATTTGTCGTTCTCTGCGGTAGTCGTATTCTTGGATACGGGGACTTAACCAACCTTTTTTGGCTGTTTTTCGTAATTGATGATCAAATCTCCCTGGTGGTGAACTATCTAGTAATTCATGGGTACGATTATTCCGATTTGCATAATTAAACGATTCACCATTCAAGACTTTTTCCTGGTATTCATTGTTTTTGGCCGCTTGATAATAAGCTGGATTACTAATTAATCTGCCTCGCCAGTCTTCAACTAACACATCCCACTGGGTTACAAAGGTCCCTTCTTCATTCAAAATAAACTCACTGTGAAAATTAGGCGTCAATCGTTTCTTATTAATTAAAGAATAAGATGCCCCCTCAGGGTATTTGTTGTGCAAACGAGCAGAGCTTTTTTTCAGCTTCCGCCCGCCCATCCCTTGCGGCTTGGCCGCAAAAACATAGCGTTTTAATGCCTGTTCATCGGTGTCCCCTTCTTGTTTAAAAAAATCGCGGATATACGTGATATTTTGACGATCAATATACATTCTTAATTGATGTATCTTTTTCGCTTTCTCTTGATTAAAGCTCCCAAGAAGACCTAACGGATAGGCTTTTTGAACTGTTTTTGCCAACAAATCCCAAAACGTCGCATGCGGTGCAACCGTCTTCGAGAAACGATAAGGTCCTACTAATTGCAACATGCCATGCTGATCCAACACTGCACCTAATTGCCATAACAGTAACGAGAGCTTTTCTTGCGGACGATAAGCCGAAAAGCGAAATAATCGCTCATACGCTGAAGAGCCCACTTCTTCCACTTCAGAAAATAGTTCCGCGACTGCTGTTTTCGCTTGCTCAAGTGGCAAGAAACGCGTGTCTTTTATGGCGCTTTCCACTAATCCATAAACAGCTTGGCGGTCCCAGCCAGCGTCAATCGCCGCCTCTACACCAGCGCTCATTGCTTGTTGTAATTCTTGCCAACGTCCCATCTTCTCGCCGCCTTTTTCTATATACTTCTTCTATAATGATAATCCTTTCCCCGCAAAATGCCAACTGCTTTAACGCAAAAAAACAACCCGCCCTTTGGGGAAGGGCGGGCGGAGGAGTTAAAAAATGAAAAAGTGTTTTGTTAGGGTTTTGTTTATCGGGTATGTTTAAATAATAGCCGTTAAATGTGAAGAAACTATGGTAAAAATGCGCCTTCTTTTCAACAAAATTTTGAAAAAGTCTCTTCAGAAATTAAGATTTTTTTGCGAAGTTGCCCACTGGCCACTCCCGTTCAACATATTATATATTTAATATTCATAAAACCATAAAAGAAATATACACAATAATGAATATTTATTCAACGGTTAATAAAACAACCAAAAAAGCGAGTGATTTACACTCGCTTTTTCAACTAAATTAAATGATTTTCTCTTAAAATATCACCAATATACGTATCCTCAAATTTCTTCACAAAGTGTTCAACCATTTTGCGTTCCACGAACGGCATATCCATTTCTGTTAATTTTTTCTTGTCAGATAAATAATAAACAGAGTTTGCTAAGACGCGCAAGTCGTATGCAGAAGCAAACACTTCTGGTACTCCGCGTTCAACCTCTAGCAATTGATAAACAGCTTCCATCGCTGTCCGTACAGAATACTCTGTTGTAAACACCGTATCTCGTTCAGTATCTGCGAAGTTCCCAATGAAAGCAAGATTTTTAGAGCCGTTTGGTACAACTAATGGTCGATCGCCTGGTTCTCTTAACATAAAGTAAGAAGTGATAAACGGCATATAAACCGGAATAGTGGTAGCCGATTCTTCTGAAATACGTTCAATTTCCCCTTCTGGGACCCCTAAATGATAAAGTAACTCTTGCGTAATTTCTTGGCCTGTACATTGTTCGATTGGTTTTTTAATATAATTTCCTGGTTTATTAGAAAGTAATCCATATACCCAAGTTATAGATTGTTGATCATTTTGTTCTTTGAAATGCGGTTGTCTATGCATAGCAAAACTCATCATCCAATTAGAGTCTTTGATAGTAATAATACCACCTGTGACAATTTTTCCTGTGCGTAATTTACGATGTGTTAACCGAGAAAGATACGGTTCAATATCGAAATTTTCCCACGTAATCGTTGCTGAGACAAACCAACTTTCATCTGGTAAATTTTCACAGAAAACTTCTGGGTGTCCAAATTCTGAGGATTGTTTTGCTAAGTTTTTCCAGAGATTCCAACTTCCCCCTAGTTCATGAGTAATTGGTGCTGGTGTATGATGATCTCCTTGCGTCGAACTTTCAGTAATTGAGCCATTCGTTACGAAGACTAAATCATTTTCAGTTAAAGGAATTTCTTTGGTTTTGCCCGCTTGTGTCAACAATAATCGCCGAGCAACTTTAGTAGCTCCTTTGATGTCGACTTGGATATCATTGATCGTTGTTTCATATTGAAAGTCTACCCCTTGATTGGTTAAAAAGCTTAATAATGGTTTCACTAACGATTCGTATTGATTGTATTTGGTAAACTTCAAGGCTGTAAAGTCAGGCAAACCTTTGATGTGGTGGATAAAGCGCATGATGTAACGGCGCATTTCAATGGCAGAGTGCCATTTTTCAAAAGCAAACATTGAACACCAATAGATCCAAAAGTTGGATTCAAAAAATTCTTCGCCGAAAACATCTTCAATTTTTTTGCCAATTAATTGATCTTCAGAAGTCATAAATAAATCAACGATTTCTTTTTGTGCTTTTTTGGATAAAGTAAATTGTCCATCATCTGGGACACGTTCGCCACGGTTATGAATAATGCGGCAATTTGAAGAATTCGGATCATCTAAATCTAAACGGTAAAACTCATCTAGGACAGAGGCATCTTCTACTTCTAATGATGGTACCGAACGAAATAGATCCCACAAACACTCGAAATGGTTTTCCATTTCGCGTCCGCCGCGAGTGACAAAGCCATCATGGGGAATAAATTTACCATCTAAAGAACCGCCAGACAGCGTGAGTTCTTCAAAAATGTGAATATTTTCGCCCTTCATTTGACCGTCACGAATTAAGAAAACAGCCGTTGCTAAACCTGCTAGGCCACCACCAACGATATAGGCACTCTTGTCATCTACACCTTTTGGTTTTCTTGGTCGAGCAAATGCTTCATAATTTCCATTTGTGTATCTCATTCTCGTTTCCTCCTATCATTTGATACCCTCATCATACTGCTACCAAAAAAAATACCCAAAAGATAACCCTTTTTTTTAAGAAATTCTTTGACAAATAAAGAAAATTGTCTAATTTTTAAGCAAGTGAATAATCGTAGATGTTTCATGTGAAACAAAAAAAGAACGAGAAGAAAAATGGCCGCTTTTTCTTCTCGTTCTTTTTATGCTAATTCGTTTACCGTTTCTACTCCAAAAACAGCAACCCAATCTTCCTGAAAATCAGTTACTGCTTTTTGAATGGCGGGCATTGCCAAGCCTTGTGTCACGAGTTCTGGTGCGATAGTGACCGCTTGCGCCCCCATTTGACAGGCTTGATTAATTTGTACCACGTTTTTAAAACTAGCAGCTAAGATCTTACTCTTTGCGTTCGTCCGTTTAATTTCTGCAGCTAAATGCTCAATAACCTTTTGAGAATCAATTGTTAAATTCTCCATCCTATTATAATACGGTGCTAAATAATCTGCACCTGCCGCAATCGCTAGGTAGCCTTGAAATTCTGTATAAATAGCGGTTGCTGTTATCCGATAATTTGCCTGCTTAAGTTGTTTGATGGCTGCCAAGCCTGCTTCATTGACTGGGATTTTAATGAATGTTTCTTGGCCTAATTGTTGTACAATGGTTTGGGCATCTTCTAGCATCTCTTCTGTCGTTTGACCGACCACTTGGACGTGCAAACTCGCTTGTCCAATCGTTTTTTTGATTTCTTTCATCTGCGCAAAGAAGTCAATTTTTCCTGCTTGCTTAACAATACTAGGATTAGACGTTACGCCTGCCAGTGGTAAAATTTTCTGATACTTTCGAATAGCCTCAAGATTAATTGTATCTAGCATAAATTCCATCTTTTACGTTCCTCCCTTAAACGATAATTATAGAATAGTGATTGTTGTACCAACAGTTATTTCAGGAATAGCTTTTTCTTCAACGTATAATGTACCTGGTAATTCAGGTGTTGTTGCGCCATCAAATTTAATAGTAATGTGACCCAATGTGTCTAAATTAGTTAATACTACCTCGCCTACAGCGGTAATCTGGTAAGTTTGTTCATCAATCACTAACGTTTGCTTGTCCGTAATCGCTTCTGTGACTGGCTGAACCTCAATGTTATAACAATAATCTGCTAAAGCATCTGGTGCATCTTTTCCAAATAAGATGACCATTTTTTCTTCTTTAAATAATTCGGCTTCTGGTCCAATAGACTGAACCTTTGTTGTAAATACTGACATTTCCCATCCTCCAAAAAAATTTTTTAACTATACAATCCAAAACTTGCTAACCAAGCAACTAGTACTCGAGGGGCACCATTTAAGAAACGAGAATATAAAACAGAAGGGACCCCGACTTCAACGGTTTCGGCTTCAGCTTCTTCCAAGCCTAAACCCACGGGAATAAAGTCGCACGCGTTTTGTGTATTAATAGCAAACAATGCTGATAGAGCTAGTTGTGGCGGAATGTTGCCTTTCCCAATTTCCACACCAATTAACGTTCCAATTACTTGGCTGATTACTGCTCCAGGACCTAATAAAGGAGAAAGAAACGGCAGAGAACAAATAAAACCAATAATTGTTAACCCCACAATGTTTCCTGCCAATGGCGCCATGATATTGGCAAAAAATTCACCAATTCCTGAACCTTGAATCACACCAATTAATAAAGAAACAAATGCCATAAACGGAATCACTGTGTTGATCATCGTTTGTACGCCTTCACGGGCTGATTGGTTGAATGTCGCTACAACTTTTCCTGCACCCATACCAATTTTTGCAACAAAACTTTGTTGTTCCGCTTTTTGTTCAGTAATTTTTTTACTTGTATCATATTTAAATTCTGTTTTTTTCGAGGTGGGCTTTTCTGTATCAGCAGCAGCTTCTTCTGATGTCAATGTAATCTGTTTCGGGCCTACAGCGGAAACATAAATTGTCTCATTAATGTATTGTGCTAAGGGACCACTTTTGCCAGTTGGAACAACGTTAATAGTAGGAATTCCTTTTTTAGGATAAATTCCGCAACGAAGAGTGCCTCCACAATCAATAATGGCTAATGCGATTTCATCATCTGGAATCGATGTCTTAAAACCATTGACCGCTTCCATTCCTGTCAATTCTACGATTTTATCAACAATTGCGGGTTTCTCGCCGCCACCTGTAATGTAAATAAATTTATGTTTTTCTTCTGTCGGTGTAATCACTAAGGGCCCACCATAACCGCCATTTCCTTTAACTACCTTAATACTATTGTACGTCATCTCACCTTGCTCCTTTCTAATCCACAGCAATCTCTACTGTTTTACTAAGGGTAATTCCTTGTTGTTTGCAAACATAGGCGGTAGTGAAATCGGTAACCCAACCGCCAATAAAATTCATTAATATCCCTACAAACATATAGCGAATCGCTAGGTCCATCGAATTTAGTCCTAACGTATCAATCCCTTGCGCAATCCCTAACCAAACGAACAATTCACCAGGATTAATATGAGGAAAAACTCCATTACTGGTATGACAAAATTGCGCTTGTGCAGCATAATAGCTAGGTTTATAGTATTCTGGTAAAAATCGAGCCATCGTAAAGGACATTGGATTGCCTAACATAAAAGCGGATAAAAAAGGCAACACTAAATACCGCGTAACAGGATTTTTGGCAGAAAGTTTGGCTACCTTGGTTACTCTTTCTTCTCCTAGAAAAGCAATTAAAGTATTCATAGCTACCATTAACATCAAAACAACAGGTACGATGCCTGTCATCCAAGAAATAAATGTTTCTGCTCCTGTTTGGAAAAGGTGCATAAATCCTTCCGCAAATTTTGTAATATAAGACATTACTCGACACTTCCTTTCAATTTTGTTTGTACTTTATTTTTCCATAATTGCCATTGAATTTTGGCTCCATTAAGCGGCGTTAATGGTTGTGTTTCTTGATAATTGCCAAGCTCAACACGTAAGTAAATTTCTCGTGCATTTTCCATCGCTTGTTGGGTTAATTTATTTTCCTTTTGTACGAGCGGATGGTAATGATCCATATAATGAATATCCTCGTTCACGTACTGAGGTAAGGAATGAAATTTAGCTAGAACAGTGACACCTTGCATCTTTCTAGCGGCTAAGATTTTCCCTTGTGAATCCACAGCAAACAAGATAATCGTGCCTGCTTTTAACTTCCCTGCACGTCGACCAATCGCGACTTTCCCTAATTGTCGCAATTCTTGGTAGTTTTGATTAAAGTGTTTAATCTGTTTCATTCCCATAGCTATCTGAACGAAGTAAGCTGTTAAAAAAAGCGCCCCGAATACGTAGATAAAACTCATATGATAATCCCCTTCCTTTGCATCCACTCTTTAACCGCTAAAACATCTCGTTGCTTCCGTAACTCATTACGTAAACGTTCGTCTCCTGCGATTGTAAACAAGCGGTCATATAGTTGTAGTAACTCTGCTTCAACAGTGGCCGTCAGCTCTTCTGGAATACCCAACAGCAAAATAACATCAACTTTACCTTCTGGTGTAACCAGTGATTCTTCAAAAACCCCAATCGATAAAATAATCGTTGGTAAGGCTTGATTAATTGTATGGGGAAAGGCAATCCCCGATTCAAAAATAGTTGTTTGTTGATCTTCTCTAGTAAAAATTCGTTCGATAAATTGGGGATCTACTAATTTTTCTGCTTCTAAATCAGCAATCATTTTCTGGATATTCGCTCGGTAACCTTGAGTATTCTCTAATAATTGATAGGTCATATGAATATTTTGAGATTCCACGGAACGAATTTCTTTTGCTCTCTGCCACTCATTTCTGAGCCAAGTATCGTTAAATAAATTAGTTAAATGGATCATCGGTGTTTGTGGTCGAATATTTTTTAAGGGAATGGTTGTAAAAATAGCAAAATATTGATTCAATTCTCTTCTCTCTGCCTCTTCTTCAGAAAAATGGGCAATCTGGACGTCTGGACCCAAAACTTTTTCCAATTGCCGCTGAATGATCAAGGCCGTTCCATGACCTGTACTGCAGATTACAGCGATTTCTTTTTTGGCTCCCGCTTCATAGTTCCCTCTCAATGCTAGCTCAAAATACAAAGCGAGATACCCAAATTCAACCGTCGGCACACAACGATTTAACAAACGGCCCAATTCTTGCAAGCCAATCTTGGCTAATTCATAGGCCAGAGGATATTGTCGTTCAATTTCTCCATAAAATAAATCGTGACACTCCACATGAAAAACGAGTCGATTCATCACGTTTCTTAAATGATCTTTCATTTCTGAAAACAAGAAGTCCTCATCAAATTCAACAACAACTGAATGATGAATTTTTTTCATCATTTTTTGAAAATAGTCAGCTAAGAGTCCTTCATCAGCCAATAAAGAATTACGAATATGGTTTGTGTTGATGTTAAAAGGAAAGCTGATAAAGGAACGTTCCCATTGGCTTAACGTTACATTATAGGTTATTTCCAAGTGATACATCAGTTCTTCAATCTGCTCGTTATGACGAACATAATCAACATATTCTGGTGGTAGTTCCGTAATGAGTTTTCCAGCTAAAACACGCTGCAAAACAATTGAAACCACTCTTCGTAAAAGAAAACTATCTTGTTTCGCTAGTCTTGTTTCTTTGATTATTTTTTGTATCATTTGTTTGGTAGTTTCATGAAGAAACTGTTCTTCAAAATATTCTTGGACGTAATTCACATGAAGTAAGCGTAAATCAAACTCTTTTCCTTCTAAATGAATGCCACGGTTTGGCGTGCCTACAACCGCAACCTGCCAAGGAGCAATCAGCTCTTTCATGCGCTTAATGTCTTTATTAACTGTGCCGCGACTAACGGCGAGTTCTTCGGATAAATCATAAGTTGAAATAAATTGATCTTCTTCTATTAATCGTTTGATAATGTAGGAAACACGCTTGCTTGAAGAATTAAAATCAGATTCCCTTTTTAGCCGTCCAGACAAAACCTCTTCAAAACCTTCAAAGTTATTGATTTCTAACTGAAAGAGATTTTCCTTCTGAATAATTTGGGCGATACCGATTAATTCATCATTCAATGTATCAATGTTTTTACGAACTGTTTGAGGACTTGCGGCTAATTTCTCTTGCAATTCCTGTAAGCTCATTCCTTTGTGATCAACTAGTAATTTTATTACTTGGTACCATCTATTTACTAGCGTCATTTAGTTTTCCCACCTCTATCCTCTTGTTTTACCTCCAGCTACGTTTGTGGTGATGCCTGTAATATAGCTTGAACGGTCTGATAAATAATAGCATACTAAGTCAGCGACTTCATGGAGTTTTCCGCTACGACCTAATGGAATCGTACTTGTTTTTGAATAACCTGCTCGCAATTGCTCCACAGAAATGTTTCGTGTATAAGCCAATGCTTCTTCGTATGCTAAAGTGCGCAAGCCCGTTTCTTCCATAATGCCTGGCGCAATCCCCACGACACGGACGTTTGATTTTCCTAACTCTTTAGCCCATGAACGTGTATAACTGCTGACCGCTGCTTTCGTTGCAGCGTAGGCGCTTTGCCCTTCGGAGCCTTCTAATCCAGCTTCTGAAGACATATTAATAATGACACCTGCTTGTTTTTGTACAAGAATCCGGCCCACTGCTTGGCTCATTAGGTAGAGCCCTTTTTGATTGATGGCTACAATTTTATCGAATACCTCATCCGATAATTCATAAGGCCCATGAGGATGATTTTTATCCACCAATAGACGAGGAATATTGATTCCGGCATTGTTTACTAGGCCATCTACTGTTCCAAATTTTTCCACCACTTGAGCGACACCCGCTTCTACTTCTGCTCGAGAAGTTACATCGACTTTCACAAAGAGTAAATGCTCATGTTGCGTTTCTGATGCTGAAATATCAAAATTAGCGACATAGACCTCTTGCGCTAACAAGCTTTCAACAATGCTGCGACCAATACCAGATGAGCCTCCTGTAACAATCACTACTTTTCCTTTAATTCCTAACCAATCTGTCATTTGTTCCACTCCTATCATTTGTTTGCGCTTTCAGTATAGGTCAGTTTGTGAAATTATTTAAGACAGTCTTTTTTTGCAGTTTAGAAAAAAAAGTAGACTAATTCAAAACAAAAAAACAGTTGCTTCTTCACAATCAATCATCCGTGAAGAAGCAACTGCTTCAAATTTTTATTATCCTTGCACTTTCGCGATTTTTCCTTGTTCGATGTAGACCATCAAAATGCTAATGTCAGCGGGATTCACACCGCTGATACGGCTTGCTTGGGCAATCGTTTCTGGTTGGATTTTTTGTAGTTTTTGTTTTGCTTCTGTAGCCAAGCCGTTAATCGCTTGGTAATCGATGTTTTCTGGAATGCGTTTTGCTTCCATGCGTTTTAGTTTCTCAACCTTTTCCATGGCTTTTTTAATGTAGCCTTCGTACTTGATTTGAATTTCTACTTGTTCAATCACTTTTGGATCGAGCGCCTCTTCAGGTGCGGGAATAAATTGAGCGACTTCTTGATAACTGATTTCTGGGCGTTTCAGAAAATCTCTAGCTAAAATACCGTCTTTTAAGCCAGCAGCGCCTTTGGTTTCCAAAAATGCTTGCACTTCTTTGGTTGGTTTAATCCGATGTTTGCCTAAGCGGGCAATTTCCGCTTCAACAGCCGCTTTTTTGACTAGATAGGCGGCATATTGTTCTTCTTTGACTAAGCCAATTTCATGACCCATTTCTGTTAAACGTAAGTCCGCATTGTCATGTCGTAAAATCAAACGATACTCCGCACGTGACGTTAATAAGCGATAAGGTTCGTTAGTGCCTTTTGTAACTAAATCATCAATCATGACGCCAATATAGCCATCACTACGTTTTAATACAAGAGGCTCTTTGCCTTGAATTTTCAATGCAGCATTAATTCCTGCCATCAAGCCTTGACCAGCAGCTTCTTCGTAGCCACTAGTTCCGTTCGTTTGACCTGCTGTATAAAGATTTTCAATGACCTTTGTTTCTAATGTTGGGCGTAATTGGTGAGGGACTACCACATCGTATTCAATGGCGTAACCTGTACGCATCATTTCTACTTTTTCTAATCCTTCAATAGAATGAAGCATTTCTGTTTGGACATCTTCTGGTAAAGAAGTAGATAAGCCTTGGACGTAAACTTCTTCGGTATTCAACCCTTCTGGTTCCAAGAACAATTGGTGTCTTGGTTTGTCTGCAAAACGAACAATTTTGTCCTCGATGGATGGGCAATACCGAGCGCCCACACCTTCAACAATCCCAGTAAACATTGGGGCACGGTGTAGATTTTTTTGAATAATTTCATGCGTTGTTTCATTCGTATAAGTTAACCAACAAGGTTCTTGGTTTTGATTGTAGGCACTATCTGGCGTGCTGTAACTAAAGTGGTTGGGTTCTTTATCGCCTGGTTGTTCCTCTGTCACAGAATAATCAATCGTACTTGATTTTACTCGCGGCGGCGTTCCTGTTTTAAAGCGATCGATTTCTAAACCTAATTCTTTTAAATGATTGGCTAAACCAACGGAAGGTTGCGAATTGTTTGGTCCTGATGAATATTTTAATTCACCAATAATAATTTCGCCACGCAAGGCAGTACCGGCAGTAATCACCACTGCTTGACTACGGTATGCGGCACCTGTTGAAGTTACAACACCACGACAAACGCCATCTTCCACGATTAATTCTTCAACAATCCCTTGACGAAGGGTTAAATTTTCTTCTTTTTCAATGGTATGTTTCATTTCTGTCGCATAGGCATGTTTGTCAGCTTGCGCGCGCAACGCACGCACTGCTGGACCTTTACCAGTATTTAGCATCCGCATTTGGATGTAGGTTTTATCAATGTTTTTACCCATTTCGCCGCCTAATGCATCGATTTCTCGGACAACGACTCCTTTGGCAGGTCCACCAACAGAAGGGTTACATGGCATAAAAGCAACCATATCTAAATTAATCGTTAAAAGTAACGTTTTAACGCCCATTCGTGCGGCTGCTAAGGCTGCTTCAGAGCCAGCATGTCCAGCACCGACGACAATAACATCATATGATTCTGCTTGATATTGATTCATAAAAAATTCCTCTCTTGTCTTATTTTCCTAAACAAAATTGACTAAATAACTGTGTAATTAATTCATCTTGGACACTATCGCCGACGATTTCCCCTAAATAATCCCAACAACGGGTCATATCAATTTGAACTAAATCGACTGGCATACCTGCTTCGATGCCGTTAATCACTTCTTGTAACGAAATCGCTGCTTGATCCAGCAAAGCAATATGACGTGTATTAGAAATATAGGTAGCATCTTTTTCGCCTGTTTGGCCGCCAAAGAAAAGATCAGCAATTTTCGCTTCTAACTGGTCTAAGCCTGTGTTTGACAACACCGAAACGGATAAAATTTCTTCTGCAGGGACTAATTCTTGTAATTCGTTAGGATCTAGTTTTGTCGGTAAGTCCATTTTATTTAAAAGAATAACGCGTTTTAAGCCTTTCGTTGCTTCCAACAGTTGACGATCTTCCTCTGTCAATTCTTCGCTTTGATTTAAGACTAACAAAATTAAATCCGAATCTGCTAACGCTTTGCGGCTACGTTCGACACCAATTCGTTCCACAATGTCTTCTGTTTCGCGAATCCCCGCTGTATCAATTAATTTTAAAGGAACACCGCGAACGTTAACGTATTCTTCAATGACATCACGTGTCGTTCCAGCAATATCTGTAACGATAGCTTTTTCTTCTCGTAACAGATGGTTTAACAAACTGGATTTCCCGACATTTGGTCGGCCAATAATTGCTGTACTTAGACCTTCTCGCAAAATTTTTCGTTGTTTAGCGGTCGTTAATAATTGTTGAATCTGCGCTTTCACAAATTCGGCTTTTTCTAAAAGTAATTTCGTGGTTAATTCTTCGACATCATCATACTCTGGATAATCAATATTAACTTCTACTTGCGCTAAAGTATTTAAAATTTCTTGTCTTAATGAACGAATTAACGCCGACAAGTTACCATCCAATTGGTTCAATGCAACATTCATCGCTTTATCCGTTTTAGCACGGATTAAGTCCATCACTGCTTCTGCTTGTGAAAGATCCATTCGGCCATTTAGAAAAGCACGTTTTGTAAATTCCCCAGGTTCGGCCATTCGTGCGCCTTCACGTAACAGTAATTGCAGTAATTGGTTCACCACGACAATGCCGCCATGACAGTTAATTTCTACCACGTCTTCTCGTGTAAATGTTTTCGGTGCCCGCATCACAGAAAGCATGACTTCATCAATCAATTGATCGTTTTGCGGATCAACAATATGACCATAATGAATCGTGTGCGTGGGGACTTTAGCTAAATCTTTAGTGCCTGACCGATAAACTTTGTTTGCAATAGCAACTGCTTGCTCGCCACTTAAACGAACAATACTAATCGCACCTTCACCTGGCGGCGTAGAAATCGCCGCAATTGTATCAAATTCCATTGTAGCTGATTGCATAATTAGCTTCCTTTCTTCATAACAACAAAAAAAGCGCCCACTCCTCCTGCATTAAAAAATTCAGGTTGGATTTAGCACTTTCACTGCTTGTTCCTTCGATTTTCTGAAAATAGAATAGCACATTTTATTCTATTTGGCAATTTTTCTTCATTAAATGGAACGAGAAAACGTATCATTGAGTGGGGAATTCTCAACAATACGTTTTCTCATCTATAGGAATTAAAGGAGAGAGCTAGTTTTTACGTTTGCGTTTGATGATTCCCATGCTCGCAAGGAGTGCGACAAAGGCGCCAAACAAACTTGTTGTCACGGCTGAAGACTCTTTTTCACCTGTGCTAGGTAAGTAGCCTGTTTTCCCGTGATTTCCAGTGCCATAACTGATGGTACTTAGTTTAGGGTGGTAGCCACTACCATTTGTACCGAGGCCATTGCCTAGTGAACCTAAGCCAGAACCTGTTGTGCCTAAACCAGAACCTGTGTTTGAACCATTCCCATTATTCCCGCCAGTTGCGCCATTGTTTCCTGTGTTGCCGCCTGTATTGCCGTTATTTCCGCCAGTGTTACCATTGCCTCCTCCAGGATTCGTTGGGTCGGCTGGTGTCATGAAGGTTGTAGCCGTACTGTAATGTCCTGCGCCATCGGTAGCTGTCGCAAGTAAACTTTGTTGAGCAGTCGCTTGTCCCGCTGTTAATTGGATAGCGAAGTTGCCTTCAGCATCGGTGGCACCTACAGCAATCACACTTCTTAATAGTCGGTTACTAATTTGAATGATTCGGTTTGGTTCAGCTGTTCCTTTGATGAGGTAACCGGCTTTAGACGTTCCTAAAACTGAAGAAACAGTTGGTGCCGCAATTTTAATTTCTGGTTCTCCCGTAATATCGGCTGGCGTCATAAATGTGGTTTTAGGACTCACATTTCCTTGTGTATCTGTGGTTAGTGCGGTTAACGTTTCTTTTTCTGTTGCTAACCCTGCTGCAATATGAACGGAGAAGGTGCCTCCAGTAGTTGTATTGCCACTTGCCAATAATTGTTCACTGCTATTGTAAAATTGAACCGTGACATTTGGATCAGCAGTTCCAGTGACTGTATAGCCATTGGCTTTGTTTCCTTCAACCTTCGTAATAGTTGGCGCCGCTAAAACAACATCCGCTGGAATAACGGCTGTAGCTGGTTGACTTTCATTGCCAGCGCCATCTTTGCTAATAATCGTAATCGTTTCTCCTGGTGTCACTACGCCAGCTGGTAGAGTCACCGTATATTGGCCGGTTTCGTTAGCAGTTGTAGCAGCAATGATGGTTCCGTCTGCGTCACGGACATCAATAGTGGTTTTTGGCTCCGCCGTTCCAGTGATTTCGTAACCTTTACTAGAATTTCCGGTAATAGAATCAATGGTTGGTGTGGCTAAGTCGGCTGGTGTAGTTGCTGTAGCTGGCTGGCTTTCTTTTCCTGTTGCATTTTTCGCTACGACAGTTATTGTTTCGTTAGCTGAGGCCTTCCCTGGCTCTAAAGTCACTGTGTATTTGCCATCAGTTCCAGTAGTTGCCATGCCAAGGACTGTGCCATCGGCGTCACGCACCTCAACTGTTGTACCAACTTCTGCTGCTCCTACTACTTGATAGCCGTTTGTCGTGCTACCAGTGATTTTGTCAACAGTAGGTGTCGCGACTGGTGCATCTGGATCAGCAGGTGTTTTGAAAGCAGTCGGATTACTTTCTTTCCCAGCAGCATCTTTCGCAATGGCAGTTAAGGCTTCGTTAGCTGTTGCTGTGCCCGTCGGAAGAGTGATTGTAAAGGCGCCAGCACCATCAGTCGTTCCCGTAGCAATAACTAAACCTGCTTCATTGTGAATCTCAATGGTGACATTTGGCTCTGCCGTGCCGGTTACTTGATACCCAGTGGCAGTTGTTCCTGTAACAGTCGTCACAGTTGGTGCTGCTACGGTTGCATCTTCAGGGACCGTCACTTCCGTTGGTTGACTTTCATTGCCGTCACCGTCTTTTCCAACAACTGTTAATGTATCACCAGGATTAGCGGCTCCCGCTGGAAGGTCCACAGTAAAGTTTCCTTGATCATCCGTTGTCGTTGTACCAATAATTGTTCCATCTGGGTTCCGTACTTCAATGGTGGTATTAGGGTCCGCCGTCCCAGTGATTTCATAACCAGTTGTTGAATCTCCAGTAATGTCACCAATTGTTGGTGTGGTAACATCAGCGGGTGTCATAGCTGTAGTTGGTTGACTCTCAAGTCCAGTATCATTTTTAGCAACTACATTCACTGTTTGTTTAGCTGTTGCTTTTCCTGAAGCTAACGTCACAGTATATTGGCCAGTCGGTCCAGTTGTTGCGGTGCCTAAAACTGTTCCGTCTGTTGCACGAACTTCAATGGTGGTGCCAAGTTCAGCGGTACCTGTCACTTGATATCCTTGTGTTGTATTCCCAGTAACTTTGTCGACACTTGGCGGTGCCACTACTTCATCTGCTGGTGTTTGGAAGGTTGTCGGTGTACTTGTATTGCCAGCAGGATCTTTGGCTAACGCTGTCAATGTTTCATTCGCATTTGCCGTCCCAGCTGGAAGGTTCACAGCAAAGGAACCAGTCCCATCGGCAGTCCCTGTTGCAATCACGTTCCCATCTGCATCACGAATTTCGATGGTAGCATTCGGATCAGCGGTGCCTGTCACCTGATAACCAGCAACTGAATTACCTGTTACTCCTGTTACAGTTGGTGCTGTCACCGTGGCATCAGCAGGAACAAGGACTTCAGTCGGTTGACTTTCATTTCCTGCGTTATCCTTTCCAATCACTGTTAACGTATCCCCAGGATTTGTCGTTCCCGTTGGTAGCGTTACAGTAAAATCACCATTCGCATCAGAGGTACCTGTACCAATGACTGCCCCAGCTGGATCACGAACTTCGATTGTTGTGTTAGGGTCTGCTGTTCCTGTAATTTTATAACCCGAACCAGAGTTGCCTGTGATGTTATCAACTGTTGGTGCAGTGACATCAGCTGGTGTTGTCGCCGTTTCTGGTTGACTTTCCGTGCCACTAGCGTTTTTCGCTACAACGCTCAGCGTTTGATTGGCTGTTGCTTTTCCTGGATCTAAAGTCACTGTATATTTTCCGTCAGTTCCAGTTGTTGCAGTACCAAGGACCGTGCCAGCTGCATCGCGAACCTCAATGGTGGTGCCAACTTCAGCAGTCCCTTTGACCTCATAGCCTTTTGTTGTACTACCTGTTACAGTCTCAACAATTGGCGTCGCCACGGGCGTATTAGGATCCGCTGGTGTTTGGAACGTTGTTGGCGTACTTTCTGTACCGCTGGCGTTTTTCGCTACGGCGGTTAACGTTTCATTGGCGCCTGCTTCACCTGCGGGAACGGTAACTGTAAATGCCCCTGTCCCATCGGCGGTACCTGTGCCTATTACGGTGCCTCCTGCATTTCGGATTTCAACCGTGGCATTGGCGTCGGCAGTTCCTTTAACTTCGTAACCTGCCGTTGAATTACCTGTCACTCCTGTGATTGTTGGTGCGGTTACGGTTGCTTCATCCGCTGGCGTTTGGAACGTTGTTGGCGTACTTTCTGTACCGCTGGCGTTTTTCGCTACAGCCGTTAATGTTTCATTGGCACCTGCTTCACCTGCTGGAATGGTAACTGTAAATGACCCTGTCCCATCAGCGGTACCTGTACCTATCACGGAACCTCCTGCATTTCGGATTTCAACCGTGGCATTGGCGTCGGCGGTGCCTTTGATCTCGTAACCTGCCATTGAATTACCTGTCACTCCTGTGATTGTTGGTGCGGTTACGGTTGCTTCATCCGCTGGTGTTTGGAACGTTGTTGGCGTACTTTCTGTACCGCTGGCGTTTTTCGCTACGGCGGTTAATGTTTCATTGGCACCTGCTTCACCTGCTGGAATGGTAACTGTAAATGCCCCTGCCCCATCAGCAGTACCTGTACCTATCACGGAACCTCCTGCATTTCGGATCTCAACCGTGGCATTGGCATCGGCAGTTCCTTTAACTTCGTAACCTGCTGTTGAATTGCCTGTTACTCCTGTTACGGTAGGTGCGGTTACTTCACTAGTAGTACCTGCAGCAAAATAAATGTTGGATACACCGTCTGCTGTTGCTAATAAATTAACGTCTAAAAGATCTGTTTGAACGACTGTTCCTACAAAACGAGCATCTAAATTATTGGATAAATTTTGAGGTGTTGAAACGGTAGTTGGTAAAGTAACCGTAGTTGCGCCTAGTAAAGAAGCATCCACTAACTCATTCACACCTGAACCACCAACCGCTAATAAAGGCAAAGCACCTGAAACAGCCACGTTTACCGTGCCTTTGACAGGAAGCAAGGCTGCATTTATGGCTGTGGCGACAAGATTACTTGGGATACTGGTTCCTTTTGCCTCCAAAGCTTGAACGGCCGCATTCAAATCTTGTAAGATGTTTGAAACATTTTGGGCTAAAACTAACCCTAAACCATCACTAATTGGTGCGCTAATGTATGAGCCGTCAGCTGCTAATGTTTCCGGAGCTGTAAATGAAGCAGCACCTAAGTTTTCAATGTTATTCACTAATTCCAACTGACGATTCACTTCCGTCAAATCAATATCAACACCAGTTAAATTCCCTAACGCTCCACTTGTAATTTGAGTAATGACATTGGTTAAATCATTGGCTGCATTCAAAACGGCGGTCAAAAAAGTAACTTTTGAAAGATCAATCGTAACGTTGGTATTGATTGCTGCGCTGCCTGCTGCAGCTACATTTCCTCTTAACTCAGGAGGAATCACTAACACCGCTTGTTTTTGTCCACTAAACACAGCGGAAGCATCTGCTAAAGCGCCACCAGAAACCGTGAAATTAACTGGTTGATTTTGGTTTGCGGCTGTCCAACGATTACTCGTTGAAGTACCACTGTCATTATTTGACGTAACATTTGATAATAGTTCGATATCCAAGACCGCTGCTGATGCACTGATTGTGCCAGAGGTAACAGCTATACTTACAGGGATTGCTAATGACGTAAATAATAAACCACTTGATATTGCTAAATTAAGCATCTTGCGTTTTGTCCATTTTTTATGCTGACTTTTCCGATTAAAATCCTCAACAATTTTCTTTTTCATCTGATCGTCCCTCTTTTCTTTAAAATAAACGATAAATACCAAGATCATTAGCTTCCCCTAGTTGTTCATCTCCCCCTTTAGCGATTTAAATGGATTTAACACCTGCAGTTTAGTACATTTCCTCAGCTTTTCAAAATATAATGCTGTGAATTTTTATATAAAAATTCATTTGATAACAAGCATCCTGGATATGTTAAAAAACTCACTAATTCATTAGTGAGTTATTATACAATGAGAGGAAAATGAGGAAGTTTATACATTTCTCCCCAATCATTAAAGATAAATAAATTATTTTATTATAACTTATCGTTTGATAAATCGATAATTAAATAACGGAAAATTTTTTTATTTTTTTGAGAAATTCCACTATTATTTTTTCTGCTTCTTTGACTGTTTTTATCAATTTTATGGCTGTAAGTCATAAAAACTTTACATCAAAAAAATGACTCTAATCTATAACAATTTTTTCTGTTTTTAAGATTTTTTTATGAATTTTTTTATATTAAAAAAATTTCATAAAAAAAGGCGACAGCCGTTTTTGAACGAATGCCGCCTTTTAGATAAACAAAAACCTGATTCTAAAAGAATCAGGTTTAGGAAAAGCAAATCAAGATTCGCTTCAACTGTTTATCATCGTATTTGTATACTCTGATAAGAATGATTTCGTAATAAAATATACTGTGTTTCGTGGTATTTGTCAATCGCTTTCTTGAATTCTCTTGAGACCTTTCCATAAGCATATAAGGTCAAAATAACTGACCAAATCAGCGTTGTAACTATCTTTTTAATTAAGGCGTCAGCCAATTTAATTTCATTAGTTTATCTAAAAACACCACCAAAATTAAAGCATCTGCACTGCCACCAATACTCCAATTTTTTTCTTTGAATAAGTGATTCAATCTTTCTAAACAAAGGGTTCCCCGTAACGTTTGTGTCCCCCCTAAAGCAAAATATTCCTGGATTAACGGTTGATATATTTCAAAAATTTGGACATTTTGACTTCGTTTAATCAAATTCGTATCCTCAACATAGAGCGATAAATAAAGGAGCGTATCAATGAGTTTTTGTTGTTGTGTGCCTTGATGTTTTTGATAATAAGGCACTCCCTGTTTAAAGACAGCGGGATAACCTTGTTGCGCCTCTCCACGGATTCCAGTCAAGCCATGCTGAACAAATAGTCGTTCACCCCAAGTTAGTTTTTCTAGCTCATTCGTAGCGAGGTTTTCAAAGTCGGCCAGTAAGTCTTGCGTCATTGTTTGAAGCGTTTGTTGAAACAATTGTAAGGTGCAAGGGGTCTCCCAAATCATTAGACGACCACAGATAGCTAAAAAAATACCTAGAGAAAAAATCGCTCCTTTATGTGTGTTGATCCCTTCTGTTGCCTCAAACATCGCTCGTTCTGCTTCTAAACCAACTTGTCGAATCGCGCGAAATGTTGCCTCAATTGGCAAATGACGTAGCTCTGTCCCAGCTTGAACGAAGGCTTCAAAATAAGGAGTCAAAACTACACTACTTTCTAAAAAAGTGAAAACATCCATATCTTGATGGGCGCCTGCATCGACTGGATCCACCAAGCCTGGTTTATTTAAACAGGTCACTTCATAGAGTAGTGCCAATTGTGCTTGCTGCGCTAATTTACTCCTTGCTTGCTTTGTCATTGCCTTTTACGTCCCTTCTTCTGCCGTGGTCTTTTCTTGTTTTATATAGTCTAGTACAGCATTAAAAACCGTGTCAACTACGCCGCCATCAAATACATTAGGTATAAATTTTTCTGCTGTGGGTTCTGAAATCATAGCGGCCAAGCTTCGTGCTACTGTCATTTGCAAACCGACATCGACTTTTCTGCCTTTCGCTGCCAATAACCCTTTAAAAAGACCTGGAAAAGCTAAAATGTTGTTCACTTGATTCGGATATTTGGAAGAACCAGTTGCTAATAAACGGACACCATTGGCTTGGGCGAGGGCTGGTTCAATTTCTGGTTTAGGATTTGCTAAAGCAAAGATAATTGGGTCTTGGCTCATTGATTTAATCAGGGCTGGCGTTAGCACATCCGCTTCTGATAAGCCTAAAAAAACATCCTGATTGACGACAGCGGTGGCTAAATCTTTGTTTTCTACTGATGGTTTTATTACCTGTCGAAGCAAAGCACGTTGGTAAGGATTCAATGTCGGGTCTTCTTCTCTTAAAACACCTTGGCGATCTACTAAGGTGAGATGCGTAATCCCCGCTTGAATACATAACTTAGCGGTCGCTACACCAGAAGCTCCAACTCCGTTAATCACCACACGTAATTCATTTAAAGGTTTTCCTTTAATTTTAGCTGCGTTAATTAGCCCAGCTAAAACGACAATGGCAGTGCCTTCTTGGTCATCATGATACACAGGAATGTTCAAACGTTGTTGAAGTTTTTCTTCAATTTCAAAACATTTTGGTGCAGAAATATCTTCTAAATGGATTCCTGCAAAACTATTTTGTAAATTTTCAATTGTTTGAACCATCTCGTCCACTGATTTTTGTTCCAGTGCTAAAGGAATAGCATCGACCCTCGCCAAATTTTTATAAAGTAAAGCTTTGCCTTCAACAATTGGCAAGCCCGCTTGCGTGCCCATATTGCCGAGACCCAGAACAGCTGACCCATCTGTAATAACCGCAATTAACTTACCACTAATGGTCCACTCGCGCGCTAATTCATGATTTTGGGCAATCATTAAACTCAATTCTGCGACACCAGGTGTATACATTTTGGCTAAATCATGATGGTTTAACACCGCTTCTGTTGCTTCAAGACTTAGTACACCAATATTTTTTTGATGAATTGCTAGAACTTCTTCTAACACATTGTCACTTCCTTTCACGGGCTGCCTTTTTTCTATTTGATGAAGCAAGGGTTTGAACAACCGTTATCGTCGCTCAAACCCTTGCTTCTTTATACATTTGCGGAGCACTTGCCCGTTCTATTCTGGCAAGTCAAGTTTGACTGTCACTTTCTGTAACGGTACATCGTAAAAAGGATCTTCACGACGTCCTAAAAAGTCTTTTCCTTGTTGTGGGAACATCGCATATAATAGGACATCCTCTTCAGATTTTGCATATTGTTGGATTTCATTTTCTAAACTATGCAACTCTGGTTTCAATAAATCCGCTGGTCGACAAGTGATTACCTCTTCATCCCCAATGATTTTTTGCTTAATCTCTTCTGCGATAGGTGCTGGTGATTTGCCATATTCTCCGCGCACATAATCTTTGATTTCATTCGGTATTAAGGAATATCTTTCCCCAGAAATCACATTCATTAAGGCTTGTGTTCCAACCATTTGTGAAAGCGGCGTAACTAGTGGTGGATACCCTAAATCTGCTCTTACTTTAGGTACTTCAGCTAAAACTTCTTCATATTTGTCTTGTAAGCCTTGCTCCGTTAATTGACTTAATAAGTTTGATAACATACCACCAGGCACTTGATAAATCAAGGTTTTCGGTTCCGTATCTTTAACTTTAGGGTTTAAAATGCCTTCACTTCTAAAACGATCACGAATCGGATTGAAATAGTCAGCAATCTCTGTTACTTTTTCCATATTTAAACCTGTTTCAAAGCCTAAATCTTCTAACGCAATGGCTACAGATTCTGTGGCTGGTTGACTCGTACCACCAGCGAAAGAAGAGATAGCTGTATCGATGATATCCGCACCTGCTTCAGCAACTTTTAAATAGGTCATCTCAGAAATACCACTAGTCGCATGCGTATGCACCTCTAAAGGTAAATCAATGGCATCTTTCATTTTGCTCACTAATTCAAAACCAGTTTGTGGCGTCAAAACGCCTGCCATATCCTTAATACAAATGGAATCCGCTCCTGTTTGACTTAATTCTTTGGCTAATTTTACAAAGTAATCGATGGTATGAATTTCACTCGTAGTATAAGAAATCGCTGCTTGACAGTGTCCGCCAGCTTCTTTTGTTGTTTGAATTGCTGTTTGTAAATTACGGACATCATTCAAGGCATCGAAAATACGAATAATATCAATCCCATTTTCAACTGATTTTTCGACAAAGGCCCGCACCACATCATCAGCGTAATGACGATATCCTAGTA
This sequence comes from Enterococcus sp. AN402, assembly GCF_040719405.1. Classification (NCBI taxonomy): domain Bacteria; kingdom Bacillati; phylum Bacillota; class Bacilli; order Lactobacillales; family Enterococcaceae; genus Enterococcus; species Enterococcus sp. AN402. The sequence goes on along the minus strand of NZ_JBFDTM010000004.1, from coordinate 2,619,221 downwards.
AATTTTGTCCTCGTAATAACATTTGAAGTTTGGTATTTTTAACTTCTTTGCGAATTTGGCGAAGACGTTCCCAAGGATCCTCGTTTAAATAGCGGACACAGGAATCAAACGTTGCCCCGCCCCACATTTCTAATGCATGAAATCCTGCCTCGTCCATTGTTTTAATAATCGGCAGCATATCTGAGGTTGGCATCCGTGTTGCAATTAAACTTTGTTGTCCATCCCGTAGCACCGTTTCTGTAAAACGAATTTTTTTACTCACTTGGCTGCTCCTTTCGTGTCAAAATTATTTCTGTTATTTTTTCTTGCATTGCTTCAAGACTGTGACGTCGATTTCGTCCACAGACTTTCGCCTCTTCTTGGCAAATAAAACAGCGCCGTGGTGGCAAGCCTAAATCTCCTCGATGAAGGCTTTTTAGTTCCTCATTTCCCCATAAAACATCTAGGTCCACTAAACGACCATAAGGATGTGTTTCTTCAATTTTGACCATTCTTTGTTTTAACTCTTGCGGGGCTAACGAAACCGCCAAATAATATTCAGGCCCTGTCTTTTCATTCCGGTAAAAATTAACAATCGGTACTTGATCCAGCAATTGTTGCTCGACTTCGTCAATTACTTCTAAAAAAACAGCCGTTAAGGTGGGCGAATTTTTTACTTCTCCAGGAATATTCATTGTGGCAGATAAGAGACTAGCTTCTGGTGCTGTTTCTAACAATTCCTTCTGTGTGGTAGCTCTTTGTTCGCGAGCATCCAACATCTCTAAAAGTGTTACTTTTTCCCCATTAAACATTGCGTACCACATCAATTAGACTACCATCTCGGTATTCAATTAACGCAACGACTTTGTCTCCATATTTAATTGGTTCCGGGGTGCCAACAATGTTGTAGGCTTTGTCTTTCAACTCTTCTAACGTAAACTGAGGAACATCTAAGGTTTTAAAACAATCAATTAAGTCTGTTCTTTTTGGATTGATTGCAATGCCGACTTCCGTTACTACGACATCGACACTCGTACCTGGTGTAACGACTGTATTTACTTGCTCAACGATTGTTGGAATCCGTCCACGAACAAGTGGTGCAATCACTAGACTCATTTTACAAGCCATACTTGTATCGGAATGTCCGCCAGAAGCACCACGGATGACACCATCTGAACCAGTAATGACATTTACATTAAAATCTGTGTCCACTTCTAAAGCAGATAAAATAGCTGTGTCTAATTGATTAATAACCGCCCCTTTGCTAAGCGGTGAAGCATACATATTGGCATCAATTTCATAATGATTGGCATTTTCCCCTAAAGAAATAGCTGATGGATGATCAAAGTCTTGGACGTCAATAATTTTTTCTACTAAGCCTTCTTCCAAAAGTTCCACCATTGCATTCGTAATTCCGCCTAAAGCGAAACTTGCTTTAATGCCATCTTTAAGCATTTGTTCTCTCATGAACCGCGTAACTGCTAGTGAAGAGCCACCTGTTCCTGTTTGGAATGAGAAGCCTTCTTTGTAGTAAGGAGAATGTGTAATTATTTTTGCGGCATATTCAGCAATCAATAATTCTTTAGGATTCTTTGTAAAACGTGTCGCGCCTTTGGCAATTCCATCTGGATCACCAATTGCATCAATTTCTACCACATAATCAACATCTGTTTGTGGAATACTAATAGGGGTATTAGGATATGGTACTAATGTGTCAGTAATGATGACCACTTGATCCGCATATTTTGCATCGACCATCGCATATCCAAGAGAACCACAGGTAGCTTTTCCTTTGGTTCCATTCGCATTTCCATAAGCGTCTGAACTTGGTGCACCTAAGAAAGCTACATCAATATGGATATCACCTGCTGCTACTGCCCGTGCCCGGCCACCATGTGAACGAATCACCACAGGATTTTCCATGATACCTGCTGAAATAGCGGCGCCTACTTTATCTCTCAAACCAGAAGAAGTAATGTTGGTGACTACTCCATTTTTAATGTGTTCGATCAAAGGTTCATGAACATTTGCAATTGAACTAGGTGCAATCGAAATGTTTTTCAGCCCCATGGCGGCAATCTCGGCTAAAACTAAATTCATCACATAGTCTCCTTCACGGAAATGGTGATGGAAAGAGATGGTCATGCCATCTTTTAAACCTGTTTTTTCAATTGCTTCACGAATACTTCCTAAAAGTTTTGTCTCCCGAGGTTTCACTGGTTTAATTGCTCGGCTCGCTTCTTGATAAGCATCAATGTGTGCTAATTCTCCTTCATAAATGCCATATTGCTCTGCATAAGATTGAGGAATGTCTTTGCCTACTTTATTTACTACCATGTCTATATTTCCTCCTTGGTAATTAATTTAGCCGCCAATGCTAACGCAATGACCCGTTCAGCTCGTTCAACAATTGGTTTATCAACCATTTTTCCATTTACGGAGATAACACCGGAACCTTTTGCTTCGGCTTCCCGAATGCCCCAGATTACTTCCTTAGCATTCTGGATTTCTTTTTCTGTTGGCGCATAAATAGTATTAACTAATGGGATTTGACGAGGGTTAATCACCGATTTCCCATCGAAACCTAGCTGTTTAATCAAACGAACTTCGGCTTCAAAGCCTTCCGTATTGTCTACATCTGAATAGACCGTATCAATAGCTGCAATCCCAGCTGCTCGAGCGGCATGTAAAATCATGCTACGAGCAAAGAATAGTTCTTGGCCATCTGGATGGCGCCGTGTTTTCATATTGGTAACATAGTCTTCGGCGCCTAACGCGATGCCAATCAAGCGAGCTGAACTTTTGGCAATCGCGGGCGCATTTAGAACACCTTCAGCCGATTCGATGGCAGCCATCATTTTCGTTGTTCCTACGGGAATGTCATTTTGCTGTTCTACTTCTGTAATGACTGCCTCGACATCAATGATATCTTGGGCTGTTTCTGTTTTTGGTAAACGAATCACATCGACACCAGCTAAGACCATTGCTTCAATATCTTCTGCGCCACCGGCATCTAAAGCATTGATTCGAACAACAATTTCAATATTGCCATAATCGAAAGTTTTCAAAGCAGAATGGACTAAAACACGGGCAGAGTCTTTTTCTTTTAATGAAACTGCATCTTCTAAATCAAACATGATTGAATCTGCCCCATACAAAGGTGCATCTCTTAGCATTGCTGCGTTCGCTCCAGGGACAAACATCATTGTTCTTCTTAAACGTTCCATGAGTCCAACTCCTTCCAATCATACGTTTCTTTTTCAGCGCCTCGATGTAAAACTGTAATCATCCGAGCTTTGATTGTACAATCTAATGCCCCTTTATCAATCGCCTTGACCGCAACGCCTTGGACATCTAAATGTTCCAAAGTTGTCGTAATCACCTGACGAATTTGATTGCCAAATTGTTTTTCGACACTACTTTCTAATTCAATGGTATTTTCTGTTGATTCAATGGGTTGGACGGTAATCATAATATCACTTGATTCTACTGTCCCTGCAGTAGCATTTTTGATAATCTTCACTTTCTTCACCTCATTAGTTTCTTGTGTTCTACTAAGTATTGATAACTTGTTGCTGGTAAAAACTTCTTGAGTGTCTCTTTGTCGCCTTCAGCCATCGCTTTGCGAACTTTCGTCGCACTAATCAGCTCTCCATCAATCGCTAATCGCGGGACAATGGTTAGCGTTATCGTTTGTCCGAAAACTTGTTGCATTGCTTGATTGTAGACATCGGTCACTTCTGAATAAGGCTCTTCTCCCACATAACGTTGCTGAATTTCAAGTATTGGCGCAATTCTTTCTTTAAATAACGTTGCATCAAGCGTTGCTTGAATTGCAGCTACCTCTAATGGCGCTTTTTCTTTCAAAAAATAGGTAGGAAAAGTCGCAGACGAAACTAAGTAATCTTCTGTAGATAGGACTGTCACATTGGGTAAATGGGCTACCCCTTTTTGCACCATTGCGAAACGTGCTTCTTTTGAAAACAGCGATTTATCTTCAGATAAAACAAACACATAAACGTGCGGACTTTCTTTGGCTGCTTTTTCGACTAAGTACTGATGGCCTTTCGTAAAAGGATTTGCATTCATGACAATGCTACTGGCTGGCCCTGCTTTTTTATGCTGTGTCAGGTAATCAAGATAATCGGCAAAATCTGGTTTGCCTTGCTCCATAAATAGCACCTCTTGATTCGCAACCACTTTTTGAAAGCTTAGCGACTGAAAAATTTGTTCATTTTTTGGTTTTGTATACAAAAAACTGTGTAATTGGTTTTCTTCTCTCAGTTTTTCAAGTAGATGAACCACCAATTGGGTTAACAAATTTTCAGATTGATATTTTTTACAAACGGCCACGCACTTAATCGTTTTGCCTGAAAGCGAGCCAGAGGCGATTAATGCTGTGTCATCATATATGCCAACGGTGTAATCAAGTGCTTCTGTCGTTTGCAATTCGGCTTTTTCCATTAATTCGCGCCAAGCTTGATAAGCTTTTTTATCTTTTTGCAACCAGATTCTTTTCATTGTATATACGCTGCTCACAGCAATAACCTCCTTTATTTTTTAATTGGAAATAATTTTGTTAGTAATTTAGATGCTAGATAAATGATAAATAAAACAACGAAAACGCCGCCCCAACCAAAACCTAACAGTTCAAAAGCAATTTTTAAATCTTCCATGTTAACAGACATGTATTCGTTCTCCTTTCCGTCCTATGTTAAAAAGGCTAATAGTAAGCCACCAGCAATTACAGAAGCGATTTGTCCTGAAACGTTGGCACCAGCAGCATGCATTAAAATAAAGTTTTGTGGGTCTTCATCTGTAGCCATTTTTTGAATGACCCGACTAGACATTGGGAAAGCGGAAATACCCGCAGCACCAATCATGGGATTGATTTTTTCTTTTCTAAATAAATTCAAGAATTTAGCAAAAAGCACGCCGCCGACTGAGTCCATAATAAAGGCGACTAACCCTAAGCCAATAACCATCAATGTATCGACTTTTAAGAACTCTGCATAGTTCATGCTAACGGAAATAGATAATCCTAGCAAGATACTAATAATATTTACCAATTCATTTTGAGCTGTAATGGATAAACGATCCAAAACGCCACATTCTCTTAATAAGTTCCCAAACATTAAGAAACCAACTAATGGTAATGACACCGGCGCAATTAACCCTGCGACAATCGTAATAACAACCGGGAAAAGAATTTTCGCTGTTTGAGAAACTTCACCGGCCCGATAAGTCATACGGATACGACGTTCGGCTTTCGTCGTCACTGCTTTAATCGCTACTGGTTGAATAATCGGAACTAACGCCATGTAGGAGTAAGCGGCAACCATTATGGCCCCCATGTATTTTGAATGTAAGGTATTTGCTACGAAAATAGACGTTGGGCCATCAGCGGCACCAATAATCCCAATCGAAGCAGCATCGTTTAAATCAAAACCTAATAAAACAGCCATAATAACTGTAAAGAAAATCCCAAACTGTGCAGCGGCACCAAACATCAACATAAACGGATTTTGTAACAATGGCCCGAAATCAATCATTGCCCCAATCCCAATAAATAATAATAACGGGAATAATTCTGTTTTTATTCCAAAATCAAAAAGAACATTAAACGGACCTGGCTCGCCGCCAGCGCTCAATACGCCGGAATTAGGAAAGTTCACTAAAATCGTTCCTAAACCCATCGGCACTAAAAGTGTTGGTTCATACTCTTTTTTTATTCCTAAATACATTAATAGTCCACCAATCAGCATCATCACAATGCGTCCTGGTTCTTGGCCCATTCCTATAACACCTTGAATCAGTGTCTCCACACAAATCACTTCCTCTTCTTAAATTAATTCTAGTTAATTGTTATTAATGGTTCCCCTGGGTTCACAATTTGGCCTTGGGTAACATGAATTCCTGTTACCGTACCTGCTTTTCCTGCAACGATTTCATTTTCCATCTTCATTGCTTCTAAAATTAACAATGGTTGGTTCTCGGACACCGTATCACCAACATTGACTAATACTTTTAACACAGTTCCTGGCATTGGCGCAGGCATTGCATCTGCTCCTGCTGGGGCGGCTGGCTGTGCTGCTGGCGCTGGGGCTTCTTCAACAGCAGGGGCTGGTGTTTCTGTCGTAGCAACTGGCGCTGTTGATTGTGGCGCAACAGGTGCTGGTTGTGGGACGCCACCGATTTCTTCCATCTCGACTAAATATTCTTTCCCATCAATTGAAATTTTAAATTTGCGTAACATAATGATCCTCCTCAAGGTTTTGTTTTGAAATTCTTTTGACAACTAGCTGAGACTCTTCTGAAAGCTCTGCAGCTATACTGGCTGCAATAATGGCAACTTCTTTTGCTTCTGGATTTCGTTTTGCGATTTTTTTGATAACAAAACGACTTTCTGGAAACTCTCCTGCTGCGATGGCAGTGGCCACAATACTTACCAATTGATATTCTTTTGGCTCAGCAGGAATATATGCTGGTATATCTATCCATCGCTTTTCCAAGTTATCCGCTTCACGTTGGATAACGCTTTCATTAATCTCGGTATCCTGCGTGTGTTGCTCTTTCTTGAATAAGGACTTAAATAGGCCCATATTGTCTCTCCTTTCACTAATTCTTGGTATACGTTCATTATAGAAAAAACCGTTAAAAAACCTAGTGAAAACACTAGCTCAGATTGTTCTTTTATTGTTTATTTTGTGAAAAAAACTCTGTAAACATTGGTATATAAGCATTTACCAGCCGTTAAGATTCTATTAATATTATATTAAGTTATTAATAAGAATTTGATTGTTGAATTGTTTTTTTGATGTTCTTTTTGTTTTAGGCTATTTATTCTCTGCGAAAGTTTGTATATTCTCACACTATAGACAAACACAAAAAATATTTTTTGTTGTAAACCAGAATACTGTGAAACATTTCTCATGGCTATTCTTTTTTATTAACACCGGTTGTTAACGCTTACAAAAAAGTTCTAAAAAAAGAAAGGAAGAAAAACATGTTACTCACTATTTTAGCTTATGGTATGATTATCATCTTTATGTATGTAATCATGAAAAAGAAATTGTCACCGTTTACATCTTTAGTAATTATTCCTCTTATTTTTACTTTGATTGCAATTGCAACTGGAGTAGCGAGTCCGCCACCTAGTGCTGACGGTGTTGTCCCTGAAGTCAACATTGGGAATTTCGTCTTAGATGGGATTTCAACTACTTCAAAAACTGGTATTATGTTATTATTTGCCATTCTTTACTTCTCTATTATGTTGGATGCTGGTTTGTTTGACCCAATCACTAAAAAAATGATTTACTTTGCTAAAGGCGATCCAATGAAAGTCTTGATGGCTACTGCGGTAGTTGCTGCTGCTGTTTCCTTAAACGGAGATGGAACAACCACGACCTTGATTTGCTGTTCTGCGTTTATTCCCATCTACAAAAAACTTAATATGAAATTGATGAATTTAGGTGTGCTTGTTATCTTACAAAACACCATTATGAACTTATTACCTTGGGGCGGTCCAACAGCTCGTGCCATGGCCGTACTAGAAGTTGATGCCGACATTCTTTCTTATTTAGCACCTGGTATGATTTTATCTGTATTGTATGTTATCTTCTTTGTTGCTTATCGCATGGGGAAAAAAGAACGTGCTCGCTTAGGCGTGACAACGCTTACTGATAAAGAATTGGAAGAAATGACTATTGTTAACGATCCTGAGTTATTAGAAATTCGTCGTCCAAAGAATTTTGCGTTCAATGGTATTTTAACGATTGTCTTAATCGGTTGGTTAGTCCTAAGTTCATTCGTTGGTCAATTAGGTTTGCCTTCGTGGATTGAAATGCCACCGTTATTATTATTCCTAGTTGGTACTTGTATCGCTTTAATGATCAACTATCCAAAATTAAAAGATCAAAGCAGCCGCATCAGTGCAAATGCTGGTGATGCTGTGCAAGTAGTTATCTTAGTTTTTGCTGCTGGCGTCTTCATGGGCTTATTCCAAGGTTCTGGTATGGCCAATGCCTTAGCAAATAGCTTTGTTAATATTATTCCAAAACAATTAGCCGGCGCTTGGGGCTTAGTGATTGCGTTCATTTCAGCACCAGGAACATTCTTTATTTCAAACGATGGTTTCTATTTCGGTGTCTTACCAGTCCTAGCAGAAGCTGGACGTTCTTATGGATTTGACAATATGTCTATGGCTTTAGCTTCCTTAATGGGGCAAGCGTTCCACTTATTAAGTCCATTAGTGGCATTTATTTACTTGCTATTACGTTTAACTGGTTTAGATATGGGCCAATGGCAAAAAGAATCGGCAAAATATGCCTTAGGAATTTTCGTTATTTTCGTTGTTACAATTGTTGCTTTAGGTCACATGCCTTTATTTATTCCACAAAATTAAACGTCGTCGCTGAAACCGTAGGAGTGCCTTTTCTCCTCGGTTTTCTTTTCATTTTGTCTTTTCTTGCGTTATATTTTCATTTTTAATATTATATTTATTATCTATAAAAATAACCTATAGGGAGGTGCCTCATATGAATCCAACGGTTGAAGCAGTAAAACGGAACTTAGATTTAACCAGCAGTAAACCTCTAAAAATTTGTACCTATGAAGCCTTTAAAAAAACCATTATTTTAGGGGATATTCCTGCAGGTGAACGGATTAACGAAAAAGAATTTTCCGAGCAATTAAACATTAGTCGGACGCCCATTCGCTTTGCTTTACAAGAATTGGTCAAAGAACAATTGGTGGAACATATACCTATGGTGGGTATCGTGGTTAAAGGGATCAGTATGAAAGATGCTTATGAAATTTATGATATTCGTAAATCTTTGGACACTTTAGCAACCATTAAAGCCATGGAACTCATGACACCAGAAGATTTTGATGAATTGGAAGCCTTACTTCTCGAAGGAGAACAATACAATAAAAATAACCAAGTAGATGACTTACTACAGAACTTTTCAGATTTTAATTCCTTTATTTATACTAAGAGTCAGATGCTACGTTTAAAAAAAATTGTGACTGATCTCCATGCTTACTTAATCTATTTCAGAGATATTGCGATTCGTGCCTCAGAACGTCGTAGTATTGCCCTAGAAGAACATTGGTTAATTTTCCGCGGAATGAAAACAAAGAATATTGACCAGATCACACTTTTAACCCATGAACATCTAAATCGTTCGCTTCAATTTATTTTGAAAGAAATGGAACGTCGACAAATTGAATAATCAAAAAAGACCCGCAGTCGCTCGTGCAACTGCGGGCCTTTTTTCATTTTTTTTGTACGCAACCATCTGGCGTAAAGGTATAACCAATGCCCCAAACGGTCCGAAGGTAACAAGGTTCTTTCGGGTTTTCTTCTAATTTACTTCGTAAACGATTAATAAAAACCATAATCGTATTCGCATCGACATCCCCAGTACCCCAAACACTGCTGTAAATTTGTTCTTTAGAGAATACTTGCTCGGGATTCTCCAGAAAAAATTGAATTAATTGAACTTCTTTCGAAGACAATGAAATAGGTAAATCCTTTTTAAATAGTTGATAACGACCATAATCAAAACGGAAATCGCCTACCTGTAGCTCTTCTTTTTTATAAACATTCAATTGTTTTCGAATCATTCGAGATCGATTCAACGAAGCAATCACCTGAGCCTTAAAAACATTCAAGGAAAAAGGTTTCGTTATATAACTATCCACACCCATTTCCAAGGCTGCAATGATATCCTCTTCTTCTTTTTTGCTACTAAAAAAGATAATTGGCACCAGTGGATATTTCTCTCTAATCATTTGGACTAAGTAGTAACCATCGCTGTCATGTTCCAAGTTATCATCTAAAATGAACAAATCAAAGGTAACTCTGGACACGATATCTTTTGTTTTTTCAATTGATTCACTTTGGTAAATAAGAATACCTGTTGATTGTAATGCTTTCCAAATCAAGCGACGAACTGCTGCATCATCATCTACAACCAGTATTTTCTCCGTACGCATACCTGTTGCTCCCCCTACGTCTCTTTACAAAACTTTTTCATTTGAATTTACTACTGGAGTAATTACTGATTATCATAACATAAAAAAAGAAACGGAGACGGCTAAAAAATCATTTAACAAAGAAACGTTGGCAACTATTCAGTCCCTGCTGAGAGTTGCCAACGTTTCTTTGTTTGTTTAAAAATACTTCTTAACTGGTTCAACCACTAAATACCGATAAGGTTCATCCCCTTCAGAATGGGTTTTGATTTGCTCATCTTTACTTAGCGTGTGATGGATTTGTTTTCTTTCAAAAGCCGGCATTGGTTCCAAGAAGACTGGCCGCCCAGTGCGTTTGGCTTTTTCCGCGGTGCGTTTCGCTAAACGTTCCAAAATTTCATGACGTTTTTCACGATAATTTCCGACATTTACAACAATCGATAGCTTATTGCTTGCAATGCGGTGAATAAAGACTTGCGCTAAATACTGTAACGCATTTAACACTTTTCCGTGTTTTCCAATCAAGATGCCTTGTTTTTCTGTTTCTAAATGGAAGATAATATTGCCATTCTCGCGCGCTATGCGAACCATGGCAGGGGCGTTCAGTTCATTTGAAATATTCGTTAAATACATCGCTAATTCAGTAATAGCAGCTTCATCTTCCAGATTTTCTAAAGAATGTGTTGATTCCTCTGAGAGACTAGGAATTGCTTCGGTTAATTCCTCAACTGCTTCTTCCACTGCTTTTGCTTCATCGGCAACAACAATATCTTCCACTGTTTCTTCGACCGCTTCTGTGACTTGCTCACTAATCGTTGGTTCCATTGAAATTTGGGCAAGTTTTTTTCCTAGACCTAAAAATCCTTTTTTTCCTTCGTCTAACACATCAATTGTAACATCCTCTTTGGTTAAACTAAGTGCTTGTAAGCCTTTCTGCGTTGCTTCTTCGATTGTATTTCCTTCATAAATCGGCATCTGAACGACCTCCTTTATTTTTTCTTCCCTTTTTTCTTAGGACTTTTTGCTCGTTCAAGCGCTCGCTCCCGTGCTTTGGCTTGACGTGCTGCTTCCTCCCGCTCTTTACGGATTTTGAATGGATTGTTTAATAACAATGTTTGCCCTGTTTGGAAGGCATTTGAGACCACCCAGTAAAGAGATAAACTGCTGGCTAATGAAATCCCCATAAAGAAGATCATCGCTGGCATAACGTAATTCATAATTTTCAGTGAGGCATTTGTTTCTAGTTGGCTCATACTTGAAAGATACGTACTAGCAAACGTAAAGACAGCCGCTAAAATCGGTAAAATTAAATACGGATCCGGCTTATCGAGGCTTAACCACAAGAACGTTCCTTCTTTTAACTCAGGCACGCGTGAAATGGCTTGATACAAAGCCATCATGATTGGTAGTTGAACCAACAGTGGTAAACAGCCAATGTAAGGATTCACATTATTCTCTGCATACAAACGTTGCTGTTCTTCTCGGAATAAGCGTTGTGTTTCAGGATCTTTTGAAGAATATTTTTGTTGCAAGGCCTTTAATTGCGGTTGCAACTCTTGTGTTTTACGCATACTCTTCGTTTGGAAATGCATCAACGGCAATAAAATAATCCGGATGACTAACGTAAATAGGATAATCCCAATTCCGACACTGCCGCCTAATGATAGGAACTTAATCGCTTGGGCAAAATAATAAACAATGTATCGATCCCAAATTCCTGTACTACTTTCACTTACGGGCGCGGTTCCGCAGGCGGATAAAACAAAGACTAAGGTCACTAACCCAGCCATTAATAATAAGCGCTTATACTTCTTCACTACTCAATTCCCTCTCTTACATCTAATATTTTAGCTAAATTTAACACATGTGTTAAATTAGCTTTCACTTCTTCAGACGATAATTTTTCCAATCCTGGACGTGCAATCACGATAAAATCAATTTCTGGAGAGATACGGTCTTTTAATTGAAATAAACTCGCGCGGATTTTCCGCTTCACAGCATTTCTTGTGACCGCGTTTCCAATTTTCTTCCCAACAGAAATCCCCACTCGAAAATGGTCTTGTTGTGGTTTCTCTAAAACGTACACCACGAAACGACGATTTGCACAAGATTGTTTTTTATTAAACACCTGTTGAAATTCTTTTTCTTTCTTGACACGGTAGGACTTTTTCATCGGCATCCCTTTGTTTCTATATTTTTTTACTTCTTAATAATAATAGCATATTTCCGCTCTTTTTTAGTAGCCTTTTCTATAGAATCCTGCTTTCTTTTATTGAAAACAGAAAAAGAACCCTTAGTTATCTTCACATCTTCCAAAAAATTATGGAGATAACTAAGGGTTCTTAGAAATTGACTGTTTAAAAGACCAGACCATCATTAAGCAGAAATAACTTTTCTACCTTTACGACGACGGCTTGCTAATACGCGACGGCCATTTTTAGTGCTCATACGTTTACGGAATCCGTGAACTTTTTGGCGTTTACGTTTGTTTGGTTGATACGTTCTTTTCATGCAATTACACCTCCTGAAATTGTAACTATCCATCAATATATAGACATACTTTGATAGTATAACGAGTAATAGGGTCTTTTGTCAATAAAATTTAAGAAATATTTCCTGAGAAAGATTCGTTTCAATTATCCACAAATTAAATTTTCCTGTGAGTAGCTTGTGGATAGTTTTCCACATTTTTTTCTGTTCACAGCCATTTTTCCACTAGTTTTACACAAAAAAACAGCCTGTTAAAAAGTTTTACACAGGTGTTTTTTTGACTGTTGATAAGTTCTTGAAACATGATTGTGTCAAGCTTAATTATTCTCAACTTTTTGTGGATAACTCATTCAACAACCACTTTCTTCCGCAAGTGTCGACACCCTGTGGAAAACTTTTTTCACCCTTGTGTACTTTTTTTCCACATTGAACAATTGCTTGTGGAAAAAGTTTTAAAAAAATGCTAAAATCGACTATGCTCATTCTTTTAAGTTATCCACATTTTTTAGATAACCAAAATTTAAACATATAGGAGGTCACTGTATGCCCGACGTGGAAAGTTTTTGGCATAGCCTTGAAGAAGCCTATCAAGCGATTTTGTCGGCGCCAAGTTTTGATGCTTGGATTAAAACCACACGCCCTTTGAAATTAGACAACAATCAATTGTGGCTAGAAGTCCCTTCTGCAGTTCATCGTGATTACTGGGAAAAAAATCTTTCGGCAAAAATTGTCGAAACTGGATTTAAATTGACCGGTGCAGAAGTGATGCCCCATTTTGTTGTTGCCGATGAAAAAGACGCAGCACTGGCACAAGAACTCGAAGAACCTGCCGAAGAAGAAGTTGTTTTTAGTGAACAAAGTAAAAAAGCGATGCTTAATCCTAAGTACACTTTCGACACCTTCGTTATTGGTAAAGGAAACCAAATGGCTCACGCTGCAGCGCTTGTTGTTGCCGAGGATCCGGGTTCGATTTACAATCCCCTTTTCTTCTATGGCGGTGTAGGGTTAGGGAAAACCCATTTGATGCATGCCATTGGTCATCAAATGTTAGTGAATCAACCAGATGCCAAAGTCAAATATGTTAGTAGCGAAACGTTTACGAATGAATTTATCAACTCAATTCAAACAAAGACATCCGAACAATTTCGGAAAGAATATCGCAATGTTGACTTATTATTAGTCGATGATATTCAATTTTTGGCGGAAAAAGAAGCAACATTGGAAGAATTTTTCCATACCTTCAACGATCTTTACAATGAAAATAAACAAATTGTTTTAACAAGTGATCGCCCGCCGAATGATATTCCAAAATTACCTGAACGATTAGTTTCTCGCTTTGCTTGGGGTTTGTCTGTCGATATCACCCCGCCTGATTTAGAAACACGGATTGCAATTTTGCGCAAAAAAGCAGATGCCGAGCGTTTAGAAATTCCGGATGATACACTAAGTTATATCGCTGGTCAAATCGATTCCAACATCCGTGAATTAGAGGGTGCTTTGGTCCGCGTTCAAGCCTTTGCAACTATTAATGGAGAAGATATTACCACTAGTTTAGCGGCGGACGCCTTGAAATCTCTAAAATCAGTTGGTAGTAAAAATCAATTGTCCATCTTACAAATTCAAGAAGAAGTATCCAAATATTATCATGTGCCTCTTAAAGATTTAAAAGGGAAAAAACGGGTGAAAACAATTGTGGTTCCTCGTCAAATCTCAATGTATCTTGCTAGAGAAATGACCGACAATTCCTTGCCAAAAATTGGTGCCGAATTTGGCGGCAAAGATCATACCACGGTGATTCATGCGCACGAAAAGATTCAGCAATTATTGGAAAAAGATCCAGCGATTCAAAAAGAAGTCAGTGAAATTAAAAATTTATTGAACTCTTAGGATGTGGAAAACTAAACAAAAAAGAACAAAGTTATCCACAACTTATACACAAGTGGATAACTTAGTAAAATCAATGCTCTTTTGACTTTTCCACAGAATCAACATGTCCTATTACTTTTATTATTTATTTATATATAATATACAAAACAGTGGCGTACAAAATTAGAACGTATTGAAAATACTTAAAAAGGAGTTTACATTATGAAATTAACGGTCAAACGAAGTGTCTTTTTACAAGAATTACAAACTGTTCAACGAGCAATTTCTTCTAAAACAACGATTCCAATCTTAACAGGTGTTAAAATTGTGTTATCAGAAGATGGCTTATCACTTACTGGGAGTAACGCGGATATTTCAATTGAAAGTTTTTTAAGTAAAGACGATGAAAAAGCTCAAATGACCATTGAACGCACAGGTAGCATCGTTTTACAATCTCGTTTCTTTGGCGAAATTATTCGTAAATTACCAGAAGATATGTTCACAATGGAAGTTCTAGATAACAATCAAGTTGCAATTACTTCAGGAAAAGCTGATTTTACGGTCAATGGATTAGATGCTGATAATTATCCGCACTTACCAGTAATTGATACTCAAAACCAAATGAAATTACCTGTTCATTTATTGACAAAAATTATTAGTGAAACAGGTTTTGCTGTATCGATGCACGAAAGTCGTCCAATTTTAACTGGGGTCCACTTTATTTTAGAAAATCAAAAATTACTTGCCGTTGCGACAGATTCACATCGTTTAAGTCAACGTGTGATCCCGACAGAACAAGCAGTAGAAGACTTTAACATTGTAATTCCAGGAAAAAGTATAACTGAACTTTCTCGTTCATTAACCAATGAAGAAGAAATGGTTGAAATCAGCATTATGGAAAACCAAGTGCTATTTAAAACAGAAACAATGTACTTCTATTCTCGTTTGTTAGAAGGAAATTATCCTGATACCAACCGTTTAATTCCAACTAGCCATAACACGCAAATTGAATTTTATGTACCAGAATTGCTTTCAGCAATCGAACGTGCCTCTTTACTTTCTCATGAAGGACGTAACAATATTGTTCGCCTTTCAATTTCACCAGATTCTGTTGTTTTATATGGAAATTCACCTGAAATTGGAAAAGTCGAAGAAGCGTTAAACTATGAAAATGTTTCTGGTGAAGCGTTGGATATTTCTTTCAACCCAGATTATATGAAAGATGCGTTGCGAGCGTTTGGCGATATGAATATTACCGTGAAATTCCTTTCTCCAATTCGTCCGTTTACATTGGAGCCAACCGAAACAGAACTAGATTTCATTCAACTAATTACACCGGTTCGTACAAATTAATCATGTTTAAAAAAGACCTTCGGAAAATCACTATGATCGCCGAAGGTTCTTTTTTGTCGTCTGTTTAAAGCCGATAAACGCTGCTAGATAAGCTTTTTAAAACTAGAATAGCTTTTACGCTAATATGATTGTGAATGTTTGAACTATCGTTTGACGAATAAATTCTGCCTTTTTTTTCGTGGATAAAGAAAAAAGCCCTTTAATTTTTCGTTTAAGGGCTGTTCATTTTTTTATGAATATTTACTAGTGAAAGAAGTTTACGTTGCTTAAAACGACGCTCAGACCTCTACAAGCTACTTTTCTTCATTGCGCGCCCTCTTCGTTTGTCTTTGAGTTACCCCTAATTGTTTTTTAGTTAAACGCTACTCGTCATTTCTGCCAAATCAGGCCCCTTTTTTCTCAAGAAAATATCAATTTCCGTTTTAAAATGCTTTTTAAGAGTTTTTTTATCCTAATAATATTTTCGGTCATTTAGAATTAAAATTGCTTAGAATGAAAATTAGACAGATAAATTTGTTTTCTCTTATGAAAAAGGGTATAATATATATGAGAACGTATTAGAAAAAAGAGGGATGCACATTGAAAAAAACGTTTGTTTTAGCAACTGAGTATATAACGCTTGGTCAGTTTCTTAAAGAAATCAACGTCATTGGTAGTGGCGGCCAAGCCAAATGGTATTTGGCAGACAATAGCGTGTTTGTTGATGGCGAGTTGGAAAATCGTCGCGGACGGAAACTTTATGCGGGCATGATGATTGAGATACCTGAAGAAGGTACTTTTTTTATGGTGAAAAACGGAAACGAGTCCGACGATGCGGCTGAATGAGCTGACACTTCAGCATTATCGTAATTATGAAACAGTCAGCTTAGATTTTCCAAAAACGTTAAATCTTTTTTTAGGCGAAAACGCCCAAGGAAAAACCAACTTGTTAGAAAGCATTTATGTTCTAGCAATGACACGAAGTCATCGAACCAGCAATGAAAAAGAATTAATTGGCTGGGAACAAGCAGCAGCTAAAATTAGCGGTGTGGTTGAAAAAAAGACAGGCACCGTACCGTTGGAAATTTTAATTTCCAACAAAGGACGTAAAACCAAGGTTAACCACATTGAGCAAAAAAGGCTCAGTGCGTACATTGGGCAACTGAATGTTATTTTATTTGCCCCAGAAGATTTATCTTTGGTGAAAGGCTCACCTCAAGTCCGCCGGAAATTTATTGACATGGAACTCGGACAAGTGAGTCCTATTTATCTTTATGATCTTGTCCAATATCAGTCTGTTTTAAAGCAACGGAACCAATACCTAAAACAACTAGCTGAAAAGAAACAAACAGATACTGTTTATCTGGATATTTTGACAGAGCAGCTAGCTGAATTTGGCGGGAAAGTTCTATACGCTCGGTTAGGTTTTCTTAAAAAATTAGAACACTGGGCAAACTTACTCCATCAAAAAATTAGTCATGGACGCGAAACGCTCACCATTGACTACGCATCAAGCATCCCAATTGACAACACGAATCTTTCCTTAGAAGCACTTCAAAATCAATTGCTCCAACAATTAATGAACAATCGTAAGCGTGAATTGTTTAAAGCGAATACTTTTTTAGGCCCTCATCGTGACGATTTGCTATTTATTGTCAATGGTCAAAATGTTCAAACGTATGGCTCACAAGGCCAACAGCGGACGACAGCTTTAAGTATTAAATTGGCAGAAATTGATTTGATGCATTCAGAAACAGGAGAATATCCTGTGTTATTACTAGATGATGTCATGAGTGAATTAGATAATGAACGTCAAATTCACTTGTTAGAAACGATTGAAGGCAAAGTTCAAACGTTCTTAACGACAACTAGTTTAGATCACATAAAAGACAA
Organism: Enterococcus sp. AN402; assembly: GCF_040719405.1. Classification (NCBI taxonomy): domain Bacteria; kingdom Bacillati; phylum Bacillota; class Bacilli; order Lactobacillales; family Enterococcaceae; genus Enterococcus; species Enterococcus sp. AN402. The sequence continues at coordinate 2,601,683 of NZ_JBFDTM010000004.1, read as the reverse complement.
GCTAACAGTTGAACCAGATATTTTTTATGTTCAACAAGGCAAGATAGAAAGGAATTCAGCGATATGACAGAAGAAGAAAAAAACATGAGAGAACGTGCGCAAGAATATGACGCTAGTCAGATTCAAGTTTTGGAGGGCTTAGAAGCTGTCCGGAAACGTCCTGGTATGTACATAGGTTCTACTAGTGGCGAAGGGTTACACCACTTAGTATGGGAAATCGTTGACAACTCTATCGACGAAGCCTTAGCAGGATTTGCTAAATCAATTCAAGTAATTATCGAACCAGACGATAGTATTACTGTTATTGATGATGGTCGTGGAATTCCAGTCGGAATTCAAGCCAAAACAGGTCGTCCAGCTGTGGAAACAGTGTTTACAGTGCTACATGCCGGCGGGAAATTTGGCGGTGGCGGCTATAAAGTATCAGGTGGCTTGCACGGTGTTGGTTCCTCTGTTGTTAATGCTTTATCGACCAGTTTAGATGTTCGTGTTTATAAAGATGGCAAAGTGTATTACCAAGAATATCGTCGTGGTGCGGTTGTTGATGACCTAAAAGTTATCGAAGAAACGGATCGTCACGGAACCACTGTTCACTTTATTCCAGATCCTGAAATTTTTACAGAAACAACCGTTTATGATTTTGATAAATTAGCAACACGGGTTCGTGAATTAGCCTTTTTAAATCGAGGCTTACACATTTCAATTGAAGACCGTCGTGAAGGACAAGAAGATAAAAAAGAGTATCACTATGAAGGCGGGATTAAGAGTTATGTTGAGCATTTAAATGCCAATAAAGACGTTATTTTTCCAGAGCCAATCTTCATTGAGGGAGAGCAACAAGATATTACAGTGGAAGTGTCAATGCAGTATACAGATGGCTACCACTCAAATATTTTAAGTTTTGCCAACAATATTCATACTTATGAAGGCGGAACGCATGAATCTGGTTTTAAAACTTCTTTAACACGTGTGATTAATGACTATGCACGTAAACAAAAATTGATGAAAGAAAACGATGAAAAATTAACTGGGGAAGATGTTCGTGAAGGCTTAACCGCAGTGGTTTCCATCAAACATCCCGATCCTCAATTTGAAGGACAAACGAAAACGAAATTAGGGAACTCAGAAGTACGGACCGTTACGGATCGTCTATTCTCAGAATACTTTACAAAATTTTTAATGGAAAACCCAACAGTCGGCAAACAAATTGTCGAAAAAGGCATGTTGGCTTCAAAAGCTCGTTTAGCCGCTAAAAGAGCCCGTGAAGTCACCCGTCGTAAAGGCGCGTTAGAAATTAGCAACTTGCCAGGGAAGCTGGCTGATTGCTCAAGTAAAGATCCGGAAAAATGCGAATTATTTATCGTCGAAGGAGACTCGGCCGGCGGTTCAGCAAAACAAGGCCGTAGCCGTGAATTCCAAGCCATTTTACCAATTCGTGGGAAAATCTTGAATGTCGAGAAAGCCAGCATGGATAAAATTTTAGCCAATGAAGAAATTCGGTCATTATTTACAGCTATGGGAACAGGCTTCGGCGAAGATTTCGATGTTTCTAAAGCACGTTATCACAAACTAGTGATTATGACCGATGCCGATGTCGATGGTGCGCATATTCGAACGTTGTTATTAACCTTGTTCTATCGCTTCATGCGTCCAATTGTTGAAGCTGGTTATGTGTATATTGCTCAACCACCACTATATGGTGTGAAACAAGGGAAAAACATCACCTACGTTCAACCGGGCAAACATGCTGAAGAGGAACTAGCAAAAGTGTTAGAAGAATTACCTGCTTCACCAAAACCAAGTGTTCAACGTTACAAAGGGTTGGGTGAAATGGATGATCACCAACTTTGGGAAACAACAATGGACCCAGAAAAACGATTAATGGCGCGAGTGAGTGTCGATGATGCCATTGAAGCTGACCAAATTTTTGAAATGCTAATGGGCGATCGTGTGGAACCACGTCGTGCGTTTATCGAAGAAAATGCCCATTACGTGAAAAACTTGGATATTTAATGTGTCGCAACGTTGTAAGAGACGCTAGAACATATATTTAGAGGGGAAAAAATTCATGAGTGAAGAAATTAAAGAAAACATTCAAGACGTCAATCTGACCAGCGAAATGAAAGAATCTTTCATTGACTACGCAATGAGTGTTATCGTAGCCCGCGCGTTACCTGACGTTCGTGACGGTTTAAAACCTGTTCATCGCCGAATCTTATATGGAATGAACGAATTAGGGGTAACCCCTGATAAACCACACAAAAAATCAGCCCGGATTGTTGGGGATGTTATGGGTAAATATCACCCCCATGGGGACAGTGCGATTTACGAATCAATGGTGCGGATGGCACAACCTTTTAGTTATCGGGCTATGTTAGTTGACGGCCACGGAAACTTCGGTTCCGTCGATGGTGACGGCGCTGCCGCTATGCGTTATACCGAAGCACGTATGAGTAAAATTGCTTTAGAAATGCTACGAGATATTAACAAAAATACAGTCGATTTCCAAGGAAACTATGATGATTCAGAACAAGAACCAGTAGTTTTACCTGCTCGTTTTCCAAACTTACTAGTTAACGGAACAACGGGGATTGCGGTGGGGATGGCAACAAATATTCCACCACACAATTTAAGTGAAGTGATTGATGCAACAAGTTTATTGATGGACAATCCTGATGTAACGACGAATGAATTGATGGAAGTGTTACCTGGACCAGATTTTCCAACAGGCGGTTTAGTGATGGGGAAATCAGGGATTCGCCGAGCATATGAAACAGGGAAAGGTTCGATTACTGTTCGTGCAAAAGTTGAATTGACTGAAATGCCGAATGGAAAAGAACGTATTTTAGTAACTGAATTGCCTTATATGGTGAATAAAGCCAAATTAATCGAACGAATTTCTGAATTACACAGAGATAAACGAATTGAAGGAATTACTGATTTGCGGGATGAATCTTCTCGTGAAGGCATGCGGATTGTCATCGATGTTCGTCGAGATGTGAGTGCCTCTGTTGTGTTAAACAACTTGTACAAAATGACTGCCTTACAAACATCTTTTGGTTTTAACATGTTAGCCATCGAAAAAGGCGTACCGAAAATTTTAAGCTTGAAACGTATTTTAGAAAATTACGTCGAGCACCAAAAAGAAGTCATTACTCGCCGGACGATTTTTGACAAAAACAAAGCAGAAGCACGGGCGCATATTTTAGAAGGTCTACGAATTGCCTTAGATCATATCGATGAAATCATTGCCATTATCCGTGGATCACAATCAGATGACGAAGCAAAAGCAACGTTAATTGAACGCTTTGAATTTTCAGATCGTCAAGCGCAAGCAATTTTAGATATGCGTTTACGCCGTTTAACAGGCTTAGAACGCGACAAAATTGAAAATGAATATCAAGAGCTATTGAAATTCATTGCGGACTTAGAGGACATTTTAGCCCGCCCAGAACGCGTCATTGAAATCATTAAAACAGAGTTAAATGACGTTCGCACAAAATTTGGTGATGCACGACGCACAGAACTATTAGTAGGTGAAGTCCTCAGTCTTGAAGATGAAGATTTAATCGAAGAAGAAGAAGTCGTGATTACATTAACCAATAACGGCTACATTAAGCGGATGGCAAACTCCGAATTCCGGGCGCAACGCCGCGGCGGACGTGGTGTCCAAGGGATGGGCGTTCACGATGATGATTTCGTGAAAAACCTAGTTTCTTGTTCAACACATGACACGTTATTATTCTTTACGAACACTGGGAAAGTTTACCGAGCAAAAGGTTACGAAATCCCTGAATACGGTAGAACAGCAAAAGGAATTCCAGTGATTAACTTACTGGGAATTGATTCTGCAGAAAAAATTCAAGCGATTATTTCTGTTGAGGGCAAAGCGGAAGCAGGTAAATACTTGTTCTTCACAACCTTAAAAGGAACCGTCAAACGGACAGCCGTAACAGCCTTTTCTAATATCCGTAGTAATGGATTAATCGCCATTAGCTTAAAAGAAGATGATGAGTTAGTTAACGTGGTAACGACTAATGGCAATCAGAAGATGATTATCGGAACACATGCAGGATACTCTGTCACATTTGATGAAAATACTGTACGTGATATGGGCCGGACAGCATCAGGCGTTCGGGGAATCCGTCTCCGCGAAAATGATTATGTGGTCGGTGCAGCGATTCTGGATGAAAATAAAGAAGTCCTAGTCATTACTGAAAATGGTTATGGTAAGCGTACAAAAGCTTCTGAATATCCAGTTAAAGGACGTGGCGGTAAAGGGATTAAGACAGCAAATATCACTGAGAAAAATGGTCCATTAGCTGGTTTAACCACGGTCAATGGGGATGAAGATATCTTATTGATTACGAACAAAGGCGTCATTATCCGCTTTAACGTTGATTCTGTTTCTCAAACAGGACGCGCAACATTAGGAGTTCGTTTAATGAGAATGGAAGATGGTGCCAAAGTGGTAACAATGGCTGTTGTAGAACCAGAAGAAGTGGAAGAAGAAATCGTTGAAGTTGTAGAAACAACAGAAAACGAAACAACATCAGAAACAGAAGAATAACATAAAAAAGTTTCGCCAACTGGCGAAACTTTTTTATTGGGGCTTTTCAAAACTATTTCTTGCTTTTGTCTATCAATTAGCATATAATTAGAGATTGTGAACTACCTTTTTAGGTATGTTCTCCTTGCTCTTAGCCAACTAAGAGCCTTGAAGTCCATAGGGAGGTGAAAATCAATGAGTCAAGATACGAAGTACGAAATCATGTACATTATTCGTCCGAACATTGATGAAGAAGCAAAAACTGCTTTAGTAGAACGTTTCGACACAATCTTAAAAGATAACGGAGCAGAAGTTATCGAATCTAAAGATTGGGAAAAACGCCGCTTAGCATATGAAATGAACGGATTCCGTGAAGGCATCTATCATATCGTTAACGTTACTTCTCCATCAACAGCTGGCGCAATCAACGAGTTTGATCGTTTAGCAAAAATCAATGACGATATTATCCGTCATATGATCGTGAAGGTAGAAGCATAATTTGTTTCACATGAAACATTTATTGACGAAAGGAGATGTTTTGAATGATTAATAACGTTGTATTAGTCGGAAGATTGACAAAAGATCCTGACTTACGTTACACCGCTAGTGGTTCAGCTGTTGCGACCTTTACACTTGCTGTAAACCGTAACTTTACGAATCAAAATGGTGACCGTGAAGCAGACTTTATCAACTGTGTGATTTGGCGTAAACCCGCAGAAACAATGGCTAATTATGCCCGTAAAGGTACATTATTAGGTGTTGTCGGAAGAATTCAAACTCGTAATTACGAGAACCAACAAGGTCAACGTGTCTACGTAACTGAAGTGGTTTGTGAAAACTTCCAATTGTTAGAATCTCGTTCTGCTTCAGAACAAAGAGGAACTGGCGGCGGTAGCTTTAATAACAACGAAAATGGTTATCAATCACAAAATCGTAGCTTTGGTAATAACAATGCCGGTTCTGGATTTAATAACAACAACAATAGTTTCAATCCATCATCTTCTCAGTCGCAAAACAACAACGGTATGCCTGATTTCGATAAAGATTCTGATCCATTTGGTGGCTCAGGTTCATCTATCGACATTTCAGATGATGATTTACCATTCTAAACGAATTTGATAGGAGGGAACAAGAATGGCACAACAAAGAAGAGGCGGACGTAAACGTCGGAAAGTCGACTACATCGCAGCAAACCACATCGAATACATCGACTATAAAGATACTGAATTGTTAAAACGATTCATTTCAGAACGTGGCAAAATTTTACCACGTCGTGTTACAGGTACTGGCGCTAAAAACCAACGTAAATTAACGATTGCTATTAAACGCGCACGTATCATGGGATTATTACCATTCGTTAGTGACGAACAATAATTTTATGACAATTTCCAGAACCAAAGAGCTTGCTCTTTGGTTCTTTTTTATCTTGACTAGTGTTTCACGTGAAACATAACAAGGTTCGCAGAATGAAGTGTTTTGTGATAAAATAAAGGATGAAATAACTAGTGAATCACCAGAGCAATATGCTCGTTGGAACAAGTCGCCTCAAAGGTCTGCAGAAAGATTGGAGGCAAAAAAATGCAAAAGAAGAGAATTCAAAAAAACGGTTTCTTAATTGTTGTGGGTCTTCTCTTAGTAGAATTTCTCCTCTATTTCTTACTAACAAATAAATGGCTGCTATTGGCGGTAATTATCGCATTAGATATCTTTCTCTTAGTGGTTATTCGGCTGTTGATTAGAGATGTAGAAATTACAAACGTAGAAAAGATTCAAGAAGCAAGTTCCATTGCTGAACAATCGTTGGATTATGTTGTAAATGAAGTACCTGTGGGAATTATTACGTATAACGGGGAAACACGCGCGGTAGAATGGCTTAATCCTTATGCTGCTTCTATTTTTAATAAAGACAATCAGCTAACGTTAACCGCTAGCCAAGTTACGTCTTATTTAGAATTAGCAGAACGAAACCAAGATATTTTTACGATTGACGAAAATACCTATCGCTTTAGCGTCAATAAAGAACAACATACAATTACTTTTGAAGATATCACTAAAGAAAGTAATTTGTATCAAGAAAAAGTCGAAATGCAAACGGCTATTGGCATTGTGTCTGTCGATAATTATGATGATGTCACCGATACAATGGACGAGAAAGAAATTTCTTATTTGAATAGTTTCATTACGACGATGGTTTCTGATTGGATGGACCAATACAAAGTTTTTTATAAGCGAATCAATGCAGAACGTTATTTTTTCATTGCCCAATGGGAAGATATTCAAAAAATGATGGACGAAAAATTTTCTATTTTGGATACGATCCGTAAGGAATCAGCTAACCATGAAGTAGCCATTACGTTAAGCATGGGGATTGCTTATGGGGGGGCAACCTTAGATCAAACCGGGACCACGGCTCAAACGAACCTAGATACAGCTTTAGTTCGTGGTGGTGATCAAGTGGTTGTAAAAGAAGCCAAAGATGAAGCGAAGCCGTTATTTTTTGGTGGAAAAACGGCAGTAACGACGAAACGTTCCCAAGTACGTTCTCGCGCAATGAGCATGGCAATTAAGGGAATTATTGCGGAATCTGCTGACATCTATATTATGGGCCATCGTTATCCAGATATGGATGCGTTAGGTTCAGCATTTGGTGTTGCTCGTTTAGCTTCGTTTAATAATCGAAAAGCGTGGATTGTTTTAGATGAAAATGAAATCATTCCCGATGTCAAAAGAGTGTTAGAGGCGATTAAAGAGTACCCAGAATTAGAAGAGCGTATTATTAGTCCTAAAGAGGCCATGAAGCGCAAGAAAGAAAGTAGCTTATTAGTTATGGTAGATTACCATAAACCGTCTCTATCGATCTCACAAGAGCTCTATGAGCGTTTTGATAAAGTGGTAATCATTGATCACCATCGACGAGGAGACGAATTTCCAGCAAAACCCTTGCTTTCTTATATTGAATCTTCTGCCTCTTCTGCTTCAGAATTAGTCACAGAATTGATCGAATACCAAAGTAATAGCGCAAATAAACTGCAGGCCTTTGAAGCAACCATGATGTTGGCGGGAATTGTGGTTGATACGAAAAGTTTCAATACACGAACGACGGCGCGAACATTTGATGTGGCTAGTTATTTACGAACTTGTGGAGCAGACTCATCTTTAGTACAATATCTATTAAGTTCTGATCTTACAAGCTATCTGGAAATGAACAACTTAATCTCTAAAAGCGAATATGTCACAAAAGATACCGTCGTTGTTGCCGGGAGTGAAGACAAAGAATATGATAGTGTCACAGCTGCCAAAACAGCGGACACATTACTTTCTATGGCAGGGATTAATGCAGCATTTGTCATTACCAAGCGGACGGATCAACAGATTGGCATTAGTGCTCGGAGTAATGGTTCAATTAATGTCCAAATTATTATGGAAAATTTAGGTGGTGGCGGTCACTTTACTAATGCGGCAGTACAATTATCAAACGTAACAGTAGCAGAAGTAAAAGAGCAACTACTTGATGTAATTCGTCAAAATATTAATGAAATGTATGAACAGGAGTGAAGGAAATGAAAGTCATTTTTTTACAAGATGTTAAAGGAAAAGGAAAAAAAGGGGACGTAAAAGAAGTGCCAACTGGTTACGCCCAAAACTTTTTAATTAAAAACGGCTATGCGAAAGAAGCCAATAAAGGAAGCATGAGTGCGTTAGCGGGTCAAAAGAAAGCTCAAGAAAAACATGAAGCAGAAGTTTTAGCACAAGCAAAAGAAATGCAAGCCTTTTTAGAAGATGAAAAGACTGTTGTAGAGATCAAGGCAAAAGCTGGAGAAGATAGCCGTTTATTTGGCTCAATTCCTTCAAAACAAATTGCAGAAGCCTTAAACAAACAATACAATGTAAAATTGGATAAACGCAAAATCGAATTAGCCAACCCAATTCGTTCTCTAGGCTACACTAACGTACCAGTCAAACTACATCATGAAGTTACAGCGAAAATTAAGGTTCATGTCGTAGCGGAATAATACAATCGATAAAAAAGAAGCCGATTTCTCCGGCTTCTTTTTTTATACCAAATAAATTACTCGAATTATTTTTATAATATTTAAAAATCAAATATACAACACTTTAAATTAACGAAAGCATTATATTTTTATTAGTTGTATATTTTTTGAAATTGAAAAGTGAACTAAAAATAGAGAAATCAGCAGAGAAAAAATGTACTTTTTTTAATGAAATTGTGTTAAAATGGATAGACTAAATGAACCAGAAAGTAAGACATCGTAGGAGAGAACAAAATGAATGAATTATTGCAAGATAGGGTACCGCCACAAAATATTGAAGCGGAACAAGCCGTTTTAGGTTCTATTTTCTTAGATGCAGATGTGCTAATAGAAGCGATGGAATATGTGGAACCTAAAGATTTCTATCGTCGTAGTCATCAGTTGATTTTCCAAACGATGATGACCTTAAGCGACCGAAATGAAGCGATTGATGTGGTAACAATCAAAGATCGCCTAGAACAAGAGAATTTGTTAGAAGATGTTGGTGGACTAAGTTATCTGTCAGATTTAGCTTTAGCTGTACCGACAGCTGCCAATGTCATTTATTATGCAAAAATTGTTGAACAAAAATCGTTGCTGCGCAACTTAATCCAAACCGCTACAGAGATTGTAACTAAAGGCTTTGAGCAAGGTGAAGATGTTGAATCTATTTTGGATGATGCAGAACGAAGCATTTTAGAAGTCTCTGAAAAGCGGAATCGCAGTGGCTTTTTATCAATTTCAGATGTTCTAAATACAACTATTGCGAATATTGACCAATTATACCAAAATGATGAAGAGATTACTGGTTTACCTACAGGCTATCAAGCATTGGATAAAATGACTGCTGGCTTGCAAGCGGAAGAGCTAATCATTTTAGCGGCCCGTCCAGCGGTAGGGAAAACCGCTTTTGCATTAAATATTGCCCAAAATGTCGGCACCAAAACAGATAAAGCTGTCGCTATTTTTAGTTTAGAAATGGGGGCAGAATCATTAGTGAACCGGATGCTTTGTGCAGAAGGATCCATTGAGGCCAGCCATTTAAGAACAGGGCAATTATCTGAAGAAGAATGGCAAAACTTAATTATTGCGATGGGTAGTTTGTCCCGTGCGAATATCTATATTGATGACACACCAGGGATTAAAATTACCGAAATTCGTGCGAAATGTCGTAAATTAGCACAAGAAAAAGGCAACTTAGGTCTAATTTTGATCGACTACCTACAATTGATTGAAGGAACTGGAAAAGAGAACCGCCAACAGGAGGTTTCTGATATTTCACGTCAATTAAAAAAATTAGCGAAAGAATTAAAAGTCCCGGTTATCGCTTTGTCACAGCTTTCTCGTGGCGTGGAACAACGTCAAGATAAACGTCCTGTGTTAAGTGATATTCGTGAGTCAGGTTCCATTGAGCAAGATGCCGATATCGTTGCCTTTCTTTATCGTGATGATTACTACGATCGTGGTGAAGGAGAAGACGGCGATCATGAGCCACCAGAAGTGGACAATGTTGTAGAAGTTATCATTGAGAAAAACCGTAGTGGTGCGCGTGGAACGGTCGAATTACTTTTCATTAAAGAATATAATAAATTTTCTTCGCTTTCGCCGAGGACAGAATTTTAAAAAAACGAACTCATTTTTTGAGTTCGTTTTTTTGCTTATTAAGGGATTAAAATCAGAGAGTAAAACACGAACAATATTCGTATATTTTATTATTTTACAAAAACATAACTAAAAATGTTCGTATTTTTGACAGAAACGCTTTTGATTGTGAAAGAATATTCGATTTTTACCCTTGAAAGGGACTGGTTTTACTGGTACAATGATTCAGGACAAAAAAATTATGAACGAGGTGTTCGAATGTCATCAGTAGTAGTTGTTGGAACGCAATGGGGCGACGAAGGTAAAGGAAAAATTACAGACTTTCTAAGTGAAAACGCAGAAGTGATCGCTCGTTACCAAGGCGGAGATAACGCCGGACATACCATTAAATTCGACGGCGTAACGTATAAATTACATTTAATTCCTTCAGGGATTTTCTATAAAGAAAAAATTAGTGTAATTGGTAACGGCGTAGTTGTGAATCCAAAATCTTTAGTAAAAGAATTAGCTTATTTAAAAGAAAATAATGTTGCCACTGATAATTTACGTATTTCAGATCGTGCCCATGTCATCTTGCCGTATCATATTAAATTGGATCAATTGCAAGAAGATGCGAAAGGTGAAAACAAGATTGGGACAACGATTAAAGGAATTGGCCCAGCCTACATGGATAAAGCAGCACGGGTGGGAATCCGTATCGCTGATTTATTGGATAAAGAAATTTTTGCGGAACGTTTGCAAATTAACTTAGAAGAAAAAAATCGTCAATTCGTTAAAATGTTTGATAGCGAAGCCATTGAATTTGATGATATTTTTGAAGAATACTATGAATACGGACAACAAATTAAACAATATGTTACAGATACTTCGGTTATTTTAAACGATGCATTAGATGCTGGAAAACGGGTTTTATTTGAAGGGGCACAAGGTGTCATGTTGGATATCGATCAAGGAACCTATCCATTTGTTACTTCCTCTAATCCAGTAGCTGGTGGCGTAACTATCGGTAGTGGCGTTGGTCCATCAAAAATTAATAAAGTGGTTGGTGTCTGCAAAGCGTACACTTCACGTGTCGGTGACGGCCCATTCCCAACAGAATTATTTGATGAAACAGGAGAAACCATTCGTCGTGTCGGTAAAGAATACGGAACAACAACAGGACGTCCGCGTCGTGTCGGTTGGTTTGATTCAGTAGTTATGCGTCATTCAAAACGTGTATCAGGAATTACAAACTTGTCATTAAACTCGATTGACGTGTTAAGTGGTTTAGAAACGGTGAAAATTTGTACAGCTTATGAACTTGATGGTGAATTAATTTATCATTATCCAGCAAGCTTGAAAGAATTAAGCCGCTGTAAACCAGTTTATGAAGAATTACCAGGTTGGTCTGAAGATATCACTGGTTGCAAAACTTTAGCCGATTTACCAGCTAATGCTCGTAACTATGTGCATCGGATTTCAGAATTAGTTGGTGTGCGCATTTCAACATTCTCTGTAGGTCCAGACCGTAACCAAACGAACGTTTTAGAAAGCGTTTGGGCACAAATTTAAGCAGATTTTTAAGGGAACGTAAAGGATGGCTTATGCCAGTTCAGCCTTTACGTTCTTTTTTAATTTTATATAAAAATGAAAAACTATGGTAAAATAAAAGAAAACATGAAGGGGGCAATTGTCCGTGAATTATCAATTAGTGACAGATTCTTGTTGTGACTTGCCGTATACATACTTAAAAGAAAACCAAGTACCTTTTATTAGCATGAATATTCAAATTGACGGGAAAGAATATCGCGATGATTTAGGTGAAACGTTTGATTATCAGAACTTCTTAACGGCTATTAAAAATGGAAGTATGCCCACTACCTCTCAAGTTAATGTGGGACGCTACAATGAATTTTTCCGTCCTTTTGTGGAGCAAGGGTTACCGGTGATTTATTTAGCTTTTTCATCTGGGTTAAGTGGCTCTTATCAAAGTGCGTTGCAATCAGTAGAGATGTTAAAAGAAGAGTACGATAATGTAGAAATTCATATTATTGACACAAAAGCAGCTAGCTTAGGTCAAGGGATGTTAGTCCGAGAAGCCATTCGATTACAAACAGATGGTCATTCATTAGGAGAAGTTGTTGCCTATCTTGAAGAGCAAAAAATGAAACTTCACTCGTGGGTAACGGTAGATGATTTAAAACATTTAGAACGTGGCGGACGGATTTCTAAAACAGCGGCATCACTTGGTGGCTTAATGAACATTAAACCAATTATTCGCGTGGATGCGGCAGGCAAACTAGCATCCGTTGGTAAAACTCGTGGACGAAACAAGTCCTTGCAAAAGATTGCGCAAGAAACGATTCAAGGCATTGTAGAGCCAATGAAACAAACACTGTTGATTGCATATGCGGGAACGAAAGATGACGCGGAAAAAGTCAAAGAATTAATTGAAAAAGAAATAGAGGTTAATGAGATACTGATTTATCCTCTAGGACCCACCATTACTAGTCATACCGGAATAGGTTGTATTGCTGTGTTTTCTTTTGGTGAAAAAAGAAAATAAAAAATAGAGAAGTCATTTTTTAATGACTTCTCTATTTTTTTAATAATCTGAACTGAATAAAACGTCCATTTGTTTTTGAATTTCTGGGTTTTCCAAGAATTCATCATAGGTTGTTTCTGCCCGATCAATAACCCCTTTATCAGAAACAGCAATAATTCGGTTCGCTAATGTTTGGATAAATTGGTGGTCATGTGAAGCAAAAAGAATTGAACCAGTGAAAGCCATCAACCCATCATTTAACGCAGTGATTGATTCTAAGTCTAAGTGGTTCGTTGGATCATCTAAAACTAAGACATTGGCTTTGGAAAGCATTAATTTTGAAAGCATGACACGCACTTTTTCGCCTCCGGAAAGAACATTGACTGGTTTTAGTACCTCTTCACCAGAGAATAACATCCGACCTAAGAAACTACGTAAGAACGTATTGTCATCTTCTTCTTTACCAGCAAATTGACGTAACCAATCTAAAATGGTTAATGGCTCTTCAAAGTCTTTGCTGTTGTCTTTTGGTAAATAAGCTTGGCTAGTTGTAACGCCCCAACGAACAGAACCTGTATCGGGAGTAATTTCGCCCATAATCACTTTGAATAACGTAGTCGTTGTAATATCTGAGTCAGCGATGAATGCCACTTTATCATCTTTTGTTAAGTTGAACGAGATATTATCTAAGATTTTTTTGCCATCAATCGTTACAGAGACATTTTCAACTTGTAATAAGTCATTGCCGATTTCACGTTCTGGTGTAAAACCAACGAATGGATAACGACGAGAGGAAGGTTGAATGTCATCTAAGGTAATTTTATCTAACATTTTTTTACGAGACGTTGCTTGTTTTGATTTTGAGGCATTGGCGCTAAAACGAGCGATAAAGTCTTGTAATTCTTTGATTTGTTCTTCTTTTTTGGCATTAGATTGTGCTTGCAATTTTGTCGCTAGTTGGCTTGATTCCAACCAGAAATCATAGTTACCAACGTAAAGTTTGATTTTACTAAAGTCTAAATCTGCCATGTGAGTGCAGACTTTGTTTAGGAAATGACGGTCATGGGAAACCACGATAACGGTATTTTCAAAGTTGATTAAAAATTCTTCTAACCAATTGATTGAGCGGGTGTCTAAACCATTTGTCGGCTCGTCTAATAGTAAGACATCTGGTTTACCAAAAAGAGATTGAGCTAATAACACTTTGACTTTTTGACCAGCTGTTAATTCGCTCATTTTTTGATCATGTAATTCTTCTGGAATGTTTAGCCCTTGGAGTAAAACAGCTGCTTCAGGTTCTGCTTCCCAACCGTCAAGTTCAGCAAATTCGCCTTCTAGTTCTGCGGCACGAATCCCATCTTCATCTGAAAAATCTTCTTTCATATAGATAGCATCTTTTTCTTTCATTACTTCGTAAAGACGTTTATGTCCCATAATTACAGTTTCTAAAACAGTGTAGTCTTCGTAGTCAAAGTGATTTTGTTTCAGCGTTGCTAGTCGCTCATTAGGACCCATTGAAACCACGCCAGTTGTCGGTTGAATCTCACCTGATAAAATTTTAAGAAACGTTGATTTTCCTGCACCGTTTGCGCCGATTAAGCCGTAACAGTTGCCAGGAGTAAATTTAATATTCACTTCTTCAAAAAGTTTACGATCTGGAAATTGTAAACTTACATCATTAACAGTAATCAATTGTTTTCCTCGCTTTTAATATATTCTTGAACCTCTCTGCATTATATCGGCTACAGAACCTTTTTTCAAGGAGTTTCAATCTTTTTACAGAAACGAATAAAAAGGTGGGTTTTTTATAGAAAAAAAGGCGTTTTTTCAAAATGTTTCATGTGAAACAGAAATTTTTTTCATGAAAGGGTTTTTAGTGTATTTTTTTAATGATACACTGTATCATGTAAATTAATTAGTGTATCGATTAAAGGAGCCATCAAAAATGAAGCGGATTGAAAAAATCTATCAATATGTTAAAGAGCAAACGAAGAATTTAACGCCAATGACCTTAACAAGTGATGCGGGAGTCACGACACAAGAAATTTCAGAACGTTTAAACATTCAGCGGACCAATGCTAGTAAAGATTTGAATCAACTCGTTCGTGAAGGGCGCTTGAAAAAATTATCTGGTCGACCAGTAAAATATGTCGCGCAGGTGGCGTTTCAGCATCGACCATTAACCAAGCCAGTTAAAAGTTATCGGGAAAAATCAATGGATCACTCCACAAAAACTTTTATCGAACCATTGGTTGAACCAGTAGTCACGACCAGTAAAACCCCAGAAGTTGAAGATATTTTCAAAAAAATTATCGGTTCAGCTGGAAGCATGAAAACGCCGGTGGAACAAGCCAAAGCAGCGATTTTATATCCGCCAAAAGGCTTGAATTGTTTAATTACTGGACCAACAGGTTCTGGGAAAACTTATTTTGCTCATGCCATGTTTCAATTTGCGAAGCTGAACCAAATTGTGGCCAAAGAAAAAGAGTTTGTGGTGTTTAACTGTGCAGACTATGCGCATAATCCAGAACTTTTGATGTCGCATTTATTTGGGTATGTAGAAGGGGCCTTCACAGGCGCTACGAAAGCGAAAGAAGGGATTATTGATGAAGCAGATGGCAGCATTCTGTTTTTAGATGAAGTACATCGGTTACCACCCGAAGGACAAGAAATGATTTTTTATTTTATGGATCACGGCGTGTACGCGCGTTTAGGTGAAACAGTGAAATCACATCATGCGGATGTTCGGATTATTTGTGCTACGACGGAGAATCCTACTTCTTCTTTATTGAATACTTTTGTGCGACGCATTCCGATTATCATTCAATTACCGAACTTTAGTGACCGTCCTGCGAAAGAAAAAATTGACCTCCTAAAAGTGATGGTTTCAATGGAAGCAGCACGGATTCAACGGCGAATCTCTTTGTCAGAAGATGTGGTCAAAGCGTTAATTGGAAGTGTTTCTTATGGAAATGTCGGTCAGCTAAAATCGAATGTGCAACTTGTGACTGCGCGAGGGTTCCTTAATCAGATGGAACAAGAGGAATTAATGATTACGATGGACGAATTAACGGACAATATTAAAGAAGGCATTATGCAACTTGCCAGTAATCGAGAAGTATTGTCGGAGTTGTCGAAATATCTGGAACCGCAATTAGTGGTATCACCAAATGAATCTTTAGTAGCTATTCAGTCAGATGCCTATGAATTGCCTTACAATCTATATGAGATTATTGGAGATAAAGCGGCTCTCTTAAAAGCAGACGGCTTGGACCAAGAACTAATTAATAATTTTATTACAACGGATATCAATGTTCATTTAAAATCTTTCTACAAAGATTATGGATTCACCTTTGATACAGAAAATAAATTGGCTGAAATTGTTGACCAACGAATTATTGATGTCACTAAGAAAATTTATAATTTTGCAGCGAAGCGGTTATCGTATTCGTTTCAACCCAATTTTATTTATGCAATGAGTTTACACATTAGTTCTTTCTTGAAACGCATCCAATTAGGCAAAGATCCTAAGCATCCTTTAAATGAAAGTATTCGAAATATGGTTTTAGATTATCCAACAGAGTTTGAAACAGCGAAAGAAATTAAAAATATTATTGAAAGTAGTTATCAGATGGAGATTCCTGAATCTGAAAGTTACTATTTAGCTGTTTTGCTCATTTCTTTAAGAGAAAATCCTGAGGCTGGCCGGATTGGCATTGTCGTGGCTGCGCACGGAAATAGTACCGCTAGCAGTATGGTACAAGTGGTCTCTCAATTGTTAAATGTTGATAATTTGAAGGCTGTGGATATGCCTTTAGATATGCCACCGAAAGAAGCTTTGCGTAAAATCGTTGAAGCAGTTGGTGAAGTGAATGAAGAAAATGGCGTACTATTATTGGTGGACATGGGTTCATTAAGTACGTTTTCAGAAGAAATTGTACGCCAGACAGGCATTGATGTGCGGACAGTAGACATGGTGACCACGCCAATTGTTCTTGAAGCGGCCCGCAAAACCGCATTAATTGATACGCAATTGGAAACACTTCACGAGTCTTTAAAAAACTTTCATGGCTATGCCGATATTCGCCAAAGTGAAACGAAACAAATCATTGAAAATTGGAAAACAAGAGCAATTATTGCTATCTGCGCTTCTGGAGAAGGAACTGCGCGCCGAATGAAAGAGCTTATTGAGGAAGCTGTCTTGCCACAAATAGACTGGCATTTAGAAGTGATTCCTTTGTCCATTGTAAATATGAAAGAAGTCTTGCCTAAAATTCAAGAAGACTATGAAATTATTGCGACAACTGGGATTACCAATCCCAAAATTGGAGTTCCTTATATTTCCATGGAAAATTTCTTTTCCGGTGAAGCAGAAAAAATTATTCAGCAATTACTAGCAGAGCGGAAAGAAGAAGTAATGAATAAGCCGTTGGACGAAGCGGCAGCAAAAGAAATTTGTCTAAAATATATGGAGCAAAGTTTCACTTTCATTAATGGAAAAAAAATCATTGATCTGTTGTGGTCATTCGCTAAAAATATCCAAACCCAATTAGCGATGCCAGAAGAGTACACATTTTACATCAATTTGATTATGCACACATCGGGCATGTTGGAGCGTATTTTACGGAATGATACACTGACGGTTTCAGAAAAGGAACTTGGTCGATTGGTTCAAGAACCAATTTATCCAGTGATTGTGGCCTCAATTGAGACTATGGAAGAAGCTCTTAATATGGATATTCCAGCAGAAGAAGTTTATTTTATCGCACAGTTAGTCAAAAATGCCCAGTGTATCGAAGATAAAATCACCGAAATTGATACACTAGATTAATACAGAAAAATCGATACACTATTTATTAGTGTATCGATTTTTTGATTTTCTTAAAAAAACCTATAATTTTCTAGGTTTCAAACCGATACACTAAAGTTGGCACGAAACTTGCTTATAATAAGGTGTCCCTTTTTACCTAAAATTTTTAAGTAAAAAGACAAAGGTCCTAACCTTTAAAAATGAATTTAAAGGAGCATTCCCGATGGTAATGGATATTCGTTTAGCTCGAATTGATGATCGATTAATTCATGGCCAAGTAGCAACTGTTTGGGCAAAATTGACGAACATTAATCGCATTTTAGTGGTTAGTGATTCCGTTGCTCATGACAATTTGAGAAAAGCCTTGTTAGTTCAAGCTGCTCCACCTGGTGTCAAAGTAAATGTCATCACTGTTCAAAAAATGATTGATGTTTACCCTGACCCTCGTTTTGATTCGTTTCGAGCCATGTTGTTATTCACTAATCCTTTGGACGTGAAACGAGTGGTCGAAGGCGGTGTACAACTCACTTCTGTGAATATTGGCGGAATGAGTTTCAGCACAGGCAAGCGAATGATTACGAATGCAGTCGCAGTGGATGCCAACGATTTAAAAGCATTTCTGTTTTTAAATGAACAAGGTATTGAATTGGAAATTCGAAAAGTCGCAGCAGACAGCCAAGTGAATTTGATGGATTTACTGAAAAAAGAGCGTAGCAAAGAAAATAACGCCAGCTGACGTTCATTTTTACAGACGAAAGACATTGAAAGGATGTGGTGGCCTAGGACCAACATCATTGCTTCATGAACTGTATTGATAAAGGCAAGTGCTGATGTTGAAAAAAATCAAGAACTATTGAAATTTTTTCATTTATTTTTGTCAGAATCTGATTTATCTGATTTTTTTCAAAAAGTGAAAGCGTTTAGCAGTACAACCATGAAAAAAAACATCAATTATACAGGAGGTATAAAAATGGTAGGAATTATCCTAGCAAGTCACGGTGAATTTGCTGAAGGGATCTTGCAATCTGGTGCAATGATCTTTGGCGAACAAGAAAATGTAAAAGCAGTTACGTTAATGCCTAGCGAAGGTCCCGATGATGTAAAAGCAAAAATGCAAGAAGCCATTGCATCGTTTGACAATCAAGACGAAGTACTATTTTTAGTTGACCTATGGGGAGGAACACCATTTAACCAAGCGAACTCATTGTTAGAAGATCATAAAGACAAATGGGCAATCGTTGCAGGTATGAATTTACCAATGGTTATTGAAGCATATGCTTCTCGTTTCTCTATGGAATCAGCACAAGAAATTGCGACACACATTCTTGAAACAGCAAAAGATGGTGTCAAAGTTAAACCAGAAGAGTTACAACCAGCAGAAGCACCAAAAGCTGCTGCGACAGAAGATGCACAGCCAAAAGGTTCGTTACCACCAGGTACAGTTGTTGGCGATGGCAAAATTAAATTTGTGCTAGCACGTATTGATTCACGTTTATTACATGGTCAAGTAGCAACAGCTTGGACAAAAGCAACACAACCAAACAGAATTATTGTTGTTTCTGATGCCGTTGCAAAAGATGACTTACGTAAGAAATTAATCGAACAAGCAGCTCCTCCAGGAGTAAAAGCCAATGTTATTCCAATTAGTAAAATGATTGAAGTAGCAAAAGATCCACGTTTTGGCAATACAAAAGCATTATTATTATTTGAAAATCCTGAAGACGTCTTAAAAGTGGTTGAAGGCGGCGTAGAAATCCCAGAAGTAAATGTTGGTTCAATGGCTCACTCTGTTGGAAAAGTCGTTGTAAGCAAAGTATTATCAATGGGTCAAGAAGACGTTGATACGTTTGATGAATTAAAAGCCAAAGGCATCAAATTTGATGTGCGTAAAGTGCCAAATGATTCAAAAGCGAATATGGACGAAATTTTGAAAAAAGCAAAAAATGAGTTAGCAAACGCGTAACTCGCCAAATACAAATCAAAATAGGAGGCTTATCATGTCTGTTATATCAATTATTTTAGTTTTACTCGTTGCCTTTCTAGCTGGTATGGAAGGGATTTTGGATGAGTTCCAATTCCACCAACCGTTAGTAGCATGTACATTAATCGGATTAGTTACTGGTAATTTAGAAGCCGGAATTGTTTTAGGTGGTACTTTACAAATGATCGCGTTAGGTTGGGCGAACATCGGGGCTGCCGTTGCGCCGGATGCCGCTTTAGCATCTGTTGCCTCAGCAATTATTTTAGTTTTAGGTGGCCAAGGTGTTAAAGGTGTTCCTTCAGCGATTGCCATCGCAGTTCCTTTAGCGGTTGCAGGTTTGTTCTTAACAATGATCGTTCGGACAGTTGCGGTTCCAATCGTTCACATGATGGACGCGGCTGCTGAAAAAGGCAACATTAAACAAGTTGAAATGTTACACATTTTCGCTGTATGTTTACAAGGTATTCGTATTGCGATTCCAGCAGGTGCGTTACTATTCATTCCTGCTGACACTGTTCGTAATTTCTTAGAATCAATGCCAGCTTGGTTAACTGATGGTATGGCTATCGGTGGTGGTATGGTCGTTGCCGTAGGTTATGCATTAGTAATCAACATGATGGCAACAAAAGAAGTATGGCCATTCTTCATTATCGGTTTCGTAGTCGCAGCGATTTCTCAATTAACATTAATCGCATTAGGTGCTTTAGGTGTCGCTTTAGCTCTTATTTACTTGAACTTATCTAAAATGGGCGGTTCTTCTAACTCAAATGGCGGAGGCAACTCTGGCGACCCATTAGGCGATATTTTAAACGACTACTAATTCTGAAGGAGGAGCAAAGAAAATGGCAGAAAAAATTCAATTAACTAAAAAAGATCGTTTAGCTGTAGCTTGGCGTTCAACATTTATCCAAGGTTCTTGGAACTATGAACGTATGCAAAACGGCGGCTGGGCATTCTCAATGATTCCAGCAATCAAAAAATTATATAAAACGAAAGAAGAACGTTCAGCGGCGTTAAAACGTCACTTAGAGTTCTTTAATACACACCCATACATTGCCTCACCAATCCTTGGTGTAACATTAGCTTTGGAAGAAGAACGTGCCAATGGCGCACCAGTTGATGACGTAGCGATTCAAGGGGTTAAAGTTGGGATGATGGGTCCTTTAGCCGGTGTCGGTGACCCAGTTTTCTGGTTTACTGTTCGTCCAATGTTAGGCGCTTTAGGTGCTTCCTTAGCAATGGGTGGTAACATCTTAGGCCCAATCTTATTCTTCGTTGCTTGGAACTTAATTCGTTGGTCATTCATGTGGTATACACAAGAGTTTGGTTACAAAGCAGGTTCTAAAATTACTGATGACCTTTCAGGTGGTTTACTACAAGATATTACAAAAGGTGCTTCTATTTTAGGGATGTTCGTACTGGCCGCATTAGTTCAACGTTGGGTATCGATTAAGTTCTTACCAATTGTCTCACAAGTTAAGTTAGACAAAGGTGCTTATATCGAGTGGGATAAACTTCCTGCTGGCGGTGAAGGAATGCATAAAGCCTTTGAACAAGTGAACCAAGGCTTGGCGCTTTCACCAACGAAAGTTACTACTTTACAAGATAACTTAGATCAATTGATTCCAGGTCTAGCACCATTACTACTTACATTCTTATGTATGTGGTTATTGAAGAAAAAAGTTAGCCCAATCGTTATCATTCTTGGTTTATTCGTAGTCGGCGTTGTCGGCCACTTAATCGGCTTATTATAAGAATGACGAGGTAAGTTTATTACTTCTAATCAAAAAAAGCGGAAGAGAAGTCGAGAAACTTTTCTTCCGCTTTTTTAAACAAAGATGTAATTTTGTTTGTTTCGATCAGGAAAGAAACGTATAATAAAGAGGAATTAGTCGAATGAAATGGAGCAGATAACATGGTACAATCATTAAACACAAAAGTTGATTTAGTTATAGATGCGACGGCATTTACAGGATTAACAGATTATGGACAAATTATGATAGGTGACCGCGGGTTTGAATTTTACCATGCCAAAGATCCACGTAAGTTTATCCAAATTCCGTGGGAAGAAGTCGATTACGTGTTGGCTTCAGTAATGTTCAAAGGAAAATGGATTCCTCGTTATGCGATTCAAACCAAGAAAAATGGGACGTATACGTTTGCTTCAAAAGAGCCGAAGCGAGTGTTACGAGCTATTCGTGAATATGTTGACCCAGATCATATGGTCCAATCTTTGAGTTTCTTTGATGTCATAAAAAGAGGGATTCTCTCGATTGGGAAAAAGAAAAAATAATTTATAACTGTTACTTTTTTATAAACTAGATGAAAAAGTAGCGGTTTTTTTGTGGGAAAACGAGGGACTTATTTATACAAAAAAGGCACAATTGTGCACCAAAAAAGAGACAATCAAGTGATACGTTGTTTTTAATGGAGTTATCATTGAAATGGTTTTCAGAAAGCACGATGAAAATATTTGACACCTTGTAAAATAGTAGTAACATAATAAGTGTAATAAATTATTTTATAGAGGAGTGAGTGTCATGGAACAACGACAACATCATGGAATGGACTGGGGTTCATTAGTATTAGGAATTCTATTTGTTCTGACTGCATTAATTTCTTTCCAAAATCCTGCCGGTAATTTAATTGCCATTGTGATGGTTTTTGCGATTTTTGCTATTATTAAAGGGATTTTCGAAATTTTTGTACGTAATCGTATGAAAGAATTGCTAGGCTACAAAGCTTATGCACCAATCATCTTAGGGATTATTGATATCCTAATTGGTGTTTACTTATTGTTTAACTTAAATATTGGTGTCGCTGTGTTACCATTTGTTTTTGCAATTTGGTTTTTATTCGACTCAATTTTCGGCTTATTTACTTTAGATTTTGCTAAACGAGTAAGCACAGGTTACTTCTGGTTCACATTAATTGTTGATGTTTTAGGGATTATCTTAGGTGTAATGTTATTATTTAATCCATTGTCTTCAGCATTAACTTTAAGCTTCTTAGTTGGCTTTTACTTTATGATGTTTGGTATTAGCAATATTGTATATGCTTTTAGATAAAAGAAGTAAAAAAACAGGTTTTCCGAAAAGGAAAACCTGTTTTTTTTTAATAACGACGGTGGCAGTTGCCATTATTTCCCGAAATTGTTCGAACAAGCCACACGATAATCGCTACGGGAACTAAAATTTTTACTGCTAGCCACAATAAGCTTCCCACGATACCGACAACGGCACTAAAGAGTGAACCGACAACTAAAAATAAAAGGACCACTAAAAGAATATTTATAAACATTGGTCGTTGATTATTCATACGTACTACCTCCAAATTTTTCCTGTTTTCTATATACAGAGTATAGCAAGAAAGCGCAACAAGCACCTCCATCGGAAGGCTGATTTTTTTCTCTGGCGAATGATGGAGCCGCTGTTGGTTATTTTGGACTTTCTTATTGAAATAATCAGAATATTCTGGTGTATAATTATAAAAAAGGATTTAAAGTGAGGGATTGGATGACGACTGAGGGATTAATCGCTTTGTTAGAAAAGAAACGAAATCATTTAAGTAAAATTGAAAATCAAGTACTGGATTATATTTTAACGCATATGACGGAAATTAGTTCACAAACCATTTATGAGGTGGCGCAGGCGTTGTTTGTCTCAACAGCCACTATTTCTCGAACAGCAAAACACTTAGGTTATCGAGGCTTCCAAGAATTAAAATACGCAATCGTCCAATCAGTGCAGAGCGAGAGCACAGAAAGCGATAGTCGTAGTTTTCAAGCTATTACGCAACAGTTGATCGCCAATGTGCAAGACAGTTTTCAACAAATGGATGAAGCCAAAGTCGCGGAAATGCTTAAAATGATTGAGCGTGCGAATACGATTGAAGTGTTCGGTGTTGGTGGCAGTTTTCCTATTTGTACTGATTTTGCACGAAAGCTAACATTTTTAGGAAAAAAAGCCTATGCACGATCTGATTGGGATGAACAAGCGGCAGCAGTTAAGAATCTGGACGGACAGGATTTAGCCATTTTTGTCAGTTATACAGGAGAAACTAAGGGGATTTTAGCGTATGCACGTGTAGCGCAGGAACAGCAAGTGCCGATGATTAGTTTGATTTCGACTAAAGGAAGCACCTTGGAAAAATTGTCGACGACGACGTTATTTGCCAAAGGGACGACACGTTATCATCAGCGCGTGGATTTAAGTTCAAGAATTGCTGTCATTTGTTTGTTCGATACGGTTTTATTAATGTATGCAGAGGCAAAGCAGCCGCGGTAATTTTATGCAACACCATACTAAATGATGTAAGGGGATACAGAAAGAGTGTAGCCTCTTTTTTCTTTGTTTTGGGCTAGTTATAATGAGGGCAATGAATGTAAACGCAATCATTTTTAGTTTTGTAAAGAATGAATGGAGGAGTTAAGAAATGGCAGTAAAGAAAAAGAAAGCGACTTTCTGGGAGTTTTTCCAAGGATTAGGTAAAACGTTTATGTTACCAGTGGCTTTATTAGCTTTTATGGGGATTTTGTTGGGATTAGGAAGTTCTTTTTCCAGTGAATCCATGATTGAAACGATCCCGTTTTTAGGAAAGCCAGCAGTGAAAATTATTTTCCAATTTATGTCGACAATTGGTGGTTTTGCGTTTGCCTATTTACCTGTCATGTTTGCAATGGCCATTCCGTTGGGGTTAGTTCGGAAAGAAAAAGGAATTGCTGCGTTTTCAGGTTTCGTAGGCTATACGGTGATGAATTTAGCGATTAATTTCTATTTAGTGCAGACGAATCGCCTCGTGGATCCTGAGCAGTTGCGGGAAGCCGGCCAAGGAATGGTTTTTGGGATTCAAACGATTGAAATGGGCGTTCTTGGTGGAATTATCGCTGGGCTTATTGTCTATAAGTTGCATAATCGATTTTATACGGTGCAACTACCAGATAGTTTTGCCTTCTTTTCTGGCGCACGGTTTGTGCCAATTATTACTTCATTAGTAATGGCATTCGTGGGCTTAGTAATTCCGTTAGTTTGGCCACTTTTCGCGCTAATGATTATGGCGATTGGCCAACTTATCCAACGTTCTGGTATTTTTGGGCCTTTTCTGTTTGGGTCAGGGGAACGTCTACTGTTACCGTTTGGGTTGCATCATATTTTGGTTTCCATGATTCGTTTTACTGAAGCAGGGGGTTCAGCGGTGGTGGCTGGCAAAGAAGTGTTTGGTGCGTTAAATATTTTCTATGCAGAATTGCAAAATAATTTACCGATTTCACCAAGCGCAACAGCTTTCTTGTCACAAGGGAAAATGCCGACCTTTATTTTTGGCTTACCAGCGGCGGCGCTTGCGATGTATCATACTGCAGCTCCGGCGAATCGACATAAGATTAAAGGCTTACTCCTTTCGGGTGTAATTGCTACGGCTATCACTGGCATTACAGAACCAATTGAATTTTTATTCTTATTTATTAGTCCATTATTATGGCTGTTTCATGTCATTATGACTGGTCTAGGTTTCATGGTAATGGCTTTATTGGGTGTTGTGATTGGGAACACTGATGGCGGGCTACTGGACTTTGTTATTTTTGGCTTGTTACAAGGAACTTATACAAAATGGTGGTGGGTTCTCATTGTCGGCGCTATCTGGTTTGTTATTTATTATTTCGTCTTTAAAACAGTCATTGTAACCTTTGATTTAAAAACACCTGGACGAGACAAGGTCTTAGATGAGACTGAATATACCGATCAAGAAGTTCAATATAAGAAAACGGGTGGCTATGATGCGCCTGGGATTTTAGCGGCTTTGGGTGGGCAAGAGAATATTCAAGCTATTGATAATTGCATTACGCGTTTACGTTTAGTGTTAGCAGATGCTAATAAAGTAGATGATGACAAATTAAAGCAATTAGGGGCTTTAGGCGTTGTACATTTAGATGCGCAGAATGTACAAGTGATTATCGGAACCAAAGTGACAACGGTCCGTAATCAATTAGAGATGATTTTAGGTTAGAAAAAAGACAGAAGGTGAAGAGTGTGTCGTTTGATAAAGCAATTGATCGACGAGGAACGTATTGTACACAGTGGGATTTTGTAGAAGACCGATTTGGGGAAGCGGACTTGCTTCCCTTCACTATTTCCGATACGGATTTTGCTGTGCCAGAGGCAGTTCTGGCAACATTACAGGAGCGTTTGAAACATCCCGTATTTGGCTACACGAGGTGGAACCATCCGCAATTAAAAGAAGCAATTCAAACGTGGTACCAGACAAGATTCCAGACGAAGATTGAAGAACACTGGATTATGTATACCCCGACTGTTATCTATGGTATTTCTGCTTTGATTCAATTATTGACTAACGAAGGGGAGGGCATTATTTTACAAACACCTGCCTATGATGCATTTTTTAAAGTCATTCAGGAAAATAAGCGGCAAGTAGTGGCAAATGAACTGATTTATCAAGAGAAGCGCTACAGCATTGATTTTATTGATTTAGAAAAAAAACTAGCGCAACCAGAAAATCGCTGTTTGCTTTTATGTTCTCCGCATAATCCAACAGGACGTGTTTGGGAGCAATGGGAATTAGAGCGAATGGTTTCATTGTGCCAACAGTATGATGTGTTTTTACTTTCTGATGAAATTCATATGGATATCGTTAATAAAGGCCATGTTCATCGACCAATTACGCAATTTAATTATAAAAAATCTGCCATTATTACCAGTGGCACGAAAACTTTTAATTTTCCAGGGCTGATTTTTGCTTACGCTTTAATTCCAGATAACGAATTACGTGACGCTTTTCAGCTCAAATTAAAAAACGCCGATGGTTTATCATCAACAAGTATTTTGGGAATGCTAGCAACCATGACGGCCTATCAAAAATGTGGTACTTGGGTTGACGAGTTGAATGATTATTTAGCGGAGAACCAACGTTACGTGAAAGATTTTTTACAGACATATTTGCCAAAAATTAAAGTGACGGAGCTGGAAGCCACTTACTTAATGTGGTTGGATATATCAGCGGCAGTTCCAGATGTGGCCCGCTTACAAGAGACTTTAGTTTCTGTGGGGAAAGTCGCCATTATGGACGGCTCGATTTATGGCGGTAATGGACAACAATTTTTACGGTTAAATATTGGCTGTTCGCAAGCAAAACTACACGAAGGACTTGAAAGGATGCGCCAAGGTTTTGAAGCTGTTTTACAAAAGGATGGCACAGCATCAGCGCTTGGGAATAATTGAGAAAAGATAGCATTCCGAAAATGGTTGCAGTACAATGGAAAAATAGAAACAAATAAAATAACAAAAAGTAACAACTTGTCATTTACTGGGGGAAAAGAAATGAAAACAATTAAAACAAAGCAAGCACCACAAGCAATTGGGCCATATTCACAAGCAAAAATTGTGAATGGTTTATTGATTACTTCTGGTCAGATTCCACTGGATCCTGAAACAGGCAAGGTGGTTGGGACAACGATTAAAGAACAAACCAATCAAGTACTGAAAAATATTCAAGGGATTTTAACAGAAGCTGGTAGTGATTTTGCTCATGTAGTCAAAACGACATGCTATTTACAAAATATGGCGGATTTCACGGCATTCAATGAAGTCTATGCTGAGTATTTTAGTGCGGAATATCCTGCACGCACAACGATTGAAATCTCTAAATTACCGATGGATGTGTTGGTGGAGATTGAGATTATCGCAGAAGTAGTGGCGTAAAAAATACAGTTAAAAGAGTGAGAAAAAAATCTAAGACGATTTTTTTCTCACTCTTTTTTTTCAATAAAACAATACGATTCAGCCAAAATGTCTAGCCGTGCTGGAAAATTTTCAGCAAATAGGCTACCATGGAAGAAAATCGATAAAACGAAAGTTAAATGAATAGAAAAGAGATATGAAAGAGGCTATAAGATGAAAAAAAATATTAGCCAACTAACGCAGTGGTTGAAAGAACACAGTTTATTATTGAAACTAATTTTTCTTGGTTCTGTATTAGTTTTCGTGGCTAACCAAGTGACACATATCGCTCAAGGCATGACCTGGGCGGATATTTTTTCCACGATGGAACAACAAAGTACGGGGCGTTTAATTGGTATGGTCTTGGCAGGACTATTAGGGGTTATTCCGATGCTCCTTTATGACTATGTAGTCGTTAAATTATTGGAAAAAGAAGGTAAGCCACCAATGAAACGAATGGATTGGTTAACTTCGGCTTGGGTCACCAATACCATTAATAACTTAGCGGGTTTTGGCGGCGTGGTTGGGGCAACGCTACGGATTAATTTTTACGGAAAAGATGTACCGCGGGGCAAGGTTGTAGCAACGGTCTCAAAAGTTGCTCTGTTCTTGATTTCAGGGTTATCTATTTTATCTTTTGTGGCGTTTGTTGATTTATTTTTTATTCGAACCCAAAATGTTTTTCGTGAATATTGGGTTTGGTTATTATTGGGCAGCCTGATTGCGCCAGCGCTCTGGTTTTTCACGTATTTAAAACGGCGAACATTGTTTAAAACATTTTTTCCAAAAGCAGTGCTCCTATTATTCGGCGCTTCATTAGGTCAATGGCTAGGTGGGATGTTTGCTTTCTTGATGATAGGTCGCTTGATGCAGGTGCCAGTTTCGATGGTTTCTGTTTACCCAATGTTTGTTATCGCTACGTTAATCGGTATGTTAACCATGGTTCCTGGTGGTATGGGAACGTTTGATGTCTTAATGATTTTGGGCTTGTCACAATTAGGGATTGATCGATCACAAGCGGTCGTCTGGTTGTTGTATTATCGTTTGTTCTATTATGTGACGCCTTTTATGACAGGAGTTATTTTGTTCTTGCAACAAGCAGGCATGAAAGTCAATCAATTTTTTGATAATTTACCTCGGTTATTTTCACAAAAAGTGGCGCATTTTATTTTGGTGGCGGCGTTATATTTTGCAGGAATTATGATGGTTCTATTGTCGACTGTGACGAATTTGTCGAATGTCAGTCGTTTATTCCAAGTGTTACTTCCCTTTTCTTTTAATTTTTTAGATCAAACATTGAATTTATTTGTAGGATTCTTGTTATTAGGTTTAGCTCGAGGCATTTCTATGAAAGTGAAAAAAGCTTATTGGCCTACAATTATTTTACTAGGATTTTGTATTGTAAATACGGTGGCACGAACGACTTCGTGGCAGTTAATTGCTGTTTATGCTGTTATTTTATTGGCGGTTATTTTGGCTCGTAAAGAATTTTATCGTGAAAAGTTTGTTTATTCATGGGGCGCTTTAACGGTAGATAGTATTTTGTTTGGCTGCTTGTTTATCGGTTATGCGGTTGCTGGCTATTACGCCGCACGACCAGCTGGTGGCAATCAAGTTATCAATCACTTTTTGTTGTTTCCGTCAGATGATGTTTGGTTTAACGGATTGATTGGTTTAAGTATTTCCTTGATTGGTTTATTCTTTTTGTATCAATATTTAGCCGAAACAACTGTTACTTTAGGTGAGGGGTTTGAGGAAGCGCGGTTGACACGCTTTTTGGAAAAATTTGGTGGCAACGAAGGCAGTCAATTTTTGTATTTAAAGGATTATGGTCATTTTTACTACCAAGAAGAAGGCGAAGATCAAGTACTTTTTGGGTTTCAAATGAAGTTTAATAAATGCTTTGTCTTGGCGGATCCAATTGGGCAACGAGAGAAATGGACAGCGGCGACACTGGCGTTTATGGATCAAGCTGATTTGTTAGGCTATCAATTAGTTTTTTATCGTATCTCGGAAGAATATGTTATGAATCTTCACGATTGCGGCTTTGAATTTATGAAAGTTGGGGAAGAAGGCTTGATTCAATTTGATGAGCCGTCAACAGTGAATCAAACAGCCTGGACGGAAACAGTGACTGAAAAAATAGCAGCAGAAGCAGCGGATTTTCAGTTTGAATTTTATCCCGAAACGATTAGTGATGCCTTATATCAAGAGTTAGAACGAGTTTCTGCGGACTGGTCACGGAATCAAAAAGAGCGCTACTTTATTGGTGGACGGTTGGATCCCGAGTACTTGAAATGCAGTAGCGTGGGCTTGGTGAGACAGAAACAAACGGTCATCGGTTTCATTACTGGAAAAGAAATGGAAAAAGGCAAAAGTATTTCGTATGATTTGTTACGTATTCGTTCAGAAGCACCTGCTTTTACTAGAGAATATTTGTTCACTCATTTTATTGAAACTTATCAACAGCAGGGCTATCAATTAATTGATATTGGGATGGCGCCGTTGGCTAACGTAGGGGAGAGCAAGTACTCTTTCTTAAAAGAACGCTTTGTTAATATTTTTTACAAGTATAGTTATCAAATTTATGCGTTTCAAGATACACGCAAGCGCAAAGAACAATATGTCACTAGTTGGCAACCACGTTATTTTGCTTATCCTAAGCGGACCAGTGTGCTCTTTGCTTTTGTGCAACTTTCCTTGTTGATTACGAAAGGAAGACATCAAAGTGTTTCGCTTGTGGAAGAAGCAATGACTGAAATTTAAAAAATCACGCGATGACTTAGCCATCGCGTGATTTTTTATTTGTCTTCTTTTTTACGGTTTCGTCTAGCAGGAATCAAGGTTACGTAGGCAACGAAACCACCAGTACATAGAACGAATAACACGATGCCAGGAATCAATCCTTCTGGTAAATAAGAGAACTGAATAGTATGGGTTCCAGCGCTGACAGGAACGCTTAGAAAGGCATCTTTAAAGGCTTTTGGGGTAACTTTTTTGCCGTCAATTTTGATACGCCAACCTTTGTCATAAGGAATTGTAGTGACGAGTACTTGATCTTTGTCGGCGGTAAAGGTACCTGAAGCAGAGCGTTTGCCAGTTGTTAAATCAACGCCTTTTTCTTGCACGGCGGAAATGGCTTTTTCAAATGCATTGGTATTTAAGCCAACCACTTGCGGCTGAACAAAACTTACTGCTTTGGTTCCATAAAAACTTACTTTGAAGTTAACAGTTGTATCTTTTGGATAGTAGCCTAAATTATAATATTGGCCAGTAATGCCAATTTGTGATTGCTGACTTGAGCCGTTCACGGTGACCGTCGCAGTGGAACTTTCCAATTGAGCAAAATCCGTTGGGAATAAACTCAAATAAGCTTGCGTATTGGCGGGCACATTGACTGTATAAGAAATCTCTTTGGCTACGTTATGTTGTTTCTCCGTAAAAGTTACGCCAGCTGTATTTTGCGTAATTGTCACGTTATTTTGAAGCGTCATCGTTGGTTGATAAAAGGTAAAATACCGTTCATTGGTATTGGCTAAAGCATTTAGTAAATTTGTTTGACTACCTAAATTATCATTGAGAGGTTGCCGAACATTGTAAATCTCTTTGTCTGCTAAAAATCCTAACGGCAAAGCATTTTCGTTACGATAAAGCTGATATTTACCAGCAGCTGCTTGCCGTTCAAAGCCGAATTTCATTGGATTATTTTCAGCAATATTGTATTTAATGCCCATCAAAGCATCCATTAACAAGGTATTATTTTGGTAACGAATATTTAAATTCGTGCCTCGCGAGCGGAAACCTAAGGCGTTTAGGTACGTTGAAGAATGTCGGTTCCGTACGGAAGAAAACATGCTAATGCCACTGTAGCCATAGTTAATGCCGTCATTGGCCGAAACACCATTTAAATTTTCCAAGCGGTAAAAGGTATCATTTTCTTTTTTTGTTTGATCGACTAGATTTTTTAAGTCAGGATAAGGCTCAGAATACAAGCTTCGTGATGCGTAGTTCCAATCATCTAAAATACCAGTGACCATCGCCCGTGTGTTAATGATTGCTTCACCAGAAACGAGCAGCAATAACAAAATCACTAAGTATTGCATAGGCGCTTTTTTCAATTGATAAAAAGCAATCCCGAAAAAGTATGATAGTAAAAAAGTTGCCGTTAATACGAAAGAGGTTAAAGTCACATACGTATAACTAGTAGCACCTTTTGTGCCCATTGCAAGAGCAAAAATTGCTAAAAGAATCAAAATCAAGCCGCTTAAGACGCCGAGATCATCCTTTTCAAATTTTTCCCAACCATAACCAGCAAGCAAAATAACTAGGAATGAAAAGAGGAAACTATAGCGAAAAAGAAACATGTTCGGCGCATGCATGCCGTGCCAGAATAAATTTAAGGGCGTGATGTAAAAGCTAGCAATCAATAGGACAAACAAACTGCCAAAAAGTAGTTTGTTTTTCAATGGAACTTCTTTCGTAACGAAATAGAAGAGACAAAAAATCAAAGGCAACAACCCAATGTAAATAAAAGGAATGGACCCATATTTGGTTGTATCGTAAACGCCAATCATATTTTTCATAATAATATCTAAAAAGGCAGTCGCTTCTGTTTTAAAGGTTGTAATTTCAGAAAGAGTTTCACCATTGGTTCGTAAATCTAAGACAGCAGGTAAAACCATAATCATAGATGCTCCACCAGCTAAAAGAGAAGTAGTAAAATACGCAACGATTCGAGATTTATATCGTTGCCAGTCTGTAAACGTTCGTGCAAAATAGTACAGGAAGGAAAACAACCCAATCATAAAGCCAAAATAATAATTTGTAATGAAAAGCAAGAAATAACTGACAAACAATAATGTCGGTTTTCGTTGGTCCATTAAACGATGAATTCCTAAAATTACGAGTGGCAGATAAATAAAGGCATCCAGCCACATAATTAATTCTGAATGGGCCACAATGAAGGACATTAGCGCATAAGACACACT
Organism: Enterococcus sp. AN402; assembly: GCF_040719405.1. Classification (NCBI taxonomy): domain Bacteria; kingdom Bacillati; phylum Bacillota; class Bacilli; order Lactobacillales; family Enterococcaceae; genus Enterococcus; species Enterococcus sp. AN402. The sequence goes on along the minus strand of NZ_JBFDTM010000004.1, from coordinate 2,569,468 downwards.
TAAAGTCACATGGGACCATTTAGGAATCTTAAAGGTTTGTTTTGCCAAGAACCAAAAACTCAAGCCAGCACTCCCAATTTTCAACAATGTTAGGAAATAGAGCGCATCAGGCATGTTTTGATTGTTAAAGAAAAAGACGAGCGGCGTAAATAAGCCACCAAGATAATAGGAAATTAAGGACAAGTAGTTTAGTCCCAAAGAAGCATTCCACGTATAGAAAAGACTTTGTTTTCCATGAAGAACATTGTTAAAGCTTGCGTGAAAGTTTGAAAATTGAGAAAAGGCATCGCTGGCTAAAACACTGCGACTACTTCCTGGATAAATCCCAATACTCAAATAGATAATTGCCATAATTAAAAATGGAATGAAGAAACTGGCTAACATATAAGGCCAGTTGTTTTTTAAAAACTGCCTACTTTTATTTTTCATAAATAACCTCACCTGATTTTTCGAAAGTACCTATAGTTTATCATACTCTTTATTTGATGTACCAATAGAAGAAAAACTTTAAAATTTTATTAGGATCCTAAGGGTGGAGTGAAGAAGAATTAGTAGTAAGGGATTGACATTCAAATGCTAAATCACCAGATTAAACAACGAATATTCTCCGAAAAATTGCTGAAAACGCCCTGTGGATAACTTTGTGCATAACTCTGTTGAAAACCACAAAAAAGCTTTTTATCTCGGTTTATCCACAAGGATAAGTTTTCGAGTTGCTAAAAAAAATAGACGCAAGTTCAGAAGTCCTGCTTGCTAAAAGAAAAGGAAGCCCTAAAGTTGAAAGAAGATGAAAACGTTATTAAAACAACGTTTTCATCTTCTTTTTTCTAGAATTTACAAAGATTTAATGTCGAACAAATAAGCACTGTGGAAAAGTTTTTTGGAAAAAATAAGAAATTTCATCCACAAAGTTTTCTGTGGAGAATTTAAAAATGCTTGTCAAGCTTTTTTTGAAAAAATGTGGATAACTTTTTAAAGACACGCTTTTTTCCATTTGCGAATTTGCGTTCGGAAACTAGTAAAAGGGGCAACGCTATTAATGTGAATCCATTTCCAAAGAGGCCATTGTGCTTTGGTGGTCGCCCAAGCCCGTTGTTGAGGTAAAAATAATTCGTCTTCGGAAAGCGAGTCAATCCAATGAAGTAATTTTTCTAAGGTGTCTTGCAACGCAATCAGCTGACTTTCTAAACTCATTTGTCCATAGGTTTGATAAAATGATTGATAGAGAGAGCCCAGTTGATTCCATTTATAGCCTTCAGCTGGCGTTTGAACGGTCAGACCACGTTGTTCTTGTTCTTCCCAAGAAAGCAGCAAGTTGAGCCAACCTAATTGATAGGCTAAGTTCTCTGAAGGTGTTTTAGCTACTGTTTCAATTCGGTGATCTTTAAGTGTTTCAGGAATTTCTGCAAATTCAGCTGAATATTTTTGTGAAGCTATTTGAATGGTCTCAATCAAGGCTTCTTTTGATTCATAGGTTCGCATTCTTCGGCTAACTTCCTTTCTTGGTAGGATCTGCTTGTTTTTCTTGAGTAATTTGAGTGACTAAACCAAAAGGATCTTTCACAATCGCATAAAATGTTGCAAATTCATTTTCAATTGGTTCTTGGATAATACAGGATTCGGGATGGCGCGTGAGTTTTTCAAAAATTGTTTTGGCAGAGTGACGGCTATTGACGGTTAAGCTGAGGGTCAATTGTTCTGTGGGCGTGGTATTCATTCCTGCAAACAAAGGATTATCAGCTAGTTGTAATTGAAAAGTGTCCATTTGTAAAATCGAGTGAGAAAGCCAGTGTTCTTCGTCAGCGGGAATGGTCAAAGAAGGATTTAAACGCTCTTTAAATTCTTGATTAGTAATTTTAAAAAGAATATCACCAGCAAAGGCTTCTTGGTAAAACGTCAAGGCTTCCGTTGCTCGTCCATTTAAGACCATAAAAAGGGCAAATTGTGTGTTTTTCATTGTTTGAACCTCCTAAGATTGATAAGATAAGCATAACAATAAAAGGTGTCAAAAAGTGACACCGATGGAGGGAAAAATGAAAAAATCAGAACGTTTAAATCAGGAACTTTTTTTCTTGAGAACCCATCCTCAGTTTAATTTAAATCAGTTAATGAAAACTTTTGGGATTTCTAAAAGCACAGCTTTGCGGGATATTGAAGCTTTGGAAAATTTAGGCGTGCCGCTATATGTGGAGAATGGTCGTTATGGTGGCTATCGAGTTTTAAACAAACCGTTGTTGCCGCCGATTTATTTTAACGAAAATGAAGTGTTAGCGATCTTTTTTTCGTTACAATTACTGAAATTAGTCGCAGAGTCACCGTTTGGTCATTCCTATCAGCAAATTAAGCAAAAATTATTGCATTCTTTAGATGAACCAACCCAATTTAAAATCAGTCAAATGAGTAAGGTCGTCTATTACGAAGGAATTGAACAAGTAGAAGCACCAGGCAATTTAGAGCAGCTGTTTCATTGTATTTTGGCGCAACAAGTAATTCAGTTTAACTATACCAGATATGAAGCAACAACGAAAAAAATCTTACCAACCCGGTTAACTATTTTAGAAGGGTATTGGTATTGTTCAGGCTATGATGTGACTAAAAAGGCTTGGCGTACTTACCGCTGTGATTTTATGGAGGCTATTCAGCAGTTAAACCAAACACTGGATTTTACGACTGAAGAACTGAAAGAATCGTATCGCCATCAACAAACGACGGCACGTACGATTCCATTTAAAGCAATCATTACAGAAAAAGGCAAAGAATTTTTTTATAAACATCGCTTTGACAATATTCAGTTGGAAGAAACGCCCACGCAGTGTTTTTTAGTTGGACAGATTCATCCAACAGAAACACAATTTTTAGCCAACTATTTTATGGGCTTTGGTGAAGAAGTGACAATTTTAGAGCCAGTTCAAGTGAAACAAGCGTATGTAGAAAGTATAATGAGGATTCAAAAAAAATATCAAGAATAGATTGTGGGACTGTGAACAATCCTATGTGTAAAAATGCACATTGGAGAGGAGAAAGAAAAACCCTTGATTTAAAAATCAAGGGTTTTTCTTTCTAAGAACGTGCTTGCCCATTTCCATAAATAACGTATTTTGTCGAAGTAAGCTCTGCTAAGCCCATAGGTCCACGGGCATGTAATTTTTGCGTACTAATGCCGATTTCGGCGCCAAATCCAAATTCAAAACCGTCCGTGAAACGAGTTGAAGCATTCGCATAAACAGCGGCTGCATCCACTTGTTGTAAAAATTGTTGTGTGGCAAAGTAATTATCACTAATAATACTTTCAGAATGTTTTGTATTGTAGCGATTAATATGCTGGATGGCTTCGTCTAAAGAATCAACGACTTTCACTGCTAAGATAAAGTCGAGAAATTCCGTTTCCCAATCTTGTTCAGTCGCTGGAATGGCTTCTTCAAAAATTGCTAACGCACGTTCATCTGCCCGAAGTTCCACGTGAAACTCCTTCAAGGCTTTTTCAATTGTTGGTAAAAAGGCTTCAGCCACCTCTTGATGAATTAATAACGTTTCGGCGGCGTTACAGACAGAAGGACGTTGACATTTAGCATTGACAATAATTTCAGTTGCCATTGTTAACTGGGCGTCTTTGTCCACATAAATATGACAATTGCCCGTGCCCGTTTCAATAACAGGAACAGTTGCTGTTGTCAAAACAGTTTTGATTAAGTTGGCGCCGCCACGCGGAATGAGGACATCCAAGTAGTCATTTAAGCGCATAAGTTGTTGGGCTGTTTCTCTAGAAGTATCATCAACAAATTGAATGAGATGGGGAGAAACGGCTTGTTGGATTAGCGCTTCTTGTAAAATTGTCACCAATATCTGATTGGAGTGAAACGCTTCTTTTCCGCCTCGAAGAATAACAGCATTTCCCGATTTGAAACAAAGGCTAGCGGCATCTGTTGTCACGTTTGGCCGCGATTCATAAATGATTCCAATAACACCTAAAGGCACGCGTTGTTGCCCAATTAACAGCCCCGCTTCATTGCGCCACATTTTATCTACTTCCCCAATTGGATCGGGTAAAGTAGCGACTTGGCGTATGCCCTCGGCCATCGCTGTGATCCGTTCTTCTGTTAAACGTAAGCGGTCTTGCATTGTTTCAGAAATTCCGTGGGTAGCGGCTTGCTCTAAATCTAATGCGTTTGCTTGTAAAATGCGGGGTGCATTGGCTTCAATGGCTGCGGCCATTTTGTTTAACAAAGTATTTTTTTGACGAGTATCCATCAAGCCTAGCGTATAAGAGGCTTCTTTAGCTTGTTGCCCTAGTTGCTTTAAATCAGTCACTTTCATGCCCTCCTTTAATAAATAACGTACCGATATCTTTTCCTTCTAAAATTTCAAAAATGATTTTTGGCTGCTTTCCGTTTGCTAAAATCATCGCCTGTTGATTAGCTAACACACGTTCAGCAGCTTTTAATTTACTAGACATCCCACCAGTGCCAAAGCGGCTCCCCTTACCACCGGCTAATTGGAACAAGTCTTCATTAATTTCATTGATTTCAGAGAATAACGTGGCTTCTTTGTTGACAGTAGGGTTATCTGAAAAGAAACCATCAATATCTGATAACATAACTAACAAGTCAGCTTGAACAATTTGGCAGACAATGGCAGACAATTGATCGTTATCCCCGAACTTGGTTAAGTGATCCAATTCTTCAATTGCGACAGTATCATTTTCATTGACGATAGGAATAATATTCATTTTTAACAGTTGTTCAAAAGTATTAGTAACATTATTGCGACTTTCAGGATATTCAATAACATCACGTGTTAATAAAACTTGTGCCATTTGTTGGCTATAGGTTGAAAACCGCTGATTATAAATGTTCATTAATTCTGCTTGTCCGACTGCAGCGACTGCCTGTTGTTCGGGAATTGTCGTTGGGCGCACAGATAGATTTAATTTATTCAGTCCGACACCAATTGCGCCAGAAGAAACTAAAATAATTTCTTTGCCTTGGTTGCTTAAATCACTCAAAGTAAAGGCTAATTGATCAATTGCTTTTAAGTTAATATTGCCATTGGGATAAATCAGAGAACTGGTTCCGACTTTTATCACAATTCGTTTGGCCTGTTGGAGTTTGTTTCTCATAAGTGCCTCGTTTCTTTTTACAGTAAAATTTGACACTCATTATAACAAAATCAGCGGCTACTAGAAAGTGCTAAATAATGAATAGTAAAGAAAGTTTAATGAAAGTGTGAACTTTTTGAGGGAATCTTGGGACTTTTTGGGATTTGGTCTGTTTATTTTAAGAGAAGATGATAGACTAAAAGAAGGAAAATAAACAAAAATTCTCCTCTTTTTTGCGTAGTCTAGATTAACTGGGCTTTTAGAAATGAGAAACTTACTAAAAACAACCAGAGTATCAGAGATTATGGTAAAATAGGAGTAGTTTAGACAGTAGGGGAGAATGGATATGAAACAACGTGGTTTTGAGATTATTTCTAAGTATCAAGAAGAGGGCTTGAGTGTCCCACAACGAGCAACAAAAGGTGCCGCGGGGTATGATTTTCAAGCAGCCGAAACGGTCGTTGTACCAAGTCTTTGGAAGTTACAACAAGCTGGAGAAAATCCCAAACCAATTTTAGTTAAAACAGGAATTAAGGCGTATATGCCTGATTCTGAATATTTAGAATTGGTGAGTCGTTCTTCGAACCCGCTAAAACGGTTCCTACTTTTAGCGAATGGTGTCGGAGTCATTGACAGTGATTATTATAATAACGAGAATAACGAAGGACATATCATGTTCCAATTTTTAAACTTTGGATATGAAGATGTTGTCATTGAAAAAGGCGAACGAATTGGCCAAGGGATTTTTAAGCCGTTTTTATTAGCGGATGATGACCAAGTCGAGGCAGAAAGAACGGGCGGTTTTGGTTCGTCTGGACAAAAATAAAGCCCATTTTTTCAGTAGGCAACGTTATTCAAACCATTTAATAAATGTTAAAATAAACAACAGATAAGGAGATTCTACATGGCAAAAAAAGCAAAAGTTCAATTTGAATGTCAAAGCTGTGGGTATGTGTCTCCAAAATATCTCGGCCGCTGTCCTAATTGTGGACAATGGAATTCGATGGTGGAAGAGGTTATTCAAGATACTTCTGATCGTCGTGCTAGAGTAAGTTTGACTGGTAAAAAGACACAACCACAACGGCTATCTGAAGTCGTACCTAAAAAAGAGCCTCGTGTAAAAACTGAATTAGTGGAGCTGAATCGGGTTTTAGGTGGTGGCGTTGTTCCAGGTTCGTTAGTTTTAATCGGTGGCGATCCCGGAATAGGTAAGTCAACATTGCTCTTACAAGTATCGCAACAATTAGCAGCCACAGGTGGCACGGTTTTATATGTTTCTGGTGAAGAAAGTGCTGAGCAAATTAAATTACGAGCGGAGCGTTTAGGCACCGTCAACGAGACATTTTACTTATACGCAGAAACAGATATGCACGAAATATCACGAGCCATTGAAAAATTAGAACCAGACTATGTCATTATTGACTCGATTCAAACAATGACGCAGCCAGATGTTACCAGCGTTGCTGGTAGTGTCAGTCAAGTCCGAGAAACAACTGCCGAATTATTGAAACTGGCAAAAACGAATGGGATTGCCATTTTTATTGTCGGACACGTAACGAAGGAAGGGTCTATCGCAGGGCCACGGATGTTGGAACATATGGTAGACACGGTTCTTTATTTTGAAGGAGATAAGCATCACACCTTTAGAATCTTACGGGCTGTCAAAAATCGGTTTGGCTCAACGAATGAGATTGGTATTTTTGAAATGCAGACACATGGATTGGTTGAAGTTATGAATCCTTCTCAGGTCTTTTTAGAAGAACGTTTAGAAGGAGCCACCGGATCTTCAATTGTGGTAGCAATGGAAGGTTCACGCCCCATTTTGGTGGAAATCCAAGCGTTAGTTACCCCAACGATGTTTGGCAATGCCAAGCGAACGACCACCGGGTTGGACTTTAATCGCGTTTCTTTAATCATGGCGGTTTTAGAAAAACGGGCAGGCCTTTTATTACAAAACCAGGATGCGTATCTAAAAGCGGCTGGTGGAGTCAAAATTAATGAACCAGCTATTGATTTAGCGTTAGCAATCAGTATTGCTTCTAGCTATAAAGAAAAAGGAACCTCATCTTCGGAATGTTTCATTGGTGAGATTGGTTTAACTGGTGAAATTCGCCGCGTGAATAGTATTGAACAACGAGTGCGTGAAGCGCAAAAACTAGGCTTTACAAAAGTCTATGTCCCTAAAAATAACCTTGGTGGCTGGGAAGCGCCTGAAGGTATTGAAATTATTGGCGTTTCAACAATTGGTGAAACGTTAAGAAAAGTTTTTAAATGATGAAAGTAGAAATAATCCGTTTAGGTTGTTGGTGGCGTATGATTTTTGTACGCCCCACAACACTAGACGTCTTTATTAAATAAACGAGGAGGATGGCTATATGCAAAAACGAATCATCACGTTGCTGATGATCATTGCTGGTGCAAGTTTAGGAATTTCTCTTTTCCCAATGGCTTGGGAAATGGCTAAGCAAGGCAATAACAGTTGGTTAAACAATAACTTTACGAACGGATTAATCGGTGCAATTATTTTCTTTATTTTATCTTTAGGGTTAGCAAAGTATATTGTTTCCGCTGTCAAAAAAATCGAAGCAGCTTTAAATGAAATGAGTTTAACCTATTTATTATTTGGAAGTATTGGTGCCATCATTGGTTTAACAATTGGCGTTATTATCTCCATTCCAATGTACAACTTACAAATTCCTGTCGTGAATAGTTTACTGCCAATTCTAGTTATGATTATTCTGGGTTACTTAGGTTTCCGAATGGGAACAACACGGATTGAGGAGTGGAAAAAAGTTTTTACACCTCGCCAAAAGAAAGCAAATACGGAAGACACCGAAGGACAAATGTTGGAACGTAAAGTGGAAGACAACTTCCATAAATACAAAATTTTAGACACCAGTGTCATCATTGATGGCAGAATCTACGATATCGCTAAAACAGGCTTTTTAGAAGGTGTTTTGCTCATCCCTAACTTTGTTTTATATGAATTACAATACATTGCTGATTCTGGAGACAGTTTAAAACGGGTGAGAGGTCGTCGTGGCTTAGATATTTTAAATGCTTTACAAAAAGAAGAAGGTATCTCCGTTGAGATGTATGACGGAGATTTCGAGGATATCTCTGAAGTAGACAGTAAATTAATCAAATTAGCAAAATTATTAGATGGCGTGGTTGTGACCAATGACTACAACTTAAATAAAGTCTCTGAATTTCAAAATGTGCCTGTTTTAAACATTAATGCTTTAGCTAATGCTGTGAAACCAGTGGTGATTCCAGGTGAAACGATGAATGTGATGGTTGTAAAAGCCGGAACAGAGCGTCAACAAGGGGTCGCTTACTTAGATGATGGCACAATGGTTGTGGTAGAAGATGGCCAGCATTACATGAATGAGCAAATCGAAGTGGTTGTTACAAGTGCTTTACAAACCGCAGCTGGGCGTATGATTTTTGCCAAACCGGCGCACGCGGGTCGCGGGATTAATGATCGCAAGGATAACCATCCTAAAAACGATAAAAATTAAGCAAAGTGAGGACTTAGTATGATTCGAATCGGTCAAGGTTTTGATGTTCATCAATTAGTTCCGCAACGACCTTTAATTATTGGTGGGGTTACTCTTCCTTATGAAAAAGGTCTGTTAGGTCACTCAGATGCCGATGTTTTAACACATGCAATTATTGATGCAATCCTTGGTGCCGCTGGTCTGGGTGATATTGGACAACTGTTTCCCGAAACCGATCCGCAGTTCAAAAATGCGAATTCTGTAAACTTATTAAAAAAAGTAAATGAAAAAGTTGGGCGGTCGGGCTTTACTATTGGCAATATTGATTGTACAATTTTAGCGGAAGAGCCAAAGATGAGCCCATACTTGGCAGAGATGAAAAATAATCTAGCCGCGAGTTGCCACTTAGCGGTCACACAAGTGAACATTAAGGCAACGACCATGGAAACGATGGGCTTTGTTGGTAAAAAAGAAGGAATCGGCGCAATTGCCGTTGCTTTATTGGAAAAATAACTGAAAACGACGTTAAACCGTCTGTTTTTAAAAAATGGAAAGAGGAATGAACATGACGAAAGTTCGTGTGCGTTACGCACCAAGTCCAACTGGACACTTGCACATTGGGAATGCAAGAACAGCATTATTTAACTACTTATTTGCCCGCCACAATGACGGAGAATTTATCATTCGTATCGAGGATACCGACCAAAAACGGAACATCGAAGACGGCGAGAAAAGTCAGTTGGAAAACTTAGCATGGTTAGGGATGGAATGGGATGAATCACCTGCTCATCCGGGAGAATATGGTCCATATCGTCAATCAGAACGTAAAGAAATTTACCAACCATTGATTGATCAATTATTAAGTAGCAATCGTGCGTATAAGTGTTATTGTACGCCAGAAGAATTAGAAGCAGAACGTGAAGCACAACAAGCTCGTGGGGAAATGCCTCACTACGCAGGCACTTGTGCGAATTTAACACCTTCTGAACAAGCAGCCAAAGAAGCGGCTGGTCTAGAACCAGTGATTCGTTTCCGTGTGCCACGTAATACAGAATACAAATTTGATGACATCGTGAAAGGTGAAATTACTTTTGAGTCAGATAACATTGGTGGCGATTTTGTCATCCAAAAACGCGATGGGATGCCAACGTATAACTTTGCCGTTGCAGTAGATGATCACTTAATGAAAATTTCTCATGTTTTACGTGGCGATGATCACATTGCGAACACACCAAAACAATTAATGATTTACGAAGCGTTTGAATGGACACCACCTGTCTTTGGCCATATGACCTTAATCATTAATTCAGAAACTGGCAAAAAATTGAGCAAACGTGATGAAACAATTTTACAATTTATTGAACAATACCGTGAATTAGGTTACTTACCAGAAGCCATGTTCAACTTTATTGCTTTACTAGGATGGTCTCCTGTTGGCGAAGAAGAAATCTTCTCACAAGAAGACTTGATTAAATTGTTTGATGAACAACGCTTAAGCAAGTCACCAGCGGCCTTTGATGCGAAAAAATTAGAATGGATTAACAATCAATACATGAAACAAATGGACTTAAGTGAACTAACAGATATGTGTATTCCTTATTTAGTCGCTGACGGTCGTGTTGAAGAAAATCCATCTCCTGAAAAAATCGAATGGTTAAAACAATTAGTTAGCTTGTATCAACCACAAATGAGTTATGCAGCTGAAATTGTGGAACTATCAAACTTGTTCTTTAATGAACATCCAGTTTTAGATGATGCTGCGAAAGAATTCTTGCAAGGAGAAACAGTGCCAACTGTGTTACAGGCGTTTAAAGAACAATTAGAAGCCTTGGACGTTTTCGATGTCCCAAGTATTAAAGCAGCGATTAAAGCCGTCCAAAAAGAAACCGGCGTTAAAGGCAAAAACTTGTTTATGCCAATTCGAATTGCTGTTTCTGGACAAATGCATGGTCCTGAATTAGGCGAAACCATCGAATTATTAGGCAAAGAAAAAGCATTAGATCATTTAAATAAAGTGTTATAAAAACACAAAGAATAGAAGAAGTAGACAATCAGATGGATTTCAGAGACGCTGTGGGTGGTGAGAACAGCGAGCATCTTTTGTCGAAATGCATCTATGAGTGGCTTCGGTGAAAAAAGTAACCGAAGACGTCGGCAGGCGTTAACTGTATCGAGGCAAGAGCTAGTTCTTGTGAAGAAAAGTGGAACCACGCATGGGCGTCTTTTAAGCAACGTTTTTTTGTTGCTTAAAAGACGTTTTTTATTTTTGTATAATAGAAAGGAGTTCACCCTATGAGTTGGTTGAAACGTAGCGTCGCAGCTGTTAAAAGAAACGATCCTGCAGCGCGGACCACACTAGAAGTTCTTTTAACGTATCCTGGCTTGCACGCCCTGTTTTGGCATCGCTTGTCTCATTTCTTATATAGGCATCAGTTGTTTTTGTTGGCGAAGATTCATGCACAATTTTGGCGTTTCATAACGGGCGTAGAAATTCATCCCGGGGCCACAATTGGTGCGGGGGTTTTTATCGATCACGGCATGGGCATTGTGATTGGGGAAACCGCGGAAATAGAAGAAGATGTTGTTTTGTTTCACGGAGTGACGTTAGGTGGGACCGGTCGTGATACGGGTAAACGCCATCCAACAGTGAAAAAAGGAGCGATGATTTCGGCACGAGCTCAAATTTTAGGGCCAGTTGTGATTGGTGAACGTTCAAAAATTGGGGCGGGTGCTGTTGTTATTTCAGACATCCCAGCAGATGCTACAGCTGTGGGTGTTCCTGCGAAAGTCGTTCGTCTAAATGGAAGAAAGGTGGAAAAAGGGCATGATTAAAATTTATAATACATTGACCAGAGAAAAAGAAGTATTTACGCCAATTGAGGCGCATAAAGTTCGGATGTATGTCTGCGGACCAACCGTGTATAATTATATCCATATCGGTAATGCGCGCAGTGCGATCGCCTTTGATACAATTCGTCGTTATTTTGAATATCGTGGGTATGAAGTGAATTATGTCTCGAATTTTACAGATGTCGATGATAAAATTATCAAGGCAGCTAAAGAATTGAAAATTACTGCGCCGGAAGTGGCGGAGCGTTTTATCAAAGCCTTTGAAGAAGACACGCAAGCATTGAATGTCCAACCAGCAACGTTACATCCTCGGGTGATGGACCACATGCCTGATATCTTAGCTTTCATCGAAGTTTTAATTGAAAAAGGTTTTGCTTATGAGGTCGCAGGTGATGTGTATTATCGCACCCGTAAATTCCCTAATTATGGTAAATTAAGCCATCAATCGATTGATGAATTAGAAGTGGGGGCAAGTCAACGAACTGGCGTTGAACAACAATTAAAAGAAGACCCATTGGATTTTGCTCTTTGGAAAAGTGCCAAAGAAGATGAAATTTCTTGGGATTCTCCTTGGGGTAAAGGACGTCCCGGCTGGCATATTGAATGCTCTGTCATGGCGACAAAACACTTGGGAGAGACGATTGATATTCATGGCGGTGGACAAGATTTAGAATTTCCACATCATGAGAATGAAATTGCACAGAGCGAAGCCAAAACAGGCCATACCTTTGCCAATTACTGGATGCATAACGGCTATGTCACAATTGGTGAAGACGATGAAAAAATGAGCAAATCCCTAGGTAACTTCATTACTGTTCATGAAATGATTCAAAAAGTGGATCCGCAAATTTTACGTTTCTTTATGTCCACCACCCAGTACCGTCGCCCGATTCGTTATAGCGAAAGCACTCTAAAAGAGGCAGCAGCCAATTATCAAAAATTGAAAAATGCGTTTGAAAATTTACGTTTTAGACAAGCAGATGCGGTCGCAAGTTTGCCAGAGGATGAACACTATTTGGCTCAATTAAACGAATTAGAACAACGTTTTATTACGGAAATGGACGATGATTTCAATGCAGCTAACGGGATTACGGTCGTTTATGAATTAGCGAAGATGATGAATCAGTATAGTGAACAAGCGACAGTTTCGGAACCAATTCTAGTGGCGATGGATAAGCTTTTCAGTGGCTGGTTAGCTATTTTTGGTTTATTCTTTAAAAACGAAGAATTAGTGGATGCACAAGTCGATGCGTTAATTGAAGAACGGAACCAAGCACGGAAAGACCGTGATTTTGCCCGAAGTGATGAAATCCGCGATTTATTAAAAGAACAAGGCATTGTTTTAGAAGATACTCCGCAAGGAACGAGATGGAGAAGAAGTGAATGAGAGATTACAAACAATTAAACGGTTTAGCTTTGGCCTATGTTGGCGATGCGATTTATGAAATTTACATTCGTGATTATTTAGTTTCCTTAGGACAAACGAAACCGAATGTTTTGCATCGCATGGCGACACACTACGTGTCAGCAAAAGCCCAAGCAAGCTTAATGCAAGCGATGTTAGCGGGAGAAATGCTAACGGAGGAAGAAGAAGTGATGTACAAACGCGGTCGGAATGCGAAAAGTCACACCTTTGCCAAAAATGCTGATGTGACGACCTATCGGGTAGCGACCGGTTTCGAATCCTTGATGGGTTATTTACATTTAACACAACAAAAAGAACGTTTAGAAGAATTAATTAACTGGTGTATCAAGAAAGTAGGTGAAACCAATGAAAAATGAAAAATCTCGTCCTTTTAAAAAAGGTAAGAAACGTCCAGAACGTTCAGATAAGCGTTCAAAAGAACGGAACCCACGACCAGCGACAGCAGGTCCTGATGGAACCTCAGAAGAGCTAGCAGATAACTTTGTCTTTGGTTTCCATGCCACTGTTGAGGCGTTGCAGCAAGGACGCGGGAATAAATTGTTTTTACAAGAAGATGCTCGTGGCGAAAAAATTGAGCAATTAAAACAAGCAGCGAAAGAGCAGGCTGTTCCAGTCAAATGGGTGCCTAAAGCAAAATTAGATACGATGAGTGATCACGGCGTGCATCAAGGCATGGTTTTAGCAATCACGGCGTATCAATATTTAACTTTAGAAGAATTATTGGAACAAACAAAAGAAAAGACAGAAACACCATTTTTCCTAATTTTAGACAGTCTAGAGGACCCACATAACTTTGGCTCAATTTTGCGAACAGCTGATGCGACAGGCGTAGACGGTATTATCATTCCGAAACATCGTGCAGTGGGAATTACACCAACCGTAACCAAAGCATCAACAGGGGCCGTGGAACATATTCCAGTGGCTCGTGTAACGAATCTAGCGCAAAGTATTGCAACGCTAAAAGAGAATCAATTTTGGATTTTTGGTACAGATATGTCTGGGACGGATTATCGTCGCTGGAATACACAAGGCGCAATTGCCTTAATCATCGGAAATGAAGGTCGTGGCATGAGTCAAGGTCTTCATAAAGAAGTGGATGAATTATTAACGATTCCAATGACTGGACACGTTCAAAGCTTAAACGCTGGTGTGGCTGCAGGCTTGCTAATGTATGAAGTCTATCGTGGCCGCAACCCATTATAGAAGAAGGCGATTGTATGAAAAAACAATTGTTAATCGTTGATGGCTATAATATGATTGGTGCTTGGCCAGAATTGGTCCAGTTGAAAAAGCAAGAGCGTTTAGAGGATGCGCGTGAACTGCTTCTTAGTCGTCTGTCCAATTATGCCAAATATGAAGGGTTGGAAATCATTGTGGTCTTTGATGCCCAATTAGTCCCAGGTATTCAGCAAACGTACAAAAAGTACCTTTTGACCGTGGTTTTCACCAAAGAAGATGAAACAGCAGATAGTTATATTGAACGTCTAGCTGGTGAAAAAAATGATCGTTTAACGCAAGTAACAGTCGCAACGAGTGATTTGGCTGAACAATGGGTGGTCTTTTCACAAGGTGCATTGCGGACTTCGGCCAATGAACTTTACAAAGCTGTCCAGAAAACAGAAAAGACGATTGCCATTCATGCAACAGATATCCATTTCCAGCAATTTCGTCGAAATTCTCCATGGAACGTGGAGCAGTTATCAAAACTTTCTGAGAAGCTAGAAGAATTGTCTCAAAAAAAAGATTAAACAAATGTTCGCTTAAGTCATAAATTTCTAACATGCTATGCTCTCCTAAATCATTCGATACGTTTATCGAAAAGGAGGGCTTTTTATGTTAGAACAGATTCAACAAGCATTAGCAGGAGACCAAGAACAATTTCAAGCCTTATATGGGCAATATCAGCCAGTGATTTATAAGTGCATGAAAAAATACTATTTAAAAGATTATGATACTGAAGACTGGCTTCAAGAAGGACGAATTGTCTTCTTTCGGACGTTAGAACGATTTGATTCAGAAAAACAAGCATCATTAGGAAAGTTTTTTAAACGAAATTTTGAAAATCACGTACATAGCTTAATTCGCCATCAATGCGCCTATAAGCGGCGAACAGATACCTTGTCTATTTCTCTGGAACAACGATTAGAAAGCGCTGGTGAAGAGTTAGTGGACTATTTAGGGACAGCGGCTACCGACCCATTAGGTCAATTAATGATTCAAGAAAAATTGGCAGCTTTTCCGACACGTCTTTCCTCGTTGGAACAACAAATTTTAAACGCATACTTAAAAGGCTACACGTTAGAAGAAATCGCTAAAGTGCGTGGGGGAACTTTTTCAGCTGTCCGAAGTGCCTATGATCGTGCCAAAGCAAAAATGAAATATACATTAGAAAATGAATAAAAATTCGACAAAACAGCCGGTTTGTCGAGCAAAAGTAGTTGCAAACAGACTTCTAGTATGATAAACTTGAAATTTTTTAAAAAAAGTGATATAATGTTTCTCGAGGTGAATGCAATGCCAACAACGTTATCGTCAATTAAGAAAGATTTGGAAGGCCGTATCGGCAGTGAAATTATGTTAGTTGCTCAGACTGGAAGAAAGCGCCAAACAGAACGTAAAGGAATCTTAACGGAGACTTATCCATCTGTTTTTGTTGTTGACTTGGATCCAGACGAGAACTCATTTGAACGTGTATCTTATAGCTATTCAGATGTTTTAACACGCACCGTTGAAATCGAATTCATCGGTCAAGCCGTATAATTTAGAAAGTCCGCTTAGGAGTGAAGGAAGAGCCCTTCGTTCCTAAGCTCTTTTTAATTTCAGCCATCTGTCGTCAGAGAAAGATCAATCTTCGGTGTACTTCTTCATGGACATATGATAGAATCTAAAAGATTAAAATGTTGGTAGACAAAAGATTAAGGAAGGTGAATCAGGGAACCGATGGAAATAATCGAACGAGCTCCTGCGAAAATTAATCTTGGGTTAGATGTTCTGCATAAACGTGTGGATGGCTATCATGAAGTTGAATCTATTTTTGCAAGTGTAGATTTAGCCGATCATTTAACTTTTGAAAATCTAGAAGAAGACATCATTCGTATTGAAACGGACAGCTCTTTTTTACCCGTGGATCGACGGAATCATGTCTATCAAGCAGTTGACTTATTAAAGCGTACCTATAATATTCATAAAGGAATTAAAATATATATTGAAAAACGTATCCCCGTGGCAGCTGGTTTAGCAGGGGGGAGCAGTGACTGTGCCGCAGCATTACGAGGCTTGAACAAACTGTGGAATCTGGGGTTGACGATGGACGAACTCTGTGAAATTGGCAGCCAAATTGGTATGGATGTTCCTTATTGTTTAAGGGGCGGAACAGCCTTTGCAAACGGACGTGGGGAGAAAATTGAAACATTACCGACCATGCCTCAATGTTGGATTGTGTTAGTTAAACCAAGAATTAGTGTATCCACTAGTACCGTTTTTAATGATTTAGCGGTAGATGAATTGCACCATCCAGATATTGCTGGACTAAGAATAGCCATCGAAAATGGTGATTATACTGGGATGACCCAGACGGTCGGCAATGCGTTGGAAAGTGTCACGATTGCCAGACATCCGATCGTGCAACAAATCAAGGATCGCATGCTGAAGTACGGCGCTGATGCAGCGTTGATGAGCGGCAGTGGACCGACAGTCTTTGCTTTATGTGAAAAGAAAACACGAGCACAACGGATTTATAATGGACTCAAAGGCTTTTGCGAAGAAGTTTATTTGGTTCGGACATTGAAATAAATAAAAACAACAGAGCGTGGAGCAAAAACCCAAAGTGATTTTTGTCCCACGCTCTGTTGTTTTTTTAAATTTATTCCTTGACGTCCCGTGATCCATTTGGTACATTATTCCTGGCAAATCGTAAATATTACGGTTTATAATAGGTAAATCGAAAAGAGGACAGAACATGACGAAAATCTACCGCCGTTTGATAATCGGCGTTACTTTAGCAATCAGTGCTTTTCTTTTAGCTAGCTGTGGGCAACCCACACAATCGTCAAAAGAGAAGAAAGAGCTCACGGTAATGACTACTTTTTATCCGATGTACGACTTCGCAAAACAAGTCGTTGGTGATGAGGGAGAGGTTGAGCTGTTGATTCCAGCTGGAACGGAACCACACGATTATGAACCAAGCGCAAAAGACTTAGCGAAAATTACTGATGCGGATGTCTTTGTTTATAATAGTAAAGAGCTAGAAACTTGGGTTCCGAATGTTATTGAAAACTTGGACACGAAAAAAGTTTCAATCGTGGAAGCCAGTCAATCCATTCAATTGATGCAAGGAACAGAAGAGGAAGAATCTGGCGAAGAAGGTCATGAAGGCCATAACCATTCCCACGAACTGGATCCGCATGTCTGGTTAGATCCCGTGTTAGCGCAAAAAGAAGTAACAGCGATTCGGGATGCGCTTATCAAAAAATATCCTGAGAAAAAAGCCGTATTTGAAAAAAATACCGCTGCTTATTTGGAAAAATTGACTGCGCTAGATAAGGAATACCAAGCTGCATTTGCAGACGCTAAAAATCGGACCTTTGTGACGCAACATGCTGCATTTGGCTATTTGGCGAAACAATATGGCTTGACCCAAGAACCGATTGCTGGGATTTCTCCAGACCAAGAACCTTCGCCAAGTCGTTTAGCCGAATTAAAAAAATATATTAAAACAAACAATGTTTCTGTGATCTATTTTGAAGCATCGGCTTCTACAAAAGTAGCCAAAACATTGGCAGACGAGACAGGCGTCGAATTAGCCGTATTGAATCCTTTAGAGAGTTTAACTCAAAAAGAACAAGAAGCAGGCGAGAACTACGTGTCTGTCATGAAAGAAAACCTCGCTGCTTTACAAAAAAGCATTCATTAATCTGGCAACAGAAAGGAGCCAACTTATGCATTATATTGAAGTCGAAAATTTAACCTTCTATTATGATGATGAACCTGTTTTAGAAGATGTTTCTTATTATGTTGATCCAGGGGAATTCGTTATTTTAACAGGAGAAAATGGCGCTGCCAAGTCAACGCTGATCAAAAGTACCTTAGGGTTATTAAAACCAACAAGTGGCAAAATTACGGTCGCTAAAAAAAATAGTGCTGGTGAAAAAATCAGCATTGGCTACATTCCACAACAAGTCGCTTCTTTCAATGCGGGCTTTCCTAGCACCGTCATTGAATTAGTACGTTCAGGTCGCTTTCCCAGAAATCGTTGGTTCAAACCGTTGACGAAAAAAGATCATCTTCATGTGGAAAAAGCTTTGAAATCAGTGGACATGTGGGAAATGCGCCACAAACGAATTGGCGAGCTTTCTGGAGGGCAAAAGCAACGAATTAGTTTAGCACGAGTGTTTGCGACCGATCCAGATTTGTTTATTTTAGATGAGCCAACAACAGGTATGGATGAACAATCGCGAAACGAATTTTATCAATTGTTGCAACACAGTGCGCATGAACATGGAAAAGCTATTTTGATGATTACGCATGATCATGAAGATATCAAAACCTATGTGGATCGTCAAATTCGTCTTGTCCGCAAAGAAGATTCGAAATGGCGTTGTTTCCATATGAGTGAAGAATCGTATACGTAAAGTTTCCAATAAAACGTTATCTGGCTCGATCATAACGAAAGCCAAGGAACGGCTTAAAGAAATGTTGGAAAAATTTAAAAAATAAGCAGGAATTAAAAAATTAATTCGCTTAAACGTCGCTACAATGGTAGTGTTCATTTTAGCGGTAAGGAGTGAATCGTATGGCAGAAATGCTTTCTTATGCATTTATGCAAAAGGCCTTTTTAGCAGCACTGTTTATCTCAGTGATTGCTCCAATGCTCGGCGTCTTTCTAGTTATTCGCCGACAATCTTTAATGGCAGATACCCTTTCACATGTGTCATTAGCCGGTGTGGCTCTAGGCTTCTTTTTTAATTGGAATCCTAATTTAATGACCTTAATTGTCGTGATTGTGGCTGCAATCATTCTAGAATATTTACGAATGATTTATAGCACCTATTCAGAAATTTCGATTGCTATTTTAATGTCAGGCGGTTTGGCTTTGGCGTTAGTTTTAATGAATTTAACAGGAGGCAATTCAGCTGCTAGTATTCAATCGTATTTATTTGGTTCCATCGTCACGATTACGTGGGATCAAGTGGTTATGTTGGCAATTTTATTCGTAGTTTTAGTTCTATTGTTTATGTTATTTAAACGTCCAATGTATGTTTTAACATTTGATGAAGATACTGCTCATGTTGATGGGCTACCTATTCATTGGATGTCGATGCTTTTTAATGTAATTACTGGTGTGGCGATTGCTGTGATGATTCCGATCGCGGGAGCCTTGTTAATTTCAGCAATTATGGTCTTACCAGCTGCGATAGGTATGCGAATTGGTAAAGGCTTCAACACGGTGATTATCATCAGTGTGTTTATGGGCTTGATTGGCATGCTAACAGGGTTGACTAGCTCGTATTATTTGGAAACACCACCGAGTGCAAGCATTACCCTAATTTTTATTGGTTTATTCTTATTAGTCAATATTTATCGCCGAGTGGTTGTCATGGTCCAACGAAAACAAAAAATGCAAAGAAACTAAGGAGAAAAACGAAAGTTTTTCTCCTTTATTTCTTTTTTTTAAAAGAAATGGCGAACTATTTTCAGTTATTTGAAAAAAATCCTCGAATTTTTCGGTTAAACCCCTTATAATAAGGAACGATAGAATGAAAAGGAGTGACGAATTTGAAAATTCGGAGAAGTGAACGATTAATCGATATGACCCAATATCTTTTAGATCATCCCCATACATTGGTTTCTTTGACATATTTTGCTGACCGATACCAATCTGCCAAGTCTTCCATTAGTGAAGATTTAGCAATTGTTAAAAAAACATTTAAAGAACGTGGAACAGGTATTTTAGAAACGATTCCAGGCGCTGCAGGCGGTGTCCGCTTTATCCCTGAAATTCCTTATGAGGAAGCGGAGCAGTTGATTATGGATTTATGTGATCGTTTGTCAGAACAAGATCGCTTATTACCTGGGGGCTATGTTTATCTTTCAGATTTACTTGGGGAACCGAATTTATTAAGACAAGTGGGCCGGATTATTGCTTCTAAATATTTAGGCAAACAAATTGATGCGGTAATGACCGTTGCGACTAAAGGAGTGCCAATTGCGCAAGCTGTGTCTTATTACTTAAATGTTCCGTTTGTGATTGTTCGTCGCGATTCTAAGATTACTGAAGGTTCAACGGTGAGCGTGAACTATGTATCAGGGTCTTCAGAACGTATCGAAAAAATGGAACTTTCAAAACGCAGTTTAAAACGCGGATCAAAAGTTTTAGTCGTGGATGACTTCATGAAAGGCGGCGGCACCGTCAATGGTATGAAGAGTATGATTGAAGAATTTGAAGCAGAACTTGTGGGCATTACCGTTTTTGCTGAGTCAAAATTCAATGGCCGTCGTGCAATCGATGACTACACTTCGCTATTATATGTGGAAGATGTGGATACACAAACAAAAACGATTAGCGTAGTCCCAGGAAACTATTTCACAGAGAAATAATTTGAAAAAGAACCTGAAAATGGTCCATTCCATTTTCAGGTTCTTTTTTTCTGTTTTATTCCTTTAAAAAAAGATGAGAAAATAAATTGGTCTACCTTTTAAATGCCTTATTTTGTTGAAAAAGACAAAAGAGTAAGATAAACTAGAAAAGGTATAATGAGGACGATTTAGAAGAAAATCAAACAATTTAGTTAATTTGAGGTGGCAAACGTGGAAAATAGATACGCAATTATTTTAGCAGCTGGTAAAGGAACACGCATGAAATCTAAACTTTATAAAGTATTGCATCCAGTTGCTGGTAAACCAATGGTCGAACATATTTTAGATCAAGTAGAACAAACAGAACCAACAGAAATCGTGACGATCGTTGGACACGGGGCGGAAATGATTAAAAGCCATTTAGGCGAACGTAGTCAATATGCCTTACAAGCTGAACAATTGGGAACTGGGCATGCAGTCATGCAAGCACAAGAGTTATTAGGTGGCAAACAAGGAACAACATTAGTTATTACAGGGGATACGCCGTTATTAACTGCGGAAACCTTGAAAAATTTATTCGATTACCATCAAGGTAAGAATGCAAGTGCGACTATTTTAACAGCGCATGCGGAAGACCCAACAGGCTATGGTCGAATTATTCGTGACCATGTGGGCATTGTTGAACGAATCGTGGAACAAAAAGATGCCAGTGAAGAAGAAGCACGTGTTCAAGAAATTAATACAGGAACCTTCTGTTTTGATAATGAATCATTGTTTGAAGCGTTAGCGAAAACAGATACAAACAACACACAAGGGGAATACTATTTAACAGATATCATTGAAATTTTGAAAAAAGAAGGCAAAGCTGTCGCTGCTTATCAAATGGCAGACTTTGACGAAGCAATGGGTGTAAATGATCGTGTCGCTTTATCCACTGCTAATAAAATTATGCATCGTCGTTTAAATGAAATGCATATGCGAAATGGTGTTACATTTATTGATCCAGATACAACGTATATTGATGAAGGCGTGGTAATTGGTTCAGACACAGTCATTGAAGCGGGAGTCACTATCAAAGGAAAAACAGTGATTGGCGAAGATTGCTTGATTGGCGCACATTCAGAAATCGTTGATAGTCACATCGGCAATCAAGTGGTTGTTAAACAGTCTGTGATTGAAGAAAGTGTGGTTCGCGAGGGGGCCGATGTGGGTCCGTATGCACATTTACGTCCTAAAGCAGATGTGGGGGCAAACGTACACATTGGTAACTTCGTGGAAGTAAAAAATGCAACAATCGATGAAGGCACAAAAGTGGGCCATTTAACATACGTTGGTGATGCAACATTAGGCAAAGATATTAATGTCGGTTGCGGCGTTGTTTTTGTTAATTATGATGGCAAAAATAAACACCAAACAGTCGTGGGTGATCACGCGTTTATTGGCTCTGCAACGAACATTGTTGCGCCAGTCACGATTGGTGATCATGCGGTGACTGCTGCTGGTTCAACTATCACAGAAGATGTCCCTTCAGAAGATTTGGCGATTGCCCGGGCACGTCAAGTGAATAAAGAAGGCTATGCTAAAAAGTTACCTTATATGAAGGATTAATCTCAAATAAAAAAGAACGCTCTTTTGCTTAAGCAAAAGAGCGTTCTTTTTCCTCCTTAAAGACTAGACCAATTGCTGCTAGTACTTGTTTAGAGACGTCCAAGGACTAGACCAATGCTGTTTATTCGGTATTTTTAGTTATTTTTTTCAAAAAAATAGTTTTTGTTCCGCTTTTCCAATATAAAAAGACTTTCTTTTTTATAAAGTTCGTGTTTTGGTCAAAATTACTATTTTTTTCACAAACAAATCCGCTATATTGTCCAAAAATAAAAACAATTTACAGGAAAAACATCTTATTTTAACGGAATTTACTGTTTTTTATTTAACGGATATATTATGATAGGAAAAGAAGAGCAGCGTGATGGGGGAAGGCTCTTTTTGTTGTTTGTTACTTTGACAATTGTTTGTTGCAAATGGGTTGAAACACAAGGAGGAAATTTGTGAAAAAGTTGAGCTTTAAAAAAGTGAAGTGGGGCATGCATTTTTTAATGGCTGTTGCGTTGATAGCGCCAAGCGTTACTAGTACGGCATATGCAGTAGAAACAACGAGTCAACAAAGTTCAGAAGCAGTAACAAGTACCACCGATTCAAGTAGAAAACAAGAACCAGTCATCACACAGGAAACAACAGACATCAAACAAGAAGCACCAAATCAGGCTACGAGTGACAGTGTCAAGCAGTCACAAGAAACCACGGCACCAGCAGAAACGACGAATTTAGAAACGTCAACCGCTGAAAAAGAAGAAACGAGCACACCACAAAAAATAACAATTTTAGGTACGTCAGATGTTCATGGTCAATTATGGAATTGGTCTTATGAAGATGATAAAGAACTACCAGTTGGTTTGTCCCAAGTAAGTACAGTCGTCAACCAAGTCCGGGCACAAAACCCAGCAGGCACCGTTTTAATTGATAATGGCGACAATATTCAAGGCACTATTTTAACAGATGACTTGTATAATAAAGCACCTTTAGTGAATGAAAAGACCCATCCAATGATCACCGCCATGAATGTGATGAAGTATGATGCAATGGTTTTGGGGAATCATGAGTTTAATTTTGGTTTACCGTTAATCAAAAAAATTCAACAAGAAGCCACTTTTCCAATCTTGTCTGCGAATACCTACAATAAGGATGGTGGTCGTTTTGTTGAAGGGACTACCACGAAGGAACTTGATCTTAATCAAGATGGGCAGCCAGATTTAAAAGTTGGGATTATCGGCTTAACAATCCCGCACATTCCTTTGTGGGATGGCCCTCGTGTTACTTCGCTTAATTTTTTACCTTTGAAAGAAGAAGCAGAAAAAGCAGTTGCTGAGTTGAAAACTAACGATCAGGCTGACATTATTGTTGCTTCGATTCATGCGGGACAACAAAATAGTGATCCGGTTGCCAGTGCCGACCAAGTAATTGAAAATGTCGCGGGGATTGATGCGTATATTCTAGGTCATGACCACCTTTCTTTTACCAAGCAAGGAGCAGCGCCGAATGGAAAAACTGTACCGGTAGGGGGACCGAAAGATACGGGGACAGAAGTTGTCAAAATTGATCTTTCAGTTGCTAAAAATGCCGATAAGTGGGAAGTGCAAGAAGGTACAGCAACGATTGTACCAACAACGAATGTTCCAGCAGATGAAGCAGTTAAGGCAGCGACAAAAGAATACCATGAGCAAACGCGAGCGTTTATTCAGGAGGAGATCGGCACAGCAACAGCTGATTTTTTACCAAAACAAGAAATTAAAGGAATTCCCGAAGCACAATTACAACCAACAGCGATGGTTTCTTTAATTAATAATGTTCAAAAAGAAGTAACAGGCGCACAATTAAGTGCGGCAGCGTTGTTTAAATACGACAGTAAATTACCTGCGGGGAAGATTTCCTATGCCACGATTTTTGATATCTACAAATACCCGAATACCTTAGTGAGTGTTCCCATTAACGGTGAAAACTTACTGAAGTATTTAGAAAAACAAGGGGCGTACTATAACCAAACACAGCCAGATGATTTGACCATTAGTTTTAATCCAAACATTCGTGTATATAACTATGACATGATTTCTGGAGTGGACTACAAGATTGACATTTCAAAACCAGTGGGTGAACGAATTGTAGATGCGAAAATTGACGGCCAACCACTGGATCCTGCCAAAGAATATACGATTGCTATGAATAATTATCGTTACGGCGGTTTAGCTAGCCAAGGGATTCAAGTAGGAGAACCTATTAAAAATTCTGATCCAGAAACCTTACGAGGAATGATTGTTGATTATATTAAGAAAAAAGGAACGCTTGATCCAGAACAAGAAATCGAACGAAATTGGTCAATTATTGGGACAAATTTTGATGAAAAATGGCGTGCCAAAGCAATCGAATTAGTGAATGACGGCACTCTTCAAATTCCGACTTCTCCTGATGGACGTACACCAAACGCCGCCGCTATTACGAAACAAGATGTCCGTAATGCGGGCTTTGATTTAGATAATGCATATACCATTATGCACACAAATGACGTTCATGGCCGACTAGAAGCAGGGAAAGGCGAATTAGGTATGGCGCGTCTAAAAACCTTTAAAGACCAAGAAAACCCAACCTTGATGGTGGATGCAGGGGATGTTTTCCAAGGATTACCAATCTCCAATTTCTCCAAAGGCGCGGATATGGCCAAAGCAATGAATGAAGTTGGTTATGATGCCATGGCGGTGGGAAATCACGAGTTTGATTTTGGTTTAGAGATTGCACTAGGTTATAAAGACCAACTGAATTTTCCGATTTTATCTAGTAATACGTATTACAAAGATGGCAGTGGACGGGTTTTTGATCCGTATACAATCGTAGAAAAAGCCGGGAAAAAGTTTGCCATTGTAGGTGTGACAACCCCAGAAACAGCAACGAAAACACACCCGAAAAACGTGGAGAAGGTGACATTTAAAGACCCGATTCCAGAAGTAGAAGCAGTGATTAATGAAATTAAAGAGAAGTACGCGGATATTCAAGCTTTCGTGGTTACTGGGCATTTAGGCGTAGATGAAACGACGCCGCATATCTGGCGTGGTGATACGCTAGCAGAAACCCTTAGTCAAACATATCCTGAGTTAGATATCACTGTGATTGATGGTCATTCGCATACAGCCGTCGAAAGCGGCAAACGTTATGGCAAAGTGATCTATGCTCAAACAGGTAATTATTTAAATAATGTTGGGATCGTCACAGCACCAGAGAGTGAACCAACTAAGAAAACAGCAAAATTGATTTCAGCAGCAGAGTTGCTAGAATTGCCAGAAAACCCGGCAGTTAAAGCCATCGTTGATGAAGCACGTACGAATTTTAACGCTGAAAATGAAAAAGTAATTGTCGATTATATTCCATTCACATTGGATGGACAACGAGAAAATGTGCGCACACGAGAGACCAACTTAGGGAATTTGATTGGTGATGCGATTATGTCATATGGCCAAGACGCGTTTAGTCAACCTGCTGATTTTGCAGTAACTAATGGTGGCGGCATTCGCGCTGATATTAAACAAGGGCCAATTAAAGTTGG
This sequence comes from Enterococcus sp. AN402, assembly GCF_040719405.1. NCBI lineage: Bacteria > Bacillati > Bacillota > Bacilli > Lactobacillales > Enterococcaceae > Enterococcus > Enterococcus sp. AN402. The sequence goes on along the minus strand of NZ_JBFDTM010000004.1, from coordinate 2,543,873 downwards.
GGATGTCATTGCTGTGTTACCTTTTGGCAATAGCATTGCGCAAATTCAAGTAACCGGCGCTCAAGTTAAAGAAATGTTTGAAATGTCTGTTCGTTCGATTCCACAAAAAGATGAGAATGGCACAATTTTACTAGATGATGCTGGCCAACCAAAACTTGGCGCAAATGGTGGTTTCCTACATGTTTCAAGCTCCATTCGTATCCACTATGATTCCACAAAACCAGGTACTCGCTTGGCTAGTGACGAAGGCAATGAAACAGGACAAACGATTGTCGGTAGTCGCGTATTAGGAATAGAAATTAAAAATCGGCAAACACAAAAGTTTGAACCATTGGATGAGAAGAAACAATACCGGATGGCTACCAATGATTTCTTAGCTGCTGGTGGTGATGGTTACGATATGCTAGGTGGTGAACGAGAAGAAGGGATTTCACTAGATGCTGTCTTAATTGAATACTTGAAAAGTGCAACCAGCTTGCGGTTGTATCGTGCAGCAACGACGATTGATTTAGCACAATATAAAGAACCATTCCCAGGCGAACGAATTGTTTCTATTTCGGAAGAAGCTTACAAAGAGTTAATCGGTGGAGGAGAGACGCCAAAACCAGATCCAAAACCAGATCCAAAACCAGACCCGAAACCAGATCCAATACCAACACCAGAAACACCAGTAGCAACCAATAAACAAAACCAAGCGGGAGCAAGACAGAGCAATCCATCCGTAACAGAGAAGAAAAAGTATGGCGGCTTTTTACCTAAAACGGGTACAGAAGCAGAAACGCTTGCATTATATGGTTTACTGTTCGTTGGACTTTCTTCTTCTGGCTGGTATATTTATAAACGACGTAACAAAGCTAGTTAGTCATTTTTTAAGAACCGTCCTTCGGGATTGGTTCTTTTTTATTTTAATACTTGTCATTTGTTTTTAATTTTAGTATTATAAGAATATTCTAAAAATTAAAAAATGAAGAGTTTTTTCTGTGAAGGGAGAAAGGCATGAAAAGTAAACGTATAAAAGGACTTATCGGGTTAAGTTTAACAACGCTGTTAGTTTTAGCTGCTTGTGGTGGTGATGGGGGAGCTGGCGCCGAAAAAGCAAAGGGCGGATCAGAGAAAACTGCCGCTAAACAAGAATTTAAAGTAGTAGTTCAACAAGAAATGCCTTCTGCAGATTTATCTTTAGGAACAGATACAATTAGTTTTACGGCACTGAATAATGCGTATGAAGGAATTTATCGTTTAGATGATAAAAGCAAGCCGCAACCAGCAGGGGCTAAAGAAAAAGTGCAAGTCAGTGATGATGGTTTGACGTACACAGTGAAACTAAGAGAAGAAGCAAAATGGTCCAATGGTGATCCTGTCACAGCTGCCGATTATGTTTTTAGTTGGCAACGTACAGCAGATCCTCAGACTGGCGCTGAGTATGCTTATTTTCTAGAAATGATTGAAAACGGTGCAGACATTGTAGCTGGTAAGAAACCAGTTTCTGAATTAGGCATTAAAGCAAACGGAGATTACGAGCTAGAAATTAAACTGGCAAAACCAACACCATATTTTGATTATTTACTGGCCTTTCCACTATTTTTCCCGCAACATCAAGCAACCGTAGAGAAATATGGCAAAGATTACGCTGCTTCCAGTGAAAAAGCAGTCTATAATGGTCCGTTTGTCTTAGCTAACTTTGAAGGGGCTGGCTCAGATACCAATTGGACTTTGGAAAAAAATGAAAACTATTGGGATAAAGACAATGTCAAATTAGATAAAATCAATTTTGATGTTGTTAAGGAGGCACCAACTGCCTTGAACTTATTCCAAGATGGCCAAGCAGATGATGTTATTTTAAGTGGCGAATTGGCCCAGCAAATGGCGAAGGATCCAGAATTGGTTATCGAAAAAGAAGCACGAACCAGCTATTTGGAATTTAATCAGCGAGATAAAAATTCACCGTATAATAATGTGAATTTACGCAAAGCAATTTCAGCAGCGATTGATCGCAACGCATTAGTAGATAAAATTTTAGGCGACGGCTCAGTAGCCGCTACCGGCTTAATTCCAGAAGGGATGTCGTATTCGCCGACAGATGACAAAGATTTTGCTGATGAAAATAAAAAAATTGTTGAATATAGCCCAGAAAAAGCAAAAGAATATTGGGCAAAAGCGAAGAAAGAATTGGGCATAACAACACTCAAAATGGATATTGTTGCCGATGATGTCGATTCTACGAAAAAGTTAGCGGAATATATTCAAGGTACGTTAAAGGATACTTTAGAGGGCATTGATGTAACAGTGAGCCCAGTGCCGTTTTCAGTTCGAATTGATCGAGGTAGTCGCGGCGATTTTGAGACAATCTTAGGTGGTTGGGCTGCGGATTACGCAGATCCAAGTAGTTTCTTAGACCTTTTTGTTACTGGTAATAACTATAATCGCGGGCGTTTTTCAAGTAAAGCCTACGATGAGTTGATCGAGGCTTCAGCCACAAGAGATGCTTCAGATCCTGAAAAACGTTGGGAAGATATGGTTAAGGCTGAGAAGTTATTGATTGGTGAAGAGACCGCTTTAGCACCACTTTATCAAAAGGCGACTGCCCATCTACGCAGTAAAGAAGTGAAAGGCGTCGTTGCCCATGGTGCTGGCGCACAATATGATTATAAGTGGACATATGTAACAGAAGAGTAGTTAAAAAGAGACACAGAATAGTCAAATCGACTGTTCTGTGTCTCTTTTAATCAAAATATTTCTGCTGTTCTTCTTTTAATTTTTCTGGGGTTACATCTTCACCAGTAGGATCATAAATAGTGACGCCCATTAATGTTTTATTGAATTGTTCACGAATGGTCCGCAAATATTCTTGTCGCAAATCGACACGAAGAGCTTGTTCTTCAGATGTTAAGCCTTGTTCACGCTCTTTTTGTGCAAGCGTATTAATTCTTTTTAAAACATCTAACATTTCTCATTTCCTTTCTATAATAATTCTTTTGCTAGGCGTTCAAACGATTGAAAGCGCGTTTGTTTGTCATAACCTGGGGTGATTAGCATCGCTTCTGTCAACCCTAGTTCTTCTTGTTGGTGGAAAAACTCCGCAACTTCTTGGCTACTGCCAATGACAAAGCGTTGTTTATTTTGTTCTAAAACCAGTTTGTCCATTTCACTGTAAGGGAAAGCTAGGGCTTCTTCTGGCGATAAAAATTTATTAGGAAGCCCATGTTCGGTGGCAAAGATATAATGCTCGAAACTAGCCGCATGGTATTCTGCTTCTTCTTTCGTGTCGGCGGCAAAAGTGAAATACGCAGCGCTCACTTGAGGCTCTTGTTGTTCAGTTACTGGTCGGAAATGCTTGTAATATGCGGACAATACTTCTTTGGGCAAATGTCCATGAATAAACTGCGCAAAGGAAAAATTAATGCCATATTCACCAGCTGAACGTGCGCTTTCTTTACTAGCACCTAGTAACCAGGGTTGTGGTAATAGAACTTCCCGCGGAACAGCTGAAATTTTAGAATATAAATGATCTTCAGGAAATTCCTCTCTTAAAAAGAGTAAAATTTCAGGTAATTTATCAAATTGATCTAGTTGTGGTGGCTGACCATTATTTAACGCCAACGTAGTTAAAGGGCTGCCACCAGGCGAGCGGCCCATGCCTAAATCGATTCGATCAGGATATAAAGCTGATAACGTTTTAAACGTTTCTGCGACTTTAAATGGCGCATAATGCATGGTCATGATGCCACCCGCGCCAACACGAATTTTTTCGGTGGCACTAGCAATATGTGCAACTAAAATTTCTGGCGTTGCACTGGCAAAGGCGTCTGAACCGTGATGTTCGGCATACCAAATTCTTGTGTAGCCAAGTTTTTCCGCTAATTGAGCGAGCTCTTTGGCTTCTTGTAATGTGTCGCTTGCTGATTGATTTTTAGGAACCGTTAATTGATCTAAGATACTTAATTTCATGTATGTAGTCTCCTTTTTGGTTATTTTTTTGAAGCTACCGCTATTATTACGCAAGCATGTCAAAAAAAACAGTACGCACTTTTTAATTCCCTAGTGAGCGAAAAGTAACAAATAGATGTAGCCAAGGTCGATGATAAAAAATTCTCCGCTATGGCTTTTTGATGCTTTGTGTTAAAATGGAACATATGTACGCAATCAGCAATTGGAAAGGTGACAACATGTACGAATATATTATTGGAAAAGTAACGTTTGTTAGCCCATACTATATTGTCGTTGAAACAAATGGCATTGGCTATCAGATTTCAGTCGATAACCCGTATCGCTATTCAGGAAAAATGGATACGGACATTAAACTATATCTTCACCAAGTCGTGCGGGAAGATGCACAACTTTTATTTGGTTTTGGCAGTTTAGAAGAAAAACAATTGTTCTTAAAATTAATCAGTGTCTCTGGAATTGGCCCTAAAAGTGGCTTAGCTATCATGGCTTCTGTGGCTGATCATGGTGGTTTAATCAATGCAATTGAAGGGGAAGATGTTACATATTTAACGAAGTTCCCAGGTGTTGGCAAGAAAACAGCCCAACAAATGATTTTAGATTTAAAAGGAAAACTAGGCGAATTAGAGTCTTCCGAAGCAGCGGTGGCGGCCATGACCGCAACCGAAGCGGTGACAACAAGCAATCAAGCATTGGCAGAAGCGTTAGAAGCATTAAGTGCCCTAGGCTACAGTGACCGAGAGATTAAGCGTATCACTAAGCAATTGGAAGCGTTAGGTGAGACAACGACAGATGTTTATTTGAGCAATGCGTTAAAATTCATGATGAAACGCTAAGGAGGAATAACGATGACAGAAGAAGAACGGTTGCTTTCAGCTGCAAGTCAAGAAGCAGAAGCTTCAATTGAAAAATCGTTACGTCCACAATTTTTAGCACAATATATTGGTCAAGACAAAGTAAAACAAGAACTAACGATTTATATTGAAGCGGCGAAAAATCGGAATGAAGCGTTGGATCATACCCTTCTTTATGGTCCGCCAGGTTTAGGGAAAACGACAATGGCGATGGTCATCGCCAATGAAATGAATGTGAACATTCGTACCACAAGTGGACCAGCCATCGAACGGGCGGGAGATTTAGTCGCTATTTTGAACGAATTAGAGCCTGGCGATGTGTTATTTATCGATGAAATTCATCGTTTGCCGCGAGTTGTGGAAGAAATGCTGTATTCCGCAATGGAAGATTTTTACATTGATATCATGGTCGGTCAAGGAACCACGGCACATCCCGTTCATTTTCCGTTACCGCCTTTTACTTTAGTGGGCGCTACCACACGGGCAGGGATGCTTTCAGCGCCATTACGAGATCGTTTTGGGATTATTTCTCACATGGAGTATTATCAAGAGCAGGATTTAAAAGAAATCGTTCTTCGTTCCGCGGATATTTTTCAAACGGAGATTTTTGAGGAAGGTGCCTTTGAAATTGCGCGCCGCTCAAGAGGAACCCCCCGAATTGCTAATCGTTTGTTAAAACGTGTCCGTGATTTTGCCCAAGTCCAATCAGATGGCAAAATCGACCGAGCGATTGCAGACAAAGCGTTAACCTTACTGCAAGTGGACCATCAAGGCTTGGATTATGTCGATCAAAAATTGTTGAAAACAATGATTGATTTATACGGCGGCGGTCCAGTTGGTTTAAGTACCTTGTCTGTAAATATCGGTGAAGAAACCGAAACGGTGGAAGATATGTATGAACCCTATCTTATTCAAAAAGGTTTCATTAAACGAACACCACGAGGACGAATTGCAACGCCATTTGCGTATGCACATTTTGGGTATGATTATTTAGAGGGTCGTAAAAATTAAAGGGTTAAATAAGAGAGAAGGGCCTTCAACAGGATATGGTATGTTGAAGGTCTTATTTTTCATTTTTTCAAAGTTTATGTAACGGAATAAATATTCTTTTTTTGATAGACCACTAAAGTATATTAACGAATAATTTTTAAAAGTTTCATCTCTTGATAATATAAATCTTTGTAAGATAAATCAGACAGTTTGCGAGTAACTGTTTTTGATATCGGTTTGTTTTCAAAACCATTTAAAGCGGACAAAATATATAACTTAGTTGTGCAGGTATTTTTAAAATGATTTCGGATGTAGCCAAGAAGAGCGACTGCTGAGGGTGTTTCAATATTTTGATTATCTGACGGTAGAGAACACATAGAGCAAACCTGATAATTCAATGTTTTTAAATAGTTGCTGTATGAAAATTTACCTGGTGGATCACCTTCAAAATCATTTATAAAAAAGAAGAACGCTTTATTTAATAGATTGCCAGTGGGCTTGCTCAGTCCGTTTAAAGTTGTACTGCCTGTAGATAAAGGTTGTTCGCTAGCTAAGTAGATGTATTCTGTCAATTTTATCACCTCTTTCTTATCGATATGAATTATCGTATCATGATATAATCAAATCCGCTATATTTTAAGGTGAAATGCTAAATGGAAACAAAAGAAAGCAAGCGGTTAAGGCTTGCTTTCTTTTGTTTCACGTGAAACGTTTGTTCTTATTTGGGAGAGTGGCATATTTCAGCTGTTGTAGGTATACTGTGTTTGTAATCGCTTTTAAATTGGAGGGATCAATGTTGAATAAAGAAATCAAAGGGGCATTAATTGTTTCTTGCCAAGCGTTGGCAGACGAACCGTTGCATAGTTCTTTTATCATGTCCAAGATGGCTTTGGCCGCTAAACAAGGAGGGGCTAAAGGTATTCGAGCAAATTCTGTGGTAGACATTCGAGCAATCCGGAAAGAGGTTGATTTACCAATCATTGGGATTATTAAACGAGATTATCCTGATGCAGAAGTATATATTACTGCAACTATGCGTGAGGTAGATGAATTAATGGCTGTTCAGCCAGAAATTATCGCTCTCGATGCAACCCATTCGAAACGACCAAATGGCGAAACGTTAGCCACATTTTTCAAAAGAATAAAAGAAAAGTATCCTAACCAAGAATGGATGGCGGATTGTTCCACACTGGAAGAGATGATTGAAGCGGCGGAGTTAGGTTTTGATTATATTGGCACAACGTTAGTCGGCTATACGCCGCAAAGTGAAAATCAGCGGATTGAACAAAATGATTTTGAACTGTTAAGAGAAGCAAAGAAGCATTTTACTACACCAATTATTGCAGAAGGAATGATTGATACGCCAGCAAAAGTCCAACGTGTTCTGGAGCTAGGTGCTTATAGCGTGGTGGTGGGATCTGTTATTACACGACCGCAAAAAATTACTGAAAAATTTGTGGAAGCTACGAAAATAAAACAGAATCAAGCATAAACTAAATACACTATCGATACACTCGTTATTTTTTGATCAATACACTTCGATACGGTCGCTTTTTTCTAGAGAAAGTTGAATCTTTCAATAATAAAAAGGGATACACTCCATTTGGCATAGTCCTTGCTGATAATAAATCAGTGTATAAAGCGCTATCATTTTATAGGAGGGGTTTTATGAAGGGTTTATCAAAAAAGAAACGGGTGTCTACTTGGTTAGCGTTAGGAATCACCGTAGTCAGCTGTTTTGCGTTAAGCGGGGAAGTGCAAGCAAGTGTTGAAAGAACAAAAGTTGATGAATTTGCAAATGTTTTAGATGTGAGTGCATCACCAACCGAACGGACGAATGGCGTATACGATACCAATTATTTTAATAATTTTTCTGATTTAGGTGCATGGCATGGCTACTATTTACCTGAAAAAAGCAATAAAGAGCTACTGGGTGGTTTTGCGGGGCCATTGATTATTGCGGAAGAATATCCAGTAAACTTGGCGGCAAGTTTAAACAAATTAACGGTCAAAAATAAAAAAACGGGAGAAACCTATGATTTAAGCCAAAGCAACCGCATGGACCTGTCTTATTATCCTGGGCGCCTAGAGCAAACCTATGAATTAGACGATTTAACGATTCATTTAGCTTTAATTTTTGTCAGCAATCGAACGGCGCTTATCCAAACGACACTTGAAAACACTGGTGAAGAGCCCTTGTCACTTGGAGCAAGCTGGACAGGTGCGGTCTTTGACAAAATTCAAGAGGGAACGGAAACCTTAGATATTGGCACTCGTTTAACTGCTAAAGACAATGACATTCAAGTGAATTTTGGTGAAGTCAGAGAAACGTGGAATTATTTTGCTACGAAAGACATAAAATATACGATTCATCATGCGGATAAAGTTTCAACAAAAATTGATAATCGGAATTATACAGCAACCGCTGAACCAATTGAATTGAAGCCTAAACAAACGTACAACACCTATACGACAGAAAGCTATACTTTTACAAAAGAAGAAGAGGCAAAGGAACAACAACAAGCACCCGAATATACCAAAAATGCGGCGCGCTATTTCAAAGAGAACAAGCAAAGATGGCAAGGATATCTAGATAAAACGTTTGATCAAAAGAAAACAGCAGAATTTCCTGAATATCAAAATGCGCTAGTCAAATCGATTGAAACGATTAATACCAATTGGCGAAGTGCGGCAGGTGCCTTTAAGCATGACGGGATTGTTCCGTCCATGTCTTATAAATGGTTTATTGGTATGTGGGCTTGGGATTCGTGGAAAGCGGATGTAGCAACGGCTGATTTTAATCCTGAGTTAGCTAAAAATAATATGCGGGCCTTGTTTGATTATCAAATTCAAAAAGATGATACCGTACGTCCACAAGATGCAGGAGCGATCATTGATGCTGTCTTTTACAATCAAGACAGTGCGCGTGGTGGTGAAGGTGGCAACTGGAATGAACGAAATTCTAAACCACCATTGGCTGCATGGGCAGTTTGGCATATTTATCAAGAAACCAAAGATAAGGAATTTTTAAAAGAAATGTATCCCAAACTTGTGGCTTATCATAATTGGTGGTATACCAACAGAGACCACAATAAAAATGGGATAGCAGAATATGGAAGCATGGTCAGTGATGCTCACTGGCAAAAAGACGACAAGGATCAAATCATTAAAGATAAAAATGGCCAACCTAAAGTGGATGATGATGCTGTTATTGAAGCAGCCGCGTGGGAAAGTGGCATGGATAACGCTACACGGTTTGACAAAGAAGGTGTGGGCAAAGGCGACGTTGGAGTTAAAATTTTTGAAAACAAAAATAAAGGAAAAGTAGTGGGGTATTCGATTAATCAAGAATCAGTGGATTTGAATGCGTATCTCTACGCTGAAAAGGGCTATTTAGCTTCGATAGCAGAAGAACTAGGCAAAAAAGAGGACTATAAGAACTATCAAAAAGAAGCGAAGAAACTAAAAAAATATATTCAAGAAAATATGTTTGATGAAAAAACGGGCTTCTTCTATGACTTACAAATAAATGAAGACGGCTCGAAAACAAAATTGTTAGTCAATCGTGGTAAAGGAACAGAAGGCTGGTTGCCGCTCTGGGCAAAAGTAGCGACCAAAGAACAGGCGGCGGCAGTTAAGAAAAACATGATGAATCAAGAAATGTTCAATACCTTTATGCCATTCCCAACGGCATCCAAAGACAATGAAAAATTTGCTGCAACAAAATATTGGCGGGGACCAGTTTGGCTTGATCAAGCCTTGTTTGGTGTAGAAGCTCTTCAAAACTATGACTATACAAAAGAAGCGAAAGAAATGACACAAAAACTCTTCTTACATGCCGAAGGATTGATGGGAGAAGGACCTATTCATGAAAATTATGATCCACTAACAGGGAAGGGCCTAAGTACGAAAAACTTTAGTTGGTCAGCGGCAGCGTACTATTTACTGTATAAAAACACCTTATTAAGTAATAACCCCACAACGCAAACCGCTTTTGAAATAAAATAGAAAAACAGCTCTTGAGAAAATATCTCTCAAGAGCTATTTTTTTTCTTCACTTGCTACAATCTGTTTCCCTCTGATTTAATTAAATGTAATTTATTTGTTTAAATAAATATATTTCATATAATTAAATAAAATATCTAAAAATAAACGATATGTACTTTTATTAAAAATGTTATTTAATAAAAATGAAATATATATTCAATGGAATTGATTGTACAATGGTTAGTGAAGAGTGGGTTTAACGGAACCGAGTAATAAGAAATAAACTAATATTGAAACCAAACATTGCGACACCTCCTGCTCTAAGTTATATTGAATTTCATTATAAGACAGATATCTTAGTTTCTTCAAGAACGAATTAGAAAAGTTTTTTTTAATTTGTTGACGCCTAACAATTATAATGTGCAAAAAAATAATTCAAACAAATATATTATTTGATTGTTTGGTAATATTAAAGTTTGTAAAAATAATTTTTTATAAAATGTTATATTTTAGTTAATAAAAAAATAATACTTAATATTAACTTATTAATAGAAAGGAGCATATTATGGATGTGTTAGAGGCATTAAAGTATTTTAGAAAAAAGAAAAAAATTGCTCAGAAAGATGTTTTACCAAAAAAAGGGAAACAAACCTATCGAAGAATCGAAATTGGTGAAGCCAAGCTAAGTTACGAGGATTTAATGACAGCACTACAGTCACTGGGGATTACCTTTAATGAATTTTTTCATATGGTCTCTGAAACAAGAAGTACGGCTTCATCTAAAATTATGCATCAAATTGAATGTTGTCAAATAGGAGTGAACAATACAAGTGAAAAAAAGAACCTGATTCATTACTTTTATCAATTAGAGCGCAATCCCCACAAAAACGCAGTAGAGATGTCTATTTATACAGATATTAAGCTAACTTTTAGTAATGATTGGGAGGAAATTCCAGAATTTGATGAAACTGATCGAATAGCAATTCTCGCACTTATCTCTAGCAAAAGCTACTATACATATTACGATTATCAAATGGTGACTAATACAGGGGCGTTATTTTCTGAAAACGAAGTCCTTCAGATTCTTGAGCAGATGTTTCCTGTCAAAGATGCTGAATTACGTGATACCCAAACATTAAATGTCGCCTATGGTTTTTACCTAAATATCATTACAGCGCAACTTTATAAGAAAAATTATGCGAAAGCCCGGGAATATTTAGCGCTAGTGAGTGTTACCACGATTCCTGCCGAAATCTACTATATTCATTTTAACTTACGTTATTTAAAAAATCTTACGTATTATCTGTACACTGGCAAAATGAGATATTATAAAGAAGTAATCACCGTTATTGATATGATTGAAAGTTTTGGGGATGCACGTTTGGCGGAAGGCATGAAAAAAGAAATGCTTCAGCTGACGGCTGGTCGGACATTTAATTTAGATTATGGACAATTTCCTGTGAATATTGTCACTGAAAAATAAAAAGCACCCCCGCAAGGTCAAACTTGCGGGGGGTGCTGATGTTAAACAATAATGTTATCTCTAATCATATCTAAATCTTTAATCAAAATTTTGCGGTTACGTAGTTCAATTGCCCCTAACTCTTTTAGTTGCTGCATCATCCGGTTAACGCTACTAGCAGAAGTTATCCCACAAAAATGCGCAATTTCTTCATTGGTCACCACGAAATCAATTAAAATACCTTCCTCTGTTTCTACGCCAAATGAATCGTACATTTCATAGATTTGTGTACAAACGGCCCCAAATTTGCCATTCATCAACATTTGCTGCATCTTTTTCATGGAATGCATTAAACGGTCCCGATAGTATTCTTTGACATACATTTGCAAGTCTTTACTATTATTGATATCCCGCCAAAATTGAACACGGTCGATTTGGTAAAGTTCTGCTTGTGGAGATTCGATGCGAATATTAAAAGGTGCATCAATAAATTCTGAATATTCATCACGTAGCAATGAAACAATTTCCAAATTGTTGATATAACGTAAATTAAATTCACGACCGTCTTTGGAAATAACGCTAGTTTTGATGATGCCACTTTTTAAAATATAGGCATAACGATCTTGCAGTCCTTCATAAGTTAAATAATTTTTCTTCTTTTTTACAACGACTCGAAAGGAATGTTCATCTAAGTAGTCTTGTAAAACATTTCTCATTGGCGGTAACTCCTCAATTATCTCTAAATATTTTTGTTTTTGCCTGTTGGGCTTCTTTCTTATTTAAGCGAATTGGACATCATATGTCAATAACAAATGTTGATAAAAAAGGTCAATTAAACGCTATTTTGAAAAATAAAATCAGCTTTTAGATAATTTTGCCAAAAATTTCGCTTAATGAGTATTAAAAATATTTTTTTTATTTTATGTGCTCAAATATTTTTCAAAAAGAAAAAATTGTATTAAGGTAATAGTAGAAAGGGAGGAGATTTAATGACAGAACCAAACTTAAAAGACCCAAGAAAGTTATTTTATAGTGATGGATTTCCGCAACAAGATCAAGAAACTCCCGCATTACAGGACAAAATGGTCCCTAAACCAGATTGTGGGGAAGACAGCTATGTCGGAAATCACAAATTAGAAAATCGTCGGGTATTAATTACAGGCGGTGATTCTGGGATTGGACGAGCGGCGGCGATTGCTTTTGCTCGTGAAGGCGCAGATATCGCCTTACATTTTTTCCCAGGTGAAGAAAAAGACGCCGAAGAAGTGGCGCACTATATACGAGAAGCTGGCCGAAAAGTCGTTCTTTTGCCAGCAGATTTAAGAGATAAACAAGCACCTGAAAAATTGGTTGCACAAGCTCATGAAGCATTAGGCGGCTTGGATACCCTCGTTTTAAATGCAGCCCAACAAATTTCCTGTGCCGCTATTGAAGAATTACCAATGGAACAAGTGATAGACACTTTCCATGTCAATATTATTGCGATGTTTGGCATTGTCAAAGCAGCAGTGCCTCACTTGCCTGCCGGAAGTAGCATTGTGACAACGACTTCCGTCCAAGCCTTTAATCCCAGTGAGCATTTGTTGGATTATGCAGCAACGAAGGCATCAATTGCCAACTTTACCGTTGGTTTAGCAAAACAACTGGCACCAAAAGGCATTCGGGTAAATGGCGTGGCTCCAGGACCAATCTGGACACCGTTACAGTTAGATCATGGACAACCAATTGAAGAGTTGCCAGAATTTGGGCAACATTCTTTACTGGAACGTGCGGGTCAGCCTGCTGAATTAGCCCCTGTTTATGTTTTCTTGGCGTCCAATGATGCAAGTTATGTTACGGCTCAAGTTTATGGCGTAACTGGTGGAGAAGCAATTAATCTTTAGGAGGGATGTTCCGTGAATAAAGTTGTTAAAATACTTTTGCTTCTAGGTTCACTGATTTTAATGGCATTATTTGGCGCGGTGGCCATCACCACTTGGTCAGCCGATACAGCTTGGCAACCACCAGATAATGTCCAATGGTTCTTGCAAGACAACGAGTACGCACGTCAAGCAATCTTTTGGGTAGCGCTAGTTTTACTAGGAATTATGCTCTTTCTATTTTTATTCATTCTTTTATTCCCAAGAAGAGAAGGCACGTTTGAATTAAAAGAAGAGCAAGGAAAGTTAGTGTTACACCGTAAAGCCATCGAAGGATTTGTACGCTCTAGCTTGCAAGACAGTGACTTTCTGGAAGCACCAACCATTCGTGTAAAGGCGACAAAACGGCGCATTAAGGTCAATGTTAAAGGCACACTGAAACGAACGGCAGATTTAATTGGACAAACAGAAGCTTGGTCAAAAACAATGGAAGAACGGCTTGCTCGTTTGGTGGGAACTGGTCACAAGATTACGATTGATGTTCATTTTGAAGATATTCAATCAATGAAACGACCACAACAACAGCAAACACAAGCACGTGTGGAGTAGGAGGGATGTACAATGGTTGAATGGATAAAACAATATGCCGTTCCGTTAATTGGTGGCCTAGTCGGCTTAGTTTTTGCAATCTTGTTTCTGTCAATCGGCTTCTTTAAAACATTGTTAGTAGTACTCCTGACAGGACTAGGTATTTGGCTAGGTTTGTATTTGGAACAGACAGGCATTGTCAAAAATTATTTTCATCATAAATAGGAGGTTTTGGCTATGGAAAATGCAAATGTATCGATTGTTAAAGGTGAGTTGACGTTTGAGGATAAAGTAATCCAAAAAATTATTGGCATTGCTTTGGAAGAAGTCGACGGTTTGTTAACTGTGGACGGCGGTTTTTTCTCGAATTTACGAGATAAAATGATTAACAGTGAAGATGTTACAACAGGCATTCACACCGAGGTCGGCAAAAAACAAGTCGCAGTGGATATGGACATTGTAGCCGAATATGGGAAAGATATCGAGACCATTTATGATCAAATGAAAGAGGTTATTACTCGTGAAGTCCAACAAATGACTCACTTGGAAGTAATCGAAGTCAATGTCAATGTAGTAGATATCAAAACACAAGCAGAGTACCAAGAAGAAAGTGAAACGGTCCAAGATAAACTTGGCAACGCCGCTGAAGCGACAGGTAGTTTTATGTCAAAACAAACCAACAAAGCCAAACATGCGGTAACTAAAGGCAAGACAAAAGTCAAAGAAAACACGGCACCTCGTGTTCAATAATGGGTTATTATTTTATTAAAAATAAAGCAATAATAGAAGAAACTAGGAGGAATGAACCATGAGTAACGAAAAATTCAATAATGTACCAAAACCAGCAGGAAACGGACCACACACACCAGAAGATCATGCAATCAAAGGTGAATTAACATTTGAAGATAAAGTCGTTCAAAAAATTATCGGTTTAGCCTTAGAAAATGTCGATGGTCTATTAACAGTCGATGGCGGCTTTTTCTCAAATATTGCTGAAAAATTAGTAAACACAGATAACGTCACAGCGGGTATTGATACCGAAGTTGGTAAAAAACAAGTCGCTGTTGATATGGATATCGTGGTAGAATACGGCAAAGATATTCAAGACATTTACGAAAAAATGAAAGAATTAATCAGCCGTGAAGTGAAAAAAATGACCCACTTAGATGTGATTGAAGTGAATGTTAACGTAGTCGATATCAAATCAAAAGAAGAATACGAAGAAGATAGCGAAACGGTTCAAGATAAAGTCACAGGCGCTGCCAAAAGTACCGGTGAATTTGCTTCTGAACAAACAGAAAAAGCAAAAAAAGCTGTGAATAAAGGAACAGAACAAGTCAAAGAAAATATGGAACCACGTGTAGAATAAACAGTTAAAGGGAGGAAACAATCATGGGCTTTATTTGGGCATTAATTGTCGGCGGGGTCATTGGGGCAATCGCTGGAGCAATTACTAAAAAAGGATCATCGATGGGCATTATTGCCAATATCATTGCAGGGTTAGTTGGTTCAACAATTGGTCAAGCCATTTTAGGCACATGGGGACCAAGCTTAGCTGGGATGGCTATTGTGCCATCGATTATCGGGGCAGTGATTTTAGTTGCCATCGTTTCATGGATTTTAGGACGAAAATAGAGAAGATTTTTCAGAAGAGTTTGGGCGATTGTCCAAACTCTTTTTTTTATATTCTTTAATATCATTCAGTTTATTAAAATTGGATTAAATATAGCTTTCCTTTGATAGGTGGTTTTGTTAAAATTTAATTAAAAAGTCGTTGCGTGGCAAAAAGGAGGTGCATCAGTGAAACATAGGAAACAATGGTTAATCGGACTACTCATTATTTTAATCATCGGAATTGGAGGGAAATGGTACATGGACGAACAAGAAAAAGCAAAACTACACGAAATCCAAACAGACTTAGCGAACTATTTGTATAATAACTATCGGATTTATACAAAAAATAAAGAAAAATCGGAAGAAATAAAGAAAAAATATAATCGAGGAAATGGTTCAATAACAGAAAAAGAGTATCTACAAAAAATGAAAAGTATTAGAGAATACTCTGATATCAACAAAATAGAATTTACAAGTTTTTCAGTGGGACCAATGAATAGTTTGGATGTCGAATTTATTATCAATGATGTTTATCCAGATTATACAATATTAGGTACTATCTCAGCAGAAACAGGAAAATTTCGCTATAGTTTTAACACAGGCAACACGATAAATAATTATGTTTTGGAAAGAAAAGAACAGCCAACTTCTGTAACAGTGCTAAAGAATAAAATTATTTATTATGAAGGAGGAATAAAGTAGTGGGCAATTATCGTACATAAAGAACAAGGAGGTGAACAAGTGAGACATAGGAAGCAATGGTTAATCGGACTACTTATTATTTTATTCATAGGAATTGGAGGGAAATGGTACATGGACGAACAAGAAAAAGCAAAACTACACGAAATCCAAACAGATTTAGCGAACTATTTGTATAATAACTACAGACTTTACACAGTAGATGAAGCAAAGGATGAACAGCTAAATAAGGAATACAACAGAGGGGAAGGTAGTTTAACTACGGAAGAATTTCTAAAAAAATCAGATGAATTAAAAGAATACAGCGATATTAAAAAAGTAGAATTTACAAGTTTTTCAATAGGCCCAGTAAACACGTTGAAAGTTTATTTTACCATCAACGATGTTTATGAAGAAGAGGTCAGTTTAGACACAATATCGTCAGAAACTAAGAAATTTATCTATCGAATAACGAATAGTACAGGAAGAGGTCCCTATTATATTGAACAAAAAGATAACCCGACAGAATTAACGATTCCGGAAAATTTAATTATGTATTATGAAGGAGGGATAAAGTAATGGATAACTATCGTACATAAAGACCAAGGAGGTGAATCAGTGAGACATAGGAAGCAATGGTTAGTTGGAATACTCATTATCTTAATCATAGGAATTGGAGGAGCAATGTATATGAACGAAAAAGAAAAAGCAGAATTACACGAAATCCAAACAGACTTAGCGAACTATTTGTATAATAACTATCGGTTATATACAGTGAACGAAAAAGAAGAAGAGAAAATTTTTAAAGAATTTAATAGAGGTAAAGGTTCCCTGACAGAACAAGAGTTTTTTGACAAGCTTGAAAAACTAAAAGAATACTCTGATATCAATAAAATAGAATTTACAGGATTTTCGGTAAGTCCAATGAAAATGTTGAAAGTACACTATACAATAAATAAGAAGCTAAATAAACAGACGTATCTCAACACTATTTCCGCAGAGACAAATAAGTTAGTATTCAAAATCGGTGAGCATGAGGGCGAGGGACCCTATTATCTTGAGAAAAAGCCAACAGCAACCAATTTACCTGTACCAGAAAGTTTGGTTACGTACGATGAAGGAGGGATTCGTTAATGGATCAGAATAGAATCTTATCAGATCAGTCTACGGCGTTCAAAAGAATAAAATAAATACTAAGCTTGAAGGTACTGAATTTATTGTAATCGATGACATATAAAGGAACAAACCAATAAAAATTATCGTACATAAAGAACAAGGAGGTGAATCAGTGAAACATAGGAAGCAATGGTTAATCGGATTACTCATTATCTTAATCATAGGAATTGGAGGAAAATGGTACATGGATGAACAAGAAAAAGCGAAACTACACGAAATCCAAACAGATTTAGCGAACTATTTGTATAATAACTATCGAATTTATACATTTGATGAGCAAGAAAGAGCACAATTAGAGAAGAAATATAATAAGGGAAATGGAGAATTGAGTTATCGAGAGTATTCAAATAAATTAGATGAAATTGTCAAATACTCCGATATTAAAAAAGTAGAATTTACCAGTTTTGCAGTAGGGCCAATGAAAGGTTTAGAGGTCGAATTTATTATTAACGATGTGTATGAAGATAATACAACATTAAGTACTATCTCAGCAGAAACAGGAAAATTTCGCTATAGTTTGGATCCAGGAAATACGAGAAATAATTATGTTTTAGAAGAAAAAGAACAGCCAACTTCTGTAACAATGCCCAAGAATAAAATTATTTATTATGAAGGAGGGATAAAGTAATGGACAATTATCGGAAATTTTCTGAAATAGTATACGGAGTGGAGAAAGAAACAACAAATTCAGGAGATGTTATTAAATACAAAGGGGCGAAGTATCTTGTAATCGATACTATCGACACCGATAAAGATACACTCAGATACGAACATGAACCAAGAAGCAACAGCATGCAAGCTATGACAGTGGCAGAAATCAAAGATGAATATAAAAATGATAAAAATATAAAGGGTGTACCAGGCTATCCCCAATCCGTAATCAACCAAAATCTCACCATTGTCTACGCTGGTACCAAATCATGGCAAGATTGGAAAACCAATTTTCGAGAAATTGGCTTTAATGACAAACACCAAGCTGGAGCGTTCCAATCTGCTTTAACATATGCCAGTCAGATTGAGCGCCAATATTCTCCTGAAGCTGGCTATACAATTAACACGACGGGTCATTCTCTTGGTGGTGCCGAAGCAATTTACGTTGCGGTTTTGAAAGGCTACAATGCCATCACGTATGGTGCGGCTGGTTCAGGATTGACAGACGAACAAATTAAAAACTACAAAGGTCAAATTATTAATTTCTATGATACTTCAGATGCGGTCACCAGCAGTTTTGTAACAGGTGGACAAGGGAAAATTCCTTTTTATAGTTTTGGAGTTGATAATTATAGTGGTGTAATTGTCGGTTGGGTTAAAAAGACGTTCGGCCATGATTTGGATATGTTTAAAACTGATGATGCCGGTAATTATATTGATAAATTTGGCGATATTGCTGTCTATTCAGATGGGCATGGTGGCGTTGCAATCGAGCAAACCATCTTGGCGCAGCAGATTTTAGAAAATAAAAATAGAATCCGTGGGCTGGAGACTTACGACGGCACGAATCCTGAGACATTGGCAGAAATCAACCGTTTAAAAAAAGAAAACAAATGGCTTCAAGAACAACTAAAACAATTTAATCAGTTGAATGAATTACGTGTTTCTTTAACGGCGAGCGGTGGCGGATTATCTAGTAATGAACGGATTTATTTAGAAGATAGTCAAGCTTTAGCGGTTGTTAAAGTCGCCGCATCACAATTTGATGTAGCGATGGAAGAGTGCCTACATATTTACAAAAAAGTGATGCAAGAATTACAAGAAGATTGGGAAAACGGATTGCAACTCATTCAACGACATACACCAGAACTTTCGTATGCAGAAATGAGAGAGGCGATGGATCAAGTCCAATGTACGAAACAAACGATGGTTGACCAAGATCTGGAATATTTCCAGAAAAAATTCAGCAAAATCAATCGTATTAGAACTTCATTTGTTCAATTAACCCAACAAATTACCGCTAAAATAAATGAATTGGTTCAGAGAGATCAAGAATTAGCGAACCAACTGAAAGGAGCCTTAACATGACGACAGCCGATGAGCTAGAAAGATGCCGCAGACAATTGCGGGAGTTAGATGAGCAAGAAATGCTCTTAGCTTCTTATCAGAGAAAAAGCCAACAACTCGCTGAAGAAACCTATTATAACATTCAGTCTGCTATTCGAATGATTGCCGAAAATCAGCAACCACTACAACAAGCGAGACAAGCGCTTGGCCGATTAGAATATGACTTTTCAGAAGAAGTAAGTCATGCTAAGAGAAAACTTTACCGTCAGAGGGAAGAGTTAGAAATAACGTATAGAAAATTAAATGCACAGCGGGAAAGTTAACGAAGGAGGATGTTCATGGAGTTATTGGAGAAATTATGGAAAGAATACCAAAAGAATCTGCAAAAAGTAACAGCGCAGTCTCTCGGTTTATCGCTGTTACAACAACAGAGTAAAAAAGTACAGAAAAGCAAGCGAAGGGAAAAAAATGCTTTAGCACAAGCCAAACGCTCAATAGAAAATGCAAATACTGGCTTAGAAAAGTCGATCCAAGGACAATTTGGCCAAAAAGTAACCGATGTCTTAGACATACAGAGTCAAACTATAGACAGTTTGTAATAGATGTGAACTTATTTTTAATTAAAAGAAAGAGTCCTCAACCATTCGATATTTTGAGAATAGTTGAGGACTCTTTCTTCAACAAAAATCAACAACATTTGTTGAAGTTATTTGTAGATAACGTTTATCATTCACAAATTTACATTTTTTTGTAACGGATATCTCGTATAGTAATAACTGCAAATGAATTTCAGAAAATTTTTTGATAAGTCATCAAAGTGAGGGGATAGCGGTCTTTTATTGAAAAATAGCAACACAAAATAAACAGAACAAAAGAGAGAGGAATCCAAAGAATTATGACAGAACAAACACCAACAAAGCTTTTGAATAAAGGCTTTATCAGTATTACAGTGATTAATTTCATTGTCTATCTTGTTTATTATTTATTAATGGTTATTATTGCGGTGATTGCGCAAGATAGCTTACACGCTACTTTAGGTCAAGCTGGTTTGGCCTCAGGAATTTACATCATCGGGACATTGCTTGCACGACTTTTCATGGGGAAACTCCTTGAACTGATTGGGCGCAAACAAGTCTTACGTTATGGGGCTTTGTTTTATCTTTTAACGACTGTTGCGTATATGTATATGCCAAGTATGGGC
The DNA here is from genome assembly GCF_040719405.1 of Enterococcus sp. AN402. Lineage (NCBI taxonomy): Bacteria > Bacillati > Bacillota > Bacilli > Lactobacillales > Enterococcaceae > Enterococcus > Enterococcus sp. AN402. The sequence goes on along the minus strand of NZ_JBFDTM010000004.1, from coordinate 2,523,521 downwards.
ATTCTTTATCTGGTCCGTTTTTTAAATGGGTTTGGTTACGGAACCGTTTCGACAGCGACCAACGCAATTGTTACCGCCTATATCCCTAAAAACAAAAAAGGGGAAGGAATCAATTATTATGGGTTGAGTACTAGTTTAGCAGCCGGCATTGGGCCATTTATTGGGATGTTATTGTTAAATGTTTCCAACTTCCATGTCATTATTAACTTTTCAATTATTTTAATTTTGTTAACAACCATTGCTTGCTTCATTTTCCCAGTGAAAAATATTGAGTTAACACCTGAACATCGTGAAGCTTTATCTAAATGGAATTTTGATAGTTTTGTTGAAAAGAAAGTTTTATTTATTACATTTATCGCCTTTTTAATGGGGCTTGCTTATTCAAGTGTCTTATCTTTCTTATCTTCTTATGTCAAAGTAATCGATTTAGTTGACGTCAGCACCTTCTTCTTTATCGTCTATGCGGTCGTGATTACCTTAACACGTCCATCGACAGGTCGGATTTTCGATGTCAAAGGTGAACGCTACGTCATGTATCCGAGCTACATTTTCTTAACACTAGGCTTATTCTTATTAAGTATGACTACGTCTGGTTGGATGTTATTAGTTTCAGGTGGGTTAATTGGCTTAGGTTATGGTACTTTCATGTCAAATGGCCAAGCGGTTTGTCTTCAAGAAAGCCCAAGTCCTCACCGTATCGGGATTGCTTTATCGACTTATTTCATCGGTTTAGACCTTGGATTAGGGGTTGGTCCGTACGTTTTAGGTGAATTACGTAACTTTATGTCATTCCAACAAATGTACTTCTTAGCAGGCTGTATCCCAATCGTTTGTACCATTTTATATATGGTCTTCCACAAAGCTAAAAATGATGCCAAAGATTTGTCTCTTGAAACGATTGAAGAGATTGAACACGGCTCAGAACTATAAATGGACAAGGAGTGATTTCAATGCCTAACGATGAACGGATTTTAAACGTTTTACAACAAACACTAACGGAAATTCAACGCATGAACACGCGTTTAGCTAAAATTGAAACAGAGTTAGCCGATGTCGATCAACATCACGCGACTTTGGATCATTACTTGCAAGAGCTAGAATTGGTGACAGAAAATAACAACGTCATGTAAAGTGAGTAGTTAGTAAATGAATGTTCTACGTTTCGGTATCACTAGAGTGGAACATTGAAAATTTTCGTAAAAAACGCCAAAAGGTAGCAGTTTTTCTGCTACCTTTTGGCGTTTTTTGTAATTTTTATCACTTAAAATGTTTCACGTGAAAACTTTTAAAAGTGGCGTGGACTTTGTTTGGTGACAATTTGTGTATTTAAATTTTCTAAGCTTTGCGCTAGTTCACCAATGCTAGCAGAAAAATCAACATAATAAGTGGGAACCGTTGATTTGACACTAACTTCTGAAAAGATATCTGTAATAATTACATCGAAAGGCTTTTCTGGTGAAGCGACAAAAATTAATTTTTTATCCACGGCTTTACTTAGCTTTTCATAAAGGGTATCTAAAATTAAATTACTTTGATTGGTCCTTACTAAGACACGAATCGGTGGTAAAGATTTCGTTTTCAATGTACAAAAAAGAATAAACAAGCAGTCAACTAACAATTTTTCATTGCCCATCAATGTTGGAAGCATTTCGATTGTAAGTCGCTTCACATCTTTGTAGAGACTTGGATTTTTTTGAAGTGCTTCTTTTAAAAAGCTTTCTTGCACAAATGGATTGGCAATCGTGACAAAGGTCTTAAAAAAGACACTTAAATTTTGGATAGAAGTATATAGATAAAGATACTCGTGAAATGTCAATTTAATTTGATAAAAAGACGTTAGTTGATAAATGATCTCTTTAATGGGTGAGCCTAATAGCTGGACCATATGCATCCGTGCTGCAGGAATTTCCAAGACATCTTGTGTGGCGTAGCTGACACTAATCGTCAATAAGAAAAAGGCAAAAAGTCCTTCTTTTTGTATAAATTTTGTTGGAACTTGGTGTAAGGCTTCTTCTTTAAAAAACAATTCAAACTCACTCAGATTAACAAAGGGATTAACAATCGCTTCTTCCTCCACGAAAGTTTCTTTGATAAAAAAGCCCTCTTTCCAACGCGCTAAAATCACCGCAGAAAAAATTAAGTCTTTTGTAAAATCTTGTGTTGTATTGAAAGAAACAGAGTGTTTTAAACGTCGAAAGAGACTATGGACTTCTTTTTTAGTAATCGTGTGCAACGGCCAATCCCCTTCAGAGTAATTGTTCCAAAAAAGCATCATAAAGAAAATCCGGATATCTTTTTCTTTGCCCACCAACACATTGGTACGTTTTAAATTGATTTCAATCTGATATTTTTGAAGCCATTGATTTAGTTGACCAATTTTTCGTGTAAAGGTTGACGAAGAAATTTCTAGGACTTTTTCAAAATGTTTGCTATCAATTGCATTATGGTTAAAGGCGTAGGTCAACACTTGATATGCGAAACTTTTTTTGACAAAGTAAGGCATCAAGAACGATAGTTGGAAATAGGGTGCAAACCAAAATGTGATTTCTTTGGCGTTTGCCGACAAAGAAAATAAGTTCTCCCAGCCGTTCTTTTCAATTTCTGTTTGGAGCAAAGCCACGGATTGTAGAATGGTAGTTTGTTGCATTTTTAATTGAGTCGCTAAAGTAGAAATCGCCAATGTTTGCTCTTCTGCTTCACAACGTTCGAGTAATTCTTCTAAAAGAGCAAAACTTTTACGATAAGGTACATCAAGTAACCCTGTTAACATCCGATTCCCTCCAAACTGTTTTCCCCACGTAATTTGGCAAAATAAATTTTGCGAACTACTTGTTTTAGGTTATAGTACTCGTCTAAATAAGGAACAGGATGCCAATAAAAGGTTTTGCTGGCGTGAAAAAGCGGATTATTTTTGTCAGTAATGACTAGGTCAGGCACTTCTTGAATATGATTGACGAATTTCAAAGGAACATCGCAATAATTATTGATTTCCTTCGCTAACCAATTTTCTTGTATCTGATTAATAGATGAATGAAGTAAAATTTTAACAGGAATTTGTTTGTTTAATAAAACACTCCGAATAATTAAAAAAATGGTTTCTTTAAATAATGCATCTAGTGGGTGCTCTTTGTCAAAAGGCAAACGCTTTAAGAAATAGTTGGTTGTTCGCGAAACATTTGGGTATTGCTTTTCATACAAAGAGACGTTAGCAACCTCATAGCTCAATTCCTCTTCCACAGGAAAATGAATTAGTCGTTCACTGGCATTGGATAAATTAACCAACAAAAAGACAACTTCTATTGCGCTTAAATCCAACTGTAATTGCGTACATTTTTCAAAAATCCAGGTGACATGGGGACTTTCATCCATGCCCATAATCGCTAAGTTGGCAAAGTTGACCGTTTCTATTTGTTCAAGTGAATACATCGTTAATGTACTGAAAAAATCATAGTAGAAACGAATTTCAGCCCGCCATGTGTCGGGTTCTTTTTGTTCATTAATAAAACAATCATTCACTAATAATTGAAATTCTGAATAAGGAAAGGCTAAATTGATCGTAGCAATTTCAGGATAATCGCTGATTGTAAAATCAGATTGGTAACGGAGTAAACCTATGGACATAATTAATTTTAATTTGCGTAAATCGGTATATGTAAAGTAAGGATAACGGTTTTTGATGATTTCAATGAAGTTCTGCAATTGCGCTTGATTAGTCTTAGATAAAAATGGTACTAGAGAAGTTCCTGAAATGAAGAATAAGGAATAAAAGAAACTGCGAAAATCTTTCTCGTTACCACAAATTTTTTCTCGTCTTTTTAAGTTTAAATAACAATTAAATCTAGCTAGATGATTATTTAAACGGTCACTGACTTGTTTAAAAATAGAAAAGTTAATAAAGTGCTCTTCACAAAAATCTTTGGCTGAAGTGTAGCGTTTTAAAAGTAAATCCAGGGCTAACATATAGGTTAGTGACCCGCGGACAACAGCTTCTTTCATTAACTCAATCGGGATATTTTCATCGGCGACTAATTCTATGGACTGTTGATTATTAATAATACGAATATGTACATTTTCATGTGTATTGACTCGAGAAATTAACAAAGTTAATTGATTCAATAAATTGTTGATATTGTAATGGGAAAATTCATATTTTCGTCGGAGTACTTGCATGGGGACTTTTTCTTTACTGTCATACAAGTATTCAATTAGGGAAAGTAACTGAATTTCCTGTTTGGTTAATAAGTTATGCATAATAACCACCTTTCTAATTGGTTATGATTGTTTGATTTTTCAGATAATACAGATAGGGCATTCTTTTCTAAATGACATTTGACAATTGCCAGTGAAAGAACTAGTTGTTCTTATGCTACTGTATCTATTCTTAAAAATCAAGAAGAACTGAATGTGTCAAACGGAAGAAAACATGGACAAAAAATGGTAGAGCAAAAAATTATTAAGAAAAACAACCAGTTTATATAAAACATTTAAATAACAAAAATGATAATTTGAGTCTATTGATTTTTTAGCTTAAATAGCTTATACAAATAGGCTTTTTTGTCTGGTTAGTTCTTATGAAAAAAATTTAAAAAAACGGTATAGTGGAAGGAGGAATAGTAAAAATAAGAAAGGATAAGGGCGTGTCTTCATAAAGATGAAAAGGGTTTCTTGGATTTTATCAACTTTTTCTATTTGGAGGAGAAGTTGTTGATAATTTTTGCTGAAAAATCTCGTTATACTCTTCTTATTCTTATAGAAGAGTCTATAGGAAAAAGCAGAAAATGAATCCGCATTCGAAGTAAGAGTGCGTTTTGAGGAGATAAAAAGAAAAGGTGTGTTGGCTGTCTGTTTTAGCAAGGAAGAAAGACAACAGAAGAGCACTCACTTATTTGGTTTAAAATAAAAAATTGGTACGAAGTGAACGTTCTCTTCTATGTGTCGTTAGTAGAGGAAGGATGAAAGAAATGAGAAAGAATGGACCAATGGTAAACCGTTGGCTCTACGGGTTGATGTGTTTGTTACTTGTTCTAAATTATGGCACACCACTCATGGCTTTGGCGGAAGATGTTAACAGCGATGGCCAGTTAACGTTAGGAGAAGTGAAGCAAACCAGCCAACAAGAAATGACCTTAGCGCTTCAAGGAAAAGCACAACCAGTAACACAAGAGGTTGTAGTGCATTATAGTGCCAATGTGTCAATCAAAGCTGCACATTGGGCAGCGCCCAATAATACGCGCAAGATTCAAGTGGATGACCAGAAGAAACAGATTCAAATTGAATTGAATCAGCAAGCGTTAGCAGATACGTTAGTCTTAACGTTGAACCCTACAGCTACAGAAGATGTGACGTTTTCTTATGGACAACAGCAACGAGCGTTGACGTTAAATACTGGTACTGATCCGACAGAATCAACGGCAATCACGAGTTCGCCAGCCGCATCAGCGAATGAAGGTTCAACAGAAGAAGCATCTACAAACTCCTCTGTTCCTCGTTCGTCCGAAGAAACTGTCGCCAGCACGACAAAAGCGATAGAAAGTAAAACAACCGAGTCTACGACTGTCAAACCGCGCGTAGCAGGACCAACAGATATCAGTGACTATTTTACAGGTGATGAAACAACGATTATCAATAATTTTGAAGATCCGATTTATTTAAATCCTGATGGCACACCAGCAACACCGCCGTATAAAGAAGATGTGACCATTCATTGGAACTTTAACTGGTCGATTCCAGAAGATGTGCGGGAACAAATGAAAGCAGGCGATTACTTTGAGTTTCAATTACCTGGCAATTTGAAACCTAATAAACCCGGTTCAGGTGACTTAGTTGATGCAGAAGGCAATGTCTATGGAACCTACACAATTGGTGAAGATGGTACGGTTCGTTTTACCTTTAATGAGCGAATCACGTCTGAAAGTGACATTCACGGGGACTTTTCTTTAGATACTCATTTGAATGATTCAGATGGGCGGGGCCCAGGAGATTGGGTGATTGATATTCCTACACAAGAAGATTTGCCGCCTGTAGTGATTCCGATTGTCCCAGATACCGAACAACAAATTGATAAACAAGGCCATTTTGATCGAACGCCCAATCCTAGTGCGATTACTTGGACGGTAGATATCAATCAAGCGATGAAAGATCAAACAAATCCAACTGTGACGGAAACATGGCCAACAGGGAATACCTTTAAGTCCGTGAAAGTCTATGAGTTAGTGATGAATCTTGATGGAACAATTAAAGAAGTGGGTCGCGAACTTAGTCCAGATGAATATACCGTTGATAAAAATGGCAATGTGACGATTAAAGGTGACACCAACAAAGCGTATCGTCTTGAGTACCAAACGACGATTGACGAGGCGGTTATTCCAGATGGCGGCGGCGATGTGCCTTTTAAAAATCACGCGACGTTAACAAGTGATAATAATCCAAATGGGTTAGATGCTGAAGCAACTGTTACCGCCACATATGGCAAAATGTTAGACAAGCGCAATATAGATTACGACGAAGCCAATCAAGAATTCACTTGGGAAATTAACTACAACTATGGTGAACAAACCATTCCAAAAGACCAAGCAGTCATTACAGACACAATGGGCGATAATTTAACGTTTGAACCAGATTCTTTACATTTATATTCAGTGACGTTTGATGACAAAGGAAATGAAGTCGTTGGAGCAGAACTTGTGGAAGGAAAAGATTACAAAGTGGTAATCAACGGAGACGGTTCCTTTGCAATTGACTTTTTACATGATGTGACTGGTGCAGTCAAGATTGATTATAAAACCAAAGTTGATGGAATTGTCGAAGGCGATGTTGCCGTGAATAATCGTGTGGATGTTGGCACTGGTCAGCATTCAGAAGGTGATGGCACAGCCAGTCAACAAAATATTATTAAAAACACTGGTGCAGTGGATTATCAAAATTCGACGATTGGTTGGACGTTAGCTGTGAATCAAAATAATTATTTGATGGAAAATGCCGTGATTACGGATACGTACGAACCAGTTCCTGGCTTAACCATGGTACCCAATTCGTTGGTTGTCAAAGATACAACCACTGGTGCTCAGTTGACGTTAGGTAAAGATTACAAGGTAGAAATAACTCATAATGCAGATGGTGAAACAGGCTTTAAGTTAAGTTTTATAGGGGCGTATGCCAAAACAAGTGATGCCTTCCACATAACCTATACTACCTTTTTCGATGTTACCGAGTTAGACGCTAACAATCCCGCGTTAGACCATTACCGAAATACTGCTGCCATTGATTGGACGGATGAAGCAGGAAACAATCATCATTCAGAAGATAGTAAACCGTTTAAACCTTTACCTGCTTTTGATTTAAATGCGCAAAAAAGCGGTGTTTACAATGCCGTTACCAAAGAAATCACTTGGACGCTTGCGGTTAATTTAAGTAATAATCGTTTAGTCGACGCCTTTTTGACGGATCCAATTTTAGCCAATCAAACCTATTTGGCTGGGAGCTTGAAAGTCTATGAAGGCAATACAAAACCAGATGGTTCGGTTGAAAAAGTGAAACCAACGCAACCGTTGACGGATATCACAATGGAAGAACCAAGCGAGAAAAACCAAAATACTTGGCGTGTTGATTTTCCTAATGATAGTCGTACGTATGTGATTGAATTTAAGACGTCTGTTGATGAAAAAGTTATCGAAGGTTCGGCTAGCTATGACAATACCGCATCTTATACAAACCAAGGTTCTTCACGTGATGTGACAGGAAAAGTTTCTATTCAACATGGTGGCGAATCAGTGAAAAAAGGTGGCGAATACCACAAAGATGATCCAGATCATGTGTACTGGCATGTAATGATCAATGGCGCCCAATCGGTTTTAGACGATGTGGTTATTACTGATACACCCTCACCAAACCAAGTGCTAGATCCCGAGTCATTGGTGATTTACGGTACCAACGTAACAGAAGACGGAACTATTACGCCAGATAAATCTGTTATTTTAGAAGAAGGAAAAGATTACACACTGGAAGTTACCACCGATAATGAAACAGGACAACAAAAAATTGTCGTTAAAATGGCCCATATTGAAGCACCTTATTATATGGAATATCGTAGTTTAGTGACTTCTTCAGCGGCGGGGAGTACAGACACGGTATCCAACCAAGTGTCAATTACTGGAAATGGTTCAGAAGTCGTTCATGGGGATGACAATGGCGATGTGGTCGTTGACATTGATCACAGTGGCGGGCATGCCACAGGGACTAAAGGCAAAATTCAGCTGAAGAAAACAGCCATGGATGGGACGACTATTTTAGCAGGCGCCCATTTCCAAATTTGGGACCAAGCCAAAACACAAGTCCTACGTGAAGGTACAGTAGACGCCACTGGGGTTATCACATTTGGTGGGTTGCCGCAAGGGCAATACATTTTGGTGGAGACAAAAGCACCAGAAGGCTATACAGTTTCGGACGAATTAGCTAAAGGCCGAGTCATTACTATTGATGAAGAAACTTCAGCCGAAGGAGCACAACCAACCATTATTAAAAACGATGTAAATAAAGTAATTTTAGAAAAAACAGATGAGAAGGGCAAAAAATTAGTCAATGCACGCTTTAAATTAGAGCATGCTGTAACCACGCCGTTTACTCATTGGGAAGAAGTTCCCCTTGCGCCGGATCGAACCAACGCAAATGGCCAGTTAGAGGTGGATAGTTTAAAACCAGGGCTTTATCAGTTTACAGAAATCGAAGCACCGACAGGCTATCTTTTAGACACGACACCCAAACGGTTCATTGTGACACAAAACACGAGCGGACAAATTCGTGATGTTCATGTTAAAATGCTTAATTACCAAGGTTCTGCTGAACTAATTAAAAAAGACCAAGCAGGCAATCCATTAGCAGGTGCTGAATTTTCAGTCCTTGACACCACAGGACAAGCAGTTCGAGAACACTTAGTTTCGGATGCAAACGGAAAAGTCACAGTGACGGATTTAGCCCCAGGAAAATATCAATTTGTGGAAACCAAAGCGCCAGCAGGGTACCTTTTAAACACTGAACCAAGTGCTTTCACGATTGCAGCAAGCGATCGGGGCAAACCAGCAACAGTTATAGCAACGGCTAACTTTGTTAACTATCAAGGCACGGCTAAATTAATCAAAAAAGATGTGAATGGACACTTATTAAGTGGTGCGACATTTAAAGTGCTTGATGCGAAGGGAGAAACGATTCAAACAGGCTTGACGACAAATAATCAAGGGGAAATTGTTGCAGAGCACTTAGCCCCAGGAAAATATCGCTTTGTAGAAACCAAAGCGCCAACAGGCTATTTATTAAATACCACGCCAGTCCCATTTGAAATTGCTGAGAAAAATGCTGGTAAACCAGCGGTCATTGTTGCTAGTGACAACTTTGTGAATTACAAAGGGGCTTTCCAAATCGTGAAAACGAATAGCGCAGACCAACCATTAGCAGGTGCTGTTTTTGAACTATATGATCACAATAAACAATCATTAGGGATTACAGCAACGAGTGGCAAAGATGGCAAAATTATCTTTAGAGACTTGGCGCCAGGTACCTATTATTACAAAGAAATCAAAGCACCAAAATTACCAGATGGCGCAGATTATATTATTTATCCTGAATTAGTAAAAGTAGAAATTCGTGGTGATTTCAAAGGCGACCCGGAGATCTTCCAATTAGGGGCCTTCGCCAATTTCAAAGGACGTGCCGTCTTTAAGAAAATTGATGCCAATGCGAACCCACTTCCAGGAACGATTTTTAAATTGTATCGAATAGAAAACGGGGAAAAAATCTTTGAAAGAGAAGTAACTGCTGAAAAAGATGGTTCATTGGCTATGGAGGATTTAGGCGCTGGTAGCTATGAATTAGATGAACTGGATGCAACGGATGGCTATATCGTCAATAAACAACCCATTTATTTTGTAGTGAAGAAGAATTCAAATGATAAACAACCATTAGATGAGTTAGAGTTTGTAAATTATCAAGCGGAAGTAACGGGATGTAAAGTCAATGAGCAAGGTCAAGCCTTAGCGGGTGCAGTTTTTGCAATTTACAATGCCGATGAGCAGAATCAGCCACAAGGTTCATCGATAACATTCTTGAATCGTGTAGGAGAAAAAGTTTCTGAAATAACAACGGATAAGACTGGCGAAATTTACGCTAAAGGGCTGAATGAAGGGCATTACGTTTTAGTGGAAACGAAAGCACCAACAGGCTATCTGTTAGACACAACGCCACATCCATTTGATGTAACCGCCCAATTAGGAAAAGAGCAGCCAATTGCTTTAGGCGATCTTATCAATTATCAAGGAACTGCTCAATTAACCAAAGAAAACGAAACAGGTGAAGCATTGGCTGGTGCGGTGTTTAAGGTCATTGATGAAGCAGGGCAAACCGTGTCTGGACAAACCAATCTGATGTCCGACAAGCAAGGCAAAGTCATTGCGAAAAACTTAGCAGCGGGAACGTATCGTTTTGTGGAGACACAAGCGCCAACTGGCTATCTTCTTAATGAAACGCCAAGCGCAAGCTTTACGATTGCGAAAGACAACCAAGGCAAACCAGCCACTGTGGTACTTAAAGCACCTTTTATTAATTACCAAGGTGCTGCCAAGCTGGTGAAAATTGATCAGCAAAAGAATGCCTTAGCAGGTGCTGAATTTAAAGTGACGGATGCAGAGACAGGGCAAACTGTCGCTCGTTCATTACGTTCTGACAACCAAGGGTTAGTTCAAGTGAACCACTTACAACCAGGAAAATATACCTTTGTGGAAACAAAAGCACCGGATGGTTACCAACTGTCTAAGCAAGCTGTCGCATTCACTATTGCGGCAACAGCGAAAGACAAACCTGAACTCGTGGATGCGGGCACGTTTGTTAACGAAAAACAACCTGTATCCAAAAAAACAAAACCAAATCAGCCAACAACGAAACAAGCAGCTAGAGAGACAGGTTGGCTTGGTTTACCGAAAACCAACACACAAGTCAATTACTTCTTTGTCTTTATCGGCCTCCTGTTGGTCGGTTTGGCAAGTTGGCTCTTCTATAAAAAGAGCAAGAAATAAGCAAAAGCTATAAAAAAACAGGCCATCCGTCCTTTCGACGGATGGCCTGTTTTTTCATCTTAAGCTAATCAACTGAACAAAAGTAGCTTCTTCTTATTGACATTCTCAGGTAACCCTTCATCGCAGTTTAGCCTTTGAACAGAACTTACGGGGTTCTTGAAGATAACCGCTTGTGCCTCAGCCTTTGTTTTTCGATGCTATCTTTAGGTATTTTGGCTAAAATATTGTACACTTTACATGTGCAAGAAATTTAGTTAGAGATATGAGGATAGAATGATGAAAAAGATGATGGTTTTATACAACGAAACTTCAGGAAGTAGTGAAAGTAAAGAGATTGCAGAACGCTTTAAAAAAGCTGCAGAAGCGAAAGGGGAAGCGGTTATTTTGCAACCTTCCAATCCAGACATTGATCCTGAAGAAATGCGGAAAAATGCCAAAGAAAATCAAGTGGGTGTCTTGGTCGTCATTGGTGGTGACGGGACCATTCATCATGCCGTTCAAAATTTTAAAGACACCATTCGTGACTATCAAATAGGGATTATTCCAGGTGGAACAGTCAATAATTTTGCACGTGTGTTAAGTATTCCTTTGAAAGAAGAAGACGCCTTTGAGACCATTTTGGCAGGACAGACCACGCCAGTTGACTTTGGGATGGTAAATCAAGATGTGATGATTTCGACCTTAACGATTGGACTATTAGCAGATACAGCAGCAAATGTGACCCAACAGGAGAAACAAAAATATGGTCCTTTAGCCTTTACAAAGCAATTTTTCCGCTTATTAATGAAAAAGAAAAAATACAAACTAAAAATTGATGGCGATGAAAGACGTTGGCATGGCAAAGCCCAATTATTAACGATGACCATGACGAATTCTGCTGGCGGCTTTACCAATTTCGATGCCAATGCCACGCCAGATGACGGCGAAGTCCACATTATCATTTTACCTAAGTTAGTTTTTTACAAGTTTGTCTATTATTTACCTAAAATTATCAGAGGACAATTAAATGAAATTCCTGGTGTCGTGTATTTCTCTGGGAGTCAATTTAAAATTAGTGGCGAAAAAGACAAGAAAGTCCAAACACGAACAGATGGCGACCCTACCGATGATTTACCGATTAAAGTAACGGTGGAAGCTGGGGGACTCAACGTGTTTGTTCCTGAAACGTCCACATCTACGAAAGAATAAAAGAAACAACTGTTATTTTTTTCGTGGAATAGATTTCTCATTTTGTGTACAATAGAACAGAAGAGAGGCAGTTGAGTGAACAGTGAAATGGGATGAATATGTTGATATATTCGATACAGATGTCGTTTCTAAAATTATTATTTTAAGAAACTTGCCAATTAATGAAGGCTGGATTGACATCAATGAGTTAGCAGAAGAATTACAATTAAACAAAAAATCAGTCAAAAAATACGTAGAACTTCTAAAAGATGACATTACGTATTATGCTGTGGATAATGATGCTTCTTTGGCTTTTGAAAAGGGGCATGGTTATCGCTTGAACTTGGCGTCTAGCCAAGCGTTCCAGAAACTTTATACAGCAATTTTTCGGGATAGTTTAACTTATCAAGTAATGGAAGATTTATTCTGGGGTCGATTTAATGGAATTGTGCCAGCGACAGCAAAGTATCATACCAGTGATGCCACGATTCGGCGCTTGCTTAAAGGGTTTACAGAAATTTTAGCGCCATTGGGGCTAGTGATTAATAAAAGCACCTGGAAAATTGAAGGCAATGAAGCGTATTTGCGCCATTTTGCTTACACTATTTTTATGGACTTAATCCGTGATACTTGGCCTTTTGACTATATACAAGAAACGGAAGTCGCACAAACCGTCCAAAAAATGATGGCTTTTTTCAACGTAGAAGTTGCGGAAACGGTGACACGCCGAGTTAAATATATGGTCGCTATCTCAAAAGTCCGGAGTGCGCAAGGCGCCGAATATCGACCTTCAGCCGAGCAAGAAACTTATTTAGAAGGTAATAAACATTACCAAGCCTTTATAGAAGAGATGACAGCTACAACCCTTTTCCTTAATAAAAACGATTTAACTTTTGTGTACTTTTTCTTGTTAGCCAATGACCAATTTTATCAAGACGAAGCCACTGCACAAGCAATTTTAGCGCATTTTGATGAGACTGAAGCGCCTGTTTACATGTTGACTCATTTAGTCCAACATTTCTTATTAGAAGAAATACACATGACGCCGCAATTGGAGAAAATTCGTCCGCAAATTTTTTATTATTTGTTTGCTACACATTTATTTGCCGAACTTTACTATGTCCAAAATGTGAAAATGTACAATGTCTTTTGGAATAAAGTTAAAGAAAAATATCCGGTTCTTTTAGAAGAATTAAGCCAAGGCTTAAATCAACTTTACGAACAAACAGGCAATGAATTATTTACAAATAAAGAATTTTTGGCTCTGCGTTATTCTAGTGTTTTGGCGCTTTCCGATGATTTAATTCATCGCGAACAAAAAATTGTTTTAGGTTTAAAATCAGGCTTGCCAGTACTGGAAGAAGAACGGGTGAAACTTTCGATTGAAAATAATTTTCGTCGGTTCTATGCATTGGAAGTTTTACGATACAGTGAAGCAAGCAAAGAAGAATGGCAAAATATTGATTTACTATTAGTGACTTCTTTGGCAGATGTGGAAACGGGTCATCCAGAGATCTTTTTACTTTCAAGTGAGTTAAGGTTTGAGCAATATAATCGTTTGAACCAAAAAATAGTAAAAATTAACGAGAAAAGAACCACGTCACTTTAATAAAAAATCAAAAAAATGGGCTTTTTTGATGCATATGTCCGATAAATTGTAAAAAAATTTTTCTAAAAAGTAAAAAAAGACAAGAAGAAAACGTCAATAAGTAGGTAATCAACACCTACTTATTGACGTTTTCTCGTTGTTTTTTAATAAATACTGCGTCAATTCTTCTGAAAATTATGTCAAAAAGGTACTTTTTTTGCTTTTTTTATCGTAAATAATAGATGATTAGCTATTGATAGTAAAGGAACTACTACTTTTTTTAACAGTCAGTTAAAAAATATTGAGGGTTCTCACAAGAATTTTTCTATATAATAGAAAGAGCAAGGGAAGGAAGGCGGGATAGAATGAAAAAACGGATGGAACAAATTGAAGAAATCTTAAGTTGTGAAGAAAATAGTGCCGGTGTTCGATTAAAGGAATTGGTTGAGGCCTTAGAATTAGAAGTCACAAATCAAAACTTGTTAAAGGTAACAAGTATCTTACATATGAATCCAAAATTAAAAAAAATTTATGCATACGAAGACAGTCGTGTTATTACGCTGTATCAACTTTTACAAAATAAGCCGTTGGAAGTAACGGAATGAAAAGAGGAAAACACATGAAGAAAACAATACTTATTCTTCTATTTGGTTTATTGACGGTGGTTGGTCTACCAATGGTGACTGAAGCGGCTGAACCAGTTGATGCAACAGATGCAACAATTTTTGGTGCGCAAGCGATGGTACCTAATAGCACAGAGGATCAAACAGAGAAGTTACAGACATTACTGAGTCAGACAGCAAAGGAAGGACGGGCATTATTTTTACCACAGGGAAGTTATGCTCTGTCAAAAGATATTGCGATTTCTTCAAATTATCAATTAATTGGCGATACAACAGGAGCCACTATTTTACATAATGCTACAGGTGCACCGATTCAGCTAACAGACACAACGTACGGGACGAAAACCAATGTACGACTTCAAAATATTGCTTTTGACGGCATCAATGTGACCTTAAAATTGACGAATCAATTAACGCTAGCAAACAATATCTTTTATAATCCATTAAAAGGATTCGTGGTCAATTTAAATGCAGATATTGGTGTTAAGATTTCAGGCAATATTTTCATGCGAGACACAGCACATATGCAGCCAGGGATTGATTTTAACCGAGCGATTTACATTGGTGGTTATTCAACACCAAGTCGCTTCCAGTATATGTCAGATGTAGACATCGTGGACAATTTATTTGGGTTAAAAGTGACGGAATTAGATGCGATTAAAAGCACCAGTCGTTCAGACTTAGCAGCGACTATTACACGTTTACAAACAGCCATTGAAGCAGGTGCTATTTCAGTACCTAATGAACAAAATTATCTATCCACCGGGGTTAATTCTTTTAATATGTTGAAGGATGTAACTGTTCAACATAATTTTTTCTATTCACCTTATGATAATGAAGACTTGAATGGTCTGGTAGGAGATCATGCAATTTATTTCCGTGGCGCCCAAAACATCACGGTAGTAGGGAATCATTTACGCGGACTACAAAATGGTCCAGCTGGCGGATTTAAGTTTAAATCAGGCCGTAATATTACGATTATGAATAATTATTTGCGAAATACAGGTCTCATTATGTATGGAACACCAGAGATTGGTTTGGCAGAAACGCAAGCAGAGGGAGCTATTTCAGAATTATCCAACTGGCTAGTGGCTAATAACATTTTTGATTGGAAGTATTGGGACAATCAATATGCAATTGGAATGGAATACAATCGACATACAGGAAATAACAATGTGTTCAATGGCGTATTTATCAACAATCAGTTTGTTAACTACCACAATATTCCGCAAAACCGACGTCGGGAATTGTTAATCGCTAGTGGCGGTGGTTTCCGACCAGAAACGAGTTTTGTGAAAGACAATACTCGAGATGATGGCCTTAAAAACGGCCAATTATTGGTAGAAAATTGGACAGAGGCCGACTATCGCTTAATGCCAGCAACATGGGAATCGTTAATTCCACCAACACTTTATGAGCAATATAAAAATACGCCAATTCCGGTTAGAAATACTTTAGCAACCCCTGTGGCTACAACGATTGTGCAAGGACAATCAATCGATCCGCAGCAACTGGTTGCTAATACAAATGACGCGGATGAAGCAGTCCCAACTGCTAAAATCGTCAATCCAGAGGTTTTAAATGAAATCGGCCAACAAAAAGTGACTGTTCAATTAACTTATGAAACAGGTTCATTGGTAACAGTGAACGTACCGGTGACGGTAGAGGCTCCGGCAAAAAAGCTTGATTTGTCCCAACTACAAACCGTTTATGCTTCGATTGGTGAAGCAAACCAATATACGGTTTACTCTTGGCAGCTATTCACTGCCATTGGGCCTAAAACGATTGTTTCTTCCTATTATCAGCAGGCGACACAATTGTTAGCAGAAGGTCAGGTGAGTGGGGACAAAACTCAAGAACAAGTGGATCAGTTAACAAGTAATTTGCAATCTGCAATGAAAGTATTAGTCAAAAAAGCCGATATCACGCTAGAGCGTGCAGAAGCAGAAAATGAACTGGCAAGCGTTCATAAATTAGACGAATCTGTATATACCACAGACTCTTGGCAAGCCATGCAAGAAGCCTTAATAGATACAACAACTGGCGAAAGAAGCTCTAAGCAGTTACAACAACTGCTTGCTTGGTCAGATGAAGAATTATTAGAGCCAACACTTGGTGGCTTTAAAACGCCTGCAGATGCACAAAAGCGTATTAATCAATTAACACAAACCATAAAAACGGCGTTACTTCTGTTAGTTGAAAAATCAACAGAGACAACTAGTAACACAAGCGAAAGCAGCACCTCAAGCACAACCAGTGAAAGCAGCACGCCAAGCACAACTAGCGAAACCAGTAATACCAGCGAAAGCAGCACCTCAAGCACGCCAAGTGAAAGCAGTAGTACCAGCGAAAGCAACACGCCAAGCACAACCAGCGAAAGCAGTGCTTCAAGTACGACCAGCGCAACCAACAGTACAAGTGAGAGTAGCACCCTAAGCACTGTAAACGAAAGTAGCCAAAACAAAGGCCAAAATTCTGTCATTTACGCGGTAGAGTCTAATCAAGATCCTAATGACGCTCAAAGTAATTCAAAGACCTCTGCCAAGGCTAGTCAAACAAAGGAATCAGTAGCAGAAAACCAAGCAACTAAACAGATACAGACAAATCAAGAATCGTCAGGAACAGTCAAAAAAGCGGATAATACGACCAAAATTGCCAAGAAAAAATTCCCCAAAACAGGGGAACAATCTTCAGCAGTTGGGAGCTTCCTAGGCCTGAGCTTTTTATCGTTAGCCATAGCAACCTATTGTTTTAAAGTGAAAAGATAACTCTTTAAAAACGGATAAGTAAACATCCTGAAACAAGAAATAGGACTTGTTTCAGGATGTTTTTATATAAAATTAAAAGAACTACAGTTTTTAGTGAAAAAATACACAAAAGTACTTGAATTTCTGTGATATAAGGGTAAAGTAAAGGAGGACAAAAAACAAAGGAAGTGAAATGTTTGTATACACCAGATGAAATTTTAAGTATTAGTATTGAAAATGGTCAGAAAAAAATTCAAAAGCCTTTGGTAGCAAAACTCATTTTAGGATTTATCGGCGGTGCCATGATTTCCCTCGGCTATTTGGCTTATGTGCGTGTTTCCGCCTCTATTCCAGCAGATTTAGCCAGTGTTCAAGCTTTAGTGGGAGCTGCGGTTTTCCCAATTGGTCTAATTGTTATTTTAATGGCTGGTGGTGAGTTAATCACAGGAAATATGATGGCAGTGAGTACGGCTTGGTTTGCTAAAAAGGTCTCTTTCAGAGAATTACTCGTGAACTGGGTCACAATCACATTGGCAAATATGGTTGGCGCCCTATTTGTTGCCTGTTTTTTTGGTCATTATTTAGGTTTAACCAGTAGCGGCGCCTATTTAAATCAGGTTCTTTCTCTTGCAGAACATAAAGTTGCAGCAACTTGGCTTCAAGCAATTATTTCAGGTATTGGCTGTAACTGGTTCGTAGGTCTGGCCTTATGGCTTTGTTATGGTGCGAAAGATGCAGCGGGGAAACTATTAGGCATCTGGTTTCCAGTAATGATTTTTGTTGCAATTGGCTTTCAGCATAGTGTGGCGAATGCATTCATCATTCCAGCCGCAATTTTTGAAGGCGGCGTTCAGTGGGGGGATTTTTTCCGTAATTTTGTTTTTGTTTATTTAGGTAATATCATTGGTGGCGCCATTTTTGTTTCTGGCTTTTACTATTTAAGCTATCGCAAACATTAAATCCATTTAGCAGATAAAAACCTGCACAAAGGCTAAATGCCTTTGTGCAGGTTTTTTCTTTTTAAACAAAAAGGAAAACGGTTGAAAAATTATTGCTAGATTTTTAAAACAATGTTACATTAATGTTACAAAAAGATTTCTGGAGGTAACGAAAAATGAAAAAAATTGCTTTGTTCAGTATGTTAACGTTCAGTGTATTGTCTTTAAGTCTAGCAGGATGTGGAAACAAAAAAACAGCAAGCACAAATGATTCTAAGCCAAAGCAAGAAACAAAGAAAGCCACGCAGAAATCCTCTAGTCAACAAGAAATGAAAAATAGTCATTCGTCTGTCGCGGGTCAAAATTCTAATGTGGCAGGGGAAAATCCGTCAGAAAATGTCACGCAGCCTTCTGCAGGAACTGATGAAACGAATGAAGTCCCTCAAAACCAAGCACCTGATACAAACATTACAATTACCAATGTTGTTTTCAATCCTGAAAGAAATGAAATTAATGGTACTACATTACCTAATGCAACCATTACAGCAACGGTAGTCGGTGATGCTTCTGCACAAGCAGGTGTTTTTTATTCGGATGCCAATGGCAATTTTACAGTAATTAGTCCCAGAGCGGGAGCGACTACTCAATTAATCGCAACCGTTGATCAACGGAATAGTGCACCTGTCCAAATTGATATTCCAAGTTCAGGACAAGAAGCAGCGCTTTCTTTTAGCAATATTACGATTGATCCGAAACAAGGGACAATTTCTGGTAAAACAGCACCTAATGCAACTATTTTAGTGTCACGTGCAGATGATGCGCGGGTGATTTTAGCAAGTTTTACTGCGGATGCCCAAGGGAATTTCACAGCCAGTAATTTAGTTCCCGGCACAAAAAATCGCTTAGACGTTACGTTAAATGGAGAAATAGGGACACCTTACTTGTTTGATTTACCAAATTAAAATAGAAGAGAAGTGATCAAAGCCACCAACGCTAGTTAGCGTTGGTGGCTTTGATGGGTTAAGCTTCTTCTTTTTTATGATTGCGGATATGTAAATAGATGGTATTTTTTGAAATACCTAATCGATCGGCAATCTTTATGACAGAATCTTTGAGATTAAAAATTCCTTGATCATATAAACGAATAACAATTTCTTTATTTTGATTCAAATGTGATACATTTGGATCGCTGTCTACTGCTTGTTTTACTTTTGTCAGTGAAGTAGTGATTAATTCGTCAATATTGTCAGAAAAATGTTCAGAATTTTTAAGCTCTTGGGACATATCATTTTGTTGTCCTGAAGGTAATAAGTCTTGCAAGTAATCAATTAATGGCATTTCTAAATGCATATTGATACAGATCAATCCAATAATACGATCATTTTCACCGATAACTGGAATGGTGGAAGATTTTAAAATAACCCCTTTTTGATTTTTATTGTAGTAGGGTTTCACAGCGTAATCATGTTCCGACTCTACTTGACTTAACATTTTTAATGCCATATCAGTAATGGGGGCACCTTCCTTGCGGTTACTGAAATGGCCATTGATGACTTTGATAGCTGAACTTTCCAAATTTTCTAAACTATGAAGAATGACTTCATGGGTACTACCAAAGAAGTTCCCTAATCCATCAAGCATTAAGGCATGTGAATGTAAGATTTGTTTATCTACTTCACTTAAACGTAAATATGACTCCAAGTGATATCCTCCCCTACACTGAAATTAATTTTAGTGTAATACTTTTTTAATGGAAAAGCAATAAGATTCTTTACGTTAAAAAAATACATTGACTAAACTTTTGTTTAGTCGTATACTCTGAATGTGGAATGAAATTTTTGTTACTCATTGTACTTTAGTTCATCGGAATGCTCGTTCATTCTTTCACTTGTTGAGCAATAAAAATTTTATTCAGGAGTACCATCCGTTATAAAAAAATATAGTTGGAGGCAAAGAAATGAAAACGTTATCAGGAATCTTGATGTTAGTCTTAGTTTTATGTGGCATGTCCCTATTCTCTTTTAAAGCACCGCGAGGGAAAAAATCTTTAAGTGCTTTGTCTGGTGCAGCTTGTGCCACCTTTCTACCAGAGGCATTTTTGCGGTATGCAGTAGGCGGCGTTTTTCATTTATATTATGTGTCGCAAATTGGTGAAACTATGGGTAGTCTAGGTGGTTTAGCAGCTGGAGCTCTTGTGCCGCTGGCTTTCGGGATTAGTCCAGTTTTTTCAATTATTTTAGGTCTGTCATTGATTAAAGTCAGCTTGTTACCAGCTTTTATTACCGCGTATCTTTTATCTTTTGTTGTTGAGCAGATGCAAAAACGTATTCCAGAAGGGATTGACTTATTAGTCGTTATTTTAGTCATTCCAGTCGCAGCCTCGTTAGTTGCTGGTTTTATTCAACCTGTTGTATTAGGTATCCTAGAAGTTATTGGGGGTACGATTTTAAGTGCAGTAGATGGCAATCCATATGTGATGGGCGCAATTTTAGGTGCTATTATCCCGATTGTTGGTATGACACCGTTAAGTTCAATGGTTTTAACTGCCTTGATTGGTTTGACTGGTGTACCAATGGCTGTCGGTGCGTTGACTTGTTACGGCAGTTCCATTGTCAATGCGGCGCTATTTAAAAAGTTAAAACTAGGCACAGCTTCAACCCCGTTAGCTGTGGCAATTGAGCCATTAACACAAGTCGATATCATCAGCTCAAATCCAATACCTATTTATGCAACGAATTTATTTTCAGGAATGGTTAGTGGTATTGTAGTGACTTTCTTTGGCTTAAAAGTACCTGTGACAGGAATGGCAACGCCGTGGGCTGGTTTACTTGTGACATTAGGTAACAATGCCATTCAAACGACTTTACTAGCAGTAGCGATTATCACAGTGGTCAGTCTGATGTTTGGATTTTTAGGTGCGCTGGTCTTTAAACGTTACAGAATTGAAGCGGTGGATAATACACCAGAATTTGAAGGAACGACGGAAGTAACCAGTGAAAAAGAAAAAGAAGCAGTAAAAACCAAAGGAGGAGTTACGTATGAACACAGCTATGGCCATCAATAAACCTAAAAAAGTGAACAAAGTAATGAACTACAAAAGTTGTTTTGACATTATCGGTCCTATTATGATTGGTCCTTCTAGTTCGCATACAGCTGGGGCCTTAGCAATTGGCTTAGCGGCAAGAAAGTTATTCGGCGGAACGCCAGAAAAAATTGTGATTAAATACTATGAATCTTTTGCAGACACGCATAAAGGACATGGGACTGATTTTGCAATTATTGGCGGAATTCTTGGACTAGCAGCAGATGATGCCAACGTAACACAATCCATTGAACTTGCGGAAGAACAAGGAATCGAGATTCAATTTTTAGAAATGAGTGAAGAAAGTCCAGTGAAGCATGCTAATACAGCATGTGTGACACTCAGTGATGCAGCGCACGAAATTCATTTAACAGGAATTTCTGTAGGTGGCGGCACTATCGAGGTGAAATACATTGAATTAGATGGTTTCAATGTTCAACTACATGGTCCTTTACCTATTTTGTTAGTCATTAATCAAGACGAGCAGGCGATGCAAGCTTTTAAAGATACGTTACAAAAAAATAATATTCAAGTGAATGCGGTGTCTCGTTATGTGGAAGGGAATCAAATTTTATTCATCTTTGACTTAGATTCGGCACCAATTTCCTCGGTGAAAGAACAACTGTTTTCACTAGATGACACATCGAAAATAATCTTATTATGATAGGAGTTTGACATATGTACCTTTCGATTGAAGAATTTATCGATAAAGCTGAAAAAACAGGAAAAAAAATCTCTGATTTGATGATTGAGCAAGAAATGGAGCGTAGCCAAAAAAGCTATGAAGAAATTTGGACACAGATGGGTCAAAATTTGGATGTCATGGATGCTGCTGTCAAACGCTCGCAAGAAGGAGCGGGCGTTTTTTCTCCTACTGGGTTAACGGGCGGTGATGCGGCTCGTTTAAAAAAATACCGCGCAGCTGGCAAAACGTTATCAGGTGATTTAATGATGTCTGCAGTTCAAGCCGCACTAGGTACTAATGAAGTCAATGCAGCAATGGGCGTTGTTTGCGCAACGCCAACCGCTGGTGCAAGTGGCACCTTACCAGGGGTTTTAACAGCGATTAAAAATACCTTGAATTTAACGCGTGATCAACAAATTCGTTTCTTGTTTACCAGTTCTTTATTTGGAATGGTCACAGCCAACAATGCGATGATTGCTGGTGCTGTTGGTGGATGTCAAGCCGAAGTAGGCAGTGCTTCAGCGATGGCCGCCGCTGCAGCTGTTGAAGCGGCTGGCGGAACACCACGCCAATCTTCTGAAGCTTTTGCTATGGCTTTAGGGAATTTATTAGGTTTAGTTTGTGACCCAGTGGCTGGGTTAGTCGAAATTCCTTGTGTCAAACGAAATACAGTAGGTGCAGGCAATGCGTTAATCGCTGCAGATATGGCTTTAGCTGGAATTGTAAATAAAATACCAGCAGATGAAGTGGTGGAAGCCATGAATAAAGTCGGCCGTCAATTACCACGAGAATTGAGAGAAACGGGTTTAGGTGGCTTAGCTGGCACAGCGACTGGCCAACGAATGAAGAATGAAATTTTTGAAAAAGTAAAATTCACCATTGTTTAAAATTTAATCATGAAGAGGGAAATAAGATGCTGGATATGAAAAAAATTCGCCAAAATGTAGAAGTGGTACAGAAAAAGTTAAAAACACGTGGTGTGGACGAGGAAGTTTTATTACGCTTTTTGGCTTTAGATGAAGAACGGAGAGCGTTACTTGTTAAAGTTGAAGAACTGAAAAAACACCGTAATCAGGTATCAGGAGAAATTGCACAATTAAAGCGTGCACAAAAAGATGCTTCACAACAGTTGCTAAATATGCAAGAAGTTAGCGAGCAAATTAAAGTTTTAGACCAAGAAGTTGTTCATTTGCAAGAACAATGCACAGCCATTGCAGAACGTTTGCCTAACTTACCTCATGAGAGCGTGCCTGTTGGCGCAGACGAAGCCGCCAACGTAGAAGTTCGGCGGTGGAGTACGCCGAAAACTTTTTCATTTGAACCGAAACCACATTGGGAAATCGGTGAAGCCTTAGGAATTTTAGATTTTGAAAGAGGCGCGAAAGTATCTGGTAGCCGTTTTCTTTATTACAAAGACTTAGGGGCTCGTTTAGAACGAGCGGTCTATAATTTTATGTTAGATCAACATGTTAATGAACATGGGTATACCGAGGTGATTCCTCCTTATTTGGTCAATAGTAAAGCAATGTTTGGCACTGGTCAGTTTCCTAAGTTCAAAGAAGATGTCTTCCAAGTTGCAGAAAGTGATTTGACGCTGATCCCCACAGCGGAAGTCCCATTAACTAACTACTATAATAATGAAATTTTAGATGCGCAAGAGTTACCGATTTATTTTACTGCTTTAAGTCCTTCTTTTCGCTCGGAAGCGGGTAGTGCAGGTCGTGATACCCGAGGATTAATTCGTTTACACCAGTTCCATAAAGTAGAAATGGTTAAATTTAGTGATGCAGAACACTCCTATGAAGAATTAGAAAAAATGACCAACAATGCTGGAGACATTTTAGAAAAATTGGGCCTCCCTTATCGAGTGATTACTCTTTCGACAGGTGACATGGGCTTCTCGGCAGCGAAAACCTATGATTTAGAAGTTTGGATTCCGGCACAGAAAACGTATCGAGAAATTAGTTCTTGTTCAAACTGTGAAGACTTCCAAGCACGTCGGGCGTTGATTCGTTATCGTGATAAAACAGGTCATGTTCAATATGCCCATACTCTTAATGGGTCAGGACTTGCTGTTGGTCGAACAGTGGCTGCCATTTTGGAAAATTATCAAAATGAAGATGGCACCGTAACGATTCCAGAAGTTCTACGTCCTTATATGGGCGGTTTAACGAAAATAGATTAAAAAGAGGTCGGGATAGAAGTGTTTAACTCCGAGAAATAAGAAGGAATTTCCGAAAATTGTTCTATGATTTTTGGATAATTTCGGCTTATTTCCGAAGGAGTTGCTTCTATTCCCGCCGTTTATCAGTTTTTGAGCGTGGAGCAAAAATCCAAAGTGATTTTTGTCCCACGCTATTTTTAATTCGTTAAACCCGTTAACCAATGCCCAATTTCTTGAAAAACTGTTGCTTTTTCCGTTTCTAATAAAATTTCATGACGCAATGTGGGAAATAGTCGTAACGTCACGTGCTGAAAACCTGCATGCTTTAATTGCTTTTGAATTTTTGCTGGCCCCTTGCTGAAATCACCAACTGGGTCTTCAGCGCCACTAATGATTAAAATAGGCAATTCTTTTGGGATCGCTTGGTACCAATTCCTTTGATTGGCTCGTTTAACAAGCGAAAAAAGGGTAGCAAAACCATTATTGGTAAATACGAAGCCCATTAATGGGTCATTTTCATAGTCAGCCACATTGGCTTGATTTTTAGAAAGCCAATTAAAGGAACTTGCTTCAGGAAATTTTTTGCTAAAAGAACCAAATGCCAGCTTATCAATGAACGGAGCTGGTTTTTTCGGCTGTTTCTCGGCCATTTTTTTAATAAAAGGCAATGCGGCGGTTAAAGGTAACGGACTTGTGCCAGTGCCCATGAAAATGACTCCTTGCATAGTCACAGGATAGTCTTGCAGATAGTTGCGCAAGGCGAAAGACCCCATGCTGTGACCCATCATAAAATAGGGCAATTGTGGATAGCGATTCACAGCCCATTGTTTCACTTGATGAATATCTGTAACGACATTTTCAGGCCCTTGTTCTCCAAAAAAACCATAGATCGGTGCGCTTGGTTGTACAGATTCGCCATGACCT
This sequence comes from Enterococcus sp. AN402, assembly GCF_040719405.1. Lineage (NCBI taxonomy): Bacteria > Bacillati > Bacillota > Bacilli > Lactobacillales > Enterococcaceae > Enterococcus > Enterococcus sp. AN402. The sequence goes on along the minus strand of NZ_JBFDTM010000004.1, from coordinate 2,498,543 downwards.
AGATGATCATGCCCAATTACGGCAAACCCTAATTGATTTAAAAAACGAGCAAATTCATCATAACGTTGGATATGCTCTGCCATGCCGTGAATCAATTGAACTACGGCTTTGGGTGAAGGACAGGGCCAATGACGTACATTGAGCTGAGTTTGTTGATCGTTTGAAGTGAGTATGAATTGTTCAGTCATAAGAAACCCTTTCTTTGCTTTTTGATTATTATACAAAAAAAAGACGGTGTTCAAAAGAAAAACTCATGAGAAAACGCCTCAGCTTTCACTGAGACGCCTTTTTTTATTTATCTTTAATAAAAATAGCAATGATGTCAAAAAATAGTCGATTTTACTAAGTGACGAATTATGGGTGGTACAAATACTGCTGGAAATAGTTGTTAACTTCAAGGGCATCTTCTTTATTTTTTGAAAGAATTAAGATGGTATCATCCCCAGCGATGCAGCCCAAGATATGAGGGTTGTGGATACGTATGCGATCAATTAAAACCCCAATGGCTTGCCCGTTGCCAGGTAAGACGGTTAAAAGATTTGTGAACTCTATTTGTGTTAAAGAAACACCAGTTTCAATAATAATGTCAACAAGACGTTCTTCATCTGTTTTATATTTTGGACGAAGGGCAGAATTATTCAAGATACGATAATAGGCTTCTCCTTGACCATTGTCTACTTTGTTTAAATTCAGCTCACGAATGTCACGAGAAATAGTTGCTTGTGTGGTGTGAATATTTTCTTTTTCCAATAATGCTAGTAATTCACTTTGTGTATGGATTTCATTTTCTGTGACCAATCGCTTAATCATCGTTTGGCGTTTTAATCGGTTCATTACTTTCCTCCAGTTCAGTTAATCATGCAAAAAAACATCATTGCTGTTATTTAAAACGGTGCCAGTAATTCCCTAAAATCACTGTACAACGTTTTACTAAATTGTGCAAGTCTCACTTTTTTAAATGCGAAATATCCGACAAAATCAATGAGAACCTTTTAGCTAAACGACCCTTTTTCTATTCTAATAAGAGAGATTCTGCTAGTATTGCTTTGTAAATGTCTGGAGGAAGGGTGTTATTTGTGAATAAGCAAACACGCCAAAGTTTGATTAAAGAAATCATTCAAACAACTGTAATTCATAGTCAAAATGAGTTGTTAAGAGAATTAAAAAAGCGCGAGATAAATGTCGCACAAGCAACGATTTCAAGGGATTTATGGGAATTAAAAGTCGTCAAAGCATTAGATGATTCTGGCGAGATGCGGTTAACGATTTTTGAACAATTCACTTCTTTAGAAGAACGAAAAAAAGAACAGTTGATACAAGCAATTCGTGAGGTAGTGACCAAAGTTGAACGTGTCGCCTTTTTACTAGTGGTTCATACATTACCAGACAACGCAACATTGTTTTCAGCTGTACTTGATGAAGTGTCTTTGTGTGAAAAGAAATGTTCTGTCGCTGGCTTCGACACTGTTATTATTGTTTCATCATCCGAGGAAAAAGCACAAGAACTAGAGCAGTATTTTCAACAATTTATTCAGCCAACACTTTTGTCAAAAAGTAACGCATAAAAGTAAGGGAACCAGAAGTCGTTTTGACTTCTGGCTCCCTTACTTTTACCTCTATAAGATTATAACTTTATGAAATGCATGGAGAAATAATTTTTTTTGAATAAATGCATTTTTTTTTATTTAATTATGCATTATTTTTTTAGAATATCTATGAAAGCGCATTCTTTTAGGTTGAAAATATGCATAAGAAAGAATACCGTTGTATATTTGGTATTTTGTTTGGCAAATGGCTCACGTCCTAGGTTAATCAGATCTGTTATTCTGTGTTTGTAATTAAGTTGAGGAGGTTATTTCACATGAGTCATCCAATTAATGTATTTTCTGAAATCGGGAAATTGAAAACAGTGATGTTACATCGTCCAGGTAAGGAATTAGAAAATTTAATGCCAGATTATCTGGAGAGATTGTTGTTTGATGATATTCCGTTTTTAGAAAAAGCACAAGCAGAACATGATGCATTTGCAGAGTTGTTACGATCAAAAGATATCGAAGTGGTCTATTTAGAGGACTTAGCTGCTGAAGCGTTGATTAATGAAGAGGTCCGCCGACAATTTATTGACCAATTCTTAGAAGAAGCCAATATTCGCAGCGAATCAGCAAAAGAAAAAGTTAGAGAGTTAATGTTAGAAATTGACGACAACGAAGAACTGATTCAAAAAGCGATTGCAGGCATTCAAAAACAAGAATTACCTAAATATGAGCAAGAATTTTTAACAGATATGGTTGAAGCGGATTATCCATTCATTATTGATCCAATGCCTAACTTATACTTCACACGTGATAACTTTGCGACAATGGGGCACGGGATTTCTTTAAATCATATGTATTCAGTAACTCGACAACGGGAAACCATTTTTGGGCAATACATTTTTGATTATCATCCTCGTTTTGCTGGAAAAGAGGTTCCTAGAGTCTATGATCGTTCAGAATCAACCAGAATTGAAGGTGGCGATGAATTAATTCTTTCAAAAGAAGTAGTGGCCATTGGGATTTCTCAAAGAACGGACGCCGCGTCAATTGAAAAAATTGCGAGAAATATTTTTGAACAAAAATTAGGGTTCAAAAATATCTTGGCTTTTGATATCGGTGAACATCGTAAATTCATGCATTTAGATACCGTTTTTACCATGATTGACTATGATAAATTTACGATTCATCCAGAAATCGAAGGCGGCTTGGTTGTTTACTCGATCACTGAAAAAGCAGATGGAGACATCCAAATTACAAAAGAAAAAGATACATTAGATAACATTTTATGCAAATACTTGCATTTAGACAATGTTCAACTAATCCGTTGCGGCGCTGGAAATTTAACAGCAGCAGCCCGTGAACAATGGAACGACGGTTCAAATACATTAGCAATTGCCCCTGGGGAAGTTGTTGTTTACGATCGGAATACGATTACGAATAAAGCGCTAGAAGAAGCAGGCGTGAAATTGAATTACATTCCAGGAAGTGAACTAGTACGTGGCCGTGGTGGCCCTCGTTGTATGAGCATGCCACTTTACCGTGAAGATCTTTAAAAAAACACCCAAAAATAGGAGGAATCATCATGAATTCAGTATTTCAAGGACGTAGTTTATTAGCAGAAAAAGATTTTACAAGAGCAGAATTAGAGTATTTGGTAGACTTCAGTATTCACTTAAAAGAATTGAAGAAAAAAGGGATTCCACATCACTATTTAGAAGGAAAAAATATCGCTCTTTTATTTGAAAAAACTTCGACACGGACACGCTCTGCATTCACGACAGCAGCGATTGATTTAGGGGCACATCCTGAGTATTTAGGCGCCAACGATATTCAATTAGGTAAAAAAGAATCTGTTGAAGATACAGCGATTGTTTTAGGTAGTATGTTTGACGGGATTGAGTTCCGTGGGTTTAGTCAAGAAGTAGTGGAAGATTTAGCGAAATATTCTGGTGTTCCTGTTTGGAATGGTTTAACGGATCAATGGCATCCAACACAAATGATTGCGGACTTTATGACAGTGAAAGAAAACTTTGGTCGTTTAGAAGGAATCACTTTAGTATACGTCGGCGATGGCCGTAATAACATGGCAAACAGCTTGTTAGTGACAGGTGCTATTTTAGGCGTAAATGTTCGCATTTGTGCACCAAAAGAATTGTTCCCTTCTGATGAAGTCGTTAATTACGCAAAAGAATTTGCGAAAGAATCTGGTGCAGAATTAATGATTACAGACGACGTTGCTAAAGGTGTTAAAGGAGCCAACGTGTTATATACAGACGTTTGGGTGTCCATGGGTGAAGAAGATAAATTTGAAGAACGTGTCAATCTGTTGAAACCTTATCAAATTAATATGGCTATGTTAGAAAAAACCGAAAATATGGATGGCGATTTAATCGTATTACACTGTTTGCCAGCCTTTCATGATACGAAAACACAATACGGTGAAATGGTTGCTGAAAAATTCGGCATTACTGAAATGGAAATCACGGATGAAGTCTTCCGCAGTAAATATGGTCGTCAATTTGAAGAAGCAGAAAACAGAATGCATTCTATTAAAGCAATCATGGCAGCTACTTTAGGCAACTTATTCATTCCTCGTGTGTAGGAAGCAACTGAAAAAACATTGAAAAAAGAATAGTCGTTTCGCCCTTTAAGAGATTCTTTTGAAGGGCGGCCTATTCTTTATTATGATAGGAAAGAAGGATTTGTAATGGGGAAAAAAATGGTCGTTGCACTAGGCGGAAATGCCATCCTTTCAAATGATGCTAGCGCACACGCACAACAGCAAGCATTAGTTCAAACATCTGCCTATTTAGTTCATTTAATTAAACAAGGGCATCGGTTGATTGTTTCACATGGCAATGGTCCACAAGTCGGAAATCTATTATTGCAACAACAAGCAGCTGATTCTGAAAAAAATCCAGCAATGCCGCTAGATACGTGTGTTGCTATGACACAAGGAAGTATCGGCTACTGGTTGTCCAATGCGCTTAATCAAGAATTAAACAAAGCAGGAATCAAGAAACAAGTGGCTACTGTTTTAACACAGGTGGTCGTAGATCCAGCAGATGAGGCATTCAAAAATCCAACAAAACCGATCGGTCCATTTTTAACAGAAGCTGAAGCCAAAGAAGCAATGCAAGCAGGTGCTATTTTTAAAGAAGATGCAGGACGTGGCTGGCGCAAAGTCGTTCCAAGTCCTAAGCCAATTGACATCCACGAGGCTGAGACTATTAATACCTTAATAAAAAATGATATAATTACCATTTCATGTGGTGGTGGCGGCATCCCTGTCGTAGGACAAGAATTAAAAGGTGTCGAAGCAGTAATCGATAAAGATTTTGCTTCTGAAAAACTAGCAGAATTAGTGGATGCGGATGCACTAGTTATTTTAACTGGCGTGGATTATGTGTGCATTAATTATGGCAAACCAGATGAAAAACAATTAACCAATGTCACTGTAGCAGAGTTGGAAGAATACAAACAAGCGGGTCATTTTGCACCAGGTAGTATGTTACCGAAAATTGAAGCCGCTATTCAGTTTGTAGAAAGCCAGCCCAATAAACAAGCAATTATCACTTCTTTGGAAAACTTAGGAAGTATGAGCGGCGATGAAATCGTAGGAACGGTTGTGACAAAATAAAGTATAGTATTTAGGAGAATTAAGATGATGATAGAGAAAATAATCACTAAAAATAATCAAGATTTTCAATACTTTTCTGAATCAGAACTAACAGAATTGCGCAACGAGAGTTTCGTTCGCTCCTATAAAAAAGGCCAAGTCCTTTTTTATCCAGGTGATCCGAGAAATCATTTAATTTTATTGGTTTCAGGTGTCATTAAAATTGAAAAAAATGATCGCAGTGGTAATTTTTCCTATCTGCATTTTATGAAAAAGCAGGCTCTTTTTCCGAGAATCGGACTGTTTCAAGATGAGGTTCATTACGACTCCGCGATTGCCTATACGGATATTGAGGTTGTGTTTGTGCCAGTTAAACTGTTTGAGCGTTTTCTCCAAAATAATCCCCAGCAATTGATTCATTGGATTCAAGAACAATCGGTCCTTTTAAAAGAAAGCATGATCAAAATCCAAAAAGGAACAACCAATGATGCATGTGAACGGATTGTGACATCACTGGCGATGTTATTAAATGATTTAGGAGAACGAATTGACAACAGAGAACGCGTTGCAATTGCTTGTCCAATTACCATTAATGACATTGCACGGATGAGTGGAACCACGCGGGAAACAGCAAGCAGTGTTATGAAAAAATTAGTCCAAATGAACCGTATTAGCTACAGTCATAAATTCTTAACTTTTCTAGATACGCCATTCTTTATTGATCGATTGAGTAATTAATCATAGAGAAGGGAGATACAGGAAAGTAGGTTCCTGTATAAAAGGATATGGCAGAAAAAAAGAAGAAAAACAAAAAACAGCTTTCGTCTTTTAGTATTTTATTTATTATTTTAATTGTTTTAGGTATCGTAACGGTCTTGCTAAATGGCCAGCCATTTACCCCAAGAGAAATTGATGGCAAAATGGTTGACCACGTGGTAGGGGCAAAATTATCGGATATTATCATGGCTCCATTCAACGGGTTTAAAGATGCCATTGAAATTAATATTTTTATTTTAGTACTCGGTGGCTTTTTAAATATTGTGACACAAACTGGGGCTCTTGAAGCAGGCATTCAATCAGTCGTTAAAAAGTTAAAAGGGAACGAATTGAAAATCATTCCGATTTTAATGATTTTATTTTCTATTGGTGGTTCGACTTATGGAATGGCAGAAGAAACAATTCCTTTTTATGGTTTATTGAGTGCTACCATGGTCGCCGCTGGGTTTGATACGTTTGTCGCAGTGGGTACTGTGCTATTGGGTGCAGGATCAGGTGTTATCGGTTCAACGGTTAACCCTTTCTCCACAGGGGTAGCGATGGATGCGTTACGAGGTATTGGCATTCAGCCGAATACAGGAATTATTTTAATTGTCGGTGCTATTTTGTGGGCGGCCTCTACCAGCTATTCTATTTTCATTGTGATGCGTTATGCGAAAAAAGTGAAGGCTGACAAAGGTTCAACAATTTTATCTTTACAAGAACAAGAGGATATGGAAAAAACGTATGGACAAGCAGCGTCGAAAGAAATGCCATTTACGAATCGTCATAAAAAAATCTTAATGGTATTCGCTTTCTGTTTTGTCATTATGATTGTTTCCTTAATTCCATGGAACGACTTTGGAGTGACGATTTTCAAAGGCTGGACGTCTGTTTTAACAGGCAACAGTTTCGGTGACTGGTACTTTGGCGACTTAGCGATGTGGTTCTTCCTTTTAGGTATCATTGCTGCCTTGATTGGTCGCTTTACTGAAAAAGAAACCATTGAAGCATTTATCGACGGTGCCAAAGATATGTTATCCGTTGTTTTAATTATCGTAGTTGCTCGCGGGGCATCTGTTTTGATGTCTAAAACGTATTTAGATTCATTTATCCTTGATAAAGCGGCAGGCTTATTACAAGGACTCTCCCCAGTCTTATTTGTCATCGGTGCCTTTGTTTTATACTTAGGTTTATCTTTCCTAATTCCTTCAACTTCTGGTTTAGCGTACGTTTCTATTCCTGTAATGGGTGCGTTAGCTAAAAACATTGGTTTAAGTCCAGAAGTGATGGTTATGATTTTTGCTTCAGGTTGTGGCTTGATTAATTTGATCACGCCAACATCTGGTGTCGTAATGGGTGGTTTGGAAATTTCCAAAGTTCAATATGCCACTTGGACAAAATTCATGGCCAAACCAATGATTGTCTTAGGCTTAATTAACCTAATTATCTTAATTGGCGCGATGTTACTCTTTAGCTAATCAAAAATTTTTTATGTTAGGGCTTCGGCTTTCGGAAAAAAGAAGAAGCAATGAAACAACAGCGACTACCTAAAAGTAGTCGCTGTTGTTTCATTTTGATAGTTGTTGAATTAACAATTTTGCGACAGCGCGGACAGAAAAAGGATTTTGCCCAGTGATTATACGGCCATCTTGATACGCAAATTCTTTATAGGGGCGTTTCTTCGCAAAAGTAGCACCATGTTCTTTGGCAATTGTTTCGTTTAAGAAAGGAACAATTGCTTTTTTCATGGCTAAAATTTCTTCTGCAGTAGTGAAGCCAGTAATGGTTTTATCTGCAATCAAATAATTTCCTGACGCATCTTTGACATTTAAAAGACCAGCAATTCCGTGACAAACAGAAGTTAGGTATTTGCCCTGTTCGTAAAGGCTACGAGTGATTGCTTGCAACTGAGGATTATCAGGAAAGTCCCACATAACGCCATGGCCTCCTGTAAAGTAAATTGCTGCGTATTCATCTGGCTCAATTTCTTCAAGAGAGAGGGAATGTGCTAGCGCTCGTTCTTGAAAATCAGCACTTTCATAAACTGCCATAATGGAGGAATCTACATATTTCATACTCCGGGGATCCAAAGGGACATAGCCTCCTTGGGGACTAACATAGTCAACTGAAAATCCTGCTTTGGTTACTTCTTCCACGAACTCCGTGGCTTCACCTAGCCAGAGGCCCGTTGGTTCTTCGGTGCCGTGATAACGGGAGATGTTTGTGAGGACCACGAGAATTTTTTTCATGCTTGCTTCCTCCCTGGCATAATCGACGTAATGTGGGTCAATAGTTGTTGGAGTTGCTCAATTTTGGTGGTATCGTGAGAAAGTGAGTAATAATTTTTAGTTCCTTCACTGCGACAATCAATTAATTTGGCTTGTTTCAAAATTTTTAAGTGGTGAGAAACAGCGGGTCGTGAGAGCTGTGTCGCCTCTGTTAACTCAGTGACACGACGGCCAACACAGGCCTGGTCTTCTAACAGTGCAATAATAATTGCTTGGCGCTTTTCATCACCCAATGCGATTAAAAAATCACTAAGCGCAGTAAATTCTGTTTGAATTTCTTCTAATTCTTTCATATTCTTTCGCCTCTTTGGTTCGTATTTTTAAACGATTAAACCATTTTTCGTGTTTTTTGTCAATAAAATACGCTGAGGGCTGAAACTTGACGTGGATCCCATTCTTCGTTAAGATACTAATTGATTAAAGGTTTAAACTTTTAAACCGATAGAAGGGATAGAAAGAGAGGAAAGATTCAATGATGAAAGCCGCTTTAATTCATAAATACGGACAAAAAGAATTAGCAATCGAGGAGGTGCCCTTACCCACCATTCATGACAACGATGTTTTGGTCAAAATTATCGCTGCCAGTATCAACCCGATTGATTTAAAAACAAAAGATGGCAAAGTAAAGATGCTTTTAAATTATCAAATGCCACTGATTTTAGGCAGTGATTTTGCTGGGATTGTTGTCTCTGTTGGAAAAAAAGTTCAAAATTTTAGGCTGGGCGATGCAGTTTACGGGCGAGTACCCAAAAATCGCGTGGGAACTTTTGCTGAATATATTGCAGTGGATCAAGCGGCTGTAGCTATGAAGCCGAAAAATTTAACGTTTGAAGAAGCTGCGGCCATTCCGTTAGTCGGTTTGACAAGTTATCAAGCGCTACATGATATTATGAATGTGCAGCCAGGCCAGAAAGTCCTGATTCAAGCAGGTTCAGGAGGGATTGGAACCATTGCGATTCAATTAGCAAAACTAGCGGGCGCTTACGTTGCCACCACCACGAGTAGTAGAAATAAAGAATGGGTTCAAGCGTTGGGAGCAGATGAAGTGATTGACTATCGGACACAAAATTTTGAAGAAGTTTTATCAGACTACGATTATGTGTTTGATACAATGGGGGGGACAATCTTAGAAAAAGCTTTCTCAGTGGTTAAACCTCAGGGAAAAGTCGTTACATTGTCAGGCATTCCCAACGAACGTTTTGCTAAAGAGTATGGCTTGCCGCTTTGGAAACAATGGGCCTTTAAAATAGCTACTCGCAAGATTCATCGATTGGAGCAAGCCACAGATGTTAGTTATCATTTTTTGTTTATGCGTCCAGATGGCGAGCAATTAGCTTTACTCACTGAGTTCATTGAACAGGGAAAATTACAGCCGATAATTGACCGAGTCGTTCCTTTTAGCCAAATTCAAGAAGCGGTGGATTATTCACTGACAGGACGAGCACAAGGGAAAATTGTTGTGAAAATCGCCGATGTTAATCACGACTAAGTAAAGGAAACTTGCAAGAAAAATAGGCCCATTTTTCTTGCAAGTCTCAAAGTTTACATTTAAACGCCGCCTAACGAAAGTGATTTTAGGCGGGAAAAGATTTTTATAGAAAATCCTCATTTTTCCAGTTTCTATTTTGCAAATTCGTTATTTTTTGTTATTCTATTGATGATTGTGTATGCGCTTTCTTTTTAGGTAGATACACAAAAATGAACGGAGTGCAGAAAGGAATGGTGTTCAAAGTGGGGAACAATTTATCGACAAGAAAAGGAGAAAACAGAGAAACAATTGTCAGTTGGCTGGGTCTTTCGTTATTGGTTGGCTTGGCGTTTATCTTATTTAGTCTGTTTCATCAACCAATGATCAGCCAAGCCAATGAGCCGACCCAAGAGAAACATTTTATGGTTTATTATCGGGCTTGGCGTGACAAAACGATGCAAGGAGTTAATACAACATTGCCAGATGAAAATTGGCTAACGATGCACGATATTCCTTATGGTATTGACATTGTGAATGTCTTTAGTTATGTGCCAAAAGGACAAGAAGCACTTGCACAGCCATTTTATGATACGTTAAAAAATGAGTATGCGCCAGCACTGCATGCACGAGGTGTTCGTTTAGTTCGAGGGATTGATTACAGCGAGCTATTAAAAGTTCCTTATGCAGGAACAACGCCTACAGAAGCAGAATTTGATGCTTATGCGAAAGAGTTGTTAACCAAATTTGTCGATGATTTAGGAATTGATGGGTTAGATATTGACATGGAAACTCGTCCAAGTGAAAAAGATATTGTTCTATCTAATGGTGTCATTCGTGCATTATCAAAATACATTGGACCGAAGTCGGGAACGGATCGTCCATTTTTGTATGATACCAATGCAGAATATTTACCACCTTTACAAGATGTCAGTGACTGTTTCGATTTTCTCGCGTATCAACAGTATGGTAGCGATGACCAACGCACGCAACGAGCATTAAATAATTTAAGTCCGGTTCTCAATGGGGAACGATTTGTTCCAGGATTAACTTTCCCAGAAGAGCAAGATCGCAATCGCTGGTATGACACAAAAGAGCCGTATATGGAAAGTAACATGTATAAAGTAGCTCGTTATTCTTATGAAAATAATTTAGGGGGCATGTTCCTCTATGCCTTAGATCGCGATGGTCGCACCTATAATGAAGACGATTTAAATCAGATAAAACCTTCTAATTTACTTTGGACAAAAACGGCCATTGCAGAGAGTAAAGGCGTTTCTCTTGGAGAAATGCAAGCGGCTGCGCAACACTATTTAAAACGAATTAGCTACGCCAACACAGACCTTGAAGCACAAAATAAAGCCGCAGAAGCAGTGACACAAGCAACAACGCTTTATGATGTGAATAAAGCTATTTTAGGTGGCGATTATGGCCAAGGGATTTCAAACACCTATGATGCTGAATTAGAAAAAGGCCTGTTAGCCATTGACTTAACCACTTTATATCGTGCGTTAGATCAAGCAGTTACAGCCATTGAAAAGGCAGAAAGCTATACACCAGAAACGATTCAAGCATTACAAACAACAAAAGAGACAGTCGCAACAGAACTTGCGGGAAAAACGTATACAGCCGCGCAAGTGACTACTTGGCAAACGGAGGTCCAAACAGCTTTGGATAATTTAAAAGAGAAACAAACACAACCTTTAAAAAGTGTCTTTTCCATTGATGCGGGAAGAAAATATTTTTCCGTGGAGCAACTGGAAGAATTAGTGGCCAAAGCCAGTCAAAATGGGTACACAGATGTCCAATTAATTTTAGGAAATGATGGCTTACGGTTTATTTTGGATGATATGTCGGTCAATGTGAATGGTAAAAAATACAACCACAACCGGGTTTCAAAAGCAATCCAACGAGGCAACAACGCATATTACAATGATCCTAATGGCAACGCGCTAACACAAAAAGAAATGGATCGGTTGTTGGCTTTTGCGAAAGCGCGCAACATCAACATCATTCCCGTGATTAACAGTCCAGGACATATGGATGCCTTGTTAGTGGCTATGGAAAAACTAGCGATTAAAAATCCCGCTTTTGATGGCTCAAAACGAACAGTAGATTTAGGGAACCAAAAGGCAGTGAATTTCACAAAGGCGATTATCAGTAAGTACGTGGCTTATTTTTCCGCGCATAGTGAAATTTTCAATTTTGGTGGCGATGAGTATGCAAATGATGTCGACACAGGCGGTTGGGCGAAACTGCAATCTTCTGGGCGCTACAAGGATTTTGTCGCTTATGCGAATGATTTAGCTAAAATAATTAAAGATGCGGGCATGCAGCCAATGAGCTTCAATGATGGCATTTATTACAACAGCGACGATTCTTTCGGTACATTTGACCCAGAGATTATTATTTCTTATTGGACAGCCGGTTGGAGCGGATATGACGTAGCCAAACCTGAGTACTTTGTTCAAAAAGGACACAAAATTTTTAATACCAATGATGCGTGGTATTGGGTAGCTGGCAATGTTGATTCTGGCATTTATCAATATGATGATGCTTTAGCAAATATGTCGAAAAAAGCATTTACAGATGTGCCAGCAGGTAGCCCAAATCTTCCAATTATTGGAAGTATTCAATGTGTTTGGTATGATGACCCTCGTCGTGACTATGATTTTGAACGAATTTATACGCTAATGGATACGTTCTCGGAAAATTATCGTGAGTATATGGTGGTTAAATAAAACTAGTTAAAGCTAACGAGTTATCTATAAAGACTGATCCTGGGACAAAACCTGATAAACGGCGGGAACAGAACCAACTCCTTCGGAAATAAGCCGAAATTCTCCAAAAATTAAAGAGCAATTTTCGGAAATTTCTTCTTATTTCTCGGAGCTAAACGGTTCTTTCCCGACCTCAGCCTTCTTTAACGGAAGAAGATTTGTTTGAGGGCCAACAATCAATTTAGGAATGCCTTATTGAAATGTTCCTGTTCTTATTGTAGACTGAAAGAAGTGGTGGTGGAAAGCTATCACCATTAATAGAAAAGCAGGAAAATAAAAAGGAGCTTGTTGGAAGTTTAATGCTTGAAAATGTAAGCGGAATCATTTTGTTGGAATGCTAAAAAAGGGAGTAGAGTTATGAGTAATGAAAATATCGTCTTAGCAAGAAATACAGAGCGTGCACCAAAGCATCCTCTCGCAACCCAAACAGTCGCATTTTCCCACTATAATCATTTGTCAGCACAGTTACCTGTTGAGCCAACCTCTGGACAATTGGTAGAAGGTGGCATTCGGGCCCAAGCGACACAATGTTTGAAAAATATCCAAGCGGTTGTTGAAAGTATCAACCATGTGATGAGTGACATTGTCAGAATGACCATTTTTGTCAAAGATATGCGGGATGCTGCCGCAGTTGAGGAGGTCTATGCGGCCTTTTTTACCCATTATTATCCAGCTAAAACAGTGGTCGCCGTCGCAGATTTGCCGTTAGGCGCTTCTGTTCAAATGGAGGCACTTGTTTCAAATGGGGAAGGAACTATCCCTAATGCACCTCAAGCTGGGGATTTAATTAAATTAACAAATCAGACTGTTCAGGCACCAATTGATGCTCTAGCTAGTCAAACGGTCGCGTTTTCTCACTATAACAATCTGTCTGCACAATTGCCTATAGATCCTCAAACGGGCAGAGTTGTGGCTGGCTGTGTTAAAACGCAAACAAAACAATGTTTGAAAAACATAAAAGCCATTTTAACCAGTATTGATGTGCCTTTTGATGATATTGTGAAGGTCAATATTTATTTAAAAGATTTATCTAAGCTAGAAGCTGTCAATCAAGTATATGCCGCTTTTTTACCAGATTCAGGAATTGCGCGTACGGTCAATTACATGCCAGCACGAACAGTGATTGCTGTTGCTGATTTACCAATGGGCGCAGCGGTGCAAGTAGAAGCGGTGGTTTCTCATGGGGATGGTACGCCACCACAAGCGATTGAAGATCGACATGGATTAATTATTGAAGCAAATAATACAGATCACGCACCGAAGTGTCCATTTTCGACACAAACTGTTGCTTTTTCTCATTACAACCATCTATCAGCTCAGCTACCATTGGACCCTAAAACAAATGCGTTAGTCGCTGGCGGAATCAAGGAACAAACGACGCAATGTTTAGAAAACATCAAAGCGATTATTGAAAGTGTGGATCACAGCTTAGCTGATCTGGTGAAAGTGAATATTTTTGTGAAAGAGATTGAAGAGCTGGCGGTAGTAGATGACGTCTACCAAACGTACTTCCCTGAAGGCATGCCTGCCAGAAGAGTGATTGGCGTGACGGATTTATCAAAAGGTGCCCAGATTCAAATCGAAGCGATTGCTGGAAACGCAGAAGGTACGCCACCAATTGGCTAAACAGTAGAAGAAACAAACGTCAGCTGGCTTCTGAAGCCAGCTGACGTTTTTAGTATCTAGATAAATCAGTAAAGTAAGCTAGTTGCCATTTTTGTGTTTTTTTGGCGGTTTGATTAAGGTTTTGGCACCAAGAAGGATAAAAACGGGCCGCCATTTTGCCTTTTTGCTGATGCGTTTTGAGAATTTTTTGTTGGATTAAACATTCTTTTGGCGGAAGAAAGAGACCTTGCTTTTCTTGATCAGCAATGACAATTGCTAACATTTCAGGGGCTTCCGTAGCATCAAAGGCTTCGTTCTGATTTTGTTGATTTTTTTCCCAGAAGGCTACAAAATAGCCTTCTTTTTTCGGCGTTTTTTTGGCTAAGCGACTGCGGATAAGCTGTTGCGATTCATTAACTTGGCATAAAAAGCCTTCATATTCGGCATTTTGTTTTTCTTCGGAAAGCAGGGTGATCGTGCCCACTGCTTTTTCAAGTATTGGCAATGAATTCATAGGGAATGTCCTTTCTTTTCGTTTAACGTCGGTAAGAGTTCTTGAATAATGGTTAATCCTTTCGCCAATACCTCGAGCTGATTGGAGGCTAAGGAAATTCGTAAAAAAGCATCTGGCTGATTTTGCACAGTAAAGCGGCTCGAGTGAAAAAGACGTACCCCATTTTGGAGAAATTCTTGTTCAATTTGCGGCGCCGTTTTTTCGGTAGAAAGGGGAATAGTTCGGTAGTACGGCAAAGGATTGCTAGGTCTAGCTAACCCAAAAATGGTATCAAATAAGTCATTGGCTTGTTTTGTTAAAGCCAATTTTTCTATCACTAATTCTTCTGCAACTGGTGAGCGTAAGACTTGGGTGACAATTTCAGCATCAAAGCCAGAAGTTTTAACGTTAATATTAAAAATCGCACGCTCTATTTCTTGGCGAAGAAGCGGAGGGAAAACAAGGTACGCAATGCGTAAGCCTGTGCAGACAAATTTTGTCATCCCCGCTAAGTAAATCGTTTGTTGAGGTAAGAGTTCTTGAAACGTTGGTAAAACTGCTTGCTGTGCATAAGTTGTTAAAAAAGAATGAATGTCATCTTCAATTACCCATAAGTGTTCTTGCTGAATGATTTCAGCTAAAGTCATTCGGCGGGCGCTAGACATTTGGAAACCAATCGGGTTATTACATGCGGGCATTAAGAAAATACCATGTATTTTTTTCTTTTTGCATTCTTGCAGTAAATGCTCTGGGTCCATCCCCTCGGAATCATAGCCAATCGGGACGATTTCTAAATGATAAAGCTGGGCGAGTTCAATAAAATTTGAATACGTGTATCGATCTACGGCAATCCGCTGACCTGGAGAAAAAGCGGCGGCTAACGTCACGGCCAGCCCATTCTGGACACCAGATACAATGGCAACTTCTTCGGCATTGGTCCGAACGCCTTGTGTCTGAAGCCATTCGGCAGCGGTTGCTTGTTGAAAGTGCGTACCTAAAGGATCGCGATAATTTAGCAAACTGTTAAGGGCCGCATTTTTACTAACGGATTCAATAAAAGGTAAAATCCGCTGATTACACATATCAAAGGAACTAACCAGCCCTAAATCAATTAGATGGTCCGCTACTTGGTTGGTAGAGATTGTAATTGAGTGAAACGCGTTGGGAGAAACGAAAGTGCCGCTACCGATGTTGGTATAAAGTAAGCCTTTTTCCATAGCGTGTTTATAGGCTTGACCAATCGTCGTGAAATTCAGATCCAAGTAATCAGCTAATTCTCTTTGCGAAGGCAATTTCACATTTTTTTGAAGCGCACCAGATAAGATATCCGCTTCTAATTGTTGAACCAATGATTGGTAATAAGGTCTTGTTAAACGTTCTTTAACAGGGCGCCATGACAACGCATAGTTCTCATAGGAATTAATCGGCATGTGGGGAACTTCCTTTCTATAAAATTGTATTCCATACAATTATAGCATTGAGTGTATTGTTTGTCTGGTTTATGATAGCGCAAAGGGAGGAATTCAGATGGACATTATTTCTTATGAGAGGGTTATTCAACAATTGTCGTTTTCCGAAGCAATTCAAGTGATGAAACGTTGCTTTGCAGAGTTGCAAAAAGGAAAAATTTCGCAAAGTGAGCGCCATGTAGAGGTTTTACCAGATGAGAAAAATCAAAATCTTTTTGCATTAATGCCTGCTTACTTAGGAAAAAATCGCTTTTTTGGGGCAAAAATCATTACAGCTTTTCCAGAAAATCCACAAAAAAATTTGGCCTCACATCTTGGTCAAATTTTATTGTTTGATAGTTCTACTGGAAGACCAGTTGCGATGATGGACGCCAATGCGATTACGTGGCTTCGCACAGCAGCTGTTTCTGCTTTGGCAACCGATTATTTAGCAGCTCCAAAGGCAAAAAGTATCGCTTTGATTGGTGCAGGTCAACAAGCTTCGTCTCATCTCGCAGCGCTACAAAGCGTTCGGGCGATTGAAAAGGTTTTTATATATGACCGCACAGCAGAACGCGCACGAAAATTAATCGCTAAGCAACAGCACAATTACCCCGAATGTACCTTTATTGGTTGTTCTTCTGTCCAAGAAGCCGTCCAGGAAGCGGAAATTATCTGTACACTAACTTCCAGTCAGGACGCATTTTTAGAAGAAAAAGACGTTTTGCCGAATGCCCATATCAATGCGATTGGCACATTCACGCCGACTTCCAGAGAATTAACAAGCGACCTTGTTAAAAACAGTCAAGTGTTTGTAGATGAGTACGCGGCTGCATTAAAAGAAAGTGGGGATCTTTTAATTCCGATTTCAGAAGGTGCCTTTTCAGCTGAAAAAATTGTAGGTTCTCTCGGCGAATTAGTGACTGGCAAAGTTAAACTAAAGGCGGAGCAGAAAGACCGCACGATTTTTGATGCGGTTGGCTTAGCAGTTGAGGATTTATGTTGCGCGGAATACATTTATCAAAAAATACAAGGAGAGAATTAAAATGAGTTATTCCTATTATATTGTCGATGCTTTTGCGGAGGAAGTTTTTAAAGGCAATCCCGCAGTTGTTTATGTTTTGGAAAAATGGTTGCCAGAAGCGGTGATGCAAAACATTGCGATTGAAAATAATTTGTCAGAGACTGCTTTTACAGTCAAAGTGGGACAAAGTTACGCCCTGCGCTGGTTTACGCCGGAACGAGAAATCGATCTCTGTGGACATGCTACATTAGCGACGGCTTTTGTGTTATTTAACTATTATTCCGTTGCGGAAGAAACACTCCATTTTACTAGTCAAAGTGGACCGCTCGCAGTGACCAAAAAAGAGGAATACTATTATCTAGATTTTCCTTATATCCTACCGGAAAGGATTCCAATTTTGCCAGAGTATGAAGTCGCTTTAGGCGCGAAAATTTATGAAGCTTATTTAGGCCGCGATTTATTTTTTGTCTTAAAAAACGAAGAGACAGTGGCAAAAATCACACCAGATTTTTCTGCATTAAAAGCATTGGATTTAGGAGTAGGAGTCATTGTAACGGCACCAGGAGACTCGGTGGATTTTGTTTCACGGACTTTTTTCCCGAAACTAAGAATTAACGAAGATCCAGTTTGTGGTTCTGCGCACGCCAATTTAATTCCTTATTGGGGAAAACGGCTCAATCAAACGACCCTTTCGGCCTATCAAGTGTCCCCAAGAGGCGGCTTTTTAACTTGTGAAGTGAAAGAAGATCGAGTCATTATTGGTGGTACTGCTAAACTATTTGCAAAAGGGGAAGCTTACTTGCCTGTATAAAAGTACACCGACCGCTAGCAATTCGTCGTTAGCGATCGGTGTACTTTTTAAATAGAATAGTTGCGAGAAACAAAGGGGACTTCTTCACCATTTTCGAGCTTATTTAGATACAAAGCTAACATGAAAAAGTAACCTGAGAGTAAGTTGACTACATCATACAGCTGCGGATCAATTTTTTTACCACCATAGTCCATGCGATAAAGTAAACGAACAATATCTTTGGCTTTGGCTCTTAAAATGTGTGCATAAGAGGAACAGATTGTGCCCATCGGTAAAACAAAAGGACGATTTTCTTCGTATGTCAGTTCATTCATAGCATTGACACGTTCCAAAAGCCAGGCTATTTCTTCCTCTGTGACTGTTAATTTTGTTCGGGTCGTTGGATTGACATGGTAGATTAACTCGCAAATTTTGGCTAGTTCTTCTGTTAGTGCAGGCTGTTCAGGGACGTCTAATTGTTGCACATATCCTCGTAGAAGACCTGTCATCGAGGCCAATTCATCAGTCATTAATTCAAAATCACATCGTAAATCTTCTGGTTTAGAAGATAGATACGGGTATGCTTCATACGGACTGCGGTACATTTTTTCCATTCAATTTCCCTACTTTCTAAAAATAAAAAGCCCTCAAAAAGAATGCACGAAAGCCAATCTTTTTGAGCGCCGTTGCTCGACTGTTCACAGTACACCATTGTACTTGCTAAGGTAATCATAGCCAAGAGTGAAGGGAGAGTCAAGGGGGAATCAAGGTTGGAGAAAGAAAATGAAGCTAAGAATTACCAAAAGTAAACCAATCAATAAACTGACAAGACCAGAGATTTGACCTAATCGTTGTTGGGTAGAAGAAGGTTGATCGGTAACAGTGAGCAAACTTGAGAAAAAGTTCATTTTTTTCACGAGTATTAAATACGCAACAATAAGCAAAAGAATAACCGAAAAAAGGTACGAAAGGGGCTCAGAAATAAATTTTTGGGCACGAAGTAAAAAAATTCCTATGAAGAGGACAACAAAACCATACTTAAGAAAAGTTTCTTTTGACATGTTGAAATCGCTTCCTTTTAATTGATGAATTTTATTAATAGTCACTATTCTTATGATTAAATTATAGGACTTTGAGGGCGGTGGAGCAAAGGAAAAATGGAGAATGGTGGGAGGAAAGTGTGATAATGCAAAAGCAAACCCGCTAGAAAACCTATTTTATAGGTTTTCTAGCGGGTTGATTGTTATTCCCACTCCACAGTTGCAGGTGGTTTTGAAGTAATATCGTACACGATACGGTTTACATGTGCAACTTCGTTCACGATGCGCACAGAGATTTTTTGTAAAACATCCCAAGGGATACGGGCAAAGTCAGCGGTCATGCCGTCGATAGAAGTCACAGCACGGATACCGACTGTGTAATCGTAGGTACGGCCATCGCCCATAACACCTACTGAGCGGATGCCAGGTAAGACAGTAAAGTACTGCCAAATGTCACGATCTAAGCCAGATGCTGCGATTTCTTCACGTAGGATAGCATCTGAATCACGAACGATTTGTAATTTATCTTCTGTAATTTCACCAAGCACACGAATACCTAATCCTGGTCCTGGGAATGGTTGGCGCCAAACGATTGCATCAGGCATGCCAAGTTCAGTTCCTAAGGCACGAACTTCGTCTTTGAATAATGTATTTAAAGGTTCAATTAATTCAAATTGCATGTCTTCAGGAAGACCACCAACGTTGTGATGTGATTTAATTGTTTGCGCGGTTTCTGTACCAGATTCGATGACGTCTGTGTAAAGAGTTCCTTGTGCTAGGAATGAAACGCCTTCTTCCCCGGCAAGTTTAGTTGCTTCGTCATCAAAAACATACACAAATTCGTTACCGATGATTTTACGTTTTTGTTCAGGGTCAGAAACGCCTGCTAATTTGCTTAAGAAGCGTTCTTTTGCATCTACTTTAATAATGTTTAAGCCAAATTTACCGCCTAAACTTTCCATTACTTGTTCCGCTTCACCTTTACGTAATAATCCATGGTCAACGAAGATACAAGTTAATTGGTCGCCAATAGCTTTTTGTAAAAGCACGCCGACAACACTTGAGTCAACGCCACCTGATAAACCAAGTAAGACTTTTTTATCGCCTACTTGTTCACGGATTTTAGCGACTTCCATATCGATGAAGTTTTCCATGCTCCAGTCACCAGTACAGCCACACACATCAAAAGCAAAGTGACGTAATAAGTCGTTACCATATTCTGAATGACGAACTTCTGGGTGAAATTGTACGCCGTAGAATTTGCGGTTGGCATCTTCGATAGAAGCGATTGGACAATCATTGCTTGTCCCAACTTTTTCGAATCCAGGAGCGATTTCTGTTACTAAATCACCGTGGCTCATCCAAACGGTTTGTTTCGCAGGTGTTCCTTGGAATAAGGTCGCATCACCAAGGATTTCTAATTCTGCTTTTCCGTATTCACGGTTTGCGGCAGGTTCTACTTTTCCGCCTAAGTTATGAGTCATTAATTGCATACCGTAGCAGATGCCAAGAATGGGAATTCCTAACTCATAAATTTCTGGATCAATGCTAAAAGCATCTTTGTCATACACGCTGTTTGGTCCACCTGAGAAGATGATTCCTTTAGGCGCGATTTTGCGAATTTCTTCTGCCGTAGTTCGGTGGCTTAATAACTCAGAGAATACGCCAAATTCACGAATACGACGAGTAATCAATTGGTTAAACTGACTACCAAAGTCTAAAACAATAATTTTTTCGACAGATGTCAAATCGGCAACGTTAGTCACGTCTATTACCCCTTATCCATTTAAATTTATCTAAAGAAAAGGCGGTTAAAAAGTGGTCAGCACCAAGAATTAAGAAAGGATTTTCAAAAATTATTTTACGATTTTTAGAAAATTTTGGCTTAATTCCGCAGGGGCTACTTTTAAACAGCCGAGAATCAGGCGGTTAAAAAGTGGTTCACTTTTGTTCCGTACTCTTCTTTGTCTAGCTATACTTATTAAAACATTTTACTCCTTGAAAGTCATGCATTCTGCTGAAAATTTTCAAGGATATTTCTACAAAAGATACAGGATATTTCTTAGCTCGTCAACCCTTAATATTTACGTAGATAGATTTGGTCAATCAAATGATTTTCCGTTTTATGCAAAATAATGTCCGCACGTCCGCGCGTTGGCAAGATATATTCCTCCAAGTTCGGCAAGTTCACGGTTTTCCAAACATTCCGTGCCATGGCGAAAGCATCTTCTCGTTTGCCAATTGCATATTGGTAATAATAATTATTAGGATCTAAGAAAGCCGTATCTAATAAGGCCCCAAAACGTTCTAGGTACCATTTTTCAATTAAGGCTGGATCGGCATCCACAAAAATAGAAAAATCAAAAAAATCACTCACATAAATTTGTTGATTGGCGGGTAACTGTAATGTGTTAATGCCTTCAACAATCAAAATATCTGGTTGTTGAATCAACTCATATTCGCCTTCGATAACATCGTAGACACTGTGAGAATAGACAGGTGCTTTAATTTCGTCTTTGCCGCTTTTGACTTCGTTTAAGAAATTAATTAGCTTCTCCATGTCATAACTTTCAGGAAACCCTTTTCGGTCCATAATTCCTTGTTCTTCTAACACTTTATTGGGATACAAAAATCCATCCGTTGTAATGAGTTGAACGTTTCTTCGTTTAAACGTTCGGGCCAGAATTCTTTGCAAAAGACGAGCGGTGGTGCTTTTACCAACGGCGACACTGCCGGCAATTCCAATGATGAATGGTGGTACAGAGACATATTCATGTAGGAATAATCCTTTGCTAAGTGTTAGCGATTCAAATTCTTTCATATATAAATGAATAAGATGCGTTAAGGGTACATAAATTTCTTGTACATCTTTTAGTGAAATTTGGTCGTTCACACTTTTAATGTTATCCAATTCTGCTTCGGTTAACGGTGCTTTGCCGTCATGATAAAACCCATGCCATTCTTCTCTGGAAATTGGGTAGTAATTCATTTTATCGTCCATTGTTCCTCCACCAAACCCTGTTCAATCTTTGTACATTTTACCATAATTTCACAAGGGAAACACAGGATTTTACAAAAGAATTCCCTTCTTCGCCAATTTATGATGAAAATGGTATCATGAAAAGAGAAAACTGTTAGAAAAGAGGGGAAAAGCCATGAGAAAAATTGTATTATTTGGTGATAGCATTACTGCTGGTTATTTAGACGAAGCCGTCTCACCTGTTCTTGTTGACTTAGTGAAACGGGATATTGCTGCGATGGGTCTAGAAGAAGTGGCCGTCATTAATGCTGGAATGCCTGGCGATACAACAGAGGATGGTTTAAAACGATTAAATAAAGAAGTACTAATTGAGAAACCTGATGAAGTGGTGATTTTCTTTGGCGCCAATGATGCGTCACTGGATCGAAATATAACAGTAGCCACGTTTAGAGAAAACCTTGAAACAATGATTCACGAAATTGGTTCAGAAAAGGTGATTTTAATTACGCCACCATATGCGGATAGTGGCAGACGTCCAGAACGGCCACAAACGCGTATCAAGGAATTGGTCAAGGTTGCACAAGAAGTCGGAGCGGCACATAACCTGCCAGTTATTGATTTGTATAAAGCGATGACTGTTTATCCTGGAACGGATGAATTTTTACAAGCGGATGGTTTGCATTTTTCACAAGTGGGCTATGAATTATTAGGTGCCTTGATTGTTCGAGAAATAAAAGGTAGACTAAAACCAAAACAAGCATAGATAGGAAGAACAAAATGGCGAATCATTATTATACAGAAAATCCAGAATTAGCACATGATTTAGAAAGCTGGTCTTTTCCATTACGTGGTCGGACCTTTCAGTTTACGACCGATAGCGGGGTCTTCTCAAGAGGAACAGTGGATTATGGTTCTCGTGTGTTGATTGATGCCTTTGAATGGGAAAATTTACCAGCAGGCCGTTTGTTAGATGTTGGTTGTGGCTATGGACCAATTGGGTTGTCCTTAGCAGCGGCGACTGGTCGACTGGTGGAAATGGTGGATGTCAACCAACGGGCAGTTGGGCTAGCTCAAATGAACGCCCAACGTAACCAAATTACTACTGTGGATATCCATTCTTCCAATGTGTATGAAACCTTAAACGAAACGACCTACGCGGCGATTGTTAGCAATCCGCCCATTCGTGCAGGCAAAAAAGTTGTCCATGGCATTTTAACAGGGGCTTTTCCGTTGTTGAAAGTTGGTGGCACACTAACGGTGGTTATTCAAAAGAAACAAGGTGCACCTAGTGCAGAAAAGAAAATGGCTGAAGTATTTGGCAATGTTGAAATTGTGACAAAAGACAAAGGCTACTATATTTTACGAAGTGTTAAAGAAGCAGAGTAAAAAAGAACCTCCACTTTAGTGGAGGTTCTTTTTTAGAATAGATACGCTTGATCAATTTTTTGGTTCAACAGTTTTTTTTCGTCTGGCGACAAAAAAGCACCTGCAAGCGCATTTTTAGTGAGTTGCTTCATTTCGTCATAACTTAATTGATACCAAGTGGCCAATTTCATGAATTCTTTCGTTAACGTAGTATCTGAAACAGTGCGATTATCGGTATTGATGCAGACGGCTAAGCCAGCCTCTATAAATTGTTGAAAAGGGTATTCAGCCAATGTTTTGACGGTGCCTGTTTGGAAGTTGCTAGTTGGACACATTTCTAAAAGAACCTTTTTTTCTTTTAAGAGCGCCAAATATTCGGGTGTATCTTTCAAAGCAATACCGTGGCCAATCCGAGTGGCACCTAAAGTGACAGCATCAGCGACATTTTTGCCACAGCCGCATTCCCCAGCGTGGAGTGTTAGTGGAATTGACAATTGGTTGGCTAAAGCTAATACGTCTTCAAATGTGTATGGAGGGAAATCGACTTCATTGCCAGCTAAATCAAAGCCGACAACGCCTGTCTCTCTGAAATCATGCGCTAAGTGAACGATTTTTTCTATGGCTTGTTGTTGGTCATGCCGCATGCCGCATAACAGTGCATTGCTTTTTACACCAAAATCTTCTTCGCCTTGTTTTAAGCCAGTTAAAACAGCGGTCACGATTTCAGGTAACCGTAAGCCTTTTTCTGTATGTTGCGAAGGCGCAAAACGCACCTCTATGTAAGCCACGCCATCTTCGGCAGCTTGGCTAATCACGTCATACGCCGCTGCTTGCAAAGCTTCGGCCGTTTGTAGACAGGTTAGCACGAAGTCGAACCGAGTTAAATAATCATTCAAATCGGTGCATTTTTCAGGGGCAACCACTAACTCTTTCAAGGCTTGTTCGTCTTGGGGTAATGGAATGTTTTGTTTTTCAGCAATGGTGCGTAAAGTGGTTGGTCGAATCGACCCATCTAAGTGACAGTGCAGCTCGATTTTTGGTAATTGACGGACACGGGATTCTTCCATGAAAAAAATAGCCTCCATTTTCTTTTGTTTTTTAATCTTTTTAGTCTATTTCTTTTGTCTTTTTTTTGTTAAAATGTAAAAGATTCGATAAGTATTTTGAAGACTGTAACACGTCTACAAATGTCTGTCAATGCAAAAGGAGACGTTGGGAGGGGCGCGATGAAACTAACGATTAAAGAAATTGCTGATATGGCTGGTGTTTCTGTCACAACCGTCTCACAAATTCTGAATAATAAAGGGAGTCGTTTCAGTGAAAAAACCCGCAACAAGGTGTTGGCGGTAGTCGCTGAAAATCATTACAAACCAGATTACTTTGCTTCGAATGTAATCAACCGTCATTCCAAAACCATTGGTATGATTGTGCCAGATGTGACGGATTTCTTTTTCTCAAAAGTGATTGAAGGTGTGGAAACATATTTAAATTCGTTAGGCTACATGATTTTGTTATGCAATTCAAAGCATGATTCCGAGCAAGCGATGCAATATGTTAGCGAGTTGATTCATCGGTCGGTGGATGGCATTATTTTTGCCACGCCGAATGTTTTGCCAGAAAATCATATTTTAAAAGACCGACGAGAACATCCGATTCCTGTCATTCTTGTCGATCGTGGGATTAATCCACGAGATAGTGGACGATTAATCGTTAAAGAGTACGAAGGTGCTTATCAAGCGGTCCATCATTTGATTCAACAAGGGCATCAGCATATTGGCATGTTGCGTGAAAGTGCCGGCTATTATCGTTTGACGGAACGAGTGACGGCGTATCAGCATGCGTTACAGGACAATAATTTACCTTTTCGTCCGCATTATGTTTGTGCTGGGGAATTGAACTTGCATGGCGGCTATGCTGCGGCGAAAGAAGTTTTGAAAAATGAAGAAATCACAGCAATTTTTTGTGGCAATGATGAAATGGCGATGGGAGCTTATCAAGCCATTGAAGAAGCGGGCAAGAAAATTCCTGACGATATTTCGGTGGTTGGTTTTGATGGCTTGGAAATTTCCGAATATTTGGTGCCGAGTTTAACAACCGTCTATCAGCCGAGTTTTGATATTGGCTATTATGCAGCAAAATTTTTGGTGGAAGCTATTGCAGATCCAACAGGGAAAGTTCCAAATAAAGTTTTTGATGCGACGTTTATTGCTAGAAAAAGCACAAAACCGATTTAAAAAACAGCTTAGAAATAGAACGTTCGTGTTGTTTGCGTTTTCACAAGAAAAAAATAATAGTAAACTGGTTTACTAAATGGTTTAAAGCTGAACGATTTTGTTGTATAATACATTATCGGGAAATCGGAGGGAACGAATTCATGAGAATGGTAGACATTATTGAAAAGAAACGTGACGGGCATCAACTAACAAGCGAAGAAATTCAATTTATTATCAACGGATACACAGATGGTTCAATTCCAGATTATCAGGTAAGTGCCTTTTTAATGGCTGTTTTTTACCAAGATATGACAGACGAAGAAATTACACAAATGACGTTAGCAATGGTCCATTCAGGCGAAATTGTGGATCTTTCTTCTATAAAAGGAATCAAAGTCGACAAGCATTCTACAGGTGGCGTAGGCGACACTACGACGCTTATTTTAGCGCCGTTAGTTGCTAGTGTCGGGGTCAATGTAGCAAAAATGTCTGGTCGTGGCTTAGGCTACACGGGCGGTACGTTGGATAAATTAGAAGCGATTCCTGGTTTTAAAGTTGAATTGACAGAAGAACGTTTTATTCAATTGGTGAACGATACAAAAGTGGCAGTGATTGGTCAGTCAGGTGATCTAGCACCAGCAGACAAAAAACTTTATGCGTTACGTGATGTGACCGCCACTGTTGACTCAATTCCATTAATTGCAAGTTCCATTATGAGTAAAAAAATTGCCGCAGGGGCAGATGCGATTGTCTTAGACGTGACTACTGGTGAAGGGGCCTTTATGAAAGACCTAGCAAGTGCTCGTCGATTAGCGGAAACAATGGTTCGCATTGGAAAACTGGCAAATCGCCAAACGATGGCAGTAATTTCAGACATGTCACAACCTTTAGGGGAGGCCATCGGAAATAGTTTAGAAATCGTTGAAGCAATCGAGACCTTGCAAGGAAATGGGCCAGAAGATTTAGTGGAGATGTGCTATGTCTTAGGAAGTCAGATGGTCGTTTTAGCTAAAAAAGCCGAGACGTTAGACGAAGCACGGGCTTTATTAGAAGAAGCATTAACAAGCGGTCGAGCGCTCGCAAAATTTAAAGAAATGATTGAAAATCAAGGCGGCGACAGTTCCGTTGTTGACCAGCCAGAAAAATTATTAACCGCAACTTATCAATTTGATTTACCTGCCAAAGAAACAGGCGTGGTACAAAAAATCGTTGCCAATGAAATTGGCGTTGCCGCAATGTTGCTGGGCGCTGGTCGTGCTACGAAAGAAGATACGATTGATTTTGCAGTTGGCTTGAAACTTCACAAAAAAGTAGGGAGCCCAGTTGAAAAAGGCGAATCATTACTAACCATTTATGCCAATCGTGAAGACGTGACAGAAGTCGAACAATTGCTTTATAAAAACATTGAAATTGGACCAACCGGCGAAGAGCCTATTTTGATTCACGATATTATTACGGAATAAAACAAAAAGAAAAGAGGAATTCTCATCATGGAATTAAACCGCATGATTGACCACACTATTTTGAAACCAGAAGCGACAGAAGCCGCTGTCCAAAAAATTATTGACGAAGCTAAGGAGTACAACTTTTTCTCTGTATGTATCAATCCTTGTTGGGTCGCTTTTGCTAGCGAGCAATTAGCAGATACCGACGTCGCTGTGTGTACCGTTATTGGCTTTCCTTTGGGGGCAAATACACCAGAAGTTAAAGCATACGAAGCAGCTGATGCGATTAAAAATGGTGCGAATGAAGTGGATATGGTGATTAATATTGGTGCATTAAAATCACAACAATACGATTACGTACGTCAAGACATTCAAGGCGTAGTAGATGCAGCCAAAGGAAAAGCGTTAGTCAAAGTGATTATTGAAACAGCATTATTAACAGACGAAGAAAAAGTTAAAGCTTGTGAATTAGCCAAAGAAGCAGGTGCCGATTTCGTTAAAACATCTACTGGCTTCTCAACAGGCGGCGCTAAAGTAGCAGACATTCGTTTAATGCGTGAGACAGTTGGTCCTGACATGGGCGTTAAGGCTTCTGGTGGCGTGCATAATGCAGAAGAAGCGTTAGCAATGATTGAAGCGGGGGCAACACGCATCGGTGCAAGTACGGGTGTAGCAATTGTTTCTGGCGCAACTGGCGAAGGGTATTAATTCGTATTTCAAATTAAACGAAGGTGTGGCGAAAAAGATGACAGTAAAACAAGAATGGCTTGATTGTGCCGTAGAAGCATTGGCACACGCCTATGTACCGTATTCTAATTTTCCTGTGGGCGCTTGCTTAGTGACTGCAGACGGGAAAATGTATCAAGGAGTCAACATTGAAAATGCCTCCTTTGGTTTAACAAATTGTGCAGAAAGAACGGCGATTTTTAAAGCCATTTCAGAAGATGAACGGACCTTCCAACATTTAGTTGTAGCAGGTAATACAGAGGCACCCATTTCTCCATGTGGCGCTTGTCGTCAAGTAATGGCTGAATTCTTTGATCCACAAATGCCGGTCACGCTAGTTGGTAAAGATGGCGCGACTAAAACAATGACAGTTGAGGCATTATTGCCCTATTCATTTACAGATAAAGATTTTTAAAAAAAGGACATAAGGTTTCGTTGGGCTCAAAGTAGATTTCAATAGCATAAATGCGAATGAAATAATAGATAAAATAGTAGGGGGCTTTTCGGAAAGTGAAACAAGCAAAATTTTTAGGTCTAGGATTGGCAGCAGTTGCCTTAACCATTGGGTTAGCTGCATGTGGCGGCAATAGCAAAAAGAACGCCAACACAAAAGGTGATCCACAACATAGTGTCGTAATGGTCACAGATACAGCCGGCATTGATGACAAATCTTTTAACCAATCTGCGTGGGAAGGAATGCAAGAGTGGGGCAAAGAGCACAAACTTCCAGAAGGACCTCAAGGGTATGCGTATATTCAATCAAATGAAGCATCTGATTATACATCAAACATTGACCAAGCCATTTCAAGTCAATTTAAAACGATTTTTGGCATTGGGTATTTACTAAAAAATGCAGTAGTAGATGCAGCGGACGCCAACCCAGAAACGAATTTCGTTCTAATCGACGATACAGTTAATGGGAAAAACAACGTCGCTTCTGCAACATTTAGAGATAATGAATCTGCGTATTTAGCAGGTGTGGCAGCAGCTAACACTACGAAAACCAACAAAGTAGGATTTATTGGCGGGGTTGAAGGACCCGTTATTGGCCGTTTCCAAGCTGGTTTTGAAAAAGGTGTAGCAGACGCTGGCAAAAAATTAGGCAAAGATATTCAAATTACGTCTACTTATGCAGGGACATTTGCAGACGCTTCAAAAGGACGGGCCTTAGCTTCTTCTATGTATCAAGCAGGTGCCGACATTATTTATCACGCAGCGGCGACTACAGGACAAGGAATCTTCCAAGAAGCCAAAGCGCTAAATGAAACAGGTTCAAAAGATA
Source organism: Enterococcus sp. AN402 (assembly GCF_040719405.1). Classification (NCBI taxonomy): domain Bacteria; kingdom Bacillati; phylum Bacillota; class Bacilli; order Lactobacillales; family Enterococcaceae; genus Enterococcus; species Enterococcus sp. AN402. The sequence goes on along the minus strand of NZ_JBFDTM010000004.1, from coordinate 2,469,686 downwards.
AAGTTTGGGTGATTGGTGTTGACCGTGACCAAAACGAAGACGGTAAATATACAACCAAAGATGGCAAGGATGATAACTTAACGTTAGCTTCAACCATAAAAGGTGTAAATATTGCTGTGAAAAAAATCTCTGATCTTGCATTAGAAGATAAATTCCCTGGCGGCGAACAATTAACTTATGGATTGAAAGATGGCGGTGTTGATTTAACAACAGAAGCCCTAAGCGATCAAGCCAAAACGGCAGTTAAAGAAGCCAAAGAACAAATCATCTCTGGTGACGTAAAAGTCCCAGACCAACCTTAGAAACAACTTAGTTGTTTAAATACATTAAACTATTTTTAGGAGGCTTTACAGAAATGAAAAAAGCAAAATTATTCGGTTTTAGTTTGATTGCATTAGGTTTATCAGTTTCACTTGCAGCATGTGGTGGTGGCAAAGGAAAAACCGCTGAAAGCGGCGGTGGCAAAGGGGATGCAGCGCATAGTGCTGTAATCATTACAGATACAGGCGGCGTGGATGACAAGTCGTTCAACCAATCTTCTTGGGAAGGATTGCAAGCTTGGGGTAAAGAACATGATTTACCAGAAGGTTCAAAAGGGTATGCATATATTCAATCGAATGATGCAGCTGACTATACAACAAATATTGACCAAGCGGTATCAAGTAAATTCAACACAATCTTTGGTATTGGCTACTTGCTAAAAGATGCAATTTCTTCTGCAGCAGATGCCAACCCTGATACAAACTTTGTTTTAATCGATGATCAAATCGATGGCAAAAAGAATGTCGTTTCTGCAACATTTAGAGATAATGAAGCAGCTTACTTAGCCGGTGTTGCTGCTGCAAACGAAACAAAAACGAACAAAGTCGGTTTTGTTGGTGGTGAAGAAGGGGTCGTAATTGACCGTTTCCAAGCTGGTTTTGAAAAAGGTGTGGCTGATGCTGCGAAAGAATTAGGTAAAGAAATTACTGTTGATACAAAATATGCGGCTTCATTTGCTGATCCTGCCAAAGGGAAAGCTTTAGCTGCTGCAATGTATCAAAACGGCGTTGATATCATCTTCCATGCTTCTGGTGCGACTGGACAAGGGGTCTTCCAAGAAGCAAAAGACTTGAATGAATCAGGTTCTGGCGACAAAGTTTGGGTAATCGGTGTTGACCGCGATCAAGATGCTGATGGCAAGTACAAAACAAAAGACGGCAAAGAAGACAACTTCACGTTAACTTCAACGCTTAAAGGTGTCGGCACAGCGGTTCAAGATATTGCCAACCGTGCGTTAGAAGACAAATTCCCTGGTGGCGAACATTTAGTTTATGGATTAAAAGATGGTGGCGTTGACTTAACAGACGGCTATTTAAACGACAAAACAAAAGAAGCTGTTAAAACAGCAAAAGATAAAGTAATCTCAGGTGACGTAAAAGTCCCAGAAAAACCAGAATAATTTAAGCTCCTAAATGAAAAAAGAATGGCTCATTATTGTTCCTTCTAAAAATAAAGTGGTCCTTGGCAGCGACGGCTGCCAAGGAAACCCTTTATGATGTTTGGATTTTTAACTAAATAGTTGAGGTTCTTCAACTACTTAGTTAAGGGTCAAAATTACCCTCTAAAGTATTGCCAATATAATTTTGTTAGGAAGTGAATAGACCTTGTCTCAAGAAGAAAACGTAATTGAGATGCGTAAAATCACCAAAGAATTTGGGACGTTCAAAGCCAACGACCAAATTGATTTACAAGTAAAACCTGGTGAAATCCACGCACTGCTAGGTGAAAATGGTGCAGGCAAGTCGACCTTGATGAATATCTTATCAGGGCTATTGGAACCGACCTCAGGTGAGATTTATATGAATGGCGAAAAAGTCAACATTACAAGTCCTACTGCAGCCAATCGTTTAGGAATCGGAATGGTCCATCAGCATTTTATGTTAGTTGAAGCCTTTACTGTGACTGAAAATATTATCTTAGGTAGTGAACCTACCCATGGCGGTATTTTAGACCGGAAAAAAGCGAAAAAAGAGATTGAAGAAGTGTCTAAGCAATACGGGTTGGATGTAAATCCCAATGCCTATATTCGCGATATTTCTGTAGGTATGCAACAACGGGTTGAAATTTTAAAGACCTTATATCGTGGTGCGAACGTTTTAATTTTTGACGAACCAACCGCAGTATTAACGCCACAAGAAATTGATGAATTAATGATTATTTTGAAAGAACTAACCGATGAAGGCAAATCGATCATTTTAATTACACATAAGTTAGATGAAATTAAAAAAGTAGCAGACCGTTGTACGGTCATTCGCCGGGGGCAAAGTATTGGCACCGTCAATGTGAAAGATGTTTCTTCGCAACAGTTAGCCGATATGATGGTGGGTCGTTCTGTTTCCTTCAAAACAGAGAAAAAACCAGCGCAACCGAAAGAAACAATTTTATCAATTAAAGATTTAGTAGTGAAAGAAAGCCGCGGCTTAGATGCAGTGAAAAATCTTAGCTTAGATGTCCGAGCAGGGGAAGTTGTTGGAATTGCGGGGATTGATGGCAATGGACAAACAGAATTAATCCAAGCCTTAGCAGGATTAACCAAAGTCGAAAACGGGTCCATTCATTTGAATGAAAAAGAGATTACTAATCGCAAACCTCGGGAAATTACGGAAATGGGTGTCGCCCACGTTCCTGAAGACCGACATAAATATGGCTTAGTATTAGAGATGACATTGGCTGAAAATATTGGCCTACAAACGTATTACCAAAAACCATACAGTTCAACAGGTATTTTAAACTATCGAATGATTAACAAACACGCCCGTGAATTAATTGAAGAATATGATGTACGGACTCCTAATGAATTAGTACCAGCTCGGGCGCTTTCAGGTGGGAATCAGCAAAAAGCGATTATTGCCCGAGAAGTTGACCGCGATCCAGATTTGTTGATTGTTTCTCAACCAACACGCGGTTTAGATGTCGGAGCTATTGAATACATTCATCGTCGACTAATTGAACAAAGAGATAAAAATAAAGCTGTTTTATTAGTAAGTTTTGAATTAGATGAAATTTTAAATGTTTCTGATCGTATCGCTGTTATTCATGCGGGGGAAATCGTCGGAATTGTTGATCCGAAAGAAACGACAGAAAATGAATTGGGCTTGTTAATGGCTGGCTACTCATTGGAAGAAGCCCGTGCTGAGTTATCAAAAGTAGAGGCAGGTGAAACTGTTGAATAATCGTTCTGAAAAAATAAGAAATATTTTAGTCCCTGTGTTATCTGTTATTATGGGTTTCCTCTTAGGGGCAATTATTATGGTTATCTTTGGCTATGACCCAGTGGCTGGGTATCAAGCGATGTTTGAAACAGCTTTCCAAGGAAAGAAAAGTATTGGTGAGATTTTTGTCACCGCAGCACCGTTGATTTTTACCGCTTTAGGATTCTCAGTGGCTAATTCGGCTGGATTCTTTAATATCGGGCTTTCTGGACAAGCCTTATGTGGTTGGGTGGCTAGTATTTGGGTCGCTTTATCCATGCCTGATGCACCCCGGATGATTGCGTTGCCGGTGGCGATTATTGTTGGGGCAGTTGCAGGAGCTTTAGCAGCAGCTATTCCAGGTTTCTTGCGTGCCTATTTTGGGACGAGTGAAGTTATTGTTACGATTATGTTGAATTATATTTTATTGTACACAGGAAATCATATTGCTAATAATGTCATGAAACCAAGTATTATGGCGAACAAAGGGATCACCAAAATGATTGGTGCGAATGCATCATTACGCTCACCGTTTTTAACAAGTATCAGTGATGGCTCTCGTTTGAACATCGGCATTTTCTTGGCCTTCATTTTCCTTATTCTTGTGTGGTTCTTGATGAAAAAAACAACGCTTGGTTTTGAAATTCGGTCGGTGGGGTTAAACCCATTTGCTTCTGAATATGCTGGAATGAGCAGCAAGCGAACGATTATTTTATCCATGATGATTTCAGGAACGCTGGCTGGTTTAGGTGGTGCGGTCCAAGGATTGGGGACTTTCCAAAACTTCTTTATTCAAAACACATCGTTGAGCATTGGGTTCGATGGTATGGCTGTGTCTCTATTAGGAGCAGGTAGCTCAATCGGGATTTTACTTTCCGCATTACTGTTTGGAATGTTAAAACTTGGTGGACAAGGAATGCCGTTGATAGCTGGTGTACCAACCGAATTAGTTGATGTTGTTATTGCAGCAATTATTTTCTTTGTGGGAATTAGTTATTTAATTCGTTTCTTGTTAGCAAAAGCGTCTGGTAGTAAAAAAGAAGTAGCGATTGTAGAAACAATTGAAGCGGCGCCAGACAAAAACAATCAAGAGGGGGGAGACATCTAATGGATTTAGCAACAATTTCCTCAATCATCACGCAAACATTAGTGTATGCAACTCCGCTCATCTTGACAGCATTAGGCGGAACGTTCTCAGAACGAAGTGGTGTGGTTAACGTTGGTTTGGAAGGTATTATGGTAATGGGCGCTTTCAGTTCGGTCGTTTTTAACTTGACGTTTGCTGATACATTTGGCGCGGCGACACCATGGATTGCTTGTTTAGTAGGAGGCGTTGTCGGGATTGTCTTTTCTCTCTTACATGCCGTTGCAACTATTAACTTACGAGCAGATCATATTATCAGTGGTACTGTCATTAACTTGATGGCACCGGCGCTAGGGGTTTTCCTAGTAAAAGTTATTTATCAAAAAGGACAAACAGATATGATTACACAATCATTTGGCTATTTTTCTTTCCCAGGATTGTCAAAAATTCCAGTGATTGGTGAACTATTCTTTGCAAAAACCTCTTTGCCAGCTTTCGTAGCAATTTTGATTGCGATTTTAGCTTGGTTTGTCATTTATAAAACACGTTTTGGCTTACGGTTACGTTCTGTGGGAGAACATCCACAAGCGGCAGATACATTGGGAATTAATGTCTACTTAATGCGTTATTCTGGCGTCTTGCTATCCGGCTTCTTAGGCGGTATGGGCGGAGCTGTCTTTGCTCAAAGTATTGCGGGTCGTTTTGGGATTACCACAATTGCAGGACAAGGGTTTATTTCAATGGCCGCAATGATCTTTGGTAAATGGAATCCACTTGGGGCAATGGGCGCAGCCTTATTCTTTGGCTTTGCACAAAACTTGAGTATTGCTGGGGAAAACCTACCAATTATTTCAGAAATTCCAAAAGTTTATCTACAAGCAGCACCATACGTATTAACCATTTTAGTCCTAGTTGTGTTCTTCGGAAAATCATCGGGACCAAAAGCGAACGGGAAAAATTACGTCAAAACGAAATAAGAAAAGAAATGGGCCCTCCGTCAAAGCGACGGGGGGCCATTTCTTTTCTTAGGATAATCAGTTGAACACAAGCGGCATTAGGTACTGCTTCACTGCAAAAAAGCGAGTTGATAAAGGTAACTTTTCTTTTGGCTGTTTTTTACAATTCGAAGGAAGTGTCGAAATTTTGAAAAAAACCAAACAGGTCTAGCAGCTTTTTTTCAAAAATCGTTGGTTTTTCTGCTATACTTTTGTTTGTAGTAAGCATAGGAAAAGTGGAGGACGTTCAATGAATAAAACACGTGTAGAAGCATTTAGTGATGCAGTCATTGCCATAATCATGACCATCATGATTTTAGAAATTAAAACCCCTCAAGTGGGTGTTTTGGCAGGTTTGATAGAAAATATCCCATATTTTTTATCGTTTATTGTCAGTTTTATTTTTATCTGTATCGCATGGTACAATCATCATTACATAATGTCCGTAACTCATTGGTTTTCTAAAAAAGCGTTTTGGGCAAATAATTTTTGGTTATTCTCCATGGCCTTCATTCCGGTAGCAACTGCTTGGGTGAGTGAATTTTGGTGGATGCGGGCACCTGTTTATTTTTATCTTGTTGTGTATACGGTTTGGGATTTTGCCTACTTCTTGCTAACAAGGATCATTTATGAAGACAATGTAGTGAAAGATCCACAAGGTGCAGCTAAGTTAAGAAAATCGAAATCTTATAGTAAGGCAACAAAAATCATTCATCTTTGTCTTTTCGCAATCGGATATATCGGTATTTATTTTTATCCGCCCATTGGCATTGGTGTGATTTTATCAGAAGCGGTTATCTGGTATTTAAATGTGCCAAAAGAGGGAGACCGCTTGGAGTGTTAAAAGTTTTGATTGTATAAAGAGTCGTGTTCTTTTTAAAGAGCAGGCTATTCGAAAAAAACAATAAAAAAGTTTCCTAATTACGGTGGGAGACTTTTTTTCTTTCAGTTTTTAAGCCCTGCTAAAATCGAAGGAATCAGTGAAAATTTTAATGCTCTTTCAGGCAATAATAGCGGATTCATGGTATAATTGAAGAGCTGAGAATAAATAGATTATTCTGTTTGATTCTCGAGACTATTTAAAAGGCTAGCGTAAAATAATTGTCATTCTTGACGTATTTACGACCTTAGAGGAGGAAGCAAGTGTGTTTAAACGTGTTCATTTAATCGTACTAGATTCAGTCGGTATTGGTGAAGCACCAGATGCTGAAAAATTTGGAGATGTCGGCAGTGATACACTGGGTCATATTGCCAAAGAAGCGGGACTAACCATTCCTCATTTAGAAAAACTTGGATTGGGAACTATTGCTCCTTTAACAGGTGTCAAAGCAGTGGCAGACCACGATGGCTATGCCACCAAATTAGAAGAAATTTCTGTTGGAAAAGATACTATGACCGGTCACTGGGAAATTATGGGCTTGAACATCAAAAAACCTTTTCGGGTATTCCCAAACGGATTTCCTGAAGAATTGCTGAAACAAATTGAAGATTTTTCTGGGCGAAAAGTTGTTTGTAACAAACCATATAGCGGGACAGCGGTCATTGATGATTATGGCGAACATCAAATGAAAACTGGGGATCTAATCGTTTATACTTCAGCAGACCCTGTTTTACAAATTGCGGCGCATGAAGACATTATTCCATTAGAAGAATTGTATAAAATTTGTCAATATGTTCGTGACATTACGAAAGACGAACCTTATATGATTGGTCGGATTATCGCTCGCCCGTATGTTGGTGAACCAGGTAATTTCACTCGAACCAGTAACCGTCATGACTATGCTCTAGATCCTTTTGGCCATACTGTTTTAGATTCGTTGAAAGAAAACGGCAATGATGTGATCGCTGTTGGGAAAATTAACGACATCTTTAATGGACAAGGAATTACTGAAGCTATCCGCACGAAGAGCAATATGGATGGGGTGGATCAATTATTAACGGTCATGAACAAAGATTTTACAGGTTTAAGTTTTACTAACTTAGTGGATTTCGATGCGCTGTATGGCCACCGTCGTGATGTAAAGGGCTATGCAAAAGCCATCGAAGATTTTGATGGTCGTTTGCCAGAGATTATGGCAGCTATGGCCGAAGATGATTTGCTTTTAATTACAGCAGATCACGGGAATGACCCAACTTTCCCAGGAACAGACCACACACGTGAATATGTGCCTTTATTGGCTTATAGTAAAAAAATGACAAAACAAGGCAGCTTGCCACAAGGATTTTATTCAGATATTTCAGCAACGATTGCTGAAAACTTTGAAGTTCCTGCAACGGAAAACGGTCAAAGCTTTTTAAATCAATTACAATAATTCGAGGAGGCAACACATGACAACGTTAACGAACCATTTAAACGAAACAACTGAGTTTTTGAAAGAAAAAGGGGTGCAACAAGCAGACTTCGGTCTAATCTTAGGTTCTGGGTTAGGTGAATTAGCTAATGAAATAACCGATGCGATTGCTATTCCTTTCTCTGAAATTCCCCATTTTTCTGTTTCAACAGTCGTTGGACATGCTGGACAATTAGTTTACGGAACGCTTTCTGGAAAAAAAGTTTTGGCGATGCAAGGACGTTTTCATTATTATGAAGGACATTCGATGCAAACGGTCACTTATCCCGTTCGTGTGATGGCTGCTTTAGGCATTCATTCAATGATTGTAACCAACGCAGCTGGTGGCGTAAATGAAACATATACACCGGGGAATTTGATGTTAATCAATGACCACATTAATTTTACAGGCGATAATCCGTTAATTGGTGAAAATGATGAAGAAATCGGGCCGCGTTTTCCAGATATGAGTCATGCTTACACGCAAGAATATCGGGAAGTGGCAAAAAAAGTAGCTGCGGAACAAAATATTGATTTAAAAGAAGGCGTGTATATGGGCTTTTCTGGCCCGACATATGAAACGCCTGCAGAAATTCGGATGTCACGGACGATGGGTGCAGATGCAGTTGGCATGTCAACTGTTTCGGAGGTCATTGTAGCTGTGCATAGTGGCATGAAAGTACTAGGCATCTCTTGTATTACGAATTTAGCAGCTGGTATGCAAAGTAGCTTAAATCATGCAGAAGTAGTTGAAACAACTGAACGCGTTAAAGGACAATTCAAAGAGTTAGTGAAAGCAACACTAGCAGCTTTATAAAAAAGGAGTAAACCAGAATGAGTGTGCATATCGAAGCAAAACCAGGTGAAATTGCCGATAAAATTTTACTACCAGGGGATCCCCTCCGAGCAAAATATATTGCGGAAACTTTTTTGGAGAATCCTGTCTGCTATAATCAAGTTCGTGGGATGTTAGGTTACACAGGAACATATAAGGGACAGCGTGTTTCGGTCCAAGGAACAGGGATGGGGATGCCTTCAGCAGGTATTTATGCCCATGAGTTAATTAACTCTTACGATGTGAAGAAGTTAATTCGTGTTGGTACGTGTGGTTCTATTTCAGAAAAAGTCAACGTTCGTGAATTAGTTATCGCACAAGCAGCAGCGACACCTTCTTCCGCGATTCGCAATGATTTTCCTAAATATGATTTTCCACAAATTGCGAGCTTCGACCTTTTACTCAAATCTTACGAAATTGCTAAAGCAAAAGGCTTTACTACCCATGTTGGTAACGTATTGTCAGATGATGTTTTTTACAAAGATAGCTTAGATGATGTCTTTCGTTTAGGTCGATACGGGGTATTAGCGATTGAAATGGAAGCGGCAATGTTATATTATTTAGCAGCAAAATTTGATGTAGAAGCATTGGCGATTATGACGGTGAGTGATAGCTTGGTGACAGGCGAAGAAACAACGGCAGAAGAACGCCAAACGACGTTTAATGAAATGATTGAAGTTGGTTTAGAAACGGCAATTGCTAATTAAAAAAATGCTTGGATGATTATTTTCATCCAAGCATTTTTTTGATTTAAGAGCGCTTTTTTTACATCTTCAACAATTTGAGTATTCGCAATAGGTCCGTTGTATAACCAACTACTTTTTTTATCATAGGTATGAACTTGGTTATTTTTCACAGCAGGTAAGTTCTTCCAAATTGCTTCTTGGAAAAGAGGTGCTGATTCATCGCTGTTTACAAGGAAAATGTGGTCTGCGTCAAGCTCAGCTAATTTTTCTAAAGAAACTTGATTCCAATCCGCAGTAGCATTTTTAGAAATTTCTTCCACTAATTTTGGAACTTGGAGGCCTAAGTCCTGATAGAGCACGGTTCCGCTTGAGCGATTATCGCTAACCATAAAGACTTGGTTGTTGGTTACCCATAAGACTGCCGCAGATTTGCCAGCATCCTTTTTGCCGAGGTCTTCTTGGACGCCTTTGGTTAAGGTATCATAATCTTCTAACACTTTTTTCGCTTGTTCTTTTTTATCTAAAACAGTGGCAATATCTTCCAATTGATCACGCCAGGTGACATTTTCGCCGTTTTTGACTACATAAGTTGGCGCAATTTTACTGTATTCTTTGTATTTACCGCCTTCAACTAGAGCAGATGAACTGATTAATAATAAGTCAGGTTCAAATTTTAGAACCGCTTCATATGGCAAGTCATAGGAAATAGTGGGGACATCTTTCAATTCTTTCGCTAAATAATCTTGAATGCTGCCTTGTCCAACTGTCCATTGTGCCACTGGTTTTTCTCCTAATGCAACTAGATAATCTTCTAAATAACTCGCAATAATCCGTTTGGGTTTCGCGGGGACGGTTACTTTATTGCCTAAGGTATCTGTTACTTCATGTGTTTTGTCAGCGTTGTTGGCTTCTTTATTCGTATTACCACAAGCTGCGAGTAAGAATGAACCAAGAAGAAGGGTTGTACCAATTAGGACCGTCTTTTTTAAAAGTTTCATTGTGTAACTCCTTTATTTTTAGTTGATAACGATTCTCATTATCAGTTAAAAACGACCGTTTGTCAATCATCGCTTGCTTTTTTGAGCAAATAAGTTGCATTTTTTAGATAATTCGTTTTTTTGATTGGAAGAAACATTGCTTTTTAAGGAAGGGTCTTTTATAATCAAGGAACAATGAGTGAGAACGATTCTCAATAAATGTAAAATAACGACAGAAAAATTAAAGAGGAATGGTTATGAATTATTTAGAGGCAGAGGACTTAACTACAGGATATGGTCGTCAAGTGATTAGTGAAGCGCTGAACTGTTCATTTGAAGCGGGAACTATTACAAGTATTATTGGACCAAATGGTTGTGGCAAATCGACCTTGTTAAAAACACTTGCGCGTATTTTGCCAGCTGAGAAAGGCAAGGTGTTCATTAAGAACCAAGAACTTCAACATTTTTCTTCAAAAGAAGTGGCGCAAGAACTAGCGATCTTATCACAAACGCCAGAAAATACAATCGATTTATCTGTTTTTGACCTCGTCTCTTTCGGGCGGTATCCATATCAATCGGGCTGGAAAAGTGTCACCACAGAAGATCAAGAGTACATACAATGGGCATTAGAATTAACAGGCTTAACTGAATTAGCTAGAGAGTCTGTGGCGATTTTATCAGGTGGACAACGTCAACGGGTTTGGATTGCTATGGCGCTAGTGCAGGATACAGATATTTTAATTTTAGATGAACCGACCACCTATTTGGATCCAGCGCATCAGCTAGAAATTTTAAATGTGTTAAAACGAATTAATCAAGAACATCAGAAAACTATCGTGATGACGATTCATGATATTAATTTAGCTTCTCGTTTTTCTGATCGCGTGATTGCGATGAAAGAGGGAAAGATTATCAATGAGGGAACACCGCAAGAAGTGATTACTGTTACTGGCTTAGCAGATGTTTTCGCTATTCAAGCAGAAATTAGTTATCATAGTCAGACACAGCGGCCACTAGTGCTTTCTTATGAGTTGATGGAAATGGAGCTGGATGGATGAAAGGCATAAGCGGATTTTATAGACACCAATGGCAAGTGTTACTTGTCTGTCTTTTTTTGCTAATTGGGACAATGCTTCTGTCATTGATGTTTGGTGCGACGTCGGTTTCGATTCAAACGATTATTGAATCATTTACGCACTTCGATGCGACCAATCAAGCGCATCAAGTCATCCAAACGGTTCGGTTGCCGCGGATTTTAGGGGCCGCTTTTGTGGGGGCAAGTTTAGCAGTGAGTGGGGCGTTAGCGCAAGGGATTACGCAAAACCCATTGGCAGATTCTGGCTTGCTGGGTATCAATGCTGGGGCTGGCTTGGGCTTAGCGCTTGTTTTTGCTTTCCTCCCTCAGGCAAGTTATTGGTGGCTTTTAGTTGTTTCTTTTCTTGGTGCCGGCGTGAGTGTGGCACTGATTTATTATCTTTCTAATCATTCAATTCGAGGAGCAAGCCCCATGCGTCTGACCTTAGTGGGAGCTGGTATTAGTGCCCTTTTTTTATCATTTAGTCAATTCTTAGCCATTCAGTTCAATTTGAGTCAAGAGTTAACGTTTTGGTTTCTTGGCGGTGTCAGCGTTATTTCTTGGGCACAATTAAAAATAGTCGTTCCTATCTTTCTGGGCGCATTTGCATTAGCAGTTCTGATTAGTCCGTCGGTGACTATTTTACGGTTTGGCGATGATGCAACAATTGGTTTGGGGCGAAATCCGCAGCGTATTCGGTTGTTTGCCAGTATAACGATTTTGCTTTTATCAGGATTGTCTGTGGCGCTGGTTGGCTCGGTCAGTTTTGTTGGTTTGGTGGTGCCTCATGTGATGCGAACAGTTTCTGGAGAAAATTACCGGCGCTTGATTCCGTTCTCGGCGTTAGGCGGTGCGCTCCTCGTTTTGGTGGCAGATTTAATCGCTCGAATGGTGAATCCGCCTTTTGAAACACCATTTGGGATTATCACGGCCTTAATTGGCATCCCATTCTTTCTTTATTTATTTCGTAAAGGAGGGCAACTAGGATGACACAGAAAAAAGTGTCCCGTTGGGTGGCTATCTTAATAGTTGGGATTATCCTAACTGCTTGTATCAGTTTAACGCAAGGGGAATTATCTGTTTCCTTCATGGATTTAAAAGCCCTTCTTTTGGGACAGGGAAGTCAGGCCAAACAACTGTTAGTTTGGGATTTTCGGTTACCACGGATTGTGCTTGCGGTCCTAGCGGGCGCAGCTTTAGGCTTAAGCGGCGCTATTCTTCAAGGGATTACTCGGAATCCGTTAGCAGATACTGGGATTTTAGGCATTAATGCGGGTGCTGGTTTGGCAGTGATTTTGTTTATTAGTTTTGTTGAGACGACAAGTATCACGACGTTTGCACTTCCGCTCGTGGCCTTAGTTGGCGGCTTGCTAGCGGCTGTTGGGATTTTGGTAATTGCGTATCATCATCGTTTAGGATTGACGCCAGTTCGAATGGTCTTAGCGGGTGTCATTTTGAGTACGGGTATTTCAGCACTCACCTTATTAATTACATCAAAAATTGACACTGAAAAGTACCGTTTTGTTACAATGTGGCAAGCAGGCAGTATCTGGGGCAGTAATTGGTTCTTTGTGGGCGCTTTGTTGCCTTGGCTAGTCATCGGGTTCTTTTTTGCGATGAAGCGTCATCGTCTGTTGGATATTTTACAATTGGGGGACGAAACAGCTATTTCTGTAGGTATTGCTGTGAAAAAAGAACGAATCGTTTCGTTGCTGTTAGCGGTGATGTTGGCGGCATCAGCGATTTCCGTTACAGGGGGAATTAATTTTTTAGGTTTACTTGCGCCACATATTGCTCGCAAATGTGGTTTTACGCAACAAAAACAGGTATTGCCATTGGCGGCGTTGTTTGGGAGTTTACTTTTATTGGTTAGTGATACGATTGGTCGGCTATTGCCTGGCAATGGAGAAATGCCTGCAGGGATTATTGTTGCGATCATCGGTGCGCCTTATTTTCTTTATTTGTTAATCAAAACAAGCGATTCGTTATAAAAAAGAATCAAAAGCTGGGTCAATCGGTCGTTGTGAAAGCAACTGTCATTTGCTCGGCTTTTTTATTGGCGGATTTTTGAAAAAATAGTATGATAAATGCGTAAGAGCATTGAATGGAGGATGAAAGAATGGAAAACTTTAATTTTTATGTACCAACAGACATCCGTTTTGGGAAAGATCGTTTAGACGAATTACCTGCTGTGTTAGATCAATTTGGCAAAAATGTCTTACTTGTTTATGGTGGCGGTAGTATCAAACGTAATGGCTTGTACCAACAAATTACTGATTTGGCCCAAAAAAACGGGCATACACTGATTGAGTTGAGCGGTGTCGAACCAAACCCGCGCATTGAAACCGTTAGAAAAGGAATTGAGTTGTGTAAAGAAAACCAAGTCGATGTTATTTTAGCAGTTGGCGGTGGTTCAACCATTGACTGTTCCAAAGCAATAGCTGCGGGCTTTTATTCGGAAGAAGATATCTGGACAGTCATTGCAGCCAGAAAAGGGTATACTGGTCCTGCTTTACCAATCGTGACCATCTTGACTTTAGCAGCAACAGGTAGTGAAATGAACGCAGGTGCTGTCATTTCTAACTTAGAAACCAATCAAAAATTAGGCTTTGGTGGTCCGAATATGATTCCAAAAGTTTCGTTCTTGGATCCAACGAATACTTTTACGGTTCCTCAAAATCAAACAGCAGCTGGCTCAGCGGATATTTTCAGTCATTTGATTGAAAACTATTTTAGTATTTCGACAGGCACGGACGTCCAAGATTTTGTGTCAGAAGGCTTAATGCGAACGGTTATCAAAAATTGTCCTATTGCTTTAGAAAATCCAGAAGATTATGATGCACGTGCTAATTTAATGTGGGCAAGTAGTTTAGCCTTAAATGGGTTAACAGGGCGCGGCAAACAAGGTGTTTGGTCTTGTCACCCAATGGAACATGAATTAAGTGCGTTTTATGACATTACGCATGGGATTGGCTTAGCAATTTTAACGCCTCGTTGGATGAATTACGTTTTGTCTGAACAAACCGTAGGCAAGTTTGCACAGTTTGCTCGAAATGTTTGGGGAATAGTCGAACAAGAGGAGGAAGTAGCAGCGAAAAAAGGTATTCAAGCATTGTATGATTACTTTGTGGCTTGTGGCATTCCAATGACATTACCAGAAGTTGGCATCGAAGCAGATAAATTTGAAGAAATGGCACAACAAGCTGTGGCCCATAGTGCAATTGCCGAAAAGGCTTATGTACCATTGGATGTAGCGGACATAGTAGCGATTTATAAAGATTGTTTAACCGAAAGTCAATTTATTTAATCCATAAAAAAGCGGTTTGCCTTGGCAAACCGCTTTTGTTAATAAGAAACAAGTTCTTATAAGTAGTATTTTTCTTTCACAGTTAAATCATCGTTTAATTCATAAACTAATGGTTTACCTGTTGGGATTTCAAGATCCATAATATCTTCATCAGAAATGCCTTCGATGTGTTTAGCTAAAGCACGTAATGAATTACCATGAGCCGCTACTAAGACAGTTTTGTTGTCTTTTAAAGCTGGCGCAATTTCATCTTGCCAGAATGGTAATGCACGTTCCAAAGTAACTTTCAAGTTTTCGCCACCAGGAATATCGCGTTGGTCTAACATTGCATAACGACGGTCGTTTGCTGCAGAACCTTCATCTGTTGCTTCCATTAATGGAGGAAGAGTATCGTAAGAACGACGCCAGATGTGGACTTGTTCGTCTCCGTATTTTTCAGCAGTTTCTTTTTTGTTTAGTCCTTGTAATTTACCATAGTGACGTTCGTTTAAGCGCCAAGATTTGATTTGAGGTACCCATAATTGATCTGAGTATTCTAGTAAATAGTTACAAGTTTTGATGGCACGAGTTAAAACAGAAGTATAAGCAACGTCGAATTCGATGCCTGCTTCTTTAATTTTACGGCCGCCTTCTTTTGCTTCTTCAACACCTTCAGGTGCTAAATCTACGTCAGCCCATCCAGTAAATTGGTTTAAGGCATTCCATTCGCTAAGTCCATGACGAGAAAAAACTAATTTTGGCATGTATAAGCTCTCCTTTGAGTTTAGTTTTCTGAAAATAAGATTTCCACGTTTATTGTACACCGTTTTGCGCAAGATTTCCAATGGAAAATAGTAAAAAAACGTGAAAGTTGCTGAAAAATCAGAGTGAAATCGAATCAAAAAAGAAGCCCCATCTGAAGGACTTCTTTTTTATTCTTAGGAATACAGCCGCTCGACATCTGTCTCAGGTAAATTGATGTACTTATAACAAGTGCCCACCGAAACGCCGCATTTATTAGAAATAAATTGGATTGTTTCTTTGTTTTCGTAATATAATGCACGGATTTTGCGGACGGTGCGTCCATCGATTTTTGGACGTCCACCTACTTTTCCGTTTTCACGAGCTTTGTGGAGCCCGACGAGTGTTCGTTCTTTAATTAGTGCACATTCCATAGCAGATAAGCTCTCCATTAATTGGAAATAGGCTTCACCTGTTGGAAGGTGAGTATCAATTCCTTCTGAAATGCTGACAAAATCAACTTGTTTTTCCTTTAACATTTTCATAAAGTCTGTTAATTGGCGGGTTGTTTTACCTAAATGGTGCAATTTACAAACAATAAGTGTATCCCCAGCAGAAAGAAGTTTTTCGACTTCGTCTAAGACACTGATCTCCGCTTGAGGATCAAATGTCTCTTGGAAAATATCATCACAACCAAACGATTGGAGAGTGGTTAGTTGATTTTTTAAATCGTCTTCAATAATAGTTGTGCGTGCATAACCAATTCGTTTCATATATTATCCTTCCTATATAAATAATCTTTTTTCACACATTCTTAACGTGCGGGAACATGTAAGGTTTTCGGTCCATCTTCATAACCGACGATTACCATAGAAACCATATTTAAAAATAAGCCGTGTTCAACGACGCCAACCAAGTTGTCTAAATAAGAACCTAAAGCTTCTGGATCTGTAATTTTTTCTAAATGTAAATCGATGATATGGTGGCCTCCATCTGTTATTAATGTTTCGCCAGCAGCGTTTAAACGAAGTGTTGGGTGATAGCCTTTTTCTTCAAATAAATGCACTAGTTGGCGGCTGCCATAAGGAACAACCTCAACTGGAAGTGGGAAAGCCCCTAAATCGTCCACCATTTTTGATTTATCCACAATCCAAATACATTTCTTTGAATAAGTGGCCACAATTTTTTCAAAAAGTAAGGCAGCGCCACCGCCTTTGATTCCTTGAAAATCAGCGCTGATTTCATCGGCGCCATCAATCGTAAGATCCACATACGGAACCTCATCAATACCCTTTAAAGGAATGCCCAAGGCTAAGGCTTGTTTCTCTGTTTCTTTTGAAGTAGTAACCCCCACGATTGACAATCCTTCTTCTTTTACGCGACGACCAATTTCGTCTACCATAAATTTTGCTGTTGAGCCAGTACCCAAACCGACAATCATGCCGTCTTCTACATATTTTGCAGCTTCGATTCCTACCATTTGTTTCAGATTCATCGCTGTTTTCCGCCCCCTTCAATAGTCAAAGATATTGTACCGTTATTTAACTAAAAAAGATAGAAAGTTTTTGAAAAAGTCATAAAAATTTTTAAAGGAAAAGTGCATTTAAATAGAAGGAAAAGCTTTTTTACGAAAGGCGAAAGAAGAGGGTTGACAGCTGATACTTATCGTGGTATCCTAACAAAGGTGCTTTATCTACAGGTTCCTTATAGGGACGTGCTGACTGTCTATCAAAGCATATTTGATAAAGAGTGCAGAGATTGCATTATTTTTTATCGCGAAAAAAGAACCACCTGGATGTGTGGAACTAGAAGCGAAGTAAGGAAGGAGGAGAACAAGGAATGCCTACAATTAACCAATTAGTACGTAAACCTCGTAAATCTAAAGTAGAAAAATCTGATTCACCAGCCTTAAACAAAGGATATAACAGTTTTAAGAAAACTCAAACAAACGTTAACTCTCCGCAAAAACGTGGAGTTTGTACACGTGTGGGTACGATGACACCTAAAAAACCGAACTCAGCTTTACGTAAATATGCCCGTGTTCGTTTGTCAAACTTAATCGAAGTTACAGCTTATATCCCAGGTATCGGTCACAACTTACAAGAACACAGCGTGGTATTATTACGTGGTGGACGTGTAAAAGACTTACCAGGGGTACGTTACCATATCGTTCGTGGTGCGCTTGATACTGCCGGTGTTAACGACCGTAAACAAAGCCGCTCTAAATACGGTACAAAACGTCCTAAAGCTTAATTATAATAAGACAATAACAACTTGAAAAATCATATTTCGGAAGGAGGAGTTACGGATGCCTCGTAAAGGTCCTGTTGCAAAACGTGATGTTTTACCAGATCCAATTTATAACTCAAAATTAGTAACTCGCTTAATCAACCGTGTAATGGTTGACGGTAAACGCGGGATTGCTGCTAACATTATCTATAATTCATTTGATATCATCAAAGAATCTACAGGTAACGATCCATTGGAAGTTTTTGAACAAGCAATGAAAAACGTTATGCCTGTTCTTGAAGTTAAAGCACGTCGTGTTGGGGGTTCTAACTACCAAGTACCAGTTGAAGTTCGTCCAGAACGTCGTACAACTTTAGGTTTACGTTGGGTAGTTAACTACGCACGTCTACGTGGTGAACACACAATGGAAGAACGTCTAGCGAAAGAAATCATGGATGCTGCTAACAACACTGGCGCTTCTGTTAAAAAACGCGAAGACACACACAAAATGGCAGACGCAAACCGCGCATTTGCTCATTATCGTTGGTAAGATCCTCTCTGTCTGTCGCGTAAAGTGGCAGCAGAAAGTCAATTTACAATCGATTTAAATAAAGAGAGGAGTAAACATACAAAATGGCAAGAGAATTTTCACTTGAAAAAACTCGTAACATTGGTATCATGGCCCACGTTGATGCTGGTAAAACAACAACAACTGAGCGTATCTTGTACTACACTGGTAAAATCCATAAAATCGGTGAAACCCATGAAGGTGCTTCACAAATGGACTGGATGGAACAAGAACAAGAACGTGGTATCACGATTACATCCGCTGCGACAACTGCACAGTGGAAAGGCTACCGTGTAAATATCATCGATACTCCAGGACACGTGGACTTCACAATTGAAGTACAACGTTCTCTACGCGTATTAGATGGTGCGGTAACAGTTCTTGACTCTCAATCAGGTGTAGAACCTCAAACAGAAACTGTTTGGCGTCAAGCGACTGAATATAAAGTTCCTCGTATTGTATTCTGTAACAAAATGGATAAAATCGGTGCGGACTTCTTCTATTCAGTAGAATCATTACATGATCGTTTACAAGCAAACGCTCATCCAATTCAAATTCCAAT
Source organism: Enterococcus sp. AN402 (assembly GCF_040719405.1). Lineage (NCBI taxonomy): Bacteria > Bacillati > Bacillota > Bacilli > Lactobacillales > Enterococcaceae > Enterococcus > Enterococcus sp. AN402. Next base: position 2,451,085 of record NZ_JBFDTM010000004.1, on the reverse strand, counting down.
CGGAGCTGAAGAAGACTTCACTGGAATCATTGACTTGATTAAAATGAAAGCTGAAATCTACACAAATGATTTGGGAACAGATATTCAAGAAACTGATATTCCTGAAGATTATTTAGAAAAAGCGCAAGAATGGCGCGAAAAATTAGTTGAAGCTGTTGCTGAAACTGACGAAGACTTAATGATGAAATATCTTGAAGGTGAAGAAATCACTGAAGAAGAATTAGTCGCTGGTATCCGTCAAGCAACAATCAACGTTGAGTTCTTCCCTGTATTAGCTGGTTCAGCATTCAAGAATAAAGGGGTTCAATTAATGTTGGACGCTGTTCTTGATTACTTACCATCTCCATTAGATATCGATGCTATCAAAGGGATCGATACTAAAACAGACGAAGAAACAACTCGTCCAGCTGATGACGAAGCACCTTTCGCTTCATTAGCATTTAAAGTTATGACTGACCCATTCGTAGGTCGTTTAACTTTCTTCCGTGTTTATTCTGGTGTCCTTGAAAGTGGTTCATACGTATTGAACGCTTCAAAAGGCAAAAAAGAACGTATCGGTCGTATCCTACAAATGCACGCCAACACTCGTCAAGAAATTGACAAAGTGTACTCTGGTGATATCGCTGCTGCTGTTGGTCTAAAAGACACAACAACTGGTGATACATTATGTGCATTAGATGCACCAGTTATTCTTGAATCTATTGAATTCCCTGACCCAGTTATCCAAGTCGCTGTTGAACCTAAATCAAAAGCTGACCAAGATAAAATGGGCGTGGCTCTACAAAAACTTGCTGAAGAAGATCCATCATTCCGCGTTGAAACAAACGTTGAAACTGGTGAAACAGTTATCTCTGGTATGGGTGAATTGCACTTAGACGTTTTAGTAGACCGTATGAAACGTGAATTCAAAGTTGAAGCTAACGTAGGTGCTCCTCAAGTATCTTACCGCGAAACATTCCGTGCTGCGACTAAAGCAGAAGGTAAATTCGTTCGTCAGTCTGGTGGTAAAGGACAATACGGTCACGTATGGGTTGAATTTACACCAAATGAAGAAGGTAAAGGCTTCGAGTTTGAAAACGCAATTGTCGGTGGTGTGGTTCCTCGTGAATACATCCCAGCAGTTGAAAAAGGGTTAGAAGACTCTATGAACAACGGTGTTCTTGCTGGTTATCCATTAGTTGATATCAAAGCAAAACTTTACGATGGTTCATACCACGATGTCGATTCAAATGAAACGGCCTTCCGTGTAGCTGCTTCTATGGCATTGAAAGCTGCGGCTAAAAATGCAAACCCAGTTATTTTAGAACCAATGATGAAAGTTACAATTACTGTTCCTGAAGATTACTTAGGTGATATCATGGGACACGTAACAAGTCGTCGTGGACGTGTTGAAGGTATGGAAGCACACGGTAACTCTCAAATCGTTAATGCGATGGTACCTTTAGCTGAAATGTTTGGTTATGCTACAACATTACGTTCAGCAACACAAGGACGCGGTACATTTATGATGGTATTTGACCACTATGAAGACGTACCTAAGTCTGTTCAAGAAGAAATCATCAAGAAAAACGGCGGCAACGCATAATTTTCCTTGAGAATAAAAGGTTTGTTTTTAGAACTATCCTTTTTTCAAGATTTCGTGTAAAATAGCTTATGATGATCAGACGATTTTTAGTAGCGTCTATCACATATAAAACAAACAATAAAATTTATATTTTTAGGAGGAACATTCAAAATGGCAAAAGAAAAATTTGACCGTTCTAAATCCCATGTTAACATTGGTACTATCGGACACGTTGACCATGGTAAAACTACATTAACAGCTGCAATTGCTACTGTATTATCAAAACACGGTGGCGGGGAAGCACAAAGCTACGATTCTATCGATAACGCTCCAGAAGAAAAAGAACGTGGAATCACAATCAACACTTCTCATATCGAATATGAAACTGAAACTCGTCACTATGCACACGTTGACTGCCCAGGACACGCGGACTACGTTAAAAACATGATCACTGGTGCTGCTCAAATGGACGGAGCTATCTTAGTAGTTTCTGCTGCTGATGGTCCTATGCCTCAAACACGTGAACATATCTTATTATCACGTAACGTTGGTGTACCATACATCGTTGTATTCTTAAACAAAATGGATATGGTTGATGACGAAGAATTATTAGAATTAGTAGAAATGGAAGTTCGTGACTTATTATCAGAATACGATTTCCCAGGCGATGATGTTCCAGTTATCGCAGGTTCTGCTTTGAAAGCTTTAGAAGGCGACGAGTCTTATGAAGAAAAAATCTTAGAATTAATGGCTGCAGTTGACGAATATATCCCAACTCCAGAACGTGATACTGACAAACCATTCATGATGCCAGTCGAAGACGTATTCTCAATCACTGGACGTGGTACTGTTGCTACAGGCCGTGTTGAACGTGGTGAAGTTCGCGTTGGTGACGAAGTTGAAATCGTTGGTATTAAAGACGAAACATCTAAAACAACTGTTACAGGTGTTGAAATGTTCCGTAAATTATTAGACTACGCTGAAGCAGGCGACAACATCGGTGCTTTATTACGTGGTGTAGCACGTGAAGATATCGAACGTGGACAAGTATTAGCTAAACCAGCTACAATCACTCCACACACAAAATTCAAAGCTGAAGTATACGTATTATCAAAAGAAGAAGGCGGACGTCACACTCCATTCTTCACTAACTACCGTCCTCAATTCTACTTCCGTACAACAGACGTTACTGGTGTTGTAGAATTGCCAGAAGGTACTGAAATGGTAATGCCTGGTGATAACGTTGCTATGGACGTTGAATTAATTCACCCAATCGCTATCGAAGACGGAACTCGTTTCTCTATTCGTGAAGGCGGACGTACTGTAGGTTCAGGCGTTGTTACTGAAATCGTTAAATAATTAACTTTTTAACTATAGCTTTAACCAGCGTAAAAAACTGGGGTATTCGGACGTAAGGCCAGAGAATTTATTCTCTGGTCTTTTTTTGTTTAGAAATTGGCTGGCTAAAAAATAAGCCAATTGGCTGTTTTAGCAGACTTGTTTCTTCCGTATACTTGGAGAAAAAGGTTAGGTGATTTAATGGAAAAAGTATTGACGATTGCAGGCTCCGATTCAACTGGAGGGGCAGGGATTCAAGCAGATTTAAAAACATTTGAAGAGTATGGAGTTTTTGGATTTTCAAGTTTAACCTCGATTGTGACGATGGATCCTACGACAGGCTGGTCACATGAAGTAACTGAATTGCCAGAAACGCTCTTAGAAAAACAATTGATTTCGGTTTTTGCAGGCGGTCCAGTAGCGGCCTTGAAAACAGGGATGATGGGCAATGAACAAAATATTAAAATGGCTAGCAAATACATTAAACAAGAAAAAATTCAAAAAGTCGTGATTGACCCAGTCATTGCTTGTAAGGGAACGGCACAAATTCTGCAACCCAAAAGTGTGGAAGGCCTAAAAAACGATTTACTGCCATTAGCATTAGTTGCTACGCCTAATTTAATTGAAGCGGGCATCTTATCTGGTTTAGGCGAAATTTCTTCCGTGGCGGAGATGGAAGAAGCGGCAAAACGAATTGTACAAATGGGAGCCAAACATGTCGTGGTTAAAGGGGGACATCGCTTAGCTGGTGAAAAAGCACTGGACTTGTTTTACGATGGTCACACCGCGCATCTTTTGGAAAATGAATTATATCCTACTGATTATAATCATGGTGCAGGTTGTACTTTTTCAGCGGCGATCACAGCTGGTTTGGCGAAAGGTTATTCGGTGTTAGAAGCAGTAACGTTAGCAAAAAAATTTGTAGCAGCGGCGATTAAACACGGTATTCAAGTTAATCCTTATGTGGGGCACGTGTGGCATGGTGCATACACCCATGCGGAACAACGGATGCGTAAGGAAGCATAATGTTTAGAACTAGAGGAGTCTGTCAAGGACTGGCTCTAGTTTTTTTGTGATAAAGAATAACAATAGTAGGTATTACGTTAAAAGAATGTTCAAATTTTTAAAAGAGGAGTAGAATAGAACTGTAATTGCAAAAAAGAAGCGGAACATAGAAGGGATGTTAACTTTTCTGTGCTTCAGTTTAGAACGGACTGTGGTGTTTGTTTTGACGAACTATCGGAAAGCGACTTCTTTTTGTTTTGGCTTCAAATGGTATTTAATGGAGGGAATGCAATGTTAGAAAAAGAAACGTACAGTCAACTGTTTAAATGGTCTTTTTCAAAAAAGACACAAGTCACATACTGGGATGGTACCGTCAAAGAGTATGGGCAAGGGTCGGGGGATCCGGTTTTTAAAATTGTATTCAATGAAAAAATTCCTGTGAAGGATTTACTGAATAACGCTTCGTTAACTTTAGGGGAAGCCTACATGGATCGCAAAATTGAAATCGAAGGCGATATCCAAGCGCTGATTTATGATGTGTATAACCAAAAGGATAGCTTTTTACACAATGCTAAATTTATTAAATGGCTTCCTAAAGAAAGTCATTCAAAAAAACGTTCGCAAGAGGATATTCACAGCCATTACGATCTAGGAAATGATTTTTACAAAAAATGGCTTGACCAAACAATGACGTATTCATGTGCTTATTTTAAAACGCCTGAAGATACATTAGAACAAGCGCAAGTGAATAAAGTTCATCATATTTTAGATAAATTGTTTATCAAAGAGGGCGACACTTTACTGGATATTGGCTGCGGCTGGGGCACGTTAATTTTAACTGTGGTGAAAGAATATGGAGCCAAAGCAACTGGGATTACATTAAGTGAAGAGCAATTTCATCATATTCGCCATATTATAGAAAAAGAAGGTCTACAAGATCGAATGACTGTCAAATTGATGGATTATCGTGATTTAAAAGGAGAGTCTTTTGACCATATTACGAGTGTCGGGATGTTTGAACATGTCGGTGCGGAAAATCTACATGAATATTTTGATGTCGTTCAGCGGAATTTAGCGCCTAAAGGTACGGCGTTGATTCATGGGATCAGTCGCCAACAAGGTGGGGCTAAAAATGCTTGGATTAATCGTTATATTTTCCCAGGTGGCTATATTCCTGGTGTCACTGAGCTAGTCGGCCATATGACAGAAAACGACTTGCAAGTGATTGACTTGGAAAGTTTGCGCAGAGATTATCAATTGACGCTGGAACATTGGACAAAAAACTTCCATAATATAGAAGCAGAAATTGTTGACGAAAAAGGCGAGCGCTTCTATCGAATGTGGGACTTATATTTGCAAGCATGTGCAGCCTCATTCCAAGCAAGCAATATTGATGTTATTCAATATTTATTGGTTCATCCAGATAACAATGATATTCCAATGCGCCGGATTGGTTAATAGAATAAAAAAGAAAGAATTTGAGATTCTGGTAAAAAAAAGAATCTCAAATTCTTTTTTTATAAAAATAGAATGAAAAGAATTGAAAAACAAAACAAATGCTTTTCAAAACAAGAAAAAATTCTTTCAAAAAAACGCAGAAAATCCTTGCTAACACTATCCTTTCATAGTATAATCAAAAAGGTGCTGTTTACAGGAGTGTAAAAAGCATTGGTAGATCAACGATTTGATTTGCCGGCTGTGAAGCGAGAGGTTGCGACACGCTCGGACGCTTTGCCATGAACGAGCATGCCGGATAAATTTTCGTGGAGCTATGTCTACTTTTAAAATAGGCGAAGGAGGGAACAAGATGGCAAAACAAAAAATTCGTATCCGTTTAAAAGCGTATGAACACCGTATTTTAGATCAATCAGCGGATAAAATTGTGGAAACAGCAAAAAGAACTGGAGCTGACGTATCAGGTCCGATTCCATTACCAACAGAACGCTCACTTTACACAGTTATTCGTGCGACTCATAAATACAAAGATTCTCGCGAACAATTCGAAATGCGTACTCACAAACGTCTAATTGACATTGTGAACCCAACACCAAAAACAGTTGACGCTCTAATGAAGCTTGACTTACCGTCTGGTGTTAATATTGAAATCAAACTATAAAATTAAGATGGAGGTGTACTCATGACCAAAGGAATCTTAGGGAAAAAAGTGGGAATGACACAAATCTTTACTGAGTCTGGTGAATTAATTCCAGTAACAGTAGTTGAAGCTACGCCAAACGTAGTTTTACAAGTAAAAACTGTTGAAACTGACGGATACGAAGCTATCCAAGTTGGTTACCAAGACAAACGTGAAGTTTTATCAAACAAACCTGCGAAAGGTCATGTTGCAAAAGCAAACACGGCTCCTAAGCGCTTCATTAAAGAATTCAAGAATGTTGAGCTAGGAGAATATGAAGTAGGTAAAGAAATCAAAGTAGATGTTTTCCAAGCAGGAGACGTTGTTGATGTTACAGGTACTACGAAAGGTAAAGGATTCCAAGGGGCAATCAAACGTCACGGCCAAAGCCGCGGACCTATGTCTCATGGTTCTCGTTATCACCGTCGTCCTGGGTCAATGGGTCCAGTAGCGCCTAACCGTGTATTTAAAAATAAACGACTAGCCGGCCGTATGGGTGGCGACCGCGTAACAATTCAAAACCTTGAAGTTGTTAAAGTGGACGTAGAAAGAAATGTTATCTTAATCAAAGGAAACATTCCTGGAGCGAAAAAATCTTTAATCACAATCAAATCAGCTGTGAAAGCTAAATAAGTGTAGGGAAAGGAGGAACTAAGGAATGCCGAATGTAGCATTATTCAAACAAGATGGAACTCAAAACGGTGAAATCACTTTAAATGAAGAAATCTTCGGAATCGAACCTAATGAAAGTGTTGTCTATGATGCAATCATCATGCAACGTGCTTCATTAAGACAAGGAACACACGCAGTTAAAAACCGTAGCGCTGTTCGTGGCGGTGGCCGCAAACCATGGCGTCAAAAAGGAACTGGTCGTGCTCGTCAAGGTTCAATCCGTTCACCACAATGGCGTGGAGGTGGCGTAGTCTTTGGACCAACACCGCGTTCATACAGCTACAAACTTCCTAAAAAAGTTCGTCGCTTAGCAATGAAATCTGTATTATCAGACAAAGTTGCTGAAAATAACTTGGTAGCAGTAGAAGGTTTAAGCTTCGATGCACCAAAAACAAAAGAATTCAAACAAGTTCTTGCTAACTTGTCTATCGATACTAAAGTATTAGTTGTTTTAGAAAATGGTAACGACTTTGCAGCTTTATCAGCTCGTAACTTACCAAACGTTTCTGTAGTAACTTCTGATAACGTTAGTGTGTTAGATGTTGTGTCAGCTAACAAAGTCTTGGCAACACAAACAGCTCTTACTCAAATTGAGGAGGTGCTTGCATAATGGAATTACTAGACGTAATCAAACGCCCAGTGATCACTGAAAAATCCATGTTAGCTATGGACGAAAAGAAATATACTTTCGAAGTGGACACTCGCGCAAACAAAACTTTAGTAAAACAAGCTGTTGAATCAGCATTCGATGTTAAAGTAGCAAACGTAAACATCTTAAACGTGCGTCCAAAATTCAAACGCATGGGTAAATATGCAGGTTATACAAAAAAACGTCGCAAAGCGATCGTTACATTAACTGAAGATTCAAAAGAAATTCAATTATTCGAAGCTGCTGAATAAGCAGTCCTGAACAATATCAACGTAGGAGGGAAATAAGACGTGGCGATTAAAAAGTACAAACCTACCACAAATGGCCGTCGTAACATGACAAGTTCTGATTTCGCTGAAATCACAACTTCAACACCAGAAAAATCATTGTTACAGCCATTAAAAAACAATGCCGGTCGTAACAACAACGGTCGCATTACGGTTCGTCACCAAGGTGGCGGTCACAAACGTCAATACCGTGTGATTGACTTCAAACGTAATAAAGATAACGTCGCAGCGGTTGTTAAAACGATCGAGTACGATCCAAACCGTTCTGCTAACATCGCGTTAGTTCATTACGAAGACGGGGTTAAGGCATACATCTTAGCACCAAAAGGATTAGAAGTAGGCATGCGCCTAGTATCTGGTCCAGAAGCAGATATTAAAGTAGGTAACGCATTACCATTGGAAAACATTCCAGTTGGTACAGTTATCCACAACATTGAAATGAAACCTGGTAAAGGTGGACAATTAATCCGTTCGGCTGGAACAAGCGCGCAAGTACTTGGTAAAGAAGGCAAATACGTATTAATCCGCTTAAACTCTGGCGAAGTTCGTATGATCTTAGCAACTTGCCGTGCAACAATCGGTTCAGTTGGTAACGAACAACACGAATTAATCAACATTGGTAAAGCTGGCCGCTCTCGTTGGATGCGTAAACGCCCAACTGTTCGTGGTAGCGTAATGAACCCTAACGATCACCCACACGGTGGTGGTGAAGGTAAAACACCAATTGGACGTAAAGCGCCAGTATCTCCATGGGGTCAACCAGCAATTGGATACAAAACACGTAATAAAAAAGCTAAATCAGACAAACTTATCGTTCGTCGTCGTACTAAATAATTTTTTTGACCATGTGTCGTACATTTTGAGAGGAGGTTCACCATGGGTCGTAGTTTAAAAAAAGGACCTTTCGTCGATGATCATTTGATGAAAAAGGTCGAAGCACAACAAGGTGCCGAAAAGAAAAAAGTAATTAAAACTTGGTCTCGCCGCTCTACAATTTTTCCATCATTCGTAGGTTTCACAATCGCTGTATATGATGGACGGAAACATGTCCCTGTTTACATTCAAGAAGACATGGTAGGACATAAATTAGGTGAATTTGCACCAACTAGAACTTATCGTGGCCACGTTGCTGACGATAAAAAAACTAAACGCTAATTTTGAGGGGAGGATATGCAAATGTCAGAACAAATTACATCAGCTAAAGCAACTGCAAAAACAGTTCGCACTTCACCTCGTAAAGCACGTTTAGTAATCGATCTTATCAGAGGGAAAAGCGTTGCGGATGCAATTTCAATCTTGAAATTCACACCGAACAAGTCTGCTGGAATCATTGAAAAAGTTTTAATGTCAGCAGTTGCTAACGCAGAAAACAACTTTGACTTAGACGTTGAAAGCTTAGTCGTATCTGAAGCATTTGTTAACGAAGGACCAACAATGAAACGTTTCCGTCCTCGTGCAAAAGGTTCAGCTTCACCAATCAACAAACGTACTAGTCACATCACAGTAGTTGTAACAGAGAAATAAGTCTCATGAAATAGACTGTTTTCTTTATGAAAACAGAGCTTAAACATTTAAGAGGAGGGACAATCAGTGGGTCAAAAAGTACATCCAATTGGAATGCGTGTAGGCATCATCCGCGACTGGGATGCGAAATGGTATGCTGAAAAAGAGTATGCTGAATTCTTACACGAAGATTTAAGAATCCGTAAATTTATCGCAACAAAACTTGCTGATGCTGCTGTATCTACAATTGAAATCGAACGCGCTGCAAACCGTGTTAACATTTCAATTCACACAGCTAAACCAGGTATGGTTATCGGTAAAGGCGGATCTGAAGTCGAAAACCTAAGAAAAGAATTAAACAAATTAACTGGCAAACGAGTTCACATCAACATCGTTGAAATCAAAAAACCAGATTTAGATGCAAAATTAGTAGGCGAAGGAATTGCACGTCAATTAGAAAACCGTGTTGCTTTCCGTCGTGCTCAAAAACAAGCCATCCAACGCGCAATGCGTGCTGGCGCTAAAGGAATCAAAACTCAAGTATCAGGTCGTCTAAACGGTGCGGATATCGCTCGTTCAGAAGGATACTCAGAAGGAACTGTACCACTTCACACATTACGTGCGGACATTGATTACGCATGGGAAGAAGCGGACACTACTTACGGAAAACTAGGAGTTAAAGTGTGGATCTATCGTGGAGAAATTCTTCCAACGAAAAAAAACACTGAGAAAGGAGGGAAATAATCATGTTAGTACCTAAACGTGTAAAACACCGTCGTGAATTCCGCGGAAAAATGCGCGGTGAAGCTAAAGGCGGAAAAGAAGTAGCATTTGGTGAATGGGGTTTACAAGCAACTGAATCTCACTGGATTACTAACCGTCAAATCGAAGCAGCCCGTATTGCAATGACTCGTTACATGAAACGTGGCGGGAAAGTATGGATTAAAATTTTCCCTCACAAGTCTTACACAAGTAAAGCTATCGGCGTACGTATGGGTAAAGGTAAAGGGGCACCAGAAGGCTGGGTATCACCAGTTAAACGTGGTAAAATCATGTTTGAAATCGCAGGCGTTCCTGAAGAAGTAGCTCGTGAAGCTCTTCGTCTTGCATCTCACAAATTGCCGGTAAAAACTAAGATCGTAAAACGTGAGGAAATGGGTGGTGAATCGAATGAAGGTTAAAGAAATCAGAGAATTAACCACTGCCGAAATGCTAGATAAAGAAAAACAATTAAAAGAAGAATTGTTCAACTTAAGATTCCAATTAGCAACAGGTCAATTAGAAAACACTGCACGTATTAAAGAAGTACGTCAATCGATTGCACGCATCAAAACAGTATTGCGTGAACAAGCTAACTAATAGTGGAAGGAGGCCAAACGCGTATGACTGAAGAAAGAAATCAACGTAAAGTTTACCAAGGTCGCGTGGTATCAGACAAAATGGATAAAACAATCACAGTTGTCGTTGAAACAAAGAAAAACCACCCTATCTATGGCAAACGTATGAAATATTCTAAAAAATATAAAGCGCATGATGAAAACAACACAGCGAAAGTTGGAGACATCGTAAAAATCATGGAAACTCGTCCATTATCAGCTACAAAACGTTTCCGTTTACTAGAGGTAGTCGAAGAAGCAGTTATTATCTAATAAAACGAGAATTTCCTAATAGATTGAAGCACAAAATCTGAAAGGGGGATACACATCGTGATCCAACAAGAAAGTCGTTTAAGAGTCGCTGACAATTCTGGCGCACGTGAAATTTTAACGATCAAAGTCCTAGGCGGATCTGGTCGTAAAACTGCTAACATCGGTGACGTTATTGTTGCTACTGTCAAACAAGCAACGCCAGGTGGGGTTGTTAAAAAAGGTGAAGTAGTTAAAGCCGTTATCGTTCGTACAAAATCTGGCGCTCGTCGTGCTGACGGTTCTTACATCAAATTTGATGAAAATGCTGCGGTAATTATCCGTGACGATAAAAGCCCACGCGGAACACGTATCTTCGGACCAGTTGCACGTGAATTACGTGAAAACAACTTCATGAAGATCGTTTCTCTAGCACCAGAAGTATTATAATCTCGAGCCCACGTTAAAGGAGGTGCGAAACAGTAATGTTTGTTAAAAAAGGCGATAAAGTAAAAGTTATCACTGGTAAAGATAAAAACAAAGAAGGCGTTGTCTTAGCAGCGTTTCCTAAACAAGATAAAGTTATCGTTGAAGGTGTCAACGTCGTTAAAAAACACCAAAAACCAAACCAAGCAGCCCCACAAGGTGGAATCCTTGAAGTGGAAGCGCCAATTCATGTTTCTAATGTAATGGTGATTGATCCTTCAAACGGAGAAGCTACTAAAGTTGCGTTTAAAGAAGTCGACGGCAAAAAAGTCCGCGTTTCTAAAAAAACAGGTGAAGTTTTAGATAAATAAAAATTGCGGAAGGAGGGCTTACTGAATGAACCGCCTGAAAGAAAAATATATTAAAGAAGTAACACCATCATTGGTGGAAAAATTTAATTACAGCTCAGTTATGCAAACACCTAAAGTTGATAAAATCGTTATCAACATGGGTGTGGGTGATGCAGTATCAAATGCTAAAAACTTAGACAAAGCTGTTGAAGAATTAGCATTAATCACTGGTCAAAAACCACTTATCACAAAAGCTAAAAAATCTATCGCTGGATTCCGTTTACGTGAAGGAATGCCAATCGGTGCGAAAGTAACGCTACGCGGCGAAAGAATGTACGAATTTTTAGATAAATTAGTAACAGTTTCTTTACCTCGTGTACGTGACTTCCACGGTGTCAGCAAAAAAGCTTTCGATGGTCGTGGTAACTATACTTTAGGTATTAAAGAACAATTAATCTTCCCAGAAGTTGATTATGATTTAGTAGATAAAGTACGCGGTATGGACATCGTAATTGTTACAACAGCGAACACTGACGAAGAGTCTCGCGAATTGTTGGCACAATTAGGTATGCCATTCCAAAAATAATATAAGGAGGCGAACTACGTGGCTAAAAAATCAATGATTGCTAAAAACAAACGTCCTGCTAAACATTCAACACAAGCTTATACTCGTTGTGAACGTTGTGGACGTCCACATTCAGTTTATCGTAAATTTCATCTTTGCCGTATTTGCTTCCGCGAACTTGCCTATAAAGGTCAAATTCCCGGCGTGAAGAAAGCTAGCTGGTAAACAAGTAAACTCGCATAAAGGAGGTAAATAGTTCAATGGTCATGACAGATCCAATTGCAGATTTTCTAACTCGCATTCGTAATGCGAACATGGTTAAACATGAAACTTTAGAAGTACCTGCTTCAAAAATCAAACGTGATATCGCAGAAATCCTGAAACGTGAAGGATTTATCCGCGACGTAGAATACATCGAAGATGACAAACAAGGCGTAATCCGTGTTTTCCTAAAATATGGTAAAAACGAAGAACGTGTTATCACAAACTTAAAACGTATTTCTAAACCAGGTTTACGTGCATACGTAAAAGCTGACGAAGTACCAAAAGTATTAAACGGTCTAGGAATTGCAATCATCTCTACATCAGAGGGTGTAATTACTGACAAAGAAGCTAGAGCGAAAAATATCGGCGGCGAAGTAATCGCCTACGTATGGTAATTCTAAAAAATACACAAGGAGGTGTCTCTAAGTGAGCCGTATTGGTAATAAAGTTGTTGTTCTTCCTGCTGGTGTTGAAATCAAGCAAGACGGAAACAACATTACAGTTAAAGGACCTAAAGGTGAATTAACACGCGAATTTTCTTCTGATATCAAAATGAACATCGAAGGAAACGAAGTGACATTCACTCGTCCAAACGATTCAAAAGAAATGAAAACAATCCACGGAACAACTCGTGCAAACTTCAACAACATGGTTGTTGGTGTTTCTGAAGGTTTCCAAAAAGCACTTGAACTTATCGGGGTCGGATACCGTGCCCAAGTACAAGGCAACAAATTAACTTTAAACGTTGGTTATTCTCATCCTGTCGAAATGACAGCACCAGAAGGCGTAACATTTGAAGTACCTGCGAACACACAAGTTATCGTTAAAGGCATCAACAAAGAAGTTGTTGGTGAATTAGCTGCTAACATCCGTGGCGTTCGTCCTCCAGAACCTTATAAAGGCAAAGGGATTCGCTATGTTGGTGAATTTGTACGCCGTAAAGAAGGTAAAACTGGTAAATAATAACAGCTGTGTAGAAAACAGAAGTCAACAACAAGCAACTGTCATTTTATGGGATTTTTCCAATAAAATGCTTTTGTCTTGTCTGCCAGCTTCTCTTTTCCGTAATCTGCTGACTGCTTGAAATATTAGTAGTAAACATTAAATCAAAGAGGTGAAAATTGTGATTACAAAACCAGATAAAAACAAAACACGTCAAAAGAGACATCGTCGTGTACGTAACAAAATCTCTGGTACTGCTGAGTGCCCACGCTTGAACATTTTCCGTTCTAACAAAAACATCTACGCGCAAGTCATTGATGACGTAGCGGGTGTGACGCTAGCAAGTGCCTCTGCCTTGGATAAAGAAATTTCAGGTGGAACAAAAACAGAAACAGCTGCAGCTGTTGGTAAACTAGTTGCTGAACGTGCCGCTGAAAAAGGCATCAAAAAAGTAGTCTTCGACCGTGGTGGATACCTTTACCATGGCCGCGTGCAAGCTTTAGCTGAAGCTGCTCGTGAAAATGGACTAGAATTTTAGGAGAAGGAGGAACACCATTCATGGTTTATATTGATCCAAAACATTTGGAATTAGAAGACCGCGTTGTAGCGATCAACCGTGTAACAAAAGTTGTTAAAGGTGGACGTCGTTTACGTTTCGCAGCTTTAGTTGTTGTCGGTGACAAAAACGGACACGTTGGTTTCGGTACTGGTAAAGCACAAGAAGTACCTGAAGCTATCCGTAAAGCAATCGAAGACGCGAAGAAAAACTTAGTTGAAGTGCCTATGGTTGGTTCTACTATCCCGCACGAAGTAATTGGCGTATTCGGTGGCGGCCGTATCCTTATGAAACCTGCAGTAGAAGGTTCTGGGGTAGCTGCTGGTGGACCAGTTCGTGCCGTATTGGAATTAGCTGGTGTAGCAGATATTACATCTAAATCACTAGGTTCAAACACACCTATTAACGTTGTTCGCGCAACTGTTGAAGGTCTAAAACAATTAAAACGTGCCGAAGAAGTGGCAGCACTTCGCGGTAAATCTGTAGAAGAAATTATCGGTTAAGGAGGACAAAAATAATGGCTGAATTAAAAATTACTTTAAAACGCAGTGTTATCGGACGTCCTCAAAACCAACGTGCTACAGTTAAAGCGTTAGGTTTAGGTAAAGTGAATAGTACTGTTACAAAACCTGCCAATGAAGCAATCAAAGGTATGGTTAACACTATTTCACATTTAGTGGACGTAGAAGAAGTTTAAGATTTATAGATTTGTAATAGAAGATTGCTTAAGGAGGTGCCAAACCTATGAAACTTCATGAATTAAAACCTGCTGAGGGCTCACGCCAAGTACGTAACCGTGTTGGACGTGGTACTTCATCTGGTAATGGTAAAACAGCTGGCCGTGGACAAAAAGGGCAAAAAGCCCGTTCAGGCGGTGGTGTTCGTTTAGGATTTGAAGGGGGTCAAACTCCATTATTCCGTCGTTTACCAAAACGTGGGTTTACAAACATTAATCGTAAAGATTACGCTGTTGTGAACTTAGATACTTTAAACCGTTTTGAAGATGGAACAGAAGTAACTCCTGTTGTCCTAAAAGAAGCAGGAATCGTTAAAAACGAAAAAGCGGGAATCAAAGTTCTTGCAGATGGTGAGTTAACGAAAAAATTAACTGTGAAAGCAGCTAAATTCTCGAAATCAGCACAAGAAGCTATCGAAGCTGCTGGTGGTTCAATCGAGGTGATCTAATTGTTCAAGCTATTAAAGAACGCCTTTAAAGTCAAAGACATTAGATCAAAAATCTTATTTACAGTTTTAATCTTGTTTGTATTTCGCCTAGGTGCGCACATTACTGTGCCCGGGGTGAATGCAAAGGGATTGTCTGATTTAAGTAGCTTACCCTTTTTGAATATGTTGAATATGGTGAGTGGTAGTGCCATGCAAAACTTCTCTATCTTCTCGATGGGGGTTTCGCCATACATTACAGCCTCTATTATTATTCAACTATTGCAAATGGATATTGTACCTAGATTTGTAGAATGGTCAAAACAAGGGGAAGTTGGGCGTAAGAAATTAAATCAAGCAACAAGATATCTAACGATTGTCTTGGGTGTGGCTCAGTCAATGGGGATCACTGCTGGTTTTAATAGCTTAAGTCAAACTGGGATTGTCAACAATCCAACCTTAGGTACCTTTGTGATGATTGCAGTTATTTTAACTGCTGGGACGATGTTTGTGACTTGGATGGGTGAACAAATTACAGAAAAAGGAATCGGAAATGGTGTTTCAATGATTATCTTTGCCGGGATTATTTCTCGTTTGCCAGGAGCAGTCAAAGAAATCTATGAAGATTACTTCGTCAATATCGAGTCTTCTCGTATTTGGCAATCTGTTATTTTCATTGCAATCTTAGTTATTGCTATTTTGGTGATTGTTACAGTCGTAACGTTCTTCCAACAAGCAGAACGTAAGATTCCAATCCAATATACAAAACGTGTTTCTGGTGCACCAACAAGTAGTTATTTACCGTTAAAAGTAAATGCTGCTGGGGTTATTCCAGTTATCTTTGCCAGCTCGTTAATTGCAACACCAAATGCCATTTTACAAGCTTTCTCATCAAAATTCGCTGGTGAAAATTGGTATGACATTATGACAAAAATCTTCAGTTATAACACAGTTCCAGGGGCAATCATCTATACTGTCCTAATCGTTGCGTTTACGTTCTTCTATGCATTTGTTCAAGTAAACCCTGAGAAATTAGCGGAAAACTTACAAAAACAAGGAAGCTACATTCCAAGCGTGCGACCAGGTAAAGGTACAGAAGAATATGTATCTGGCGTGTTAATGAGATTAAGTGTTGTCGGCTCAATTTTCCTAGGACTTGTTGCTTTACTTCCAATCATTGCGCAAATGGTTTGGAACTTACCTCAATCAATCGGTTTAGGTGGAACAAGTTTACTAATCGTTATCGGGGTTGCATTAGAAACAACGAAACAATTAGAAGGATTAATGATGAAACGTCAATATGTCGGCTTTATCAATAAGTAAGAATCGAGTGTTGAGGTTTTACCTCAGCACCATTCTCACATATGGCTAGCTTCATAAGCCGGTCTTTAAAATTAGGAGGAGAATATATGAACCTCATTTTAATGGGATTACCTGGAGCAGGTAAAGGCACCCAAGCAGAAAAAATCATTGATACGTATGGCATTCCACATATTTCTACTGGAGATATGTTCCGTGCAGCAATGAAAAATGAAACTGCCTTGGGCCTAGAAGCGAAATCTTATATCGATAAAGGTGAACTGGTTCCTGACGAAGTAACAAACGGAATTGTTAAAGAACGCCTTGCTGAACCAGATACAGACAAAGGATTCCTATTAGATGGTTTCCCACGTACACTGGATCAAGCAAAAGCATTAGATACAATGCTTAAAGAATTAAACAAAAAAATTGATGCTGTCATTGACATCCATGTAGAAGAAGATGTATTAATCGAGCGTTTAGCTGGACGATTCATCTGTCGCACATGTGGCGCAACGTATCATAAATTATTCAACCCGCCAAAAGTTGAAGGCACTTGTGATCGCTGTGGCGGACATGAATTCTACCAAAGAGAAGATGATAAGCCCGAAACGGTTAAAAATCGTTTGGCAGTCAACATTGAAAGTAGCGCACCAATCTTAGCTTTCTATAAAGAACAAGGCTTGATGCATACAATCGATGGCAATCGCGAAATCGATACTGTTTTTTCTGATGTGAAAAAAATCATTGACGAAAACTAATTTCCAATTGCCCGCAGTTTAACCCTGTTGTTGTATTCAGTTTCTCTTGCCAAAACATAACTAAATATGGTAGAATATATCAGTCCGACTTCTACAGTTTTGTGACATCAAAATGAATAACGAAGTTAGTTGAGAATTTCTAGGTGGGAGCTGGAGTTTCCGCCGTTTTATCGTGTGAAAACGCGAAACAAGTACAAGGAGGTACTGTGCGTGGCAAAAGAAGATATGATTGAAGTCGAAGGTACAGTCGTCGAAACTTTGCCGAATGCAATGTTTAAAGTCGAACTAGAAAATGGACACCAAGTTCTTGCTACTGTTTCAGGTAAAATCCGTATGCACTACATCCGTATCTTACCTGGTGACAAAGTAACAGTTGAATTATCACCGTATGATTTAACGCGTGGCCGTATTACTTATCGCTTTAAATAATTGTACTCCGTAAAACCACAGGAGGTATTATCATGAAAGTAAGACCATCAGTAAAACCAATGTGTGAACATTGTAAAGTAATTCGCCGTAAAGGACGTGTTATGGTTATTTGCCCAGCAAATCCAAAACATAAACAACGTCAAGGATAATTAGGAGGTGTAACGAATAATGGCTCGTATTGCAGGAGTAGACATCCCTCGTGACAAACGTGTAGTAGTTTCTCTTACTTACATTTATGGTATTGGTAACACTACAGCTAAAAAAGTTTTAGCAAACGTTGGCGTATCTGAAGATGTTCGTGTACGTGATTTAACAAACGAACAAACAGATGCGATTCGTGCGGAAATTGATAAGTTAAAAGTTGAAGGGGATCTTCGTCGTGAAGTGAACTTAAACATCAAACGCTTGATGGAAATCGGTTCATACCGTGGAATCCGTCACCGTCGTGGATTACCAACTCGTGGACAAAACACGAAAAATAATGCACGTACTCGTAAAGGCCCTACTAAAACAGTAGCAGGCAAGAAAAAATAATTCCTAAGTGAAGGAGGTTAGAACTTCATGGCAGCAAAAAAAGTTAGTCGTAAACGCCGTGTCAAAAAGAATATAGAATCAGGTGTAGCACATATCCATTCTACATTCAACAATACAATCGTAATGATTACTGATACACATGGTAATGCATTAGCATGGTCATCAGCAGGATCATTAGGCTTTAAAGGAAGCAAAAAATCAACTCCTTTTGCCGCTCAAATGGCTGCAGAAGCCGCAACTAAAGTGGCAATGGAACATGGACTTAAAACTGTAGACGTAACAGTTAAAGGACCTGGTTCTGGACGTGAAGCAGCAATTCGTTCATTACAAGCAACAGGTTTAGAAGTGACTGCAATTCGTGACGTGACTCCAGTTCCTCATAATGGATGCCGCCCTCCAAAACGCCGTCGTGTTTAATGAGCGCCACTCATTCTGAGTTTGAATTAGGAACGTCATTGAACAAGACACTTTTCGTTTTGAAAGGGGTATAGATAAGAATGATTGAATTTGAAAAACCAAGAATCGAAAAAATTGATGAAAATAGAGATTATGGTAAGTTCGTCGTTGAACCATTAGAACGCGGTTACGGAACTACTTTAGGTAACTCTCTACGTCGTATTTTATTGTCTTCTTTACCAGGAGCTGCAATTACGAATATTCAAATCGATGGTGTTTTACACGAATTCTCAACCATTCCAGGTGTACGAGAAGACGTAACACAAATTATTTTGAATATTAAAGGCTTAGCATTGAAATTATATGCTGAAGAAGAGAAAACCCTTGAGATCGATATTACAGGACCCGCTACCGTGACTGCCGGCGATATTATCGTGGACAGTGATGTTGAGATCCTAAATAAAGATTTAGTTATCTGTAGTGTTGCTGAAGGAGCTACTTTCCATGCTCGCTTAACAGTGAAACCTGGTCGTGGCTATGTTCAAGCAGACGAAAACAAAAAAGAAGATATGCCAATCGGTGTACTTCCAGTTGATTCCATCTACACACCCGTTCGTCGTGTTAACTACCAAGTAGAAAATACACGTGTTGGTCGTCGTGATGATTTCGACAAATTAACAATGGAAATATGGACAGATGGTTCAATCATTCCTCAAGAAGCACTAAGTTTAGCTGCGAAAATCATGACTGAGCATTTAGATATCTTTGTAAACCTTACTGACGAAGCGAAAAACGCTGAAATCATGGTGGAAAAAGAAGAAACTCAAAAAGAGAAAATGCTAGAAATGACGATTGAAGAACTTGATTTATCAGTTCGTTCATATAACTGTTTAAAACGTGCAGGCATTAATACTGTACAAGAACTTACAAACAAATCTGAACCAGAAATGATCAAAGTACGTAATTTAGGTCGTAAATCTCTTGAAGAAGTAAAACTTAAATTGCATGATCTAGGATTAGGATTACGTAAGGACGATTAAGACTTTTACGAAGTTTCCAGTCCTGCTTAACAGCAGTGGCTCGTGAGAACAGAAACGAAGGAGGGAACCCAACGTGAGTTACCGTAAATTAGGACGCACATCAAGCCAACGTAAAGCTATGCTACGTGATATTACAACTGATTTAATCATCAACGAACGCATCGTAACTACTGAAGCTCGTGCGAAAGAAGTACGTTCAACTGTAGAAAAAATGATTACTTTAGGTAAACGTGGAGATCTTCATGCACGTCGTCAAGCAGCTACTTTCGTTCGTAATGAAGTTGCTAGTGTTCGTGAAGAAGATGAGTCTATCGTTGTTGAATCAGCTTTACAAAAGCTATTTAACGATTTAGGACCTCGTTTCGCGGAACGCCAAGGTGGTTACACTCGTATCTTGAAGACAGAACCAAGACGCGGCGATGCAGCACCAATGGTAGTTATCGAATTTGTTAAATAATTAATAAACCGATCACTTTATAGATGTTTCTTTTAGAGTGTTATGATGTTGGAGGCGACTCCGAGTCTAGCTCTGCTTTCCCTGCTAAAGATGGCTTTAGTAGGGGAGCACTCATCATATAAAGGTGATTTTTTTTTGCTTTGGGAAAACGCTGTTTTCTCAAAGCTTTTTTGTTTCTTAAAAGCATTGCAGAAGCTTTTCCGGTTTGTTATACTGGTTATTAATTGGAATTTTCAGATAATTAAACATCTGAGTTAGTAGAAGGGGGAATTATATGTCGCAAATGTTTGCTTTTTCGTTGCTGATGGTTATTTTATACATTGGTGATGTAGTTTCTATCAAAACAAAAGCTTGGGTTCCATCTGTTTTTGTTTGTGGTGTTTTATTTATTCTTGGTTATTGGACTATTTTTCCACAAAATATTGTGGAAGTGGCAGGGATTCCTACAGTGGTTGCCACTTTATTAATGTATCTGTTGATTACTAATATGGGCACTCTGCTCTCTGTTAAAGAATTGGTTAATCAATGGAAAACGATTGTGATTGCTTTGTCAGGTATTCTGGGCATTATTGCCTTGTTATTAGCTGTAGGGACTTTTGTTTTTGACTTAAAAACAGTTTTAGTTGCAATCCCGCCGTTAGTAGGAGGTTTAGTTTCTTCATTAGTAATGTCAGAAGCGGCTCAATCAGCTGGTTTAGCCTCACTTTCGGTTTTGGCAATTTTAATTTATGTCATTCAAGGGTTTGCAGGTTATCCCTTAACTTCAATTGTTCTAAAAAAAGAAGGAAAGCGGAAGCTTCAAGAATATCGAGCAGGGACATGGCAGCCGGTTCATGAACAAGAGGGGCAAGAAACAGGAGCAGAACCAGATGTGCCTAAACTATTTGAAAAAGTACCCAAACGATATCATACAGATTATTCACGAATTTTACGTTTAGCCTTAGTTGCCACACTCGCTTATTATGTTTCTGTGTGGACGGCACCGTTTGTGACGATTAGTCCTTTTGTGCTGTGTTTATGTTTTGGCGTGATTGCAACGTCTTTAGGCTTTTTAGAAAAGCAACCATTACAGAAAGCAAATAGCTTTGGTTTTGCGATTTTAGGGTTAATGCTTTTTGTCTTTGATGGCTTAAAACAAGCCACACCTGAAATGTTGATGGATTTATTTTTACCAATGATTGGGATTATTGTGATTGGTGTTATCGGGATGTACATCTTTTCAGCAATTGTTGGTCGTGTATTAGGTGTGAGTAAAGAGATGGCATTCGCTGTTTCGTTGACAGCTTTATATGGCTTTCCAGCCGATTATATTATTACGAATGAAGTGATTCAATCATTGACAGAAGATGAACAAGAACAGGCGGCTTTAACGAGCCATTTAATGCCACCGATGTTAGTGGCAGGTTTCGTAACAGTCACCATTGTTTCGGTTATTTTAGCGGGTATTTTTTCAAGTATTTTATTAAGTTTGTAGAAACGGGGCGTAAGTATGAAAAAAATCAAAGCACTGATCAAGCAGCATGCACAAGAAATGATTGCTTTTCGACGGGATTTACACCAACATCCAGAATTACAATTTGAAGAATTTCGAACGACAGAAAAAGTTGCGGCAGTTCTTGATCAATTGGGAATTACTTATCGCAAAACAGAACCGACGGGTTTAATTGCTGAAATTGTGGGCGGCAAACCAGGCCGAGTGGTTGCGCTGCGGGCGGATATGGATGCCTTACCTGTACAGGAATTAAATGAAGATTTAGCTTATAAATCTTTAGAAGCTGGCAAGATGCATGCATGTGGGCATGATTCCCATACCGCGATGTTAGTAACAGCAGCTAAAGTATTAAAAGAAATCCAAGAAGAACTTCAGGGAACAGTAAGGTTAATTTTTCAACCATCTGAAGAAAATGCGCAAGGTGCTAAAGCAATGGTTGCGCAAGGCGCAATGACCGGTGTTGATGATGTATTTGGCTTACATATCTGGTCACAAATGCCTGTAGGAACCGCTTCGTGTCGAGTGGGCTCAAGTTTCGCATCCGCAGATATTTTTTCTGTTGATTTTAAAGGACGTGGTGGCCATGGTGCCATGCCAAACGCTTGTATTGATGCGGCAGTCATAGCTTCTTCTTTCGTGATGAATCTGCAAACGATTGTTTCTCGGGAGACAGATCCTTTAGATCCAGTAGTTGTCACGATTGGACGGATGGATGTGGGGACCCGTTTTAATGTGATTGCTGAGAATGCACGTTTAGAAGGAACGGTTCGTTGCTTTAGTGTAGCAACGCGTAATCGAGTAGAACAGGCGCTGCAACGCTATGCGGAACAAACAGCCGCTATTTACGGTGGGACGGCTTCGTTAGATTATCAATATGGAACGTTGCCAGTGATTAATGATGAGCAAGATGCCTTGTTTGCCCAAACACTAATTAAGGAAAATTTTGGTGAAGCGGCCTTAAGACAAGAAGAGCCGACAACCGGTGGTGAAGACTTCAGTTATTATACTGAACATGCTTCTGGTTGTTTTGCCTTAGTGGGAAGTGGTAATCCAGAGAAAGATACGGAATGGGCACATCACCATGGTCGTTTCAATATTGATGAAGATGCGATGGCAATGGGTGCTGAGTTATATGCCCAATATGCGTTTGAATATTTGAAGACGCATTTTTAAAAGAAAATCAGTAACTTCTTGTTTTATGAGAACAAGAAGTTATTTTTATGAAAAATAGACCTGTCAAGACAGATAAGAGCTCCCATAATGACCGTTCTTTTGGTATAATAAAAAATAGTGTGAAGAATCAGAACAGATGATTGAAAAAACGCTACTTTTTTGGTAGTGTTAGAAAGAATAAATAGATTGAGGGAGTACGCGATGCAACCAATCATTGAACTAAATAATATCCAATTTAATTATCAACCAGAAGATGCTTCTCCCGCTTTAAAAGATGTGTCTTTTTCCATTCAACAAGGCGAATGGGTCGCTATTATTGGCCATAATGGTTCTGGTAAATCAACGTTAGCCAAAACGATCAATGGGCTGTTACTGCCAGCTGCTGGGACTATCAAAGTTGGCGGCAAAGAATTAAATGAAGCAAACGTCTGGGATATCCGGCGTATGGTAGGAATGGTCTTTCAGAATCCAGATAACCAATTTGTCGGTTCAACAGTCGAAGACGATGTGGCTTTTGGTTTAGAAAATCAAGGTATTCCGCGTGATGAAATGGTCGAACGTGTCCACGATGCCTTAGAACGGGTTCGTATGTTAGATTTTGCCAAGCGAGAACCTGCTCGGCTATCTGGTGGCCAAAAACAACGAGTAGCTATCGCTGGTGTGGTTGCTTTGCGACCAGATATTATTATTTTAGACGAAGCGACAAGTATGTTAGATCCAGAAGGTCGTGCAGAAGTAATTGCTACCATTCAAAAGATTAAAGAGGAAAGCAATTTAACAGTTATTTCTATTACCCACGATATTGATGAAGCGGCTAATGCGAATCGTATTTTAGTGATGCGCCAAGGACAATTGACAAACGAAGGAACACCAGAAAAGATTTTTTCTGCAGGAGAAGCGCTTGTTGAAATGGGCTTGGATTTACCGTTTCCTGAAAAATTAAAAGTAGCTTTGAAAGAGCGTGGCGTTGTTGTGCCCACGAATTATTTAACAGAAGAAGGGATGGTGGATTGGTTATGGACATCCGTTTTAAACAAGTAGATTTTACTTACCAACCCAATACTCCTTTTGAGCAACGGGCATTATTCGATATTAATTTAACGATTCAAGACGGCTCTTATACAGCGATTGTCGGACATACTGGCAGTGGCAAATCAACGCTATTGCAACATTTAAATGCTTTGGTGAAACCAACTAAAGGCCAAGTGACAATTGGAGAGCGTGTGATTACGCCAGAAACTGATAATAAGAATTTAAAACCAATTCGTAAAAAAGTTGGGATCGTTTTTCAATTTCCAGAAGCACAATTGTTTGAAGAAACAGTGGAGCGAGACATCGCTTTCGGACCGAAAAATTTTGGTGTTTCAGACGAAGAAGCGAAAAAATTAGCTAAGAAAATGCTTGATTTAGTCGGCTTAGATGAAAAATACTTACAACATTCTCCGTTTGAGTTATCAGGTGGTCAAATGCGCCGTGTCGCAATTGCTGGTGTGCTAGCGATGGAACCAGAAGTCTTAGTATTAGACGAACCGACCGCTGGTTTGGATCCTAAGGGTCGTAAAGAAATGATGGAGATGTTTAGTCGTCTGCATAAGGAACATAATATGACCATCGTTTTAGTGACACATTTGATGGATGATGTGGCTAATTACGCAGATCATGTGATTGTTTTAGAAAAAGGACAAATCGTCCGAGCGGGAGCACCACAAGAAGTGTTTCAAGAGACACAATGGTTGAAAGAAAAACAATTAGGCGTGCCAACTGCAGCCGAATTTGCTGAAAAATTAGTGGCAAAAGGCTTTTCTTTTGAGCAATTACCATTAACGGCCGATCAATTAGCCGATCAGCTTCTGAAAAAAATGCAGGAAGCAGGTGAGGCAAAATGATGAATAAATTGATTTTTGGGCGCTATATTCCAGGTGATTCTTTTATCCATCGTTTAGATCCGCGCGCAAAATTATTAGCTAGTTTTTATTTTATTGGAATTATCTTTTTAGCAAATAATTGGCAGAGTTATGTTTTAATAGCAGCCTTTACTGCTTTTGCTATTTCATTATCAAAAATCAGTGCCCGCTTCTTTATCCGCGGTGTTCGGCCATTATTATGGCTAATTCTGTTTACTGTGGCTCTTCAAACCTTGTTTACACAAGGGGGCGAAGTGTACTTTCAGTGGGGAATTATTTCCATTACCCAGTTTGGTGTGACGAATGGGCTATTTATTTTCTGTCGTTTTGTTTTAATTATTTTCATGTCAACGTTATTAACTTTAACGACGGCACCATTAGAGTTATCAGATGCGATTGAATATTTGCTACGTCCACTTCGTGTGGTGAAATTTCCAGTTCATGAAGTTTCATTGATGTTATCAATTGCCTTACGTTTTGTCCCAACATTAATGGATGAAACGGAAAAGATTATGAATGCCCAACGTGCCCGTGGTGTTGATTTTGGTGAAGGAAACTTACTTCAAAAAATGAAAGCTATTGTTCCACTTTTAATTCCGCTTTTCGTAAGTAGTTTTAATCGTGCGGAAGACTTAGCGACTGCCATGGAAGCAAGAGGTTATCAAGGTGGCGAAGGACGGACAAAATACCGCATTCTTCATTGGCACCTACGAGATACAATAGTAATGTTTGGCTTTGTCTTGTTAACCATTGGCTTATTTGTATTAAGAACTTAGAAAAGGTGAAGAAAAATTATGCCCCGCTATAAAGCAATCATTGCCTATGATGGCACTCATTTTCATGGCTTTCAAAAGCAGCCTAATGAGCGTACCGTTCAAGAAGAAATAGAAAAAACGTTAGCACGCATGAATAACGGACACTCCGTGACGGTTTTTGGTTCAGGACGAACAGATGCAGGTGTTCATGCAATGGGCCAAGTGATTCACTTTGATTATCCGCAGGAACGTCCGTTGGAAAAAATGCGCTTTGCGTTAGACACACAAACACCAGAAGACATTGCTGTGCGCAGCGTGGAACGTGTTTCAGAAGACTTTCATGCACGTTATCACGTGATCGAAAAAACCTATCAATTTAAAGTGGATATTGGCAAACCGCGAAGTCCATTTCGACGTTTTTATGCTAGTTATTTTCCGTATCCCATTGATCTCGAAAAAATCCAACAAGCTTTGCCTGATTTATTAGGCACCCATGATTTTACCTCTTTCTGTGCCTCAGGAAGTTCGGTAGAAGATAAAGTCCGAACCATTCATGAAGCCAGTGTTCATGTCAATGAAACGGGGGATGAATTAACATTCACTTTTCGGGGCGATGGTTTCTTGTACAAAATGATTCGGATTTTAGTTGGTACGCTATTGAAAATCGGCAATGGGCGGCTGGAACCAACCGCGATTCCAGCAATTATCGCAGCCAAAGATCGAAATTTAGCAGGTCCGACTGCTCATCCAGAAGGATTGTATTTAGCAGAAGTGAAATATGAAAACTAAAAAGACGTAGACCTTACAAGAAAAGGTCTGCGTCTTTTTAGTTGCAAAATTTAGATGTATTTAACAGCTGTTCCGTAAGCCACGACAGATTGCATGTCTGTGCCAATTGTGCCAGAATCAAAACGCATCATCACAACGGCATCTGCACCTAATTTAGAGGCTTCTGCTTTTAAACGTTCGATTGCTTGGTCGCGTGCTTCTCGTTGCATATCAGTGTAACCTTTGATTTCACCGCCAACTACGCTTTTTAGTCCAGCACCTAAATCTTTAAACATATTTTTAGAACGTGTGGTTAACCCGAAAACTTCTCCAATAATTTCATATTCTTGACCGCTAATTCTCTCGGTTGTTGTAACTAACATGGGCAATTTCCTCCAGTACTTGTTGGTAACTTCAATTTACCATAGTCAAGAGTTTGGTACAACGAATATACATAAAAACGACACTAGAAAAGATGCGCTTCCGCATTTCTTCTAGTGTCGTTTTGGTAAGAATTAATCAAGAATAGGATCTTTTTTAGAAATCATGACCCAAACCCAACTAATTAGAAAAGCAACCGTTGCTGGAACGACCCAGCCCATGCCAATAGTGAACAATGGTAAGTATTGGCCGGCTTTTTCTAAAAGCGTTGTTACAAACGCCGTATCTTTGATAAAGGCAGGCGCGCTATTTAATGCATCTAAAACAGCAGCAATCAATGTGATATAGGTCGTTGCTTGATAGACTTCCCGTCGATGTTTGAAAATAGGACTGATGATTACCAAAAGCATTAAAGTAATCGCCAATGGATAAAGGAACATCAAGACTGGAACGGCAAATTGAATGATGTTGGTTAAGCCGACATTTGCAAAAATAGCTGGTAAAATAACAACAATTGCCAAGAATTTTTGATAGGAAACTTTCGGAAACATTTCTTCAAAAGTCTCAGAAAAGGCTGTGCTTAAGCCGATACCGGTTTTTAAACAAGCAAGAACTACGATAAAAGCCAGTAAAATACTCCCTGGTAGGCCTAAATAGTAATTAGCAATTTGGGCTAAGGCAATCCCGCCGTTTTCACTGATTGGAAAAGCCCCGATACTCATTGTTCCCATATAAGCAAGTAAGGTATAGATAATCCCCATCAATACAACACTGAAAGCACCTGATTTAATCATTCCTTTAGCGATATCTCCTGGTTTTTCGACGCCCATATTTCGTAAAGTGGAAACGACAACAATCCCAAAAGCTAATGAAGCTAAAGCATCCAACGTATTATAACCTTCTGTAAATCCTTTAAAAAAAGGACTTGAAATATAATTTTCACCAACAGCGGCACTGGCCACATGACCTAATGGTTTTACAAAGGCTAAAACAATCAAAATTCCTAGCAATGCTAAAAATAACGGATTTAAAAATTTACCCACATAATCTAAGATTTTACTTGGCTTTCTAGAGAAGAGCCAAACGGCTAAGAAAAATAATGCGGAAAAACCAGCAAGAACCAGCCATTGCAAGTCTTTAGGAACAAATGGTGCAAGACCAATCTCAAAAGAAGTAGTTGCTAACCTTGGTAAAGCAAAGAAAGGACCAATCGTTAAATATAATAGTAAGGTAAAAATAAGAGCATAACGACGATTAATCCGAGAAGCTAAGTCAAAAACACCTGAACTTTTAGAAACACCCATAGCAATCACACCAAGAAAAGGTAAGCCAATTCCAGTGGCTAAGAAGCCCAAGTTTGCTAAAAAGACGGAAGCCCCCGCTTCTTGTCCCATATGTACAGGGAAAATTAAATTTCCAGCACCGAAAAACAAACCGAATAACATTGAACCAACGTATAGATAATCACGCCAAACTAACTTTTTTTGCATAGATTCACACTCCTTAATATTGTCTTATTATTTAAAATAACAGAAGAAGAAACAGAGAGCAACCAGTTTTTATAGAAAACATTGGTTTTCTTATTTTTCTATGAAATAAGCATACTGATAATCATCACAATAGTGTCCATTTATATAAAATTCTTCTTTAAAATGTGCTTCCTGCACAAAACCATGTTTTTCATAGAATCGAATGGCTTCTTGATTGGTAGCCATTACTCGCAAACTCAGCTTATGAATCCCGCTTATCTGGGCCATCTCTTTGACATACGACAACAAAGAACCACCAATCCCTTGGCCCTGGAAATCTGGCGAAACGCCAATACTTAGTAGCCATTGCTTTTGATGAGCTGCTAACGAAGTGGGCGGATGGACTTCAATAAATCCAGCAAGTTGTTGTCCGCTGATGGCAACGAAAATCGTTTCATCTTTCATTTTTTCTTGATATGCCGCAAGCGAGAGTGGTTGTATCTCGGCAGGGGTATTCTCTTTTGTCCAAATGATTTGGTCCAAGGCATGTAATGCGGGCCAATCTGCTTCGGCAACTAAGCGAATAGTGAGTGAGGTAGACAAGATAATAGTGCTCCTTTTTCTGAAATTTTAAAATATAAAAAGACTATAGCATTTATTGTCTGAAAATTCAAATACTTTTAAAACGAAAAGAAAAATGGCTGCACCTTTTCGATAAAATCAAAATATGCTACCATAGCTACCAGAGGATAGATGGTAAAAAAGAATCTATCTAAATGGAGGGTATGTTTGTGAAAAAAATGGCAGTATATTGTGGCGCTAGTCTGGGAAATGAGCCAATCTATCAGCAAGCTGCAGTAGCGTTAGCCGCTTGGATGAAAGAAAATCACTATGATCTAGTTTATGGCGGTGGCAATGTTGGTCTAATGGGTACAGTGGCTGATACGCTTTTGGCAGAAGGTGGAGAGGTAATTGGTGTCATGCCCACTTTTTTAATGGAACGAGAGATTGCACATAATGGCATTACAAAGATGCATACAGTCAGTGATATGCATGCGCGTAAGAAAAAGATGATTGAATTGGCAGATGTGTATTTAGCTTTACCCGGTGGTCCCGGCACACTCGAAGAAATTAGCGAGGTGATCTCTTGGGGCCGAGTCGGTGAACATATGAATCCTTGTATTTTATACAACGTGAATGGTTACTATGATTTACTAGCTGCTTTTTTTGATAAAATGGTAGAAACTAATTTCTTAACAGCGGCGGATCGAGCTAAAATTTTCATTTCAGATTCCTTAGAAGAAATTGGTGCATTTATTGATTCCTATGAACCGCCAATGATTCGTCAATACAAAAAATAACAAAAGAGGCAGTCACTCTAACCAGAATGACTGCCTCTTTTTTACTAGTTTTTCGTTAAAATCCGATGTAAGAACTCTTTTGTCCGAGCTTCTTTTGGATGGACAAAAATATCTTCAGCGGTCCCTTCTTCAGCAATGACACCTTTATCCATGAAAATAACACGATCGGATACGTCCCGCGCAAATTCCATTTCATGTGTTACAATCACCATTGTTAGCCCTGTATGGGCAAGATTTTTCATCGTTTTTAGCACTTCGCCAACCATTTCAGGATCCAATGCAGAAGTTGGTTCATCGAAAAGTAAAACATCTGGATCCATTGATAATGCTCGAGCAATGGCTACCCGTTGCTTTTGTCCACCAGATAATTGAGCAGGTTTGGCATCAATAAAACGAGCCATGCCAACTTTTTCTAAATTTTCTAAGGCAATTTTTTTGGCTTCTTCTTTGTTTCTTTTTAGGACAGTCATCTGACCAGAAGTACAGTTTTCTAAGACATTCATGTTATTAAATAAATTGAATGATTGGAAAACCATACCTAAATGGGTCCGATATTTGGGCAAACTATAACCACGTTCTAAAACATTTTTACCATTATAGATGATTTTGCCATCTGTTGGTTTTTCTAACAAATTGATACAACGTAGTAACGTTGATTTACCAGAACCAGAAGAACCGATAATGGTGACAACTTCTCCTTTGTTGACGTTCATATTGATATCTTTTAATACTTCGTTTTCGCCAAAGCTTTTTCGTAAATGTTCAATTTCAATAATTGCACTCATCTGTTTGCCTCCTAGCTTTCTTTTCCTTCTTCAGTTAATTCTTCTACTTTAACGTAAGCAGAAGGGCCATCCATTTTACGTTCCACAACACGTAAGATTCGTGTGATCACAAAAGTCATTACCAAGTACATGATGCCGACAATTGTAAAGGTTTGGAAGAACTGGAAGTTTGCGCCAGAAGCAGCATTCCCTTGGAAGAATAAATCTGCGACACCGATAACACTTAACACGGCTGTATCTTTGATATTAATGACAAATTCATTCCCTGTTGCAGGTAAAATATTACGTAATACTTGGGGAATAACGACTTTACGCATTGTTTGTCCATGGGTCATCCCAATCGCTTGTGCTGCCTCGAATTGTCCTTTATCCACTGCGAAAATACCTCCGCGAACAATTTCAGACATATAGGCACCAGTATTCACAGAAACGATAAATAATGCGGCCACTGTTCGGTCTAAAGAGATGCCAAAAGCTAGAGCTAAACCATAGAAAATAACCATTGCTTGAACCATCATTGGTGTACCACGGAAAACTTCAATATAAATAGAAAGAATTAAATTTCCTAATTTTTGGAAGAAACGAGCGACTGGGTTTTCAGAATCTGGAATTGTACGGAAGACACCAATTAGTAAACCAAGGGTTGTTCCGACGACCGTCCCGATTAACGCGATAAATAGCGTTAAACCAGCACCACGTAAAAACATGTCGCCATATTGATTCCAAATATTTTTGAAATCGTTAATAAGTCCTGTTTTTTGTTCATCACTATCTGTTGCTGCAGGTTGATCCTTGATTGCTTGGTCCATAATTTTTGTCCGTTCATCTTGAGAAATACCTGCTAAAATTTTGTTTACTTTTTCAATGTCTGGATCGCCTTTACGCATGCCGACTGCTACTTGTGAGTCTTCAGCGCTAGCATCAAAGCCATTTTCTTTTGGAAATTCTAACATTTTTAATTCTTTATTGACACTAGTTGCTGTTATGCCTTCAGGGCGTTCACTAACATACCCATCAATCATGCCAGAAGCAAGTGCTGTTCGCATAGCTGAAAAGTTATCCATTGCTTGCTGTTTATTGACATTTGGAATTTGATCAATTAATCCGTAGTGGAATGTATTTAGTTGAGCCGTAATTTTAGCATCAGCTAAATCTTTCAAGCTTTTTGCATTAGCGTATTTGCCATCTTTTTTTACAATTACGACAAATTGTGATTCATAATAAGGGTTTGTAAAAGCAATTTCTTTTTTTCGTTCAGCGGTTGGGCTCATTCCGGCGATAATGGCATCAATTTTTCCAGATTGTAAGGCGGGCGCCAAGCCATCCCATTTGGTTTGGACGATTACTAATTTACGACCTAAACCATCGGCAATTTTTTTAGAAATTTGAACATCATAGCCGCCTGCATAAGAGTTGCCTTGAATAGGCACTGCGCCATGTGCGTCATTTTTCTGTGACCAGTTAAAAGGGGCGTAGCCAGCTTCCATGCCGACACGAAATTCACCATTTTCCTCCGCCGAAGCGTTGGTTGTCATGCCAAGTAACGAAAATAGCGTGACAAGTAGTAGACTGAATGAAAAAACTTTTTTGTTCATCTTTTTCTCTCCTTTAAATTTCTTGTCTGATTGATCGTTTTGTCTTTTTTCAATCAACAAGCTTTGATAATCAGCTGAGCAAAAGCGATTCTGTCTTTTTAAAGGAGAATACTTCTGTCACAACCTATTTTTGAATACAAAAAAACAACCAAACAGATGTAAGGTTGCTAGGTAATGTCGAAAAAAATTCCTCAACGAAACATAGCACAACTTAGCATCACTACTAAGACAGTCCGCAAGCTCTTAACTTACGTCCCAACACACAACAGAAGAGGCTCCGTTATGCATTTCGGCGATTGATCCTAAACTTGCTTCCCAGCGTCCTCTCACTCCACAAGCGTAATAAAAACCGCGACCTCTACCTCTTTTTTGAGGCACTATTCAGTTATTAAATTCAGTTATTAATTTTAGGATAAATCCAGAAGAAAGTCAATATGTTCCAGCAAAGGAATTTATCAAGAGGACACAAACACCATGAAATTAGCGTAACATTAAGTAAAAGAAAAAGATAATAAAAGAGAAGAATCGTTTTGAGATGAGCGATTTTACACTGTTAATTAAGCGTTTACAAGGTTGGTGTAGTGTGTTAAGTTGAAGATAGCAAAAGTTGTTTGAATATTCAGTGAATAACAAAGTACGTAGAGTTAGAAAAACATGTCCTATAGATATACATAAAAGAGATAAGTAAACCGTTCAACGAATAATTGAAGCAAATGTGAAGACGGGGGAAAAAAAGGTGCAGAAAAAAATTACAACAGAGTATTTAGCAAATGCAATTGATATGATTAAAAGGAAGGTTCAAACAAACAGTAAAAATGTGAAATTAGAAAGTCAAGGAAAAAAGGCTTAGAGACAGCTTTTGTAGGTGGACTTTCTGAAGAATATCAGGAAGTGAAGATAGCTTAACATAGAAGTTTTAAAAAATTAGTGTACATAAAAAGAAAGGAGGGGAGTCAGTGAAAAAAAGAAAATGGTGGCTAAGTACCTTAGCTGCTGCAGTACTAATCATAATAGGAATTGGAGGGAAACAATACATGGATAAAAAAGCAATAGAAAAAGATTACCAACAAGGGATCGATTTGATTCAAAAATATGTATCGAACTATTTGGTAGAAAACTATGAAGGTATTGAGAAGATTGAGTGGCAAGGCGTTGGTGTAGAGTGGCGGAATGCAAAAGGATATGGGACTTCGCTGTTGGGGAATTATGTGGATAGTGATGTGAAAGTGTATGTTTCGGAAGATAAATACTTTATGCCTTACTTTCGATTGGCTGATGAAGCAGATTATGATTATGAGTTGGAAAAATATGTTGTACTAGATTCATTAAATTCTAAAAATATAGATATTGTTATTGAAGCAGAATTAAAAAATACGATAAATAAATTAAGTCAGAATGAAAATAAAATTTTTGACAAATTTAAAAAAGCTACTAAAGGAAGTCCAAATGCAAAAGTAGTTTATAACATAGAAATTCACGAATTAATTTATTAGGAGGTAAAAGATTTTGACAAAGGAAATTACAACAGAAGAATTGGCAAAGGCAATTGATGCTATTAAAAAGACAGTTCAAAAAGAAACTGACACTGTGACTTTAGATATTCAAAGACGAAAAACAGACTATCAAATCATCCACAAAGCCGCCAGCACCCAATCCAGCCAACTAAATGCCATGGCCATCGCGCCTTTAGATGATCAAGGCAAACCTGACTGTAACAACATCGCTGTCGTGTACGCTGGTACCAATTCCTTTGGGGATGAAGGTAAAAAAGGCTTTGAAACAGCTGGAACAGCTTTTGTAGGTGGAATTTCTGAAGAATATCAGGAAGCCAGAATATCTTAACATAGAAGTTTTAAAAAATTAGTGTACATAAAAAAGAAAGGAGGAAAGCCAGTGAAAACAAGAAAATGGTGGCTAAGTACCTTAGCTGCTGTAGTACTAATAATAGGAATTGGAGGGAAACAATACATGGATAAAAAAGCAATAGAAAAGGATTACCAACAAGGAATCGATTTAATTCAAAAATATGTGTCAAACTATTTGGTGGAAAACTACGAAGGCATTGAGAAGATCGAATGGCAAGGCGTTGGCGTGGAATGGCGGAATGCAAAAGGGTATGGGACTTCGCTGTTGGGGAATTATGTGGATAGTGACGTGAAAGTGTATGTTTCGGAAGACAAATATTTTATGTCAGATTTTCGCTTAAGTGAAAAAGGAGAATACAAGGACGAATTGAAAAAGTATGTTTTATCAAAAACATTAAATCCTGAAAATACAGATGGTACTATTGAGGTAGGGCTAGAGAATGCAGTCTATGGTTTGAGTCAAGAAGAAAAAAAAGTTTTTGAAAAATTTAAGAAGTCCGATAAAGGTAGTCCAAACGCAAAAGTAGTTTATGACATAGAAATTCACGAATTAATTTATTAGGAGGTGAAGAAATTTGACTAATGAAATTACAACAGAAGATTTAGCAAAATCGATTGATATAACTAAGAAGAAGGTTCAAACAAAAGGGAAAATAATTGAATTAGAAATTCAAGGGGAATTAAAAAAATTCAAAATCATCCACAAAGCCGCCAGCACCCAATCCAGCCAACTAAACGCCATGGCCATCGCCCCTTTAGATGACCAAGGTAAACCTGACTATAACAACGTCGCTGTCGTGTACGCTGGTACCAATTCCTTTGGTGATGAAGGTAAAAAAGGCTTTGAGACAGCTGGAACAGCTTTTGTAGGTGGGCTTTCTGAAGAATATCAGGAAGCTGAAAAATTTTTAAAACAAACGCAGCAAAAAATTGCCTCGCAAAACGGCACAATTACCGATGTTGCAGGCTTTAGTCAATCAGGTGGCTACATGATGAAAATGGCAGGGAAATACGGGCAAGAAATGGGCTTCCGTACCACCAGTTTTGATGATTGGGGCCGCAATCAATTTGAACGTTTAACGACGAGTGAAAAACAGTGGCTACAAGAAAATCCAGAATTTTTGATTCGCTACCAAAATGATTCATGGGCAGCACTGTCAGGACGTGATAGTAAATATGGCACGATTTCTTCGATTTCAGGGGTTGGTGAACATAATACTTTAGCCAACTATTTTGACGGGGACGACTTGGATTTGGATCGTTTAGCCAAAGATGGCATTTTCGCACCGAATATGACTTTGGAGCAAGTCAAGTTAGCAGCGAAAGTCTGGGCAAAGAAAAATGGCGACTGGGATCCCACCACAAATAATGAAGCCGAAGCGAAAAAACGAGTGCAGGAGTACTTAGAACTCTATGGCGAATTTGCGCAAACGAATGCGAATTTGGAAAAATTAAAATCTGGTACTGATAAAGCTATTCGTTCTTTACATACAAAAATTGCCAGTGCTTCTGGCGGTCAAAAAATCAAGTTACGAGCAGACTTGGCATTACAGGTAGCTAATCAGGCTAGGACAATCGGTGAAGAAGCGGAGAAATTGCTGAAACAAAGCCAGCAAGACACAGAACAAGCGTTAGCAGAAATTTCCAAGGAAATTTTAACAAGTGCCAATGAAATTAGACAATATTTGTCTTATTCTGAGGTCCAAGCAATGATTGCACCCTATGAAAAAAGTCGTTTGTGGAACGAGGCACAGGCCAGTCACAATCGGAAACAAGTTCAACAATATAATCAAAAACTGATGACGTTTAGTGAAAAGTTAACAACTGCGGCTAAAAATATTCAAGAATACGATCGCCAAACAGGGAATCAGTTATTTGCACAGAAATGAAAGGATGTCGCACATGGATGAACTGGAAAGAGAACTTCAATTGGAATTAGAACGCGTACAAAAGATACAAGAACGCCAAGCCATTCAAGCTGTGATTACAGCAAAACAAACCAGAATCGCAACCATCAAACAAACCTCCACACATACAATCAAGAAACTTTCAGAATTGATGAGCAAACAATCAAAAACTACGTTGCCTTCTTCCTTAAAAGGTGCGTTCCAAGGGCAAGTGGCGGACGCAGCGAGCCATTATTTGAAAACGATTCCTGACGCAAATTTAAAAACACCAGCAAAAGGAGGTTAGGAGATGACACCGGAAGAAAAACGCCGCAGTTACCAGATGATTGAAGACAACTATTATCAAGAAAAGCGCAAAATCAATCAACAACAGCAACATGTTTCCGCTGAAATCCAGCGATTTAGACAACAAACGAACCAACTAGTAGACAAGGTGGCTTATTTTACTAGAAATGATACTTGGGACAAACGAATGTTTCATCATCAAATAGCCACCAGTTTAGATGAAGTGAAACGAACAGAAAATCGGTTTGTTTCAATCCTAGAAGAAACAGAACAAACCCTGCGAAAAAATTATCGAAAAGAGATTGAGAAATTGGAAGAAATGGCAAGAATGGATTTGTAAGGGATTGGTAAATAAGGATTGACAGGATTTTTTTTGAAGAAATAAGAATATCAGTGCGTAATTAGTGTCTTAAAAAAACCTTGAATTCATATGAATTCAAGGTTTTTTAAACAATCACTTAAGCTTTGACAGCTTTTGGTTCACGACCTAAAATAGCTTGAAGAACAGTCAATACACCTAAAGAAGCTAAAATTGTATAAATTAGACTTGAGTAAGTTAAGATACCGAAATCCCAAGTTTTGTAAACTAATAAAACAATTGCTAAGGCGATAATAGCGATAACGTTGAAGAACGCAAAAGCCCAAAGATTTCCGTTTTCTTTACGAGAAAGATAAAAAACAGAGAACCAAATGCTTAAAACGCCCCAAGCGATGCAGGCAATAATTGCAGCCCAATAAATAATAAATGCGACCATTGTTGTTTCACCTCACTTTTACTCATGCATATTTTACCACGAGTTGAGAAATTTGTCACAAACTCTTTCAAGATAAATCAATATATAGGTAAGAAGTTTTCAAAAAGTGGAAAAACTTTTGGTGCTAATGTTAAAATACGTTATAATATAGAAGATTAGGAGCTGAATCGATATGCAAGATATCACGCAAGCTGAGGCAATTCATTGGTTGGCAACCCAACAAAAAATCACATTTTTAACAGGTGCGGGTATCTCGACAGCCTCAGGTGTGCCAGATTATCGTTCCTTAAAAGGTGTCTATCAAGGAATCCAGCAACCGGAATACTTATTGAGCCGGACTTGCTTAAAAACAGAGCCAGAAAAGTTTTATCAATTCGTTAAAACGCTCTATCATCCAGACGCACAACCTAATATCATTCACCAGAAAATGGCCCAATTAGAGCAAATGAAACGGGGAAAAATTGTTTCACAAAATATTGATGGGCTTCATCGAAAAGCAGGTAGCCAAGAAGTGGTGGACTTTCACGGTAATTTATATGAATGTTATTGCCAAACTTGTGGTGCAACGGTTCCTTGGCAAGACTATTTGCTTAGTGATCGGCACGCAGACTGTCATGGACAAATCCGTCCAGCTATTACTTTGTATGAAGAAGGATTATCCGAAGAGGCAATCGAAAAAGCCATTCAGGCCGTTGCTTCTGCCGACTTAATCGTGATTGTCGGCACGAGTTTTCAAGTGCATCCATTTTGCGATTTGATTCATTATAAACAACCAACGGCAGCTATTTTAGCCATTAATCAAACGCCGCTATTTTTACAACAACCTTATTATTTTTTAGAAGCGAAAGCCGAAACGATATTTGCAGAATTAACGATAAAGGAGTAACGGAATGGAAGAATTTAAATCAGAAAAAGAAAAAATGATCGCAGGTGCACTATATTTTGCCTCAGATCCTGAATTAGTGGCTGATCGCAAAAAAGCCCGTGAACAAATGGCGTTAATTAACCAACAACCAGACACTTATATTCGTCGTCAATTAATAGAAGAAACATTTGGAAAAGTGGGTGTCGGGACGTACATCGAACCGATGATTCAATTTGATTATGGCTACAACATTTCTGTGGGAAAAAATTTCTATGCCAATTTTAATAACGTTTTTTTAGATGTTTGTCCAATCGAAATTGGCGATAACTGTATGTTTGGTCCCAATGTGCAACTCTATACAGCCGAGCATCCATTACAAGCGGCCAAGCGTAATAGTGGAATGGAATCAGGGAAACGAATTATCATTGGCAACAATGTTTGGATTGGCGGTGGAGCGATTGTCCTTCCTGGCGTAACATTAGGCGATAATGTAGTGGTAGCAGCAGGCGCTGTTGTGACCAAATCGTTCCCAGAAAACTGTGTGATCGCAGGTAATCCAGCACGGATAATTAAAGAATTGACTGAAGATGACGCCCCAACAACTTCTTTAGAACAACAACGAGCAAAGATTAACCAAATCGATAAGGAACTGGTCCGTTTATTAGAACAGCGGATGGACGTCGTCGCAGAGATTGCTGCAGTGAAAAAGAAAGCAGGTCATGCGGTTTTTGATTCTAAAAGAGAACAACAAGTATTAGAAACTATTCTGAATCATGTTGAAAATGCCGAGTATGAAGAAACATTATCTGAGACTTTCCAGGGGATTATGGACGCCTCTAAACGTTTCCAAGAAAAACATTTAGGAGAGTGAGGCGAAGGTCGTGGATGGAGAAATCAGAAGAAGAGAGATTGTTAAAAGATTAAGAGAGACCGAAAAGCCAATTAGTGCCACTCGTTTTGCAAAAGCTTTTGATGTCAGCAGACAAATTATTGTAGGAGATGTCGCTCTATTACGGGCGACAGGGGTCGAAATTGTCGCAACAGCTCGAGGGTATATGTTGGAACAACCTTTAGAAGGAATTGAGCGGAAAATTGCTTGTCAACATACGCCTGAACAAACGAGAGAAGAATTGTCAGTCATTGTTGCCAAAGGTGGAGAAGTGGTAGATGTGAGTATTGCACATCCGCTTTATGGGGAATTAATCGGCAGTTTGCGCATTCAATCAGAGAAAGATATTGATAAATTTATGGACAAGTATCAAAAAGAGCATGCTACATTACTATCAGTTTTAACAGGAGGCGTCCATCTGCATACTATTCGCTGTGCAGACGAAGAAACTTTCCAAGAAATCAAAGAGGCACTTCGAAAAAAAAGTATTTTGTTTGAAGGATAACGAGAAAAAGAGAGGACATTGATGTTTATTCAAGCCCTTTCTTTTTTTTCTTAGAAAATTACCAAAAAAAGATAGAAGAATTTGTGAATTTTCTTCTATTTTTTTAACTTTTTGCTAGAAATTTTTTATGAAACAGTATACTATTAAAAAAGGAGCCATTTAAACAATAACTATGTCAATTATTATGTTGGTACATAAAAATAAATGGAGAAAAATAAAAAAGGAGAATGAGTATGAAAAAACAATTTGCCCTGTTCTCTACCTTATTACTTTTAGGTTCATCAATGCCAGTAGGTGCATTTGCAGAAGGTAATAACTTGGTAGCTGAAAATAGTTCTGTTGCAGAAACAACCGCAGAAGCAACAACTGCTGAAGACACTGAAACGACAGCAACTAGTGAAACAACAGAAGCGACAGAAGAATCAACAACTGAAACAGAAAGTTCAACCGAATCAAGTGAATCTACAACCACGGAGTCCACGGAAACGTCAGGAACCGAAACGACAGATTCCACAACGGATTCAACATCCACAAGTACGACAGAATCGACTACTGACTCCACCTCAACGAGTACAACAGAGTCAACCACAGATTCTACGTCAACAAGTACAACTGAATCAAGTACCACGCCGACGACCACACCAAGTTCTTCTAAAGAACAGCCAAAACCTGGCACGAGTACTTCTGAATCAAAACAGCCGGCGAAACCAGTGACACCAACAGCGCCAGCTGAAAAACCAGTAGAACAACCAGCAGCGTCAACACCGCAGCCCGAAATAGTCCCACCAGTTACAAATGAAACGGTTGGGTTAGTGGAAGACGATGAGACGTTTACGGTCAGCAAAACGAAGAAGACAGAAGAGTTTATTCAAGAAATCGGGGAATCTGCTCGGAAAGTGGCCAAGGACAAAAACTTATATGCTAGTGTGATGATTGCTCAAGCAATTTTAGAAAGTGGCAGCGGCAATAGTAAATTAAGCCAGAAACCAAACTACAATTTGTTTGGTATTAAAGGCGATTACAAAGGTCAATCTGTTTCTTTTATTACCTATGAAGACAATGGTTTCGGTAACCTATACACAGTAGAAGCAAAATTCCGTCAATATCCAACGTATAAAGAATCAATGGAAGATTATGCGAAATTATTGAAAAATGGTTTAGATTCCAATAAAGATTTCTATCATGGTGTCTGGAAAACGGAAGCCAAATCATACAAAGAAGCGACACGTTTCCTAACAGGAAAATACGCAACGGACAAAGATTACCATAAGAAATTAAATGCGTTAATTAAAACATACGATTTAACTTATTATGATAAAGAAAAAGCAACCGTTGAACCAATGGAATCAAATTTCCCAGCCTATAATGGCAAAAACTATGACACCTTTAATAGTTATGCTTGGGGCAACTGTACACAATATGTCTACAACCGTATTACGCAATTAGGTAAACGTGTGGACTTAACAATGGGGAATGGTCAAGATTGGGGCGAAACAGGTCGTGCACGCGGGTACAAAGTAAGTCGTACACCAAAAGCAGGTGCAGCGGTTTCCTTCCCAGCTGGCGTTTTAGGCGCAGACAATACTTATGGTCATGTCGCATTTGTGGAAAAAGTCTTTAAAGATGGTAGCATCTTAATTTCTGAAATGAACGTGAAGGGATTAAACGTTGTTTCGACACGTACAATCTCAGCTGATGAAACACATTTAATGAACTATATCGTTCCAAAAGATAAATAAAAAAATCAGCTCTTTGTCAATAAGAACGGATGAGTTGGAAAAATCAAAGCTAGCACTGAAGAAGCAATTTTAATTCTTCAGTGCTAGCTTTTTTTGTGGCAAAAGTTCTCTCCAATAAAGTTTAATACATTCAGTTATTGCCAGGAGGCTTGAGGTCGGGATGAGTTAGCAACAGTC
Organism: Enterococcus sp. AN402; assembly: GCF_040719405.1. Taxonomy (NCBI): domain Bacteria; kingdom Bacillati; phylum Bacillota; class Bacilli; order Lactobacillales; family Enterococcaceae; genus Enterococcus; species Enterococcus sp. AN402. Next base: position 2,410,458 of record NZ_JBFDTM010000004.1, on the reverse strand, counting down.
GCTGATAGCTATATTTTTTTTAGGTAGAATTATTTACTTTTAGGTGGAAGATGTCTTATAATTGTAAGCGGATACAAAAATAAAAAAAGAGGTGGGTAAATGAGTAAAAAAGAAATAAATCAAGTAGTTGCCAGTAGCTATCAATTGTATATTAATGGAGAGTGGACAACAGGTAGTGGTAACAAAATGATTGCTAGTTACAATCCTAGTAATGGTGAAAAATTAGCAGAATTTGTAGATGCCACAAATGCAGATGTGGATCGAGCTGTAGAAGCAGCTCAAGAAGCGTTTCAGACATGGAAAGATGTTGACGTTGTAACAAGAAGCAATCTTTTATTGAAAATTGCTGATTTGATTGAAGAAAATCAAGAACATTTGGCTATGGTGGAGACTTTAGATAATGGAAAACCGCTTCGGGAAACGCAATCGATTGATGTCCCTGCCAGTGCAGACCATTTTCGGTATTTTGCTAGTGTGATTCGTGGAGAAGAAGGATCTGTCAAAGAATTTGATAAGGATACGTTATCCATTGTTGTGAAAGAACCCATCGGTGTTGTGGGTCAAATTATTCCGTGGAATTTCCCCTTATTAATGGGTGCTTGGAAATTAGCACCAGCGTTGGCAGCAGGTAACACGGTTGTGATTCATCCGTCCTCGAGCACATCATTAAGTCTGTTGGAATTGTTTAAAATTTTTGATCAAGTCTTGCCGAAAGGAGTAGTGAATTTAATCACCGGTCGTGGTTCTGATTCAGGAAATTATATGTTGGCACATCCAGGGTTTGATAAGCTAGCTTTTACAGGCTCAACAGAGGTGGGGTACACTGTCGCTAAAGCGGCGGCCGACCGCCTAATTCCAGCCACTTTAGAACTTGGCGGAAAATCAGCCAACATTATTTTTGAAGATGCCAATTGGGAACGTGCATTAGAAGGCGTGCAGTTAGGGATTTTATTCAATCAAGGGCAAGTTTGTTGTGCTGGGTCTCGTGTGTTCGTTCAGTCAGGTATTTATGATCAATTTGTAGAAGCTTTAAAGGAAAAGTTTGAACAAGTGAACGTTGGTTTCCCGTGGGAAAAAGATGTTGAAATGGGCGCTCAGATCAATGAGCATCAATTGGAAGAAATTTTAAAATATGTCGAAATTGGTGTGAAGGAAGGAGCTACACTGATTACTGGTGGGCAACGTTTAACAGAAAATGGGCTAGACAAGGGGGCGTTTTTAGCACCTACGTTATTAGCGAATGGTACGAATACAATGTGTGTGGCCCAAGAAGAAATCTTTGGTCCTGTTGCAACAGTGATTAAATTTGAAACGGAAGAAGAAGTCATTCGTTTAGCTAATGATTCTGAATATGGTCTAGGTGGTGCGGTCTTTTCTCAAGATATCAATGTGGCATTACGGGTTGCTCGTGGTGTACGGACAGGTCGGATGTGGGTCAACACATACAATCAATTGCCTGCGGGCGCGCCATTTGGCGGTTATAAAAAATCAGGAATTGGTCGAGAAACGCATAAATCAATGCTAGATGCTTATACGCAAATGAAAAATATTTACATTGTGACAAAAGAAGAAGCAGATGGACTGTATTAAGTAGTGTAGTGAATTTTAGATAACAAACTTATTTTTGGTTATTGTTATTTTTCGAGCTAAACAAAACAATAATTTTTTTTAAAAGTTGAGTGATGAGTAAAGTAAAACAGATTAAAAGTAAAGCCTGGTGCAAAAATCACTTTGGATTTTTGTACCAGGCTTTAAAGCGGAGTAACAATAGTGTTCACTCTTGGTTGTTTTTAATTTTCGACTATTATAGAAGGAGTTACTTTGCTTCTTCTGCTTCAAATTTAGCAAAAGCTGTTTCAATAACTTCTTTTAATGCAGAAGCAGAAGCTTCCATTTTTTCTTGTTCAGCATCTGTTAATGGAATTTCAATGACTTGTTTAACTCCTTGGCGGTTGATGATCGCTGGTGCACCGATATAAATATCGTTTTGACCATATTCACCTTCTAAATAAACAGATAATGGTAACACAGAGTTTTCATCGTTTAGGATAGCTTTAGTGATACGCGCTAGTGCAACCGCGATTCCATAGAAAGTAGCTCCTTTTTTCTCGATGATTGTGTAAGCAGCGTCGCGTACGTTGAAGAATAAATTAACCATTGCTTCTTCATCGACGTCAGGATTATTTTTCACCCATTCGTAAATTTGTAAGCCAGCGACATTCGCATGTGACCAAACTGGGAATTCTGTATCTCCGTGTTCCCCTAAGATGTAGGCATGGACATTTCGTGCATCAACATCAACTAATTCGGCAATTGCTTGACGGAAACGAGCAGAATCTAGTGAAGTTCCTGAACCGATTACTCGTTCTTTCGGGAAGCCAGAGAATTTCCAAGTTGAATAAGTCAAAATGTCGACTGGGTTTGCGGCAACTAAGAAGATACCGTTGAAACCAGAATCAACAATTGTTGTAACGATTTCTTTATTAATTTTCAAGTTTTTATGAACTAAGTCTAAACGAGTTTCGCCTGGTTTTTGAGGCGCACCAGCTGTTAAGACAACTAAGTCTGCATCATGGCAATCGTCATAAGTAGCAGCATAGATTTTTTTAGGAGAAGTAAATGCTAATGCGTGAGATAAGTCCAACGCGTCTCCTTCAGTTTTTGGTACATTAATATCAATAATCCCAACTTCTTGAGCAATATTCTGAGTTACTAAAGCAAAGGCATAGCTAGAACCTACGGCACCGTCCCCGACTAAAATTACTTTTTGGTGATCTTTATTCCCTGCGGCTGCAGTCATGTGTACCATTCCTTCCTCTACATTCTTTTTCGTGAGCAACGAGTTTTTATTTCCTGTTGCTAAAGTGATAGTAACATGGTTTGTAAAAAATGTCACGAACTTTGATTGTAAAAATGATACAGTTTTCAGACCTGTTTCAAAATGGTAGCTCTTACATGTGCGTAATTTCACTATCTTGCGCATATTTAAATTTCTAAAAAATTTTTTTACATCTTTCTTAATCTTCAAAGACTGCGAGTTTTTTTATTTCTATGGTATAATGAATAAAACTGGGTAGCGCATACGCTTCCCAGCCATTTTGTGTTGGCAAGCTTATAATCCAAGGAGAATGAAAGATGAAAGTAATCGTAGGACTGGGAAATCCCGGTAGTAAATACAAAGAAACAAAACACAACATTGGCTTTATTACGCTAGATGAAATTGCGTATCGGCAAAATGTTTCGTTTAATAATAGTAATTTTGAAGCAGATATTGCAGAGTTTTTTATAGGGACTGAGAAAGTATTGTTAGTGAAACCATTAACATTTATGAATGAATCAGGTCGCTCTGTTGGGCCGCTGTTGACCTACTTTGGGGTAGATGAGGAAGACTTGATTGTTATTTATGATGACTTAGACTTAGAGGTCGGTAAAATTCGTTTACGGCAAAAAGGTAGTGCTGGCGGCCACAATGGGATAAAAAGTCTGATTGCCCATTTAGGAACTAATGTCTTTCCTAGAATTAAAATTGGCATTGGTCGGCCCTCAAAAAATGATACAGTTATCCACCATGTACTAAGTACTTTTCCCAAAGAAACACACGAAGAGATGTTACTTGCTGTAAAAAAAGCAGCCGATGCCGCTTTATATGCATGCGAAGGACATACGTTTGTTGAAACAATGAATCAATTTAATGGAAAATAGCAGAAAGGAGGGCCCTTGTTTGAATATTATCGAACGAATTAGCCAAACAGAAATTGCTAAATCATGGCGCAGTCAACTAATGACAACAGGAACGCGCCAACTAATTACTGGGTTATCAGGCTCTGCTAAAACATTACTGATGGCAGGCGCTTTACAAAAGACGCATCAAAAAATTGTTATTGCGGTCCCAAACCTATACTATGCCAATCAATTAGTAGATGATTTTTTAAATATTTTACCTTCAGAACAAGTTCATCTATTTCCAGTAGATGAAGTGTTATCCGCCGAAATGGCCTTTTCTTCACCAGAAGCGCGCGCAGATCGAGTGAGTGCGTTAAATTTCCTGATGACAGCGAATGCAGGAATCGTGGTCGTACCAGTAGCTGGACTACGAAAATATTTGCCAACGAAAGAAACGTGGCAAAATGCGCAACTTCATTGGGAAATCGGGACAGAAGTAGAACCTGAAATCCTCGCGCAACGCTTAGTGTTAATGGGCTATGAACGCCAATCGATGGTCGGAAAGCCTGGCGAATTTAGTATTCGCGGAAGCATTGTTGATGTCTATCCGCTAAATGCCGAATACCCTGTTCGGGTGGAACTGTTTGATGTTGAAATTGACTCAATCCGTTATTTTGAAGCGGATACTCAACGCTCATTAGAAAATCTTGAAGAAGTAACGATTTCACCAATGACTGATTTAGTATTCTCAAAGGCAGATATGAATCATGGCATGACGAGGTTACAAGATGCTCTAGAAAAACGTTTAGCGACAGCTAAAGATCAAACGGAGACCGATTTTTTAGAAGAATATTTTGGTCAGTTGCTGTCTTCTTGGGAACAAGGGATTCCTACAGAAAATGCTCACTATTATACAGATTTTCTGTACCAACAAAAAACTACTCTGTTAGATTATTTACCAGAAAATAGTTTGCTTTTTGTGGATGATTATTCTCGTATGATGGAAACGGAGCGAGAAATCGCTAGAGAGGAAGCGGAATGGCAAACCCTGAAAATTGAAGAAATGCGCGTGTTTTCTGAACAAACTTTTGGCGTAGACTTTCATGATCAATTGCGAAAAACTGCACGAAATACGACCTTCTTTTCACTTTTTCAAAAAGGAATGGGGAATCTTCGTTTCCAAGAAGTCCATAATTTCCAATATCGTTCAATGCAACAATTCTTCGGTCAAATGCCGTTGCTAAAAGCGGAAGTGGACCGTTGGCAAAAGCAAAACCAAACGGTTGTTGTTTTTGTTCCTACGAAAGAACGGATTCAAAAAGTCGAAGAGCTATTCCAGGACTTTGACATACCTAGCGTAGTAAGCAATTGGGATCAGCTGTTAGATGGACATGTCCAAATTGTTCAAGGGGCATTACAAACAGGGTTTGAATTACCTAAAAACAAGCTCGTGGCGATTACGGAAAAAGAAATTTTTCATACAACGACCAAAAAACGGGCACGTCGTCAAACAATCTCTAATGCGGAACGTTTGAAAAGTTATAGCGACTTAAAAACGGGCGATTATGTCGTTCATGCGAATCACGGGATTGGTAAATATATTGGTATGGAAACCTTAGAAGTTGATGGGGTCCATCAAGATTACATGACTATCTTGTACCAAAATGATGACAAGTTATTTATTCCAGTAACACAATTGAACTTGATTCAAAAGTTCGTTGCTTCCGAGTCTAAAACGCCGAAAATTAACAAGCTAGGCGGCAGTGAATGGACGAAAACTAAACGAAAAGTTGCTTCGAAAATTGAAGATATCGCGGATGATTTAATCTTACTTTATGCGACAAGAGAATCGGAAAAAGGTTATGCTTTTCCGCCAGATGATGCGTATCAAAAAGAATTTGAAGAGGCTTTTCCGTATTCTGAAACAGATGATCAATTACGTAGTGCTGCCGAAATTAAACACGACATGGAAAAATCTCGACCAATGGATCGTTTGTTAGTTGGCGATGTAGGGTTTGGTAAAACAGAAGTGGCTTTACGAGCGGCTTTCAAAGCTGTTAGCAACAATAAACAGGTCGCCTTTTTAGTGCCAACAACTATTTTAGCGCAACAACATTACGAAACGATTCAAGAGCGGTTTGAGGGCTTTCCTGTAGAAATTGGTTTATTAAGTCGTTTCCGCACGAAAAAACAGCAAAATGAAACAATTGAAAAAATTAAACATGGCCAAGTAGATATTGTGATTGGTACCCATCGTTTATTGTCGCAAGATATTAATTTTAGTGATTTAGGCTTGTTGATTATTGATGAGGAACAACGGTTTGGAGTGAAACATAAAGAACGACTAAAACAATTGCGTTCACAAGTGGATGTCTTGACGTTAACAGCAACGCCAATCCCAAGGACCCTTCATATGTCAATGTTAGGTGTCCGTGATTTATCCGTCATCGAAACCCCACCAGAGAATCGTTATCCGATCCAAACGTATGTCATGGAAAATAATCCTGGGGCGATTCGGGAAGCGATTGAGCGAGAAATGGCCCGAGATGGCCAAGTCTTTTATTTATACAATCGAGTAGATACGATTGAACGAAAAGTTGAAGAGTTACAAGCACTAGTTCCAGATGCACGAATTGCGTATGCACATGGTCAAATGACAGAAGTACAACTGGAGAATACTTTGTTTGATTTTATTGAAGGACAATATGATATATTAGTCACTACAACGATTATTGAAACAGGAGTAGATATTCCTAATGCTAATACCTTGTTTGTAGAAAATGCGGACTACATGGGCTTATCTACGTTGTATCAATTACGTGGTCGTGTGGGGCGTAGCAATCGAGTGGCCTATGCTTATTTTATGTACGAACAGCAAAAAATCCTAAACGAAGTTAGTGAGAAACGTTTAGAAGCAATTAAAGACTTTACGGAATTAGGTTCTGGGTTCAAAATTGCGATGCGTGACCTTTCCATTCGAGGGGCCGGAAACCTTCTTGGTGCCCAACAACATGGCTTCATTGATTCGGTTGGGTTTGATATGTACTCACAGATGTTATCTGAGGCAGTTGCTCGTAAACAAGGAAAAAATATCCAAGACCAAAAAACGTCTGTTGAGATTGATTTGGGCATTGATGCTTATATTCCAGGAACGTATATTACAGACGAACGACAAAAAATTGAAATTTATAAACGGATTCGTCAATTAGAAAATATGGATATGTACGAAGAATTAGAAGCGGACTTGTTAGACCGCTTTGGAGAGTATCCTGACGAAGTGGCGCATTTATTAACCACTGGCCGTATCAAAATGGATGGCGACCGTGCCTTGTTAGAAAGTATTCGTAAACGCGACCAAAAAGTCAAGTTTGTGTTAAGTAAAATTGGCACAAAAACATACTCTGTGGAGCAGTTGTTTGAAGCGTTATCGGCAACCAGCTTAAAAGCGGATCTAGCAGTTGAGAAAGAACAAATGACTATTTCCTTGAAGTTGCCGAAAGATTGTAAAGAAGCTGTTTGGATTCAAGAAATTGCTACTTTTACAACCGCATTGCGACAAGAAAAATACAAACATTCGCAAGAAACGGATTCCCTTTAAAAGGAGGCCTAGAAGATGGCACAAAAAGAAATGCAACGAATGATGCAAGGTGCCGTTGTGTTAACCATTGCTTCCTTCATTGCAAAAGTGTTGAGTGCGTTTTATCGCGTTCCTTTTCAGAACTTTGTAGGGGATGAAGGATTTTACGTGTATCAGCAAGTTTATCCAATCTATGGGATTGCGATGACATTAGCATTGTCAGGCTTACCGCAATTTATTTCCAAAATTGTTGCTGAACAACCAGATATTCGGAGTCAAAAACAAGTGTTGCGCCAACTATATCCCTATGTGTTATGGTTAGCGATTGCTTGTTGGGCCTTCTTTTTCTTTGGTAGTCAAGAAATTGCTATTAGTATGGGGGATGCTGCACTCCAACCATTAATGGAAGTTGTTTCCTTTACCTTTTTACTCGTTCCAATTCTTTCTTTCTATCGTGGGAATTTTCAAGGTCATTTGTTGATGGTGCCTAGTGGTATTTCACAGGTGATGGAACAGTTTGTGCGTGTCGGGGTTATTCTAGTAGCTGCGTTGTCCTATCATTACTTTGGTGGCTCCATTTACCAAACGGGGACGGTGGCCATGAGTGGTGCGTTGGCTGGCGGTGTCTTAGCGGTACTTGTCTTATGGTACTACAATCGAAAAATTCTTAGTGGAAGTACGGAATACTTGCATCAATGGAAGATTATGCCTCAAACCACAGGACTATTTAAACGTTTAATGATTGAGGGTGGTTTGGTCTCTTTATATAGTGCTTTTCTGATTCTATTTCAATTAATTGATTCCTTTAAAGTAAAAAATGCCCTCATGCTTTTCGGGCTCTCTGATTTAGCTGCGAAAGTTGACAAAGGGGTCTATGATAGAGGACAACCACTAGTTCAATTAGGATTGGTAATTGCTTTAGCTTTAAGCTCGACCTTTTTACCAGGTTTGACAAAATATTTTATGAAAAAAGACCGTCAACAATTTTTACAAGTTGCAAAAATCTTTTTGCGTCTTACCACAACCTTGGCATCGGCGGCTTCGATTGGTCTGATGATGTTATTGCCGTACATGAACTTTACGCTTTTTAAAGATTATAAAGGCAACGATGTTTTAGGGGTGTATGTTTTATCCATCGCTTTTATGGCCATTATTCAGGCCTACCAAAGTATTGAACAAAGTCGCAATCGTTTTAAAGGTCCTTTAGTGGCAGCTGGTGTGGGCTTATTAGTGAAATTACTGACAACGGGCTTTTTCACCATTCGTTGGGGAACATTAGGTGCTAGTTGGTCTACTATTCTTGGGTTACTAGCGACGTTATTCGTTTTAGTCCGACAATCGGATGCAGCGATTAATTGTTTTGTTCGAGAACGAAACTTTTTGAAAAAACTGTTGCTTAGTTTAGCAATCATGATGCTGTCATTACTGGTCTATCAAGGAATTATCTCCATCTTGTTCCAAGGTGTGCATCACCGAAGTCAAGCGTTTTTCGTTACAGTTTTAGGTGTTGCAGTGGGTGGTACAGTTTTTATTAGCACCATCATTAAGGTAGAATTATTTACGATACGTGAATGGTTAAGTTTACCGTATGGCGCAAAAATTTTACGGATGAGACAAAAAAATAAAAGAGGTGAATGTGATGCGGTTAGATAAATTTTTAAAAGTTTCTCGCATTATTAAAAGAAGAACAGTTGCCAAAGAAGTCGCTGATAAAGGTCGGATTCAAATCAACGGAGTCTTAGCCAAATCTTCTAGTACTGTGAAGATTGGTGACCTTGTCAAAATTCAATTTGGGAACAGAATTTTAGAAGTAGAAGTCCTGCAACTAAATGACTCTACGAAAAAAGAAGATGCCACAAAAATGTATGAAATAAAATCAGAAACACGTGTCTCTGAAGAATAAACAGGTGAGGATGGAGCGCTTGGCAAGTTCATTGAAAAGATGAATATTCCAAGCGCTTCATCCTTTCAGCGTTTTAATGAAACAGACGCGCCGCTTTTGAAAAAAATTAATAAATCAACCGCTGTTATTTCAAAAGCAAAGAATATTTTAGAAAAAAGCTTGATTTTCTTTAACTTCTCTGAAATTAACATTAGACAAGGTTCTTAGATGTTGGTATAATAAAACGGACAATCCAAAGCGAGTGGAGCGAGACGATGGGAAAGAATGAAAAAAACTCGAAGAAAGTTGCGGCATTGGAAAATGACTACACGAAAGAACAGTATGTCGAATTCCAAAAACAACAGAAACAATTGATTTTTAGACGCAGACGCTTGGCAGCGATTTTTCTCGTGGCCTTCATTATTTTTGCCTTTTCTGGCATCCAATTGATGAAAGATTATCATCGCTTAGGTGCTTTCAAACAAGAACGAGCAGATGCAATTGCTGAATCCGTAGCAGTTGATAAGAAGGTCAAGGATCTAAAAAAAGACGTTGCTTTGTTAAAAGATGATGATTATGTGGCAAAATTAGCACGTAGCCGTTTCCTTCTCTCAAAAGAAGGCGAACAGATTTATCCCACACCAGAACAAATGAAAAAAACACAGACTTCTGGAGCGGAAGAAAGCAAGAGCAGTTCAGAAAAAAATAGTCAATCACAGTCTTCAACTGAAACAACTAAGTCTTCAGCTGAATAAACTGCAATTATAATTAGGGAAAAAATAGGAGGAACAATTTTTTTATGTCAATCGAAGTAGGAGCTAAATTGCCAGGAAAAGTGTCAGGGATTACTAACTTTGGTGCATTTATTGATTTAGGAGAAGGAAAAACTGGGTTAGTACACATCAGTGAAGTGTCTAATGGATTCGTTAAAGATATTCATGATGTATTAACAGTAGGTGACGAAGTAACAGTGAAAGTAACCTCAGTTGGTGACGACGGCAAAATTGGCTTATCGATCCGTAAAGCACAAGAGCCAGCAGAAGGGCAACAACCAAAACGTGAATTTCAACGTCGTGAAAACAATTATGAGAATCGTGACCGTAATCCACGCGCAGGGGGCAAAAAGCCTTTCAATAAACCACAAGCAAATAACAATAACAATAAACAAGATTTTGACTCATTGATGAGCTCTTTCTTGAAAGATAGTGATGATCGTTTATCTTCATTAAAACGTAATACTGAAGGCAAACGTGGCGGACGTGGCGGACGTCGCGGCTAAGCACAAACAAATAGGGGGACTGGGGATAACGAATGGGTTATTTCTCGGTTCCTCTTTTATTCTAAGGAAGAAAGAAGGGCGAACAATGTTTTGGCAGTTTTATAAACGAGGAAAAGAACAAGGATTTTGGCAACCGCATCAAACAATCGTGGTCGCCGTTTCTGGTGGTGTAGACTCCATGGCCCTTTTGACGTTAATGGAACAGGTGGCAGAAAAAGAACAATTACAATTGGTTGTTGCACACGTCAATCATCAATTGCGAGAAGCGTCGGCACAGGAAGCGCAATATCTCGCTACCTATTGTCAGCAGCGAGAGCTAACGTATTATGAAACACGTTGGGAAGACCCTGAAAAGCAACGGAATTTAGAAGCAAAAGCGCGCACATTTCGTTATGAATTTTTTAAAGAAGTCATGGAAATTGAAGGTGCGGCGGTCTTAATGACGGCACATCATCTAGACGATCAAGCGGAAACGATTTTAATGAAACTGATTCGAGGAACTAATTTTTCCCATTCCGCGGGCATTAAAGAGAGACGTCCTTTTGCGACAGGGGAATTGATTCGTCCGTTACTCATTTATCCAAAAGAAGAATTGTATCAATTTGCACAGCGCCAAGCATTCGTTTATTTTGAGGACGAAACGAACCAAACCAATGAATATTTGAGAAATCGGCTCCGTAATCAGGTTTTGCCGCTATTAAAGCAGGAAAATCCGCAATTCTTAGATCAGATTGCTTCTTTTAGTAATGAACAACGTTTTGCCCAAGAATTTATTCAAGAACAAATTGAGCCTCAATTATCTGAAGCCGTAGAACCGACCAAACAAGGATGGCGCATTCCTTTGAAGAGATTATTAAAAGAAACGCTTGCGTACCAGCACTTCTTTTTAACCGCGTTTTTCCAAAAAACATTAGTGCCATTAGGGGTTTCGTTAAACCAACGCCAGATGACACAAATTTTAAAAGTTTTGAATGATGAACGGCAACCGCAAGGCTCGGTTATGTTAGAACAGCAATGGCAACTAGCTAAAAGTTATGATTGGCTATGCTTAGAACAAAAACAGGCTGCACAGCGAGAAGAAGTTACACATTTATTAGTACCTGGTGCGGGGATTTATTTATCGGAAACCGAGTGGCTAGGATTAATTGCGACAGACAAACCGTTTCCTCTTCCTGAAGAGATTAATCAATGGGCGGGCCAGTTGTTGGCAATCCCGTTGACCACAGCCACACCTTTGACCGTTCGTCATCGCCAAAGTGGTGATCGGATTACATTAAAACCAGGGTTTACGAAAAAATTAAGCAGAGTTTTTATTGATCAAAAAGTGCCAAATGAAGCGAGAGAGAGTGCTTGGGTCATTACGGATGAGCAAGAGGAAATCATTTGGGTACCAAAATTTGCAAATTCCTATTTGAGTATTCCTTTAGAAACTGATAAAATACACTACAGACTCCTTTTTAAGACAAAGGAGTAATGCTGAAAGGAGCGCACTATGATAGAAAAAGATATTGAGAAAGTCCTAATCTCCAAAGAAGAAATTCTTGCGAAGTCTGCAGAGCTTGGCAAGCAACTGACAGAAGAATATCAAGGGAAAAATCCTTTAGTGGTCGGTATTTTAAAAGGTGCAGTACCATTTATGGCTGATTTGACTCGTGAAATCAATACTTATTTAGAATTGGACTTTATGGATGTATCTAGCTACGGCAACGCGACAGTTTCTTCAGGCGAAGTAAAAATTGTCAAAGACTTGGACACAAATGTCGAAGGTAGACATATTTTAATCGTAGAAGATATCATCGATAGTGGTCGTACATTAGCGTATTTAGTAGATTTGTTTAGATACCGTAAAGCTGCATCTGTGAAAATTGTTACCTTATTAGATAAACCAGAAGGCCGTGTGGTAGACATTAAAGCTGACTACGTAGGGTTTGATGTGCCCAATGAGTTTGTGGTCGGTTACGGATTAGACTATGCAGAAACGTACCGCAACTTGCCTTATATTGGCGTTTTAAAACCTGAAGTTTACGAATCAAATTAATATCTATCAAGGAATTAATTGTGTTACAATGTAAAGGTCAGGATTGATAAAAGAATAACATGAATTGTAATGATGAGCATAAGGAGGACAGGCATGAACAAAAAGAATAATGGCATGAAAAATGGTTTATACTACGTCTTAGTAGTACTTGCCATGGTCATGGTTGTCTATTTCATTTTTGGAAATAACAACCAACAATCGCCAGACATCGATTACTCAACCTTCCAACAACAATTGGAAGACGGAAAAGTCAAAGACATGACCATTCAACCAACCAATGGGGTTTACCGGATTGAAGGTCAGTATAAAGAAAAACAAGAAGTGAAAGACACAGGTGGTCTGTCATTGTGGGGCTCAACGCAAGCGTCGTCAAAAGGCTTCACAACAACCGTTTTACCTAGTGATACAACCTTAGCTGGCATTCAAGATGCGGCACAAAATAACAAGGTGAAGCTAGTTGTCAAAGAACAATCAACAAGTGGCGCTTGGTTGTCATTGTTGTTTAGTTTCTTACCATTAGTGATTATTTTCTTCTTCTTCTACATGATGATGAGCCAACAAGGCGGTGGCGGTGGCGGCGGTGGCCGTGTGATGAACTTCGGTAAATCAAAAGCCAAAGAAGCCGATAAAAAAGCTAACCGTGTCCGCTTCTCAGATGTAGCTGGTGCGGAAGAAGAAAAACAAGAATTAGTTGAAGTAGTGGAATTCTTAAAAGATCCACGTCGTTTCGCTGAATTAGGCGCACGGATTCCTGCGGGCGTACTATTAGAGGGACCTCCAGGGACTGGTAAAACGTTACTTGCTAAAGCTGTAGCAGGTGAAGCAGGTGTGCCATTTTACTCAATCTCAGGTTCAGATTTCGTTGAAATGTTTGTCGGGGTCGGTGCTAGCCGTGTCCGGGATTTATTTGAAACAGCGAAGAAAAACGCACCTGCGATTATCTTTATCGATGAAATCGATGCAGTTGGTCGTCAACGTGGTGCTGGTATGGGTGGCGGACACGACGAACGTGAACAAACCCTTAACCAATTATTAGTTGAGATGGATGGTTTTGATGGCAATGAAGGAGTTATCGTAATTGCTGCAACGAACCGTTCAGACGTGTTAGACCCAGCGTTGTTACGTCCAGGTCGTTTTGACCGCCAAATCTTGGTAGGACGTCCAGATGTCAAAGGTCGTGAAGCGATTTTACGTGTTCATGCGAAAAACAAACCGTTAGCTGATGACGTTGATTTGAAAGTTGTTGCACAACAAACACCAGGTTTTGCTGGTGCTGATTTAGAAAATGTCTTAAACGAAGCAGCCTTAGTTGCCGCTCGTCGTAACAAGAAAAAAATTGATGCTTCTGATGTGGATGAAGCCGAAGACCGCGTAATTGCTGGTCCAGCTAAAAAAGATCGCGTGATTAATAAAAAAGAACGCGAAATGGTGGCTTACCATGAAGCGGGACACACAATCGTTGGTTTAGTCTTAAGCCGTGCCCGTGTTGTCCATAAAGTAACAATTATCCCTCGTGGTCGCGCAGGCGGTTATATGATTGCTTTACCAAAAGAAGATCAATTCTTAATGACTAAAGAAGATATGTTTGAACAAATCGTTGGCTTACTTGGTGGACGTACAGCAGAAGAAATTATCTTTGGCGTTCAATCAACAGGGGCTTCAAATGACTTTGAACAAGCAACAGGGATTGCCCGTAGCATGGTAACTGAATATGGAATGAGCGACAAATTAGGACCTGTTCAATATGAAGGAAACCATCAAGTCTTTGTCGGTCGTGATTATGGTCAAACAAAAGCTTACTCAGAACAAGTGGCGTTTGAAATCGATCAGGAAGTTCGTCGTATCTTAATGGATGCTCATACGAAAGCGCATGAAATTATCGAAGCGCACCGTGAACAACATAAACTAATCGCTGAAAAACTATTAGAATATGAAACATTAGATGCAAAAGCAATCAAATCATTATTTGAAACAGGTAAAATGCCTGAAGGTACTGACAGCGACTATCCTAGTGAAAAAGAAGCGCAAACATTCGAAGAAGCAAAACGTGCTTTAGAAGAAAAAGAAGCGCAAAAACAAGTTGAAGAAAAGCAAGACTTTGAAGAAGCGAAAAAAGAATTACATGATGAAGCAGAAGAAGTCAAAGTAGAAAGCGAACAAACAGAAAAAGAAGTCCAATCTGAAGAGAAAAAAGATTCAGATTCCAATTCTGAATATGATCGCAATAACTACGAAGATCGTTATAAATAACCAATTAGTAGAAGGTGCAGTATTTGTCGAGTTGACGAATACTGCACCTTCTATAATATTAAGATATTCTATAGAAGGAAGATTATTTGGTTGAAAAAACACCTGATTCCTAGTATTATCTGACTAATGGACAAAAAAGCACCAAGAGAAGAGGAAAAAGAATGGAAGATTATTTGGTAAAAGCCCTTTGTTATAAAGGTTCAATTCGAGCATATGCCATCAGTGCCACTGAAACTGTTAGCGAAGCGCAAAGAAGACATGATACATGGAGTTCTTCTACCGCAGCGTTAGGGCGCACATTGATTGGAGCCCTTTTACTAGGAGCGACTTTAAAAGGTGACGATAAATTAACTGTAAAAGTACAAGGAAATGGCCCAGCTGGCGCTATTATTGTCGATAGTAATGGCCGTGGAGAAACAAAAGGCTACATTAAAAATCCACATGTCAGCTTAAAGTTGAATGCAACAGGTAAAATTGATGTACGTGGCGCTGTCGGTAACGAAGGGATTTTCACAGTCATTAAAGATTTAGGATTAAAAGAAACCTTTTCTGGACAAACACCTATTGTTTCTGGTGAAATCGGTGAAGACTTTACATATTTTATGGCGGTCTCTGAACAAGTTCCTTCAGCTATCGGTTTAGGTGTATTGGTGGACACGGATGAATCTGTGAAAGCAGCCGGTGGTTTTATGATTCAAGTAATGCCAGGTGCCGATGAAAGTACCATTGATTTTATTGAACAGCGTCTAGCGGAAGTGCCACCAATTTCACAATTACTAGAAAATGGAGAAACACCTGAACAAGTCTTGTATCGCTTGTTGGGAGAAGACGAAGTAGAAATTTTAGAAAAAATGCCTGTACAATTTAAATGTGACTGTTCCAAAGAAAAATTTGCGACCGCTTTGATTGCTGTTGGGATCGATGAATTAAATGCGATGATCGATGAAGATCATGGAGCAGAAGCAGTTTGTCAATTCTGTAACAATAAATATCACTATAGTGAAGAAGAATTAATTGAACTTCGCGATGAAGCGATTCGCAATACGAAACAAAAGTAGGAGGAAAGACTATGTGGAAAATTGGAGACGTTGAAATCCCCAACCGTGTTGTCGTAGCTCCGATGGCGGGTATTAGTAACGCCGCTTTTCGTGTGACTGTAAAAGAATTTGGCGCAGGATTAGTCGTTTGTGAAATGATTAGTGACAAAGGAATTAAATTAAGAAACAAAAAAACCTTAGAAATGCTATATATTGATGAGCGAGAATATCCTTTAAGTGTACAAATTTTTGGTGGAGATAAAGAAACATTAGTGGAAGCTGCTAAGTTTGTGGAAGAAAATACGCAAGCGGCGATTATTGATATTAACATGGGTTGCCCTGTCAATAAAATAATTAAAGCTGAAGCTGGTGCGAAATGGTTGCTGGATCCGAATAAAGTGCATGAGATGGTTCACGCAGTCTCTTCGGCAGTTTCTTTGCCTGTCACTGTAAAAATGCGAACAGGCTGGGATGAAGATCATCTATATGCTGTAGACAACGCTTTGGCTGCCGAACAAGCAGGCGCTTCGGCAATTGCTATGCATGGTCGGACACGTGTCCAAATGTACGAAGGGACAGCCAACTGGGACGTTTTAAAGGAAGTGAAAAAGCATTTAACCATTCCTTTTATGGGAAATGGAGATGTCAAAACGCCTGAAGATGCTAAACGCATGTTAGAATATGTTGGAGCGGATGGTGTGATGATTGGTCGAGCTGCTTTGGGCAATCCTTGGATGATTCAACGGACGAAAGAATACTTGGAAACGGGCGAATTGATGCCTGAGCCTTCACCAGCTGAAAAAATTAACATTGCAAAAGTTCATTTACAACGATTAGTGGATTTAAAAGGTGAAAAAATTGCGGTCCGTGAGTTTCGCCAACATGCTTCTTACTATCTAAAAGGAATTTCGCGAGCAGCCAAAGTGAAAGTTGCGATTAACCAAGTTGAAACACAACAAGCAGTTGTCGATTTACTTGATGCCTTTGTAGAGAAGATTTCCAAAGTTGCTGTAACTACTATAGAAGAATAAAAAATTCAAGCCGAAAGTAAAATTCGGCTTGCTTTTTTTCGAATTACTGTGGCATTATTAGGATAGGTTAAAATCAAGAATGGAGGAACAACAGTGGCAGAAGAACAACAAGCGCATTTAGAGGATTTAAATGATCAAATGCTCGTGCGCCGCGAAAAAATGGAAGCTTTACGTGAAGAAGGGATTGATCCTTTCGGTAAACGTTTCGATCGCACTCATAATTCAGCAGAACTTCATGAACAATATGATAATCATACAAAAGAAGAACTTAGTGAAATGAATACAGAAGTCAGCGTTGCTGGACGTATGATGACAAAACGTGGT
The DNA here is from genome assembly GCF_040719405.1 of Enterococcus sp. AN402. NCBI lineage: Bacteria > Bacillati > Bacillota > Bacilli > Lactobacillales > Enterococcaceae > Enterococcus > Enterococcus sp. AN402. The sequence goes on along the minus strand of NZ_JBFDTM010000004.1, from coordinate 2,393,377 downwards.
AAAGGAAAAGCTGGTTTCGCCCATTTGCAAGACCGTGAAGGCCAAATTCAAATTTATGTTCGGAAGGACCAAGTTGGAGACGAAGCCTATGAACTATTTAAACATGCTGACTTAGGCGACTTCTTTGGTGTGACAGGTCAAATAATGAAAACCAATACGGGGGAAGTTACTGTTAAAGCTCAAACAATTACGTTATTAACTAAAGCTTTGCGTCCATTGCCAGATAAATACCATGGATTAACGAATGTGGAACAACGTTATCGTCAACGCTATTTGGATTTAATCAGTAACAAAGAAAGCTTTGATCGTTTCATGAAACGCAGTCAAATTATTAGCGAAATCCGTCGTTATCTAGATGGCAATGGCTATGTCGAAGTAGAAACGCCTGTCTTGCATAACGAAGCAGGAGGAGCTGCTGCTCGTCCATTTATCACACACCATAATGCATTAGATATGGACTTATACTTACGCATTGCCCTAGAGTTACATTTAAAACGTTTAATTGTCGGTGGCATGGAAAAAGTATATGAAATTGGTCGTGTCTTCCGTAATGAAGGAATCGATACCACTCATAACCCAGAATTTACAATGCTAGAAGCTTATACCGCTTATACTGATTATCAAGATGTGATGGATTTAACAGAGGGAATTATTCGTAATGCTGCGGAAAAAGTCTTAGGAACTACTGATATCACGTACGATGGTCAAGCGGTTGACTTAGGAAGTCCTTTCAAACGTCTACACATGGTAGATGCGGTCAAAGAACAAACGGGCGTAGATTTTTGGCAAGAGATGACGATAGAAGAAGCCCGTGCGTTGGCTAAAGAACATAATGTTGAAATTACAGATGCCATGACAGTCGGTCATATCATTAATGAATTTTTCGAAACATTTGTAGAAGATACGTTGCAACAACCAACATTTATTTATGGTCACCCAGTAGCTGTTTCACCATTAGCGAAGAAAAATCCAGAAGATGGTCGTTTCACTGACCGCTTTGAACTGTTTATTATCGGAAAAGAGTTTGCTAATGCATTTACAGAATTAAATGATCCAATTGACCAACGTGAACGTTTTGAAGAACAAGAAAAAGAACGGGAACAAGGAAATGATGAAGCACACGGAGTAGATGAAGATTTCATCGAAGCCTTAGAATATGGCTTACCACCAACCGGAGGATTAGGTATTGGGATTGATCGACTAGTTATGTTATTAACTGATGCACAATCAATTCGTGATGTCTTGCTATTCCCAACAATGAGATAAAAAAAGATGCCTTAAGGGCATCTTTTTTTTGTATTCGCAAAAAATTAAATAAAAAAAGAATAGAAAAACAATTGAAACCAATTCTTTTTTTCTAAAAAAATCGAAGATGGGTAATAAAAAGAATGGGTAATCTGATAAAAAAACGAACTTTATCTAATCGGATAAGAAAGAATAATCGGTATTGAAAAAAAGTTTAAAAAAAGTGAAAATAATGATTGACCAATGCTTGAAATCTTGGTATATTATTACATGTCGCAAGGCGAGTCACACAGCTGAGCGATTCAGAAATCAATAATTAAATAACAATTCTTGATTTCAAATCTCTCGAAAAAAGTTTGAAAAAACAACAAAAAAGTTGTTGACAAATAACAAGCGAGATGATAAGATATAGAAGTTGTCACAACAGACAACAACAACCGAGCAAAACAACTTAAAAAAACTTTTTTAAAAAAGTTCTTGACATTCAAACGAAAGTTTGTTATGATATAAAAGTTGCTGCGAGGTAACGTAGACCTTTGAAAACTGAACAAAGAATAGACGAACCAAATGTGTAGGGCGTCTTGATTCAATTCAAGACAACAAACATTTTTAACAAGCAAGCAATATGCTAGCAAACAAATTGAGCTTAACAATCGTAAGATTGTTCTAACTTTTATTATGAGAGTTTGATCCTGGCTCAGGACGAACGCTGGCGGCGTGCCTAATACATGCAAGTCGAACGCTTCTTTCCTCCCGAGTGCTTGCACTCAATTGGAAAGAGGAGTGGCGGACGGGTGAGTAACACGTGGGTAACCTACCCATCAGAGGGGGATAACACTTGGAAACAGGTGCTAATACCGCATAACAGTTTATGCCGCATGGCATAAGAGTGAAAGGCGCTTTCGGGTGTCGCTGATGGATGGACCCGCGGTGCATTAGCTAGTTGGTGAGGTAACGGCTCACCAAGGCCACGATGCATAGCCGACCTGAGAGGGTGATCGGCCACACTGGGACTGAGACACGGCCCAGACTCCTACGGGAGGCAGCAGTAGGGAATCTTCGGCAATGGACGAAAGTCTGACCGAGCAACGCCGCGTGAGTGAAGAAGGTTTTCGGATCGTAAAACTCTGTTGTTAGAGAAGAACAAGGACGTTAGTAACTGAACGTCCCCTGACGGTATCTAACCAGAAAGCCACGGCTAACTACGTGCCAGCAGCCGCGGTAATACGTAGGTGGCAAGCGTTGTCCGGATTTATTGGGCGTAAAGCGAGCGCAGGCGGTTTCTTAAGTCTGATGTGAAAGCCCCCGGCTCAACCGGGGAGGGTCATTGGAAACTGGGAGACTTGAGTGCAGAAGAGGAGAGTGGAATTCCATGTGTAGCGGTGAAATGCGTAGATATATGGAGGAACACCAGTGGCGAAGGCGGCTCTCTGGTCTGTAACTGACGCTGAGGCTCGAAAGCGTGGGGAGCAAACAGGATTAGATACCCTGGTAGTCCACGCCGTAAACGATGAGTGCTAAGTGTTGGAGGGTTTCCGCCCTTCAGTGCTGCAGCAAACGCATTAAGCACTCCGCCTGGGGAGTACGACCGCAAGGTTGAAACTCAAAGGAATTGACGGGGGCCCGCACAAGCGGTGGAGCATGTGGTTTAATTCGAAGCAACGCGAAGAACCTTACCAGGTCTTGACATCCTTTGACCACTCTAGAGATAGAGCTTTCCCTTCGGGGACAAAGTGACAGGTGGTGCATGGTTGTCGTCAGCTCGTGTCGTGAGATGTTGGGTTAAGTCCCGCAACGAGCGCAACCCTTATTGTTAGTTGCCATCATTTAGTTGGGCACTCTAGCGAGACTGCCGGTGACAAACCGGAGGAAGGTGGGGATGACGTCAAATCATCATGCCCCTTATGACCTGGGCTACACACGTGCTACAATGGGAAGTACAACGAGTCGCTAGACCGCGAGGTCATGCAAATCTCTTAAAGCTTCTCTCAGTTCGGATTGCAGGCTGCAACTCGCCTGCATGAAGCCGGAATCGCTAGTAATCGCGGATCAGCACGCCGCGGTGAATACGTTCCCGGGCCTTGTACACACCGCCCGTCACACCACGAGAGTTTGTAACACCCGAAGTCGGT